>CBFHNR010000014.1:0-65669 GCA_965657215.1 uncultured Paracoccaceae bacterium
TCTGTCGGAAGCAATCGGCCGGTTTTTTCCGCAAGATAGACCATAATGGCACCAGATTCAAAAACAGCAAAGTTATTGGCGCTTTGGTCGACAATTGCGGGAATGCGTCCGTTTGGATTTATGGCGCGAAACTCGGGTGTGTTTTGCGCCCCCTCCGCAATGTTTATAAACTGGGTCTCATATGGCAGGCCCAGTTCTTCTAATGTTACAGAGGCTTTCCAACCATTGGGGGTAGGGGCTGTATATAGGTCAATCATGTCTCTGGTCCTGCTCTGTGGCTAGTCGGGTGTGTGCCCAGCATTGGTTCGCACGATGTCGATATAGGTTTCGTCATTCACATCGCCCCTTGGGTCGGTGACTTGATTGGCAGGGAACAAAACCGATGTTGCGGGGTCCGTCACATCTAAGCACAGTTTGTGATTGTTGTCGCCATCCCCCTGATCTGCAATCGCAAAAGGCGCGACTTTGTTACGGCTGCCATCGGCAGTGATGACTGTGACTTGATAGAGGTCGGGGGACAGTCCCGCCGTGTCCTCAATCGGTGTCACGCCGCCATTCCACGCCACGCGTACAATTTGCCTTGTGTTTTGGGGACATCCATCCCCGCCACCCCAAGGCAAGCGACTGGCCGTTTTGCCTAGGGTCCACTCGGCCTCTGGCACAATTTCCGCCCAAACAAGGCTGGGACCAAGTTCAAGCGCCACGGGTTTTATGGTTGCGCCTTTGAAATTTACCTTATGATCCTTGGACAGCACATTGCCTGTAATTTCGATCAACACCGGTTGATCGTCCGGTCCACCAAATTGCCCAAGGAGCAAAGCTGTACGCAACTCACCCGCATCGTCGGCAGGTGCCATGGTCAAACAGGTGATATCCCCCCGCTCGCCCGAGGCCTTGGTTATTGTAATATCCCCGGGTTCTAGCGTCGTGTGATCAATTTCGTGCGAAAATAGGATTGGCATCCCATCCTTGCCACCCGCACCTGTGCAAGCGACCAGCCCAAACGAATAGGGAAGGTCATCATCCCGCCCAAACAACGCCCCGACAAGTTCGGCTGAGCGCCCCGATGCATCGCGTGTTGCGGTGATGTCCGTGACGGTTTCATCCGTTTGCGCATAGCGATCTAACGTCCGTTCATAGGAAATGGCCCAGGGTAGGTTGCGAAAGACTGGATTGCTCCAGACCAAATAAGCAAGCACACCGATAACGAGGACGAAAGCGATCAATACTCTGCGCAGGAGGCGGGACATTTAGGAAAGCTCCTCGATCTTTTTGGCGACCAGCCAAAGCCGATCCTGCCCCCAAACGCCCAACACTTCTTTGCCATTGCGATCCAACAAACGATAGCTGGGCACGCCCCAGCTGCCGAAACGATACATGGCAAGGCGGTTGTCTTCTAACGTCTCGGCCCATGTGTCGTCGTTCAGATGCTTTTGTGCCTCTTTCCATTCAAGCCCCGCCATTTCGACGGCGCGTTGCAGGCCCGCAGGTTTCGTGGTTTTGACGCCTTCGTTAAACGCCGCCTTCAAAAATGATCCGTAGAAGGCGATGCCTTTACCCTGCTCTTTGGCCCACATGTAAAGGCTATAGCCCTGTTTGACGGGTTCTCCGATTGGATCAAAGAATGTCCCGAAATCGTTGTTGCCGATGGCGCGGGCTTCGCGTGCGGCATCCTTAAAGATGTAAAATCCCTTTTCTAACGTCGCAGGTACGCCGCGCATGACCATTGGCAAAACGGGGCGCATCACAAGATTGATGCCCGCGTTGCGTGCCAAACGATGCGTCGCGTCCCAAGACATCGCCGTATAGGGGCTGCGCAATGACGGGAAATATTCCAGTGTCATGTCCTTGGCACCTTGGGGGAACCTGACCGAGATATCCGGACGCGGTGCAATCAATGCGTGATCCCCAACCCGTGCAGCGCCCAGTGATTTCAAACGCTGTTCAAGGTGATAGAGACGATCCACGCCCCAATACCATTCGCCTTCGTAATAGAACATCGCGCCTGCGTAATGCTTGAGCTTGGCGCGGCGCGCGGCCCCAGCGTTTAGTCTCGCGGTGATATCCGATTGCCAAGGGGTGCCATGCTCTTCGGCTAAGTCTGTCAAAGCCGCCTCATCACCACGCCAAAGCGCCTCGCTCACTGTCGCGCCCAGTTTTGCGAATTGCTCATTGGTCAGGTTGCCTAAGATACCTGTTGCAAGGGCGCTCAGATCGGGCGAAGGAAGCGCCTTGGCCTCAGGAAAGCTTAGCCCGTAATAGGGCGCGATCTGCGCGGCGTCCGTTCTTGACATCTCTTGCAGCAGGTCAGGTTCGGGAAAGTTAGCATCGCGCAGCATGGGCACGAGGTGAACAACCAGATCTACGTTATACTTCGTTGTGAGGCGCTCTAAAATCTGTATGGCGAGATGTGAATATCCATCATCGACCTGATGGAAATACTCAACAACATGCCGTCTGTTTTGCTTTTGGCGTTTTGCTTCGTGTTTGGCGCGGTTTTTCTCTTGATGTGACTCGCTAATGACATGGGTCATGAGACGCGAGAGAACCCATCGTTTCAGCGGACTTGGTGTGCTGCTTGCAATGCCCTTTTGTTCCGTGACCTGTTTCATATTTCACTCCATCAATTTAAATGTTTATCAGGTTAGGCAGGGCGACGTCGAAACAGCCAGCGCAGACCGCGATAAGTCCCAAAAAGCACCAACAAAAGGCTAACAACGATCCCAAGTGGCAAATACCAATAGTTCGTGAGCGTCTTTTTGATTGCGTTGATATTCAACTGTTTGCGCGCACTTTGTCCGGGCGGTAATTCGTACACACCGACATCTTTGGCATAGGTTTGATATTCTGCCACCATATCAGATAATAATTCAGGATTTTGACCCCCTAAGTCGCGCGTTTCACCTGGATCATTAACGATGTCATAGAGGTGCCATTCCCCGTTACCAAAGGGTTCGGGGGCGCGGGCAAGTTTCCAGTTTCCCCGATACAGCGCAACTGTCCCACTTACTTCGACGGCGAAAGCGTCGTCATCTTGGTAAACATCCGCCGCCGTGCTCTCAAGGATCGGAGCGAGGCTTCGACCATAGAAATCACCCGCGTCATACGGGACATCCGCAAGGTCCAACAGGGTGGGTGTAATATCAGCAATCATCGCGCGGGCATCAACGAACCCATTCGTGTCGATCCCTGGTCCCGAAACGATCATTGGAACACGCACCCCGCCTTCGCCAGAAGCAAATTTATAGAGGTGAAACGGCGCGGCCGAAACTGTGGCCCATTCAGGCCCAATACCCGCAAGGCTACCCCTTTGACCGAGGTTTTCGAATTCAACATCCCAGCCTTCGATCGCCATCCAAGTGCGCTCAAAGGCCCGCATTGCAGGGGGCGCAGTTTTGCCTAGTGTGTTGTATTCTGGCCCATTGTCGGACGTCACAACGACAATCGTGTTATCTAGCTGACCGCTACTTTCAAGGTGGTCTAGCAAACGGCCGAGATGAAAATCTGCCGCTTCCATCATACCTGCATTGACCTGCATGGCGCGCGCCCAATAGGCCTGTTCATCTTCGCTTAGGCTGTTCCAGTCGCGATGCCCCTCAAGCGGTGGGCGCAGCGTAGCCGTGTCAGGGACAAGGCCAAGCGCAATGGCACGCTCTAGCCGCTCTTGCCGCATGACGTCCCAACCCCGATCAAACACGCCATTATATTTGTCGACATAGTCACGGGGCACTTGAACAGGTAGGTGAACCGCCATTAGTGAGAGATAGCTAAAAAAGGGCCTATCTGGGTCGGCTTCGTCAAGATAGTTGATCATTTTATCGATGATATCGCGGGACGAATAAAAATCCTCGGGCAACGTCACGGGCTGGCCGTCCTCATACCACTGCACCTCTTTATAGAGCGGTAAGTACGATTTGGCCGCATAGTTGCTGGCCCCTGTGGCATCTAGAACCCAAGAGCGATCAAAACCAAACCGATGCGGCAGGTTGGCCCCAATATCACCGACCCCCCATTTCCCGGTGACAAAGGTCTGATATCCCGCATTTTTCAAATGGGTTGCGATTGTAGCCTGATCCTCCTGCCACGTCATATTATAGCCCGGCAATGCGCGCATTTCAGGCGTCAGAACTTCGGCAAGGGTGCCAGAGCCGACCATATGATTGTCTTGTCCCGTGAGTAGCATCGCACGACTGGGTCCACAGAGCGGTGTCGCATAGAACCGTGAAAACGCTGTGCCATTTTCGGTTAGCCCATCTATGTTTGGAGTGGCGGTGTCGCTGCCGTAGGATCCAAAATCCATGAAACCTGCATCGTCTAGCAAAACGACAAGAATGTTGGGGCGTGCCTCATTCGTTTGTGCCGCAACACCGCCTGCGGACACACCAATAGCCATACATGTCGAAATAATGAATCGATTCAGCATCGCAAACCCTCCCGTTCGTGCAAGGATTGCATATTCACGACACAGACAGTATTTGGTCTGTCAATTAGTGCTCAATCATGCGAATTTCTTAAGATGGGTTCAAGTTTCAACAGCTATGCTACGGGCGTATGGGACACGCTAAGTCCCGATGTGCGCGAGGCGCTTCTCGCGGCGGGAACACGTGTGCAGCTTGGTGATGGGCAATTGGTTCAGAGCCGCGGCAATAAGACGATTGATCTGGCAATCATTCTAAAAGGTCATATTAGACTAATGACGATTGGCGTGGACGGCTCGGCAATGTTGACAGCGATCCTTGGTCCGGGTCAGCAATTTAATGAAGTCACCCTGTTTGCAGGGGCGGCACGCACTCATGATGCAGAGGCCGTCGGGGATACCGAACTGTTGACATTGACGGCATCCGAATATCAACGCTTTGCTGAACAATACCCAGAAATCGTGAACGCACTTTTGATAAGTAACGTGCAACGGGTGCATCAGCTGATCGAAATACTGAATGACCTCCGAGGTCTTGCTAAACCTGTTGTATTGGCAAGGCTTTTGTTGAAAAACGCCCGCAACGCACCGAATGCAACCGCTACAAATACGGCTGAGCTCGATATCTCTCAAGAAGATATCGCAATGTTCCTTGGCGTTACGCGCGCGTACCTTAATAAGGTTCTGGGTCAGCTGAGCGATAAGGGCCTTATCGAAGTATCGTATCGCAAAGTAAGAATTCTTGACATGGCGGCGCTAGAGCGTTGGATCCAAGATAATTTGATCTATGATGCCGTGGAAAACGCTTAGGGTTTTGATCCGAGCTAGACAGGCATTGCTTTGACCAAATGGACTTGGTTTTAGGATCCAAGTTCGGCTTTGAGATGTTCATAAAACCGTTAACTCGCATGGTTAATCAGGGTGCAAATTGCTATAAAGGACGACCCAATGGCGCGTATAAGATACTCAGCATCCACTAATACCCCTGTGACGCAGGTCTTAATTCCATATGGATTGCAAACCCCATACGGGCGCTGTGTGGATGTTGTTGGTGCAGACATGAGACGTGTTGAAGAACCCTACACCGGACAAACAGCAATGGTGATGGATGTGTCCTCACCGCAGATTGAAATTGATCTCATGTTCGATGATGTCCCATATGACTATCCTGAGGTCATGTTTCAGCCGAGACCGTCGAAATATAGCTTATTTGCTGATGAATTGGTGTCAGAGATCCAAGCTGTAAAGCATGGCTTAACAGGGAATGACTTGGTCCAGAAAATTGCCTGCCACGTGGCGGAGCGGTTCACATATGGCCATCCTGATGTCACCTTTAATGAGGGCGCAGACATCATTCCCGCCCTTGGGTGTGGTGTGGTTCAAGGGTCCTGTGTGGACATTAACACATATTTCTTAGCCGCCTTGCGCAGCGTTGGCATCCAAGCTGGCTATGTGACGGGATTTTTCTTTCCTCAGGAGAAGGGGACTGTCTGTGACGATGGTCATTGCTGGGTTGTGACTCGCGTGAATAACGAAACGCTAGAATGGGATATTGCGCATCATCTCAAGCTCGGCACGCGCACCATTGAGGCGGGGTTAAACCCCAAGCCAGGCAAGCGATTTGGATGCTTTCACTCGATGGGGTTAGATTTTCCAGAATTGGGCGTCACTGGCATGAAAGCCCTCATCGAACCCGTTCAGATCCAAGAGGGTCACGTCATCCGATTTGAGACACCGCATATTGAAGTTTTGGAAAGCTAAACCAGCACTCCGCGCACAGCCATTGTTCGGTCGTCGCAAGATGAGACAGCTTAAGCAGGGGATTGCACGCCCCAATCGTGTGCGCCTGTTGATCCTGTGTCCGATATGGCAATGCGTCTTACGATGTGTATCGGTAGGCTCTGCGGTGCAAAGAGCCATCGGCTATATAAGTTGAAAATACCACGCCGCGTGTAGGCACTCCAATGGCAAATGCGTTTTTCGCGTGGGCCTATGTCGATTCCACGGGCATTGAGGTCCGCAATCACATCAGGCCGATCAATCCAGAGCGTCACGACATTTGATTGATCCGGCTGATAGCGACCAAAGGGGGGTCCTGCCTGTGCTCCAGCAAGTTGTTTCCAATAGAAAAGTTGCTCAAATATATAGTTTTCCGTGCTGGCAACACATAAGATTTCAGCAGATTTTCCTAAATCTGTCTTCAACGCCTGTTCAGCCGCTTGTTTATATTCAGAGGGGAATAAAAAAAGTGCGCGCGTCACATCCCCCGCCTGAAGAAGGGGAAACGCACAAAGCGCGACACGAGCGCCCAAGGAATGTGACATGAGTTGAATGGCGACATCTGGGTAAGCGGTGCGTAAATGGTTAATCAATTCTGCCAAGGCAACGCCCGCCTGCGCCGCGGTATCATAGGCGTATTTTAGTTTGCCACGCGATGGCCAAGAAAATCCAATCGCGACGCTTTGAGTGTTATGGTCCTTTAATTCATCAGGCCAACTACGCGTCCTAAAATCCCAAGCCACTGGGTTGGGATTAAACATCGTGGCGTGCGGGCAATGCGCGGATTGTCGGTGATCAAACTGATACCCGTGTATCATGATGACGATAGAGGACGGGGGTGTTGATGAAGAAATGGATGTTGTTATCTCAGTAATTTGATCCCTGAGAGGTACCTGCGTCAGCGAATTGATTTGAAAAACCTGCATCGGCTATTCCACATTGCTCAGCCTGAGGGAACCTGCTTTGTGTAAAAGATGCGCAACATTGACCTAAAAGTTTCATGACATTTTAGGTGAATTGCGAATGCACAGGCGCCGAGCCAAGGAATTCGGTGAATTTTGCGTGAAAAAAGCTGGTGCTGCTGGGGAGGATTGAACTCCCGGCCTCTCCCTTACCAAGGGAGTGCTCTACCACTGAGCTACAGCAGCCTACCGTGGGCGGGTGATTAGACCTATTTTTGCTTATGTGCAAGTACAATCTAGACCCTTTTTTATCCATGTTGTAAGACGGGTTTATGAGCGGAAAAAATTCAATGAAACAAGCTAAATCAGAGGCACAGGCGCGCGAGGATCGGCTTAAGGCGGCCCTCAAGGCGAATATGGCGCGTCGTAAGGCGCAGGCCAAAGCGCGCACGGGAAATTCGCATCCTGAGGCGAAATCTGAGAGACAAGCGGAAAAGGACGAGTAGATGGATGCGATTTTGGTAAAGGGCAATGGCCCAGTTAATGGGCAGATCCCAATCGCAGGGGCCAAAAATGCATGCCTCACGTTGATGCCTGCGACCTTGCTGAGCGAAGAGCCTTTGACATTAACCAATGCGCCGCGCTTGTCAGATATCAAAACGATGTCGGCCTTGTTGGGCTCTTTGGGGGCTGAGGTGACGTCTCTGAATGACGGTTTAGTCTTGGCTATGTCCACGCATAACCTCAGCAGTACGCGCGCAGATTATGATATTGTGCGTAAAATGCGAGCCTCGAATTTGGTGTTGGGTCCTTTGCTTGCTCGTGAAGGATATGCCGAAGTGTCGCTTCCGGGCGGCTGTGCGATTGGGGCGCGTCCAATGGATTTGCATACTTCTGCTCTTGAGGCGCTGGGCGCTGAGATTGAGCTTAAGGATGGCTATCTTCATGCTAAGGCGATTGGGGGCAAGCTCAAGGGCGGGGTGCATGAGATGCGCTTTGCCTCCGTTGGGGCGACTGAGAACTTTGTGATGGCGGCAACGCTCGCCAAAGGAACCTCTGTTTTAAAGAACGCGGCGCGCGAACCTGAAATCGTTGATTTGGTCAGCTGCCTTCGCAAGATGGGTGCGCAAATCGAGGGTGAGGGAACATCTGAAATTACGATCCAAGGTGTTGATAAGCTGCACGGCGCGACACATCCCGTTGTGACAGATCGTATCGAGCTTGGCACTTATATGTTGGCACCGGCGATTGCGGGCGGCGAAGTCGAACTTTTGGGCGGCCGTATTGATTTGGTGAAATCCTTTGTTGAAAAGCTTGATGAAGCTGGTGTTGATGTTTGGGAAACTGAGGCGGGCCTCAAGGTCAAGCGCCGCAGCGATCATATCAAAGCGGTTGATGTGCGCACTGAAGTCTTCCCAGGGTTTCCAACCGATCTTCAGGCCCAAATGATGGCGATGCTCTGTACGGCGGATGGGGTCAGCAATCTGGAAGAAACCATTTTTGAAAACCGGTTTATGCATGCGCCTGAATTGATGCGCATGGGCGCAAACATCGAAGTACAGGGCGGAAGTGCCAAGGTCACAGGTGTGAACAATCTCAAGGGCGCACAGGTCATGGCAACCGATTTGCGGGCCTCTGTCTCCTTGATCCTAGCGGGTCTTGCGGCCGAGGGTGAAACCTTGGTGAGCCGTGTTTATCACTTGGATCGTGGCTATGAAAAGCTTGAGGAAAAACTATTGGCCGTTGGCGCCAATGTGGAACGGGTGCAAGGCGTATGAGCGGGGACGCAAGTTTTGAAGATGGCGCGGAAAAGCCAATCAACATCGGCGCCTTTGATCTCGATGATCTAAAGGTTGTTGCCAGCCTCGTCCAAGATAGCGTCTTCCCGATCTCTGAAATGACATGGCGGGCCAAAGACCGTCGTTTGGCGATCCTTCTCAACAGATTTCGGTGGGAAGACAAGGACGCCGCAGAACGGGATAACCGCGCCCCTGAGCGGGTTCAATCGCTTTTGGTTGTGGAGCATGTCGATGCAGTCTCATCCCAAGGCGTTGATCGCTCTGATAAGGAAACAGTCTTATCCTTGTTGGATATAACTTTCGAAAATATAGATGACGTTTCGGGATATGTGACTCTTATTTTGGCGGGTGATGGGATCATCCGCGCCAATGTGGAAGCATTGGAAGTCTCGCTCAAGGATGTTACACGCCCCTACGTGGCCCCGTCCAAATCCGTGCCACGCCATCCATCTTGAAACGTGTCGCCCTAATTCGATCAGGGCGCTGTGACGAAACTCAGTCGTTGGGAACCAGCCATGCCAGTTTTTTTGAATGCACAGGATGCCGATTTTGAACAGGCATTTCTTGGACTTTTGTCCGCGAAACGCGAGGATAGCCCTGATGTGGATGATATCGTTTCAGGGATCATTGCGGATGTACGCGCCCGTGGGGACGCCGCGGTTCTTGAGCTGACGGCGAAATTTGATCGCTTGGAGCTGGCGGCGGATGCCATGCGGTTCTCTCCTCAGGAGATTGACACATATTGCGATCAAGTCGGTCCTGAGGATCGCGCGGCATTGGAATTGGCAGCGGCGCGTATTCGCGCCTATCACGCCCGTCAAATGCCCCAAGATGAACGTTGGACGGATGAGGCTGGTGCGGAATTAGGGTGGCGGTGGACGCCTGTGTCCGCAGCGGGTCTTTATGTGCCGGGTGGATTAGCCAGCTATCCTTCATCGGTTTTGATGAATGCCATTCCTGCCAAAGTGGCGGGGGTCGCGCGATTGGCGATCTGTGTGCCGACCCCTGATGGTGTTGTGAACCCTTTGGTTTTGCTTGCTGCAAAATTGTCGGGCGTTGACGAGGTTTATCGCATTGGCGGCGCTCAGGCGATTGCAGCGCTTGCCTATGGCACGCAAACAATCGCGCCCGTTGATAAAATCACGGGTCCAGGAAATGCTTTTGTTGCGGCGGCCAAACGGCGTGTGTTTGGAAAAGTCGGTATTGATATGATTGCTGGCCCCTCTGAAATTTTGGTGATCGCAGATAAAAATAATGACCCAGATTGGATCGCCTTGGACCTTTTGTCCCAAGCGGAACATGACGAAAGCGCGCAAAGCCTTTTGATCACGGATGATGCCGACTTTGGCCAATCAGTTGCGCGCGCTGTTGAAAAGCGATTGGAAACATTGGAACGGCGTGTAATCGCGGGGGCAAGCTGGCGCGATTTTGGTGCGGTGATAACTGTGCCGTCACTGGATAAAGCTGCAGAATTGTCAAATCGCATTGCTCCAGAGCACCTAGAGTTATGTGTGGATGATCCAGATGGATTAGCTGAGAAAATTACGCATGCCGGAGCTATCTTTTTGGGGGCATGGACCCCTGAGGCCATTGGCGATTATATTGGCGGCCCAAACCACGTCTTGCCGACAGCGCGTTCAGCTCGATTTAGCTCTGGCCTGTCGGTCATGGATTTTATCAAGCGCACGACTTTGGCCAAGATGACCCCTGATGCCTTGCGCGCGATTGGTCCGTCTGCCGAACGCTTGGCGACTTCTGAAAGCCTAGAGGCACATGGGCTTTCTGTGACTGCACGATTGAGAGCGTTAAATGGATAGACAATTGCATTGGAACTCGGCCTATGTTTCCCAAAACGAAGAGGGGCTAACGTGGTTCGAGGACACACCAAAGCAATCGCTCGACTTGGTTCAAAACTATTCTAACCCCACAGATGGGGTCATTGATGTCGGTGCGGGCGCAGCGCGTTTGGTTGATGGTTTGCTAGAGGCTGGCTACAGTGATGTGACCTTGTTGGATGTCTCTAACAAAGCGTTGGATATCACCAAGACGCGCTTGGGGGCGGATTACAATCGACCGACATATTTGGTGACGGATATCACACGCTGGCATCCTATGCGTAAATTTCAGATTTGGCACGATCGCGCGATGCTTCATTTTCTATCTGACGAAATGTCGAAAGAGGCGTATTTTGGATGTATGTCTGCGGCGCTGAAATCAGGGGGATATGCTATTTTATCGACCTTTTCCCAAGAAGGGCCTGAAAAATGTGCAGGCCTGAGCGTTCAGAGATATAGCAGTGCCTTTCTATTTGATACGGTTGACCTTGAAATCCGTGATGGATTTGAAAAGGTGGATCAGCGTCAACATATGCATAAAACACCGTCAGGCAACTTGCAGGCCTATCAAACGCTTGTTATTCGTAAAAAGTAATTATTTGCACTCGGTCGTTATATTTGGCAGCCTCGTGTTGGACTAGAATTGGAACCGAAGATGTCTCGCATCTCATACATCGAAATACATGATCGCAACTTGCCGCCGCCAACGCCCGAGATTGAGCAAGAGCGTAAAGTGGCGATGTTTGACCTTCTCGAAGATAACACGTTTAATATCCCGCCACGCGACGGAATAGCGCAACCTGTTGGTCCGTTTCATGTGGGTCTTGCGATCAAAAACAAACGCTTGGTGTTTGATGTCTGTGACGAAGCCAAGGCCAAAGTCGTTGAATTCCATTTGTCCCTCTCGCCCTTTCGCCAAGTGGTCAAGGATTACTGGGCCATCTGCGAAAGCTATTATGACGCTGTGAAAAATATGCCGCCTAGCCAGATTGAAACCATTGATATGGCGCGGCGCGGTATTCACAACGAAGGCGCGCGCATCCTGACCGAGCGATTAGAAGGCAAAGCTGAGATTGATAATGACACCGCAAGACGTTTGTTCACGCTGATCTGCGTGATGCATTTTGGGGTCTGATCATGACGCTGGACCTTCCACAATCGGTCCTGTTTTGCTGCGATCATAATGCCGTGCGCTCCCCTATGGCTGAGGGCATCATGAAAAAGCTTTATGGCACAGGGACTTATGTTCAATCTGTTGGTGTCATGAATGATCTCGAAATCGATGGGTTCTCGATCGCGGTCTGTGAAGAGATCGGCGTCGAACTGTCCCGTCATAGATCCCGAAGTTTCGATGAAATGGAACAATGGGGCGATGATTTGTCCTCATTTGATCTTGTGATTGCCTTGTCGCCAGCCTCGCAACGACGTGCATTAGAATTGACCCGTTTTTTTCATTTGGATGTCGAATATTGGCCAATTATGGACCCGACGGGACTAGGGGAAACGCGCGAAACAAAGTTGAACACCTATCGACAAGTCCGCGATCAAATTGTGTCTCATTTGGTCGATCGTTGGGGGCAGCCATCGGAAGGATAGGCATCCTTCCCACTCTAATTCTCAGTGATATCTGCCAGTGCCGAGAGAAGCCTGCGGATTTCGGCGATGGAATTATAGTGGCACATGGAGATGCGAATGCAATCTTCCCATCCTAAGGGGTCGAGAATATTTCCTGAGTAGTGATCAGCTTTGCGGGTGTGCGTGCGAATGCCCATGTCATTCAACAAGGTGACAACCTCGGGAGAGGGCCGCCCTTTGATGCGCAGCGATACCAATCCTTCGCGGCGTGGATTATTGATGCCGCCAATGATTTCGACACCGTTTAGCTCGCTCGCGCCTTTGAGGTTATCTGTTCCAAAGAGCAAGGCCTGTGTGAGGGTTTGTTCATGCGCATGAATAGCCTCAGCCGCCGCTTCTATTTTGGCGCGTCTGTCTGTCTGGGTGCTGACTTGATCACCGAGCCATTCTAAATAAGCGGTCACATCGCTAATGGTAGCATAAGCGCCTGTATCACGGGTGCCAAATTCCCATACGAGGTCTGGTCCATCAATCAATTTTTCATGGGGCAACGCCGCCATCCGATCAGAGACCCAAGCAAATCCAAACCCATGACGTGAAAACATTTTATAGGGCGAAATCGCGTATCCATCGACATCATAAGAGGCCAAATCGATATGCCCATGGGCGGCGTGTTGGATGCCATCCACTATGATAAAGCAATCCGGCGCCACCGCGCGAATAGCTTTGGAAATTGCGGCGACATCCACAGACATTCCTGTGACGGGGGATGTATGAAGGATCGTTGCAACCTGCGTATTGGGTTGAACAAATTTGGCATAATCGCTCGCATCAACAGAGCCTGTCGCGTCATTATGCGGAACAGAGATATAGTCCAATCCCGCATGATCGGCCCAATGGCGCGCTGCAGACCGAGACGCGGGATGTTCAAGGGTCGAGCCAAGGACCGAGCCGGATTTCGGGGATGCCATAACGGAGCTTCGAATGAGACGAAACAAAAGTTCAGTGCCAGATTCACCGACGAAGAACTGGCCTGACTGCGCGTTGAGCAGGATGGCGGCATCCGCCTTGGCTTTGTTAATGATCGAAACAAGAACGTGGCTTGTCGCATTGTCGCGCCCTTGGTTGTCAGGGATCGCGGCGAATTTTGTTGAGGTCTCCACCACCGATTTCAACGTCAAAGCTCCGCCTGCGTTTTCAAAGAATATCCGCTCGCCTGCCAAGGGGCAGCTGTCGACATGAGCAAATCGATCACGAATAGCAGTCATCAGTTCAGGTTTTGAATCAAACATGGGAACCCCCTTTGGTCTACGGAGATATTTGTCTGGAAAGGGGGGGAACTGCAATCGCCTTTTTCAAATGCCACGACGTTACATTTGCCTTTGCTCTTTTCCCTTGGTTAACTGATGAGGGTGAAGGTGGGACATATGACAGAGCAGGTTACGATTTTTGAAATGGGTCCTCGTGATGGGCTTCAGAATGAAAAGCGGCTGATTCCGACCGATGACAAGGTGCGCTTGGTGGATCGTTTGTCGGACTGTGGATTGACCAAGATTGAGGTGACAAGCTTTGTCAGCCCAAAATGGGTGCCACAAATGGCGGATGCAGCAGATGTCATGGCGGGAATACGCCGCGCGCGGGATGTTACCTATTCCGCACTCACCCCTAATATGCGCGGTCTTGAAGGGGCGATAGAGGCCAAAAGCGACGAAGTCGCGGTATTTGCCTCTGCGTCAGAAGGGTTTTCACAGGCCAACATAAATTGCTCCATCGATGAAAGCCTCGCGCGATTTGCCCCTGTTATGGAGGCCGCTAAATCGGTTGGGACACCTGTGCGCGGATATGTGTCTTGTGTCATCTCCTGTCCTTATGACGGAGATATAGCCCCTGATCAGGTCGCTTCAGTCACGGAGAAGCTCTTGGAGATGGGCTGTTATGAAGTGAGCCTTGGCGACACAATTGGGGTTGGGACACCTGAGAGCTTGACCTCTTTGTTAGATGTTCTACGCAATCGCTTTGCCGCGGGTCAATTGGCGGGTCATTTCCATGACACCAATGGACAGGCGTGTGACAATATTAAAGTGGCACTTGGCTATGGGCTTCGGACCTTTGATACGGCTGTTGCTGGGCTGGGGGGCTGTCCCTATGCGCCAGGTGCACAAGGCAATGTTGCAACGGAACAGGTCGTTGCGATGCTTCATGAGATGGGGTTTGACACAGGTGTTGACCTTGATAGGCTGACTCAAGTTGCGGATTTTGCACGAGGGCTTGTCATCAATGACCTATGAGACGTTGACTGTCGAAACGGATACGCGCGGCGTTGTCAATTTGACCCTCGCGCGACCTGAGAAAAAGAATGCAATGAATGCTCAGATGATTGCTGAGCTAACCCATTTTGCAACGCATCAAGGAAGTGCAGAGGACACGCGCGTTGTTGTTTTATCTGGGGCAGGGGATATGTTTTGTGCGGGCGGTGATCTGGGATGGATGCGTGATCAAATTCACGCAGATCGCGAAACACGAATGCGCGAGGCCCGCAAGTTGGCGGATATGTTGCGCGCGATGAATGAGATGCGCAGCCCGTTGATTGGGAAACTGCATGGTGCGGCTTTTGGCGGTGGGATAGGTCTTGCCTCTATTTGCGATAGTGTGATTGCAGAGGTCGGCACGAAATTTGGGCTGACCGAAACCAAGCTCGGATTGATCCCCGCAACAATAAGCCCTTATGTGATTGCACGCATGGGTGAAGGCTTGGCGCGTCGCGTTTTCATGTCCGCGCGAATTTTTGATGCACAAGAGGCGCGTGACCTAAATCTGGTGACGGATGTTGTTGATCAGGCAGGGTTAGAGGATCGTGTCGAACAAGAAGTTTTGCCATACCTCAGCGTTGCGCCAAATGCGGTTGCCTCGGCAAAAGCCTTGGCCCGTGCTTTGGGGCCGCGCATTGATGAGGATGTTATAAATAAAACGATCATTGCTTTGGCCGACACATGGGAGGGCGACGAAGCCCAAGAGGGCATCGACGCCTTTTTGAACAAACGCCGCCCGAAATGGCATCAGCCCTTGTGATTTGAAAGGGCCTCTTCTAGCTCTGCTTCGGCGCGCGCTAACTGTGAGAGCTTTTCTTCTAAATCAATTTCGGATCCTTCACAGCCATCAATATTGGCCTGAAGGTCGTCTGCGCGTTTTGTTATAGCCGACAAAGATAATTGTAGCGTGGTGATGGACAGAGTCATAAAAAAATCCAACTGGTGAAAAAAACTAAGTAAATAATTTTAAATTCGTGAGCCACTATTTGGCGATGCCATTCAATTTGAGGCGAGTGTAGAACAACTAAGTGGCGAGTCAACAGATTCGCGGTGTCAACTATTGAAACCTATGCCCTCGTTCGTGATCTTAAAACTTTGGTTCTGCACCTCAAACCTAGTTTCCAGGGGCCTATTAACATCGAAAATGATTGATCCTTGGAGGTCTACGAATGATGGCCAAAGTGAACCAGACGAATTTAGTAGCCCCCCCAGATGATAGTTGTTTTGCGTTTGCTTCTCTCAAATGATGCGCCTACGCTGCGCTCATGATAGCAAACTACACGGGAAAATGCCTTTGCGGCAATGTTACGTACACAGCCAATGGGGTGCCCGTCGTTGTGGCTCAATGTCATTGCGAAGAGTGTCGCCGACTGAGCGGAACCGGACATACCGTTGGAGCTATGTTCCTTGCCGAAGTGGTTGAAGTCAGTGGAAAGCTGAGTGAATTCAGGTACACATCCGGCAAGGGCGCGACAGTTACCAAAGGGTTTTGCGCTGAGTGTGGTAGCCCAATATTTGGGAAAAATACGCGGATGCCAGACCATCTAACGCTGTCTCTTGGTACTATGGATGATGCAACTGGGCTTGATATTGAGGTTGTCATATTTGAACGCGATAGACCTCATTGGGATCAGCTAGGGGAAGACGTTATTTCATTTGCCGCACAACCAGATTGGAAGCCCGAAAGCTAAGCCGTGACAGGTAAAACTGATTTCGACATGTAGTTTTGTTGTCATCGATCCAACTGTAGCGAATGTCTGGAATGTTCTAATTGCCGCCCGTCTTTCCTAGTTTATGGAGCAATTTGTTAGATGTAAAACACGAGCTTTAGAAAAAGTTTCAGGGGACAATTTCTGAAAGATTTGAGCCATGACCCTAAGCCTAAAGGCGTGATTATCCCAAGTGATATGCGGCAAAACTGTGTCAAATTCGCCGCGCTTTTTAAGCTTTCCTTCTAAATTTTAGGTCAATGAATTTCACCAAAAAATTTGCTCGGCATCTCATGGAAAATACATCAAGTGAAATTAAGCAATTGTAATTATTTAATAAAATTGCCTATCTGATAAAAATTCCGAAAATTTCCCCTAATTAGAAATTCGTCAAAATAATGTCCCTTTGGATATTTTTTGAAAAAAATGGACTAGCTAGACTGGCGGAAATTATGTATCCATACTCTCAATAATAAAAATTTTGGCCCAACGAGGCCATATTGAGGTAGAGTGGTAAAGGTTATGCAAGCGATTGATTTCGTCGTACGAGGACGTGCGGGCACCGTACAGCGTTCAACTGTAACAGGTGAAGCAGGAAATTCAGAAATTTATCTAGGATCCGATCAGCAAGTGTCGCTGAACCTGAGTCAACATCAGGTTGCGAATTATGCACGATCTGGCTCTGATCTTCAGATTGTCTTGGCGGATGGGCGCACCATCACGTTGGCTGATTACTTCGGCAGCGACGCCAACAGAGTGTTCATCAGCTCAGATGGTATGATCACCGAGGTCACATTCATCGATGGTGGTGACGGTGTCTTGTTTGGCAATTATGCGTCTGGCGAAGAGTGGGGCAAATGGAGCCCATCTCAGGACTTGGTCTTCTACGAAGAAGCCAACCCGATCGGCATCGCTCAGGCGCCAGTTGAAACCTATGGCGAAGAGACAGTATCCATGCTTGGAGCTGGCATGCTGCTTGCGCCTGGATTGCTCGGGACAGGTGCGGCAACAGTCGGTGCAGTTGTTGGTGGCGCGGCCCTTGTTGGAGCGGTTGCTGGCGGCGGCGGTGGCGGTGAAGGCAATGTTGTTGAGCCAACCAAAGTGCCCCCAACGGTCGTTGACAAAGATGTTGAACTGGGTGGCGATGAGCTAACAACAGAAGAAGAAGTTGTCACAATCACCGGTACAGGTGAGCCTGGTGCCACTGTCGAAGTTGAAATTGACGGAAATACCGAAACAACAACGGTTGATCCCGATGGAAATTGGACCGTCGACTTCAAGGAAGAAACATTCCCTGAAGATGGTTCGCATGGTGTGACGGTTACAGTAACCGACCCAGATGGTGAAAAGATTGAGCTCGTTGGTCCAGATGTCTTTATTGACACAACACCACCTGAAGTCACCGTGACTGAGGGTACAGAATCTGTGAATGATTTGTTCAACCAAACAAGCCACGGCAACGGCGTTTCTATCACAGGCACAGGGGAACCTGGGGCCACTGTTGATGTGACAGTCGAAGGTGTAACAAAAACGACGACTGTTGGTACAGACGGCAGCTGGAGTGTTGGATACACAACGACCGAAGTTGGCGGTGGCGAATACACAACGACGGCCACAATCGTGACAACAGATGTGAATGGCAACTCTAGCCAGCCATATACCGAAACAGTTGTCATCGACACAGTGACGAATGCAGGTATCAACACTGGTTTGTCCAATGGCGATGGTGTTGTGAATGGCTCCGAAGCATCAAGTGCAGGTGGCGTTGCCGCGACTGGCACAGCCGAGCCGGGCGCAAGTGTTGTTGTCTCTGTTGGTGGGCAAGAGTACGCAACAACAGTGACATCTACAGGGACATGGTCTATTACAATTCCTGAGGGTGGCCTTGCAGGCGGGACATATGACCTTCCTATGACAGTTACCTCAACTGACGGAGCGGGTAACACTGCGACTGCGACTGGATCACTTCATGTGGATACCGAGGGATCGGTTGATGTTGTTACTGATAACGTTGGTGTTGATGGCACGCTGAATGATTTCGAACGTGACGCAAATCAATTCCAACTCACTGGAACGACTGAACCAGGGTCCTCTGTTATGGTAACTGTTGGTGGCATTACAGTGCCTGCAGTGGTTGCGCCAGATGGATCGTGGACCGCAAATATCCCGACAACAGCGCTCCCAAGTGTTGAGAACATGGAGATGGGTATCCCAGTCACAGCCGTGGCAACGGATGCTTATGGCAATGTCAGCCAATCTTCGGGTACGGTAAATGTTGATACCTTTGTGAACCAATTGTCTGGCGATGAAGGGTGTCTGGTGCTGACAATGTTGCCAACGCGCAAGAATTGGAAAACGGTTTGGTTCTTGGTGGTCAGGTTGAGGCAGGATCCACTGTTGATGTCTTCTTCAACGGTCAATCTTATGCGGCAACTGTCGCGGCAGATGGCACATGGACAGTGACAGTACCAACTGCGGACTTCCCAAGCGACGAATTCACCGCGAACTATACGGTTCAAGCCCGTGACGAAGCCGGAAACCTGCGCCAAGTGAACAATACAGTAACGGTTGACATGGTCGCGCCAGAAGGTCCAACGATCTTTGAAGAGGGGACACGTATCCTCGAAAATGCGAATGGCGAAGACGACACAATCCTAACGCGCTTGTTTGTACAAGACATGGGCGATGAGATTGATGTGGTTAGCATTGGCGCCGATGGCACAGTCTATGAACCTTTCCATGTTAACCAAGAGCTAGGTAGCAATATTTCAGCGTCTGGTGTGGACGAAGTTCAAATCCTTATCGGAAACAGCGAACGTATCCTCGATGGGTCGACCTTGGTCGTCAGTTCAGAGGATGCCGCAGGCAATACCTCTGGTACACTCTTGGCCTGGGATCAGTCTGCAAGCTTGAACATCGATTTTGAAGCGGTCAATGCAGCAGACATGAACATCGAAAAGATCGATTTACGCCTTGCTAAAGAAGCAGATATCACCCTGACAGAAGAACAGGTTCTGGATCTTTCTGATAACCAAGATGGTGTAACAATCTTTGGTGGCTCGGACGATAGCGTCACAATCACTGGTGCAACCAAAGTCGGCACAACGACCGATGAGGAAGGCAACACATTTGATGTCTACAGCATGGGTGATGACGCAACTGTCTACATCGATGAACATATTGATAACGTGACAATTTAATAATTTTCGAAGGCGACCGTACAGGCAGTTGGTCGCCTTCCAATAATACCTGACAAAAAACCGGCAAACGGAAGCAGGACATGAGGCAGAGAAGGTTATTAGGGGCGCTTTTAGTGTGCGCGCCCATGGTGTCCGGGTGTATGGACACAGGAAATTCGGACGGCTCGTTTTTGAACCGTTTCGCATCCAAAGAGGATGTTAAATCCGAACAACCGCAGGCCCGCACGTCAGATGTCCAAGGCGAACCGTCTCAGGTCATCGCGACGCTTCAGACACGTCAATCGGTCTTGCCGTCTGGATCTTATTCAACAATTGCAACGAATGTTTTAGCTGCCAATGCACGTGTGGCCGAAGCGGAACTCCGTGCGGCACGTCTTAGAGCAGAGGCGCAGTCAAAGAACTGGCTTCCCTCAATTGGACCATCCATTAGCCTCTCATCCTTGGGCGATCTTGTTGCAAACTTGATCTCAGAGCAGGTGATTTTTGACAATGGCCGCAAAAAAGCAGAACGCGATTTTGCTAAGGCTGACGTCGAAGTGGCGGCCGTGGCTTTGTCTGTGGACACGAATGAGCGCGTCTATGATGCCTTGTCTCTTTACTTAACGGCTGAAGAAGGTCGCCAAATAGCGCGGCATTCTGATCAAGCCTTAGAGGATATGAAACAATTCAAATGGATCATGAACGAGCGCGTCAAAGGTGGCGTGTCGGATATGTCCGATTTGAACATTCTCAATCAAAAGCTGTCAGAAATTCAATCTGACCTACATCGTGGCCATGAAAAATCTTCGGCGGCTATGGCGGAATTGAACGCGATGTCTGTTTTACCTCTCAGTGATCTGAGCGGCATTGGACATGTGGATGTCTCGGTCACTTCGGCTGAGCCCCTCTCAGTGCTCAAGGCACTAGCTGAACAAGATCGCGATATTGCGCAGGCCACAATAGAGCGGGCCAGCAATTTGCCAGGTTTGGTTGCCACGGCAAGCGGTGGCACATCTGGATTAACGGCTGGTCTCTCTGTGACATCAGATAGCCTGTTCAACTTGGGAACGGGTGCGACGCTTAAGGCAATCGAAGCCGCGAAAGAAGCCTCCTCTCGCAAAGTGTCGCAAGCCCAAGAAGAAGCCAATCGCAAACTTAAATCGCTGGAACAGCAATTGATTGCGGCGCGGCGGGCCTCTGAGGAATCCAAGTAATTGACGCATCAAGTCAAAAATAATCTTGATCTCTTTCAGGCACAATATGAGGCGGGGCAACGTCAGGTGATGGACGTCGTAGGTGTCTACGAAACATTCTCGCGCCAACAACGCTCGCGCATTGAACATACCTACACTGCGGCACGCCTAGAATTGGCGATTGCACGTGAACTTGGCCTATTAGCAGATGGAGATGAGATTTGAGTAACCCTATTCCTCTGCAGATTAATGGCGTTAAGGCATCAGAGATCGGTTCAATCACCCCGAAAACGATTGAAGTGTCCCAGCCTGTTGTCGATGACAAATTGAAAAACCGTGCCGAGTTATTGCGCGTTTATGCGGGGCTTTTGGGCGGGAATGCATCTCTTAATGATTTGCTTGAAACGATGCGGCTAGTTCAGGGCGACGCGGACAGCGTTGACATCACGCATATGTCCCAAGCCCTTGATAAAGCGGGTCTGACTGCGCGGGTTAGTCATGTGGCTCAAATCACAAACGACTTGTGGCCCGCGATTGTTCAGATGACAAGCGGTCAATATATTTTGGTTATTGCGCAAGAGGACAACGAGCTTAGCCTCTTTGACACCAGTTGCCCAGACAATCGCGCCTATGTCACGCTGCAGGAATTTGAGCCCTATTTCACAGGAAGCATCCTAAAGGCCGAAGCCTCCCTAAATAGGGTTGCCGAACGTCATGGCCCCAAGGATCGCAAAGCGCATTGGTTCTGGGGCGCGTTTCGTCCCTATTACCGTCAGTTTAGTGAAATCATTCTCGGCTCCTTTGTTGGGAACCTCTTGGCTGTGGCTGTCGCGCTGTTTTCTCTTCAGGTCTATGACCGTGTGATCCCACACCAATCCGAAGCGACGCTTTGGGTTTTGGCAACGGGGGCCTTCGTGGCGCTTTTGCTTGAGGCTTCTTTAAAACTCGCCCGTTCGCGTCTTGTAGATGGTGCTGGGCGTCAGATTGAAATTGGTGTTCAAAAGATGTTGTTGGATCGTTTGCTTGGCATGCGTTCTGACCTCAAAGGGCGCTCGCCGAGCAAGCTGTTTTCAGCGATGCGTGAGTTTGGCTCTGTTCGAGAATTTTTCACGGCAATATCTGTGGGAACTCTGGCTGATATTCCATTCGTCTTTATTTTCTTGCTGTTGGTTGCTTCCATCGCGGGTAACGTTGTCTTTGTCTTGATCTTGGGCGGCATTTTGATGGTCCTCTCAGGGTTCTTTATGCAAAAGAAAATGATGCGCCTGACCGAAGAAATGCAAGGCGCAAGCGCAAAGACCAACCGTTTGCTGCAAGAAGTTTTGGCCGAAATCGACACTGTAAAAACGCAGCGCGCAGAAGACCGTTATCGCCGCATGTGGACTGAATTGACCACACTAGGGTCGATGAAATCTTCGGATCAACGCAAGCTATCGTCAATCATGACATTCTGGTCCCAAGGCGTGCAACAGGCCACTTATATTTCGGCTGTGATTGCCTGTACCTATCTTGTTTTTGCAGGAAACCTAAGTGTTGGGTCCATTATCGCCGTGGGTATTTTGACGGGTCGGACTTTGTCGCCCCTCACGCAATTGGCAGGCACCATGTCACGTTGGGGAAATGTGAAATCGGCGCTTGATGGCTTGGACAATCTGGTCACCGCACCACAAGACAACGAAGCGGACCGCACATATTTGCGCCGCAATACGGTTCAAGGGTCGTTTGAGCTTCGTGAAGTTCAGTTCCGCTATGATGACGACAGTGCGCCCATTGTTGATATTCCTGCCGCCATTTTGCAACCTGGTCAAAAGATTGCGGTACTTGGATCAAACGGTGCTGGTAAATCCACCTTACTCAAAATGTTGGCAGGTCTCTATGCGCCCACGCGCGGAACAATCCTGCTTGATGGCACAGATATGGGTCAGATTGCGGCAAAAGACCTTCGCCGTCTCATTGGATATCTTGGCCAAGATGTGCGGCTGTTTAGTGGCACATTGCGCGATAACCTTAACCTAAATCTCTTGGAAACAGATGATGATCGTTTGTTTGAGGCCTTGGATTTTGCAGGGCTTGGACAATTCGTCAAAGGTCATCCCAAAGGTTTGGACCTCGAAATTCAAGACGGTGGTCTGGGCTTGTCCATCGGACAACGTCAATCTATCGGATGGGCGCGGCTTTGGCTGCAAGACCCAGCCGTATGTTTGCTTGACGAACCGACCGCCGCCTTGGATCAGACGTTAGAGGCAACTCTGATCAGCCGTTTGGAAACTTGGCTTGCGGATCGCACAGCGATTATTGCGACCCATCGCGTTCCGATTTTGGCACTGACCAACCGAACCTTTATTATGCAAAACGGACGTATGGCCATGGATGGTCCACGTGATGCCGTTCTTGCACATCTTCGTTCCCCTAAAGGAGGCGCTGTAGGATGACTATGGTTTCACCCGCATTATCCGAACAACTCAGAGGTCAAATGCGTGGGCCAAGCGTCACGATTTGGCTCTGTGCTCTGACCGTTTGGGCCTTTATCCTTTGGGCGTCATTTGCTTGGGTGGATGAATTGGTCCGTGCGGATGGTGAAATTATTTCGTCCTCGCGCCCACAGATTATTCAAAACCTTGAAGGTGGTATTTTAGCCGAGCTAGGCGTCGCTGAAGGGGATGTTGTGAACAAGGGTGATGTGCTTGCTCGACTGCAATCCACAATTTTTCAGTCCTCTGTGGATGAGTTATTGGGGCAAATTTCTGGGCTTGAAATTCGCCGCCTCCGTCTAGAAGCGGAAATGGCAGGGGAATTTGAATTCTTTGTTCCTTCAGAATTTGCCGAACGCAGCCCTGATATCGTCGCATCAGAAATGGCGCTATTGAGAGCACGCCAGTTGGATTACGTCAGCCGCCGTGATGGGGCGCAAAAAGTCTTGGATCAATCCACACAGGAAACGGACCTTCTTGAGAACATGCTCAAGAAGAAAGTCGTCGCCTTGATCGAGGTCACACGTGCGCGCAAAACCTTGGCCGATGCACAAATTAAGCTCGATGAAATCGTGACTAGCACTCAGTTGGATCGCGCCAATGAATATTCGGATGTTTTAAAAGAATTAGCTGTGCTGAAACAGAACCTCAAAGCATCACAGGATCAATTAAATCGGACTGTTTTGCTTAGCCCAATGCGGGGGGTGGTGAATAACCTCTCTGTGACAACAATCGGCGGTGTTGTGCGTCCAGGTGAGGAAATTTTGCAAATCATTCCCTTGGATGAAGAGCTGTTTATTGAGGCCCGCGTCAAACCAGAAGACATCGCTAATATTCGCTCAGGTCAGCCTGCAACGATCAAGCTAAGCGCCTATGATTATACGATTTACGGTACCCTAAAGGGTCGCGTTGATGTGATTTCGGCCGATACGTTCAAAGATGACAGATCCCGCCAAGCGGATGGGGATCCTCATTACAAGGTGCGTATTCGTGTGGACAAAAAGGGCATGACAAATCGTCAAGCGCGCATCGAAATCCGCCCAGGTATGCAAGCGCAAGCCGAGTTGCATACAGGCGAAAAAACGATTCTGCAGTATCTTCTAAAGCCGCTCTATAAATCACGCGAGGCGTTCCACGAACGCTAGAACAAAGTTAAACCCGAGGCAAAAGGTCTGGCATCCTTTCCTTGTGCTGGACCTTTTGTATGTTTTACGGGTCTATTTTATGTCTGAGCGTAGATGGCTTGCATGCTTTGGCGCATGTCCTCGTTAAGTGGATGGGGGCGTCCGGTTTCAACATCGACTTGAACCTGTGCAAAGAACCCTTTGGCAAAGGCCTCTTGGTCCTGATTGCGAAAGAGGGCCACCTCGGTTGTCCATGAGGACGTTCCAATCTTGGAAATAGCCAGACCTGCGTGAATGATATCAGGGAACTTGGCTTCGGCGAAGTACTGACAGCCGCTTTCCACCACCATCAACATCTTTGAGGTGCCGAGCACATCGAACCCCTTTTGAGACATTTGCCATTGTGTGACGGCTGTATCGATTAGGGCATAATGAACAACATTGTTCATATGACCATATTGATCATTGTCTTGCCACCGTGTTGAGAGGGTTTGATAGGCCAGATAATTATCACGATGGGGTCGAGGAATGCGCGGCATTGAGATGTCCTTTCTCTCAGATCAAAGCGCACTGAGCGTGATAATTCAAGTTGAACGCGGGGTTATTTGTCGGACCGATTGACCTCTGCGTCACAAATTGTAAACCTTTACTGACCATAGGGAGATCAAAATGCAAGTTTCTGAAAAAACGATAGCCATTGTCACAGGTGGGGCATCTGGATTAGGTGCCGCAACCAGTGCCGCATTGGCAGCCCAAGGCGCGAAAGTGGTCCTGTTTGATATGAATGCGGAGATGGGCCAAGCTCATGCTCACCACATTGGTGGACAGTTTCGTCAGGTCGATGTCTCCGATGCCGTTGCAGTTAAAACTGCCGTAGATAGCGTTCAAAAAGAGCATGGGGCCTTGCATGTTTTGGTCAATTGCGCAGGTGTCGGCTGGGCGTCAAAAACGGTCACCAAGGGTGCGCCTCATGATCCTGAGATGTTTGCAAAACTCATTGGCATCAATTTGGTTGGGTCTTTCTATTGCGCAAGCCATGCGGCCGCTGTCATGTTGGAAAATGAACCGATTGGCACGGATGGGGAACGAGGCGTGATTATTAATACGGCTTCCGTTGCTGCCTATGAGGGACAAGTCGGACAAGTGGCTTATGCCGCCTCCAAAGGGGGCATCGTTGGGATGACCTTGCCAATGGCGCGAGACTTGGCACCTAAGGGCGTGCGCGTGTGTTCGATTGCACCAGGACTTTTCCTAACGCCTCTGCTCGAAAGCCTACCTCAAGAGGTTCAAGATTCTTTGGGACAACAGGTCCCATTTCCCTCACGTTTGGGGGATCCAGCTGAGTTCGGCAAACTGGCCTGTCATATTGTAGACAATGCTATGTTAAACGGTGAAGTGATCCGTCTGGACGGAGCCATTCGTATGGCGCCGAGGTAACTATCGCGCGCGAATAATCTGAAAAATTGCAGAGGCTGCCCATCCACAAAACCCTGCAACAATCAGAGACAGAAGAGCATAGATCAAGGGTGTTTGGCGGGAGAGGTTATATAGAAACCTTTCAAGGCCCACTTTGCGCACATCAAGCATCGTGTTGTATTCGCTGATCACCTTTTGATCACGGGTCAAGAAAACCCGCGTTTCATAATCGCCCTCAACAAGGTTCGCAGGCAGGTCGATCGCGGTGTGAAACAAGGTGCTGTCTTTGAGCGTCACGCTATTGGGAAGCAGGGCATATAGCCCGTTGTTTTTGTTGATTCTGATCAACGCATCCGTGAAATTTTGGCTATCACTTACGGTTTGCGGAGCGCCAACGGATCGGATAGCGCGTGGGATCGAGATTTTATAGCGCAAATCTTCGATGTCGCTAATTGTGTCGCTCCATGGACCCGTTGTTGCCACGGCATAAAAGCTGGGCGCTTCGTCCACTTCGACCGTGTCGGTATTGATCCAAATTCCAAATTTCTTGGCTTTGCGGCGGACTTGAACAGGTTGCTTGGGGCCTGAGACGGTAACCAAGACATGCAAGGGATTATCTGGAATGGCGATTTCACGTTTCACGGCGCCAAAAATAATGATCTGAGAGCCGTTGAAATTCGTTGTGATCGATACTTGATCATGGCTCATGCTCAGAACAATATCTTCTTGGGCGAGAGCCTTGTTCGCCCCAATCACAAGAGCAAAAACAAAGATGATCCGAGAGAGGCTCATTAAGACGCCCCCAAGGAAAAGAGCTCGCTTGGTTCAATCAAAAGATCAAGGGCGATACGGAAACAGACAATGAGAACCATCAGTGACAGCAAAACACGAAGCTGCTCAGAGCGGAGCTTCATCGCGAGCTGTGTTCCGAATTGTGCTCCAATTACCCCCCCAATCAACAGCAAGAGCGCCAAAACAATATCGACGGTAAAGTTTGTCGTCGCGTGTAAAATGGTCGAAAAGCCAGCAACAAATATGATCTGAAACAGCGATGTCCCAACAACCACTTTGGTGGGCATGCCGAGGATATAAATCATAGCAGGAACCATAATAAAACCACCCCCAACACCCATGATCGCTGACAATATCCCCACAACCAATCCGACCAAAAGAACAGGAATAGCCGAAATATAGAGCCCCGATGTACGGAACCGCATTTTCAAGGGCATAGAGTGAACCCAACCCCTTTGCCGACGAGGTGCGGGTTTATATGTTTTTAACCGAGAGCGATGCCATGCACGGACGCTTTCTACGAACATCAATCCGCCGATAACCCCAAGGAAGAGGACATAGCAGAGACGTACGAACAAATCGACTTGGCCTAAACTTTTCAGGTAGTTGAAGAGCATGACGCCCAAGGCAACACCGACCAAGCCGCCCACCAACAAGACCATTCCCATTTTAAAATCGACGGTCCGACGGCGCACATGGGCCAAGACGCCAGAAACGGATGAGGCAACAATCTGTGCGGCCTGTGTCGCAACGGCGACGGCAGGAGGGATGCCCAAAAAGAACAAGATTGGCGTGAGCAAAAAGCCACCTCCAACCCCAAACATACCGGATAAAATACCCACAATTCCGCCAGCACCCAAAAGCAAATAGGCGTTCACGGATACTTCGGCGATGGGTAGGTAGATCGTCATAAACACTCCTAACGCCGATCTATCGCAAAAAGCAAGCCAGAGGGCTGAATTTGCCGTATATGCTTATATTTTCCCCGAAACTGGACCTATCGTTCTTTGACGTAGGGTTCACCGCCAGCGCGTGGTGGGATGGCCTTTCCGACAAACCCCGCCAGAATGACCACCGTGAGAATATAGGGCAGGGCATCGAGGAGCTGAACCTGAACTTTAAAGCCGAGATATTTTTCGATCAGATCAGGACGCAGCGCGATGGCCTGCAGAAAGCCGAACAAGAGACAGGAATAGAGCGCATACCATGGGCGCCATTTCGCAAAGATCAGAGCAGCAAGCGCTATATAGCCGCGACCTGCTGTCATATCTTTGACAAATCCAGCTTGTAATCCTGTGGCCATATAAGCCCCTGCAATACCACAAAGCACACCACAGATCATAACGGCAGAAAAGCGCAATCCAACGACGCTCACCCCAGCTGTGTCAACGGCTTCGGGAGCCTCACCAACAGCGCGAAGCCGTAGGCCAAAACGTGTCCGATACAGGACCCACCATGTGAGGGGAACCATCAACAAGGACACATAAACAAGGATAGAATGCCCCGAAATCAAATCCCGGTATATCGGACCAAGGACTGGAACTGCACCAAGCGTTTCAGCAAAAGGAAGCGTTATTTCCGTAAAGCGACCACCGCCAAAGAGGGAGGGGGTGCGTCCCCCTTGTTTGAACCAACTCTGCGCAATCAACACAGTCATGCCCGCCGCAAGGAAATTGATGGCAACGCCAGAAATCAACTGATTTCCGCGAAAGGTGATTGAGGCCAATCCATGTAGCAAAGACAGCGCAAGTGACGCGGCGATCCCTGCCAGTAGCCCCAACCAAACCGATCCCGTGACGGCGGCCAAAGCGGCCGAGAAAAACGCAGCCGCCAACATTTTGCCTTCGAGACCGATATCAAAAATACCTGCACGTTCGGAAAACAAACCTGCAAGGCAAGCCAAGAGCAACGGAGTTGCAAGGCGAAGCGTTGAATCAGAGACGGTGATCAAATCAGAAAGAAGGTCAAACATCTTAGCTCTCCTTCCGTAGGGCAAGGAATATGCGTTCAAGTGGCATGCGGACCATGTTGTCCAATGCGCCTGTGAACATGATGACCAAAGCTTGAATCACGACGATCAATTCACGTGGAATATTCGTCCACAAGGCGAGCTCGGCGCCACCTTGATACAAAAAGCCAAAGAGGATGGAGGCCAAAATTACGCCCAACGGATGACTTCGCCCCATGAGAGCAACAGCGATACCGATAAATCCGGCGCCTTCGGTCGAATTCAAAATCAACCGTTCACTTTCGCCAAGTGTCACGTTTATCGCCATCATGCCAGCAAGCCCACCGGAAATGAGCATCGCGATAACCGTGATCTTAACAGGGTTAATCCCCGCATATTTCGCGGCACTGTCCGAATGACCAAAGGCGCGGATTTCGTAGCCCAACTTGGTGCGCCAAATCAAAAGCCAAACCGCAAAAGCCGCTAAGAGCGCAACGAGCAAGCTCACGTTCGCAGGTGCCGCTTTGGAAAAGCTAATGCCAAGTGGGGCGAGTAAGTCATGCAACGTCGGCAAATGAGTGGCTTCGGGGAAGCTCGCTGTTGCAGGGTCCATTGATCCTTCGGGGATCAAAATGTTCACCAGCAAATAATTGAGCAGAGCCGCCGCGATAAAGTTGAACATAATCGTCGTGATAACGATATGGCTGCCTCTTTTGGCTTGAAGGATGGCTGGAATATAAGCCCAAGCCGCCCCGAAAATAGCTGCCCCGAGGGTGCAAAAGATCAAAGCCAAGGACCAATGCGGCCAAGGAATATAAAGCGCGACAAGGGCCACACCTAATCCACCAATCATCGCTTGACCTTCGCCCCCAATGTTGAACATGCGCGCATGAAAAGCGACGGCAACGGCAAGGCCTGTGAACATAAAGTTGGTTGCGTAATAGAGCGTATAGCCCCAGCCATAGGTGGACCCAAGCGATCCTTTAATCATCATGTTGACGGCGGCAATGGGGTCCTCGCCGATACCGAGGATCACCAAGGCGGACAAGGCGGCCGCTAGGATAAGCGAAATGAGAGGAATTAGGACAACATCAGCCCATTGTGGCATTTTTTGCATTAAGTGACCTCGTTATTCACGCCAGCCATCAAGAGGCCTAATTCGGTTTCATTGGTGTTCTGAGGCAACCGCTCACCCATAATTTGACCGTCAAACATGACAGCGATGCGATCTGAAAGAGATAGGATTTCATCCAATTCCACGGAGACCAATAAGATTGCTTTGCCTTGATCCCGAAGAGCAATGATTTGTTGGTGGATAAATTCAATCGCCCCAATGTCCACACCGCGTGTCGGCTGACCAATGAGCAAAATATCCGGGTTGCGTTCAATTTCACGTGCAAGAACGATTTTCTGTTGGTTGCCGCCTGAAAAATTCTTGGCCGCGAGTTTCGGATTTGGGGGCCTGACGTCAAATCGTTGCATTTTGTCATCTGCGTCTTGTCGAATAGCCTTGTTGTTCATGAACAGGCCCGATTGAAAACGCGGATCATGATGATAACCAAAGGCAACGTTTTCCCATGCCGCATAATCCATGATCAAGCCTTCGTGTTGGCGATCTTCGGGAACATGGGCGATGCCACGCTCTCGACGTGATTTGCCGTCGGAATGACGTCCCGATAAATCAATGTCTTGACCGTTCACACGAATGATCCCGCTGCCCTGAGCATAGCCGCCCAAAATTTCAAGCAACTCGGATTGACCATTTCCCGCGACACCCGCGATGCCGAGGACTTCGCCCGCACGAACAGTGAGGTTAATTCCCTTGAGACGCTCAACGCCGACTTCGTCTGTTACGCGGAGGTTTTCTATTTCTAACACAGGCGCACCGGGTTGCGCAGGGGCTTTGTCCACACGCAACAAAACTTTGCGACCGACCATCAATTCGGCCAAATGTTCGGGGCTTGTTTCCGAGGTTTTGACCGTCGCCGTCATTTCACCGCGGCGCATCACAGACACAGTATCTGTGATATCCATAATTTCACGGAGTTTATGCGTGATGAGAATGATTGTTTTACCTTCTTCGCGAAGGCGACCCAAAATTCGGAACAGCTGATCCGCCTCAGACGGGGTCAACACGCCTGTGGGTTCATCCAAAATCAAGATATCAGCTTGGCGATAGAGAGCTTTGAGAATTTCAACACGCTGTTGGTGTCCAACAGAGAGGTCTTCGATCAAGGCGTCTGGATCGACGTTTAATTCGTATTCTTTGGCCAGTTGGGTCAACGTCTTTCGCGCTTTGGCAAGCGATGGGCGCAGCATTCGACCGTCTTCGGCCCCGAGGATAATGTTTTCCAAAACGGTGAAGTTTTGCACGAGCTTAAAGTGTTGGAACACCATTCCGATGCCCGCAGCAATCGCCGCTTGGCTGTCTGGAATATACGTTTTCTTTCCACCTATCAGGATATCGCCTTTGTCGGCTTTGTAAAAACCATACAAAATCGACATCAATGTCGATTTGCCCGCACCGTTTTCACCGATAATGCCGTGAATCGTTCCTGGCATAACGCGGATTGAAATGTCCTTGTTCGCTTGAACAGGACCAAAGGCCTTGGAAATATCGACCAACTCAATGGCTGGGGCGGCAGTTTCCTGCCGCCCCGTTACGTCAACCGTTGCCATCTGTCTTATTCAACAGGGCAAGCGTTGTCTGACATGTAGTCATGGACAGCCAACTCACCGCTACCGATTTGCGCGGCAGCCGCGTCAACTGCGGCTTGCATGTCAGCTGAAACCAATGCGGCATTGTGCTCGTCCATTGCGTAGCCAACACCACCGTTAGAAAGACCCATAACGTTAAAGCCAGTTTCCAAATCTGCACCAGACTTCATCGCATCATAAACCGCGTTATCAACGCGCTTCATCATGGATGTCAAAACTTTGCCAGAGTGCATGTAGTTTTGGTTACTATCCACACCGATAGACAAGATACCTTCGTCCGCCGCAGTTTGTAGGATACCAACGCCTGTGCCACCAGCAGCGGCATAAACAACGTCTGCACCTTGTGCGATTTGCGCTTTGGTCAACTCAGACCCTTTTACCGGGTCATTCCACGCTGCAGGTGTTGTACCTGTCATGTTCTGGATAACTGTTGCATCAGGATTAACAGATTTAACACCTTGCACATAACCACAAGCGAATTTACGGATCAATGGAATGTCCATGCCACCGATAAAGCCAACTGTGCCTGATTTAGATGCTTGCGCCGCCATCATACCAACAAGGTATGAGCCTTCATGTTCGTTGAATACAACGGAACGGACGTTTGGCGCATCAACGACCATGTCAATGATTGCGAATTTTGTGTCTGGGTAGTCTTTTGCAACGCCTTCAAGCGCGGAAGCAAAAGCAAAGCCAGCCATGATGATTGGGTTTGAACCCGCTTCTGCGAAACGACGCAGTGCTTGTTCACGCTGAGCTTCGGATTGAAGTTCGATTTCGCGGAACGAATTGCCAGTTTCCTCGGCCCAACGTTGCGCGCCAGTGAAGGCCATTTCGTTGAACGATTTGTCGAATTTTCCGCCCAAGTCGAAAATAAGAGCAGGCTCAGCCAAAGCGGCACCAGCTGTCATTGCAACAGCGGCGGTCGCGCTTAGAAATTTCTGCATTAAAGTCATGGAAGTCTCCCAGTTATTGTAGCGGGTCACAAAGGCAGCTGGACCCAAAAGCGATCAGATGTCGATCATTCTGTATTTAGGCTTAGACTCGCCACAATGGTCAACCGCTTTTTGTATAAATCTCGGCACTTGCATTGAAAAATTAAGGGAATTCAGGAAAAATTCTTTTTCAAAATCAGTGCAGTTTCCGTTTGGCCATTCGTATGTCTATAGTAATTCGCCCGTTGGCCAACTTTGGTATATTCCAGAGCTTGGTAAAGCGCATAAGCCGCCGTGTTCGATTCGCTGACTTCTAGGAAAACACAGCTGGCGCCACGCGTTTGTGCGCTTTGCTCAAATAGCTGCAAGAGGCGTGTGCCAAGGCCTTGTCGCCGTTGAGGGATAGGCACGACGAGCATCAATAATTCAGCTTCATCAAAGAGGGTCGATCCAATGGCAAAGCCGCCACTTGCCTCGATAAGGATCGTCTTTTCATCCTTGATCAGGGCCTCATATTCCTCCGCCGCCCAGGACCTCATGGGCAAACCAGAAGATGCGTGAAGCGCAGCGAGATGGTCCGCTTGGGTCATGAGAGGTGAATAACAGGTGCATCCCGTGAGGGCGCTGCATCGGCCGGTTTGATATAGAGGGGGGTAGGTGGCGCAATTTCCGCCGCCGTCTCAGCGATGATGGCGATGTTCTCGATTAACGCATCTATCGGGGACAATGGGATATGCTCGCCCGTCGCTGGGGTCATGATCGGATCACTTGTGGTCCCGTCTGATGAAAAGCTTTGAACATAAGCCATATCGCGCGGGGCTGCGATTTCAACGGTTACAGGCCTTGCATGAGGATGCGCCGTTGCTTCAAAATTGGACACGCCGATTGCAGGAATGCTGAGGGCAAGGGCCAGACCGCGGGCCGCAGACACAGAAATACGTATCCCAGTAAAATTTCCAGGCCCAATGCCGACGCCAATACGGTTTAGATCACTGTAAGCAAGGTCATGGCTTTTCAAGAGATCATCAATCAGGGGAAACAAGGATTCCGCTTGCCCTTTGGCCATTGGTTCGATGGCTTTCCCTATGATATGACCATCACAAAGCAAAGCGGCCGCAACATGCGCGGCCGATGTGTCAAAAGCAAGTGTCCAGTGTTTAGACGGCAACAGGTCGTACCTCTGTAACCTCCGGAATGTAGTGGCGAAGCAGGTTCTCAATGCCCATTTTCAACGTCATTGTTGAGGACGGACATCCAGCGCAGGCGCCTTTCATCTGAAGATAAACAACACCACGTTCAAAGCCGTGGAATGTGATGTCACCACCGTCTTGCGCCACTGCAGGGCGCACTCGGCTATCAAGTAGCTCTTTGATCTGACCGACAACTTCGGCATCTTCGCCGCTATGATTTGATTCATGCTCGGCTGCGCCATCACCCGTCATCACAGGTTGACCAGATTGGAAATGCTCCATGATCGCGCCCAAGAGGGAAGGTTTAATATGATCCCAATCGGTTGCCTCATCCTTAGTGATCGTCACAAAGTCACGTCCCAAAAAAACCGCCGACACGCCCTCAACCGCAAAAATCCGTGTCGCCAAAGGAGACACATCGCAACCCTCAGCAGTCGGAAAATCGGCCGTTCCCGTTTCCAGAACGGTTTGACCCGGTAGGAATTTTAGAGTTGCGGGATTCGGAGTAGATTCGGTTTGGATAAACATATTGTGACACCTCTCGTTCCCACATGATATGCTATTCTTAATCGATCAAGTCAAGCATTTGGAACGATTCTAAATTGAACTAAGCGGCTTATGTTATTGCGTCTAAGCGTTCTTTGGACAGATCACCTGGAACAACTGTTATCGGAATAGGCAGGCTTCCTGCGTTTTTGGACAATTGCGTAACCAATGGACCTGGTCCCTTTTTGTCGGTTCCCGCACCGAGCACCAAAATCCCAATCTCAGGATCCTCTTGAATTTGCGCCAAAATTTCGGGAACGGGTTCGCCTTCGCGGATGACCAAAGTGGGATCAACGCCCTGACGGTCGCGCATCCATTTTGCGAATACTTCGAAATGAGCGACGATTCTCTCGCGCGCCTCTTCGCGCATAATGTCACCGACGCCAATCCAATGGTTAAACTCTTCGGGTGGAATAACCGCGAGTATTTCAACGCCGCCTTGGCTTTTGGCTGCTCGCATAGCAGCAAAGCGAATTGCGTTTAGGCACTCTCGGCTATCGTCCAAAACCACCATAAATTTGCGCATAGATCCCCCTTGTCGATGCTCGACTTGTGACTGCAATACTTGAATGCACATCTTGTGCTGTGTCAAGCATTGCCATGCGTCATCATGCGGGGGGCAGGTTAACCTGCCCCCTTGGGCTAACTTTGAAGCATGCCGATGATGTCATAGGTTTTCTTCAGAATTGGGGCGGCAATGTCGCGCGCGCGACCAGCCCCATCTCTCAGAATGGCATCAATGTCTTGAGGCGATTGCATCAGGGCGTTCATCTCAGTTGAAATCGGCGACAATGTTTCAACGGCGCGATCAACAAGCATCGGTTTGAATTCAGAAAACTGTTTGCCTCCGACGTCGTTGAGAACCTGATCAACAGTTTCGTCACCCAAAGCCGCATATATGCCAACCAAGTTGCGCGCCTCTGGACGGTCTTCTAATCCAGCAGCTTCTGAAGGAAGCGCATCTGGATCCGTTTTGGCTTTGCGTAGCTTTTTCGCAATGGTGTCGGCGTCATCCCCCATATTGATCCGGCTTAGATCGGATGGATCCGATTTCGACATCTTTTTTGACCCATCGCGCAGGCTCATGACCCGAGCAGCGGGACCACCGATGACAGGTTCTGTGATCGGAAAGAAATCCACGCCAAAGTCATGGTTGAATTTCGTCGCGATATCGCGAGTAAGCTCCAGATGCTGTTTCTGATCATCCCCAACAGGTACGTGCGTCGCATGATAGATAAGGATATCTGCCGCCATAAGCGCAGGGTAGCCAAATAATCCAAGAGACGCATTTTGGGCGTTTTTACCCGCTTTGTCCTTGAATTGCGTCATGCGTTGCATCCAACCCATACGCGCCACACAGTTGAACACCCATCCAAGTTGGGCGTGTTCTGGCACGGCTGATTGATTGAACAAAACGGATTTTTGTGGATCAAGGCCGCTTGCGATAAAAAACGCGGCCAACTCACGGGTGCGCATGCGCAACACATCAGGGTCTTGCCAGACGGTGATCGCGTGAAGATCGACCATGCAATACATCGTCTCAAAATCAGAATTTTGCATTTCAACGAACCGTTTGACTGCGCCGAGGTAATTCCCAAGCGTCAATCCTCCCGAGGGCTGGACCCCTGAAAAGACGCGTTTCGTGAACTGTGACTGGGATGGCGTTTGGACCGCATCCGACATGTGCATTCTCCATCTGGAAGTTTTAATGCAACTGGCTTACCCATAGGGGAGACCATCGTCAAGCAAGGGGACACCATGTCCGATCACCAAAATACACCTATCGTCAATCCGATGCCCAAATCCATTGTTGGGTTGTTCATGGTGATTGCCGCCGTTGAAATAACCTTTGTCCTCGCTCAGGCGCAATTTATTGGCGGGGCAACGGGCATCGGATGGCGGTCTTTTGCGGTGAGCGAGTATGGATTGAACAGCTCATTATTCCCTTGGATGGTGGAAAACCGATATTTCCCAATGGAACATCTGATCCGCTTTTTGACTTATCCCTTTGTCCACAGTGGCACCATGGCAACGGCGATTGCCTGTGCGCTTTTCTTGGGCATTGGGCGTATGGTGGGGCATGTCTTTTCGTGGTGGTCGGTTTTAGTGATCTTTTTTGGATCGGCAATTTTTGGAGGAATAGCCTATTCACTCTTTGGACCAGAGGGCATGTGGTTGTTTGGCTCTTTTCCTGCGGTCTATGGAATGATTGGGGCCTATACATTTATGATTTGGGTCACCCTTCGCGCAGAAGATGGTCAATCTCGGCAAGCGTTTTATTTGATCGCGATGCTCATGGGAATTCAGTTGGTGTTTGAATTTCTGTTCAGCGGTCAATCTGAATGGATCGCCGACCTGAGCGGATTTTTGTTTGGCTTCTTCGTCTGTTTTTTAATTGCCCCGGGTGGGTTTCAGCGCGTCGTTGCCTTGGTGCGTCGGCGTTAAGTCCGACGCACAGTTGCCTTTAATTCAGAGAGCTTGATGGCTCCGACCATTTGACCAAAGACACCGAAGGCTCCGATCCCGAATATCACAAGCCCCAATCCAAAGAGCACGCGCAACACGGTCGTCGTCACAAAGGGAGCCAGGCTATATTGTGCGATCCATAGGCATAGCCCCATCAAAAGGGATGCTACAATAACACGGCCTAGGCGCGATTTCATGCGGCTATCAAACGTGGCGACATCGCCATATCGACGCGCGCCAATGGCCAATAACGCGATCATCGCCCAAGCGGATACAGTCGTCGCAATTGCAGGGGCTAACCAGCCAAAGATCGGCATAAGACCAACGGCACAAACCGCATTAATGATCATCGAAATAACCGCAAATCGAAAGGGTCGCTTTGTGTCTTCGCGTGCGAAATACAGCGGTTGCAAGAGTTTTTGCAAAACAAACGCAGGCAAACCAAGCCCGTATATCGCCGTGGCCAGAGCCATCGCTTCGGCATCAGAGCGACCTGTTGATCCATGTTCATAGAGGGCTGAAACCAAAGGAAGCGGTATAATGCAAAGCGCGACAGCCGCTGGTGAGGTTAGGGCAAATGTGATCTCACCCGCGCGGCTAAAGGCCTCTTTGGCGCCAGCATCATCACCCGCTTGGAGGCGGCGCGAGAGATCTGGAAGCAGGACAATCCCAACAGCAATCCCCACAACACCGAGGGGGAGTTGGTATAAACGATCGGCCCCATAAAGCCAGCTCACGGCGTTTGGAAATTGGCTTGAGACTTGCTGTCCGACAAGGAGGTTGATCTGCATAACACCATTGGCGAGTGCTGCGGGCAAGGCAACAACAACCAAAGTGCGCATTTCTGCATTCCACCGCGGGCGACCTAGCTTGATGTTTAGTCCTGCTTTGTGAGCGGCGTACCAAACCAATGCTAATTGAACGACCCCTGCAAGGGGAACGGTCCAAACGAGAAACCAAATGGCGTCATATCCCGTGAAATAAGCAATGCACAGTGCAGCAATGATCAAGATATTCAAAAACACTGGCGCCGCTGCGGCCATTGCAAATCGCCCTGACGCATTAAGCGCGCCCGAAAGCAAAGCGGCCAATGAAATCAAGAGAATATAGGGAAACATGACCCGACCGTAATCAACCGTCAAATCAAAGCGATCAGTGCCTGTGAACCCCTCGGCGGTCGCCCAAACAAGCGCGGGCATAAAGATCATCGCCAGCCCTGTGAGGATTAGCAATACAGTGGCCAGTCCCCCCATTGCTTGAGACGCAAATTGACTGGGTCTGTCATCCGCCTCTAGGCGTTTGGAAAACATCGGCACGAAGGCCGCATTAAACGCGCCTTCGGCAAAAAAGCGTCGGAACATATTGGGCAAACGGAAAGCTGCGATAAAGGCATCCAAAACGGGGCCAGCCCCGATAAGAGCAAAGATCAAGACTTCGCGCGCCATCCCCAACACGCGGCTGAGCAACGTCCAAAACCCAACGGTCATGATGCCCTTCAGCATGCGCGGCTGGCTCATGACATTGCCCTTTTGGTGCCTTGGGTGATCGCGTCGCGTAATTTGCGCTCAAGGTTGCGTTGTTTGTTTTCGGAATAGAGTTTGAGACCGAACATGTCTTTGACATAAAAGCTATCGACCACTTGTTCGCCATAGGTGGCACAAACCGCAGAGGCGATGTAGATGTTTTCATTTGCCAAAGTGCGGGTCAAATCATGTAGCAACCCAAGTCGATCACGTGTGTCGACCTCGATGATTGTGTAAATTTCCGAGCCATCGTTATCAAAGGTGATCGAGGTTGGAACCCGAAAGGCGCGCTCGCGTTTCTTGATATTGTTTTTGTCATCGATTGCATCGCGTGCAACAACTTCGCCGCCAAGCGTTTTCTCGATCATTTGGCGTAGTCGTGGCAGGCGAGAAGCCTCATAGGGATGCCCATCGCTATCTTGAATCCAAAATCCCGCCGTCGCATATCCGTCTTTGGAGGTATATGTACGGGCATCGACAACATTTGCCCCGACCAAGGCCAAAGCACCAGCTAATCGAGAGAAAATACCGGGGTGATCCTCCATCGCAAAGCAAACGCGGGTTGCGTCACGATCTAGGTCAGGATGCAAATCTATGCGAATGTCACCCTCAGAGATATCCTTTAACAAACGGGCAAAAATTACATGTGCTGTGATGTGGAGCCCTTGCCAATAGGGTGGGTAGTGTCGTGCTAATTCCGTTTTAATCTCTTTACCTGTCCAATCGCTAAGCTCGCGGCGCAGCAATTTCTTGGCCTCGGTTCCGCGATTTTCACGGTTCAAATCTTCGAGCCCTGTTTCAAGTGCACGCCGTGTTTGTCGATAGAGCGCCCGAATAAGCGTTGCTTTCCAATTGTTCCAGGTATCCGGACCCACACCGCGAATATCGCAGACGGTTAAGACCGTCAGCAAATCCAAACGTTTAACGGTTTGCACGGCTTTGGCGAAATCTCGGACGGTTCTTGGATCGGCAATATCGCGTTTTTGAGCCATATCCGACATCAGCAAATGATAGCGAATGAGCCATTCAACCGTTTCGACATCTTGTTTGTTCAATCCAAGGCGCGGCGCAACTTTGCGGGCAATTCTTGCGCCCAAAATTGAATGGTCCTCGTCGCGGCCCTTACCGATGTCGTGCAACAGCAGAGCAACATAGAGCACTTTGCGATTGACGCCCTCTTTCAAAATCGAGCTGGCGATGGGCAATTCCTCAACCAATTCTTCGCGCTCAATTTGGGCCAAGTTGCGGATCACTTGGATCGTGTGTTCATCCACAGTGTAGGAATGATACATATTGAATTGCATCATCGCAACGATTGGCTCAAATTCGGGAATAAATGCGGAGAGAACCCCCAATTCGTTCATCCGACGCAAGGCCCGTTCTGGATTGCCATGTTTCAACATGAGGTCCAAGAAAATGCGAATGGCCTCTTTGTTTGTGCGTGTTTCATTATCCACAAGGTGCAGGTTAAATGCGATCAGGCGCATCGCATCTGGATGAATAAACAGACCGGTTCTCAGAGCTTCCTCAAATATGCGGAGGATATTGACGGGATCCGACAAGAACGTTGCCTCATCCTCAATATTGAGGCGGTTGTTTTGCACGACATAGCCAGGTCTAATTTTCGGACGTCGCTTAAAAATGCGCTGAAGGAGTGGGGCTTCTTTGGTGTGGTCGTTTTCCAGTGCCGTCAAAAAGATGCGGGTCAATTCACCAACCAAAGTGGCATGCTTGAAATAGGCTTGCATAAAGTGTTCGACGCCACGCCGGCCGCTCTTGTCTTTGAAGCCCATCCGCTCGGCCACTTCGACCTGAAGGTCAAAGGTGAGCTGATCTGTAGCACGATTGGTCACCAAGTGCAGATGACACCGCACCGCCCATAAAAACTCACGGGCTTTGACAAAGTCGTCATATTCATCTTTGCGGAACACGCCGAGCTTGACCAAATCCATTGGGTCTGAGGTGTGATGAACATATTGCGCGATCCAGAACAAAGATTGCAAATCGCGTAATCCGCCTTTGCCTTCTTTGACATTTGGCTCGACCATATAGCGCAGCCCTTGTTTTTCGTGCCGCTTGCCACGCTCGTCTAATTTGGCTTCGACAAATGCGCGCTCATTGCCTTTGAACAAGTCAGACCAAATCGTCGTGTGGAATTGATCAGCTAGGTCCCCATCGCCACAGATAAAGCGATGCTCCAACATAGCTGTTTGAACGGTATAATCTTCGCTGCCTATTCTGAGGCAATCTTTGACGGTGCGCGAGGCGTGGCCGACCTTGAGCCTGAGGTCCCAGAGGATATAGAGCATCGTTTCAATCACGCTCTCAGCCCATGGTGTGATTTTGTAGGGCGTTAGAAATAAGAGGTCCACATCTGACATCGGGGCCATTTCCCCGCGACCATATCCGCCAACTGCGATGAGGCTCAGGCGTTCGCCTTCGGTTGGGTTGGGGAGGGGGTGTAAATACGTGTTCGCCACCTGCCAGACAGTGTTGATGATGCAATCCGTGAGCCACGAATAGGACGTAGTTGTTTGAGCCGCCGCGAAAGGCTTTGCTACAAAAGCCTCTGCGATTGCAGACATCCCAGATTTTTGCCGATCCTTTAGGTCTTGGACAATAAGATCTCTGGCGGTTTTGCTATCTTTGTTTGTAGCAAAGGCTTCGGCGATAAACTCTGCCGAAGCCTTCTTGTCAAAGATAGCAATTTGATCGGTGATCAATGTGGGGTGGTTAGAACCCTGAGAAGGTGAAGCTGCTTGGCGCTGCATCTATGATATGTACCCGTTGTTCTTTGACCTGAGCAATTGCAAGGCCACGTTCGTTTGTCCCGTTCTTGTTCAGACGGAAGATGCCGTCAACCCCTTCGAAACCAGATGACTGCGTCAAAGCATCCGCTGTCAAGGCATTTGCTTTACCCGCGGCGACTAAAGCACCAATCGCTGCGATACCATCATAAGCGAGGCTAGCAAGCTGATGGGGTTGCGCGCCATAGGCCGCTTGATACCGTGTTGAGAAGTTTTGCGTTCTTGTCACGTCTGGCATTGCAAACCACCCGTTCTGCAATCCTGCAAGCACCAAAGTTTGAGGCGGGATATCCCAACGTGACAGACCCGCATATTGAATAGTCGCTGGATTTATACCTGCTTCTGGAAGCATCTGAGCCAATAGCGGCAGCGCGCCAGCACTTGTTGATGTCAGCAAAAGCAAATCGGCATTGCCGGACAGGGTTGCATTCTTGATCGGGTTGACCGCGTCAATGACGCCTTGAGGCGTAAAGGTAAAGGACTGAACTGAAACCACTTCAATACCGACTTCGTTCGCGGCACGTTGTAGCGCAACGCGGCCAAATTCACCTTCTATATTCTCAGGATGAACAATCACAGCGCGTGATTTGCCTTGGGATTTGGCAAAGCTCATCAGACGACTCGCGGTATTGTCAAAGGTCTTACCGAGAATGAAAACATTCCCCCCAGCGATGCTTGGATTATTGGAAAGGCTCATAACATTGACGCCTTCGTCATCAACAGCAACAGCGGCTGCATTTGCGGCTTCTGCAAAGAGCGGTCCGAGAATGATCTTTGATCCCTCATCAACGGCGCGCTGGGCTTGTTGTGCGGCAACATCTGCGGAGCCTGCTGTATCATAGACACGCAAATCAATTTTAACGGCGCCTAAATCAGCAACGGCCATCTTTGCGGCGTTTTCTAGATTGGCGGCAACTGTTCCCGCTCCGTTGGACGATTTCGGAACCAGTAGCGCCACAGGAACGGGCTTGTTAAGATCTAGCTGTGGGGCTTGGGTCAATGTTGTCGATGGAGTCTCCAACGTACAAGCCGCCAAGGCAGCGGCCGCTGCGGCCAGAGTAATTCTTTTCAAAGTCAATCGTGTATGATCTAAAGCGCGTAACATATATAACTCCCTCAAAGTGCTATTCTCTAGCCACCCATGTTGCGAAAGATCATAGCGGACGGAAATAAAGGGTCCAGTGATGAATCATAAGAACGTAAAATTAGCCGAAGGGTTGTATTTTGTTGCAACACCTATTGGAACGGCGCGGGATATTACGTTGCGAGGGTTGGACATATTGGCAAATGCAGACGTGATCGCGGCCGAAGATACGCGCAGTATGCGCAAGCTATTAGATATTCACGCTGTGCCCTTGGGGGACCGGCCTTTGATCGCCTATCATGATCACAGCGGTTCGAATGTGCGCGATAGGCTCATTGATTATATCAAAGACGGTAAATCCGTAGCCTATGCCTCTGAGGCAGGGACGCCGTTGATTGCCGATCCGGGATATCATTTGGCCAAAGATGTGGCGGACCTTGGGTTATTGGTGACCTCCGCGCCAGGCCCGTCGGCAATTCTGGCGGCACTCACTTTGGCTGGATTGCCCACGGATCGTTTTTTGTTTGAGGGGTTCTTGCCCAATTCAAAATCACAGCGGATTAGCCAGATGCAAGAATTGGCGCAGGTCCCCGCCACATTTGTGTTCTACGAAAGCCCCAAGCGCCTGATTGCGATGCTTCAGGATGCTATTGAGGTGTTTGGCCCCGATCGACCTGGGGCTTATTGCCGAGAGCTGACTAAGAAGTTCGAAGATATTCAGCGCGCGCCCCTAGCAGAGTTGGTCGATATTGCCCAAAATTCAACAATCAAAGGCGAAATTGTTGTTTTGATAGATCGCGCGAATAAAGGGTCTGTTAACGAAAACGATTTAGACCAAGAGCTCATGAGTGCACTTGAGCATTTGTCCATTCGCGATGCATCCGAGGCTGTTGCCCGCGCATTCGGCGTGCCAAGGCGCAAAGTTTATCAAAGGGCGCTTGACCTTGGAAAAGAGCGATAAAGGAACGGTTGCCTATCTTCGCGGTCTCGCTGGTGAGCAACGCGTGGCGCAGCATTATGTAAGCCAAGGGTATGCAATTATAGATAAGCGGTGGCGCGGAGCACGGTGTGAGATTGACCTCATTGTTCGACGCATGACCGCGTTGGTCTTTGTTGAGGTAAAGGTTGCTAAATCGCATGAGATTGCTTTGTATCGCTATCGAGCTGATCAAGCGGCTCGGCAAATTGAGGCCGCGCATGAGTATTTGGGCAAAGATGAAGCCTATGCAGAGTTGGACATTCGGTTTGATCTAGCCACTGTGAATGAAGTGGGTGGGATTGAGGTTCTAGAAAACGTTTTGATCTAGGCCATTGTAAATATCGATCCTCTCAGCCATTTATGAAGCAAGCAAGTTTCAAGTGAGGCCAGAGATGAAAATCGCATTTCAAATGGACCCGATCGGTCCGATCAATATCGACGCAGACAGCACGTTTCGCATTGCCGAAGAGGCCCAAAGCCGAGGGCATGAATTATTCTATTATACGCCTGATCAATTGGCCTACCAAGAAGGGCGTGTCACAGCCCGGGGGTGGCCACTTCAGGTTCAGCGCGTTGTGGGAGATCACGCGATACTTGGTGAATTTCAAGAGGTTGATCTAGCTGATTTTGATGTGGTTTGGCTTCGTCAAGATCCGCCGTTTGATATGCATTATATCACGACGACGCATTTGCTAGATATGGTGCATCCCAACACTTTGGTGGTGAATGATCCGTTTTGGGTGCGGAATTATCCAGAAAAATTGCTGGTTTTGAATTTTCCTGACCTAACACCGCCGACGACAATTGCGCGCGATTTGGAGACGATCAAAGGGTTCAAAGCCAAACATAAAGATGTCATTCTTAAACCTCTTTATGGGAATGGCGGGGCAGGTGTGTTCCGTTTGGGGCCTGATGATCGCAATTTGTCATCGCTTCATGAGCTTTTCACAGGGTTCAGTCGTGAGCCATTGATCGTACAAAAGTTTTTGCCAGATGTATCCAATGGGGACAAACGTGTGATTTTGGTGGATGGCGAGCCAGTTGGAGCCATTAATAGGGTTCCTGCTGCGGGTGAAACGCGCTCAAACATGCATGTCGGTGGACGACCTGAAAAAGTGGGTTTGACCGAACGCGATTTGGAAATTTGTGCCGCGATTGGACCTTTGCTTCGTGAAAAGGGCCAAGTTTTTGTCGGTATCGATGTGATTGGCGATTATTTGACCGAGATCAATGTGACATCTCCCACAGGTATCCAAGAGCTTGAGCGATTTGATGGCGTGAATATTGCTGAAAAGATTTGGCAAGCGATTGAGCGTCGGCGCAGCTAAGCCATCGTTGTGATGCGATATGACAGGGCTTCGGCAATATGGGGGGTATCTATAATGTCGGAGCTGTCTAAATCTGCAATCGTGCGCGCGACCCTCATGACGCGGTGGTAGGCGCGCGCCGAGAGTTTAAAGCGATCCGCGGCGTTGCTGAGCAAAGACTTGGCCGCGTCGCTCATGCGCAAATGTTTTTCCAGAACGTCACCAAACGTATCGGCATTGGTATAGATGCCATCGTGTTCGTCATAGCGCTGGGCTTGTAGGTGTCTCGCCTTGGTGACCCGTTTTGCGATTGTCTCAGAGCTGTCGCCTTGGCTTGGGGCATCGAGGTCGTGAAATGAAACGGCGGGTACTTCGAGGCGAATGTCAAAACGATCCAATAGGGGGCCAGACACGCGCCCCATGTAATCCTCTCCACAGAGTGGCGCACGCGCGCAGGCCCGTTCAGGATCTGGCAGGTAGCCACATTTACAGGGATTGGCGGCCGCGACCAGCATAAACCGACAGGGGTATTTGATATGAGCATTGGCACGCGCAATCATGACCTCGCCCGTTTCCACAGGTTGGCGAAGGGTTTCCAAGACGTTTCGTGGGAATTCAGGGAGTTCGTCAAGGAATAAAACTCCGTTATGCGCCAGAGACATTTCCCCCGGTTTGGCATGTCGTCCGCCCCCTGCAATGGCCGCAACTGATGCCGTGTGATGGGGTTCGCGAAAGGGGCGTGCTGGGTTAATGCCGCCCTCATCCAACAAGCCCGCGACCGAATGCACCATAGATGTTTCCAAGGCTTCGGCTGGGCTCAGGGGGGGCAAAATGCCAGGTAATCGCGCGGCGAGCATGGATTTGCCCGACCCAGGTGTGCCAATCATAAGGATGTGATGGCGACCTGCGGCAGCGATTTCCAAGGCGCGTTTGGCACGTTCTTGACCTTTGACGTCTCGCATATCTGTTCTGGAGGAGTGAACGGGGAGGCGGCCTGCTTTGGCCGCTTGAATAGGGCTTTTGCCGTTGATGTGATTGATGAGGGCCAGCAAGTTATCCGCCGCAATGACATTTGCATCCCCAACCCACGCGGCCTCGGATCCTGAGGCAGTCGGGCAAAACAAGGATTTGTCTAACTCAGCGGCCAAGAGGGCGGCGGGCAAGCATCCTGTGACCATGTTCAAACGTCCGTCCAAAGACAGCTCGCCCATGGCAATCGCTGTGTTAATGGCCTCTTTGTCTATGACGTCCATTGCGCCTAGGACCGATAAGGCGAGCGCAAGGTCGAAATGTGACCCTTCTTTTGGGATATCCGCAGGTGTAAGGTTAATGGTGATCCGTTTTGCAGGAAGCGCAATCGCCATTGTCGAAAATGCGGAGCGAATGCGGTCCTTGGCTTCTGACACCGCTTTGTCAGGTAATCCCACGATTGAAAACGAAGGAATGCCTGGGGCCAAAGCACATTCCACCTCGATCAAGCGAGGATCGATGCCTTCGAAGGAAACAGTATGCGCGCGTGTGATCATTTATGGCCGTTTTCCCTTGGTCATACCTTGGGAAAACTTGCCAATTGGTTAACGCTGCTTAATCGCGATTAAAGATTTCCAAAAACTGTGGCCAAGCGGCGGGATCTGGAACAGTTTTATCGCGACAAAACGCATTGCAAAATCCAAAGACCCGTCCGTCAATCTCAAGGAAATGGGTCACAGGATCCCCTGAATAGGGGCATGTGTCATTTTCTGATGGGCCATGATCAAAGGCTTGTGCCTTAATTGGGGCCGGGCCGGGCCAGGCTGTGACGGGATAGTCGCGCACATAAAATTCTTGCGGCTCTTGGGTAAGGCCCATGGCGCGGAATTGACGGAAGGGGGCATGTTGTAGATGTTGCTGCACATAGGTTTGCGCGTCCTTTGACACAGGCAAAGCATACCCAGCAATCCGCGCCGCAACGGGGGCATAGAATGCATCGGCCATCGAATAGTCCCCACAGAGCCAAGGGCCTGATCGATCGCGCCAAAGCAGCTCAATACGCGCAAGGTCGGCCGCAAGCGCCTCTGACACAGGGGTTTGGACATAGGCCGTGCGCGTATTCATCGGACAGTCGTTGCGAAGGGTTTGAAACCCCGAATGCATTTCCGCAATTAAAGAGCGCGCTTTTGCCTGCAACACTGGATCGCTCGGCAAGAGGCCTGCCTCGGGGTGACGTGAGTGCAATTCCTCAACAATGGCGACGGAATCAGTCCAGACGGATCCGTCCGAGCATTTCACAACGGGAACCGTTTTAGCAGGGAAAAAGGGGACCAGATCGTCTTTGAACCCGTCTTGATAAAATCGCGTGGTGTGAATTTTCACGGGAATGCCAAAGGCGCGAAACGCGAGCCAGCCGCGCAGGGACCAGCTGGAATAAGAGCGATCGCCGATGAGTAGGTCGTAATCTGTCATGTGAAATATCTCTAAATGAATTGGCCTGTAGATACTCTCGCGCCATTTAATCGGATAATCAATGTAGGGTGCTGAAAATATCGTACGTCCAACCGTCCCAAGCATGTTTTCCAAAATTTATTCGAACAATTTTCCTTCAAAGTGATCCACCTCCAGTCCCGCTGCGTATCTAGATCAACAAAGCAAAAAGACCACGTCACACCAAGTTTTCTTGTAGGAGACAGACCAATGGCACTAGATCAGGGAACAAGCCACGATTTACCACGTCGTGCGATGAAAGCTGAAATGCTTGATGCGGAAACGGAGAGCCGTCTTGCCTACGCGTGGCGAGATGAGCGCGATGAAGAGGCCTTGCATCGATTGATCACGGCTTACATGCGGTTGGCTGTGTCCATGGCGTCAAAGTTTCGCCGCTACGGTGCCCCAATGAATGACCTGATCCAAGAGGCGGGCCTTGGCCTGATGAAAGCGGCGGACAAATTTGATCCAGACCGCGGCGTTCGGTTTTCGACCTATGCAGTGTGGTGGATCAAAGCGAGCATCCAAGACTATGTCATGCGCAATTGGTCCTTGGTGCGGACGGGGTCAACCAGCTCGCAAAAATCGCTATTTTTCAACATGCGCCGTGTTCAAGCCCAAATCGAACGAGAAGCGTCGCAGGCAGGTGTTACACTTGATCGCGCGCAATTGATGCAAAAGATCGCCATGGAAATTGGTGTGTCGTTGAATGATGTTGAAATGATGGATGGTCGCCTCAGCGGATCTGACTTTTCCCTAAATGCGCCGCAATCTAGCGACGAAGAAGGCCGCGAGTGGATCGACATCTTGGAAGATGACGATAGCCAATCACAGTTGACTGTGGATGACAATCATGACCGTGATCAGCTCCGCAATTGGTTGCTCTCTGCGATGCATGCTCTGAATGAACGTGAGCGTTTCATCATTCGTGAGCGCAAGCTGATTGATCAACCACGCACCCTAGAAAGCCTTGGGTCGGAAATGGGTTTATCGAAAGAGCGCATTCGCCAAATCGAAGCAGCGGCCTACGGCAAGATGCGCAAATACCTTGAGCAAAACGTGACCGAAGTTCAGAATTTTTTGTGAATAGACGATCTCTTGTCACCCCTTTGAATTGCGCCTAGGTTGAGGCAAATCAAAGGGGACTGCTATGTTGTCTGAAAAACGCATTCTGCTTATTATAAGCGGTGGTATTGCGGCTTATAAATCGCTTGATCTTATCCGACGCTTGCGCGAACGCGGTGCACATGTGACCCCAGTTATGACGGGATCTGCGTCGCAATTTGTGACACCAATGGCGGTGTCGACATTGGCAGGTGAGGCCGTTCATCAAGAGCTGTTTGATCTGACCAGCGAAGCCGAAATTGGCCATATTCAATTGTCGCGTTCGGCGGATTTGGTTGTTGTGGCCCCAGCAACCGCAAACATCATGGCAAAAATGGCTGCTGGTATCGCAGATGATTTGGCGACAACCTTGTTATTGGCGACGGATACGCCCGTCTTGGTGGCCCCTGCCATGAATGTTCGGATGTGGGATCACCCCTCAACCCAGCGCAATTTAAATGTGCTTCGCGCGGATGGTGTTCGCTTTGTTGGTCCAGATGAGGGTGACATGGCCTGTGGCGAATTTGGTCCTGGACGGTTTGCCGAGCCGCTCGATATTGTTGCGCGGATTGAGGCGCATTTTTCATCGGGGCAACTGTCGGGGAAACATATTTTGATCACCTCAGGACCGACACATGAACCCATTGATCCAGTGCGCTACATTGCAAATCGATCCTCTGGGACACAAGGCAGTGCGCTCGCATCCGCTCTGATTGCTAAGGGTGCAGAGGTGACCTTTGTGACGGGTCCCGCTGATGCCAAGCGACCCGTGGGGGCCAAAGTTATCGAGGTGCAGTCCGCCCAAGATATGTTGCATGCGGTTGAAGCAGCCTTGCCTGTCGATGCAGCCATCTTTGCCGCAGCCGTCGCCGATTGGCGTGTGGCGTCGCAATCTAATTCAAAAATCAAAAAGAAAAATGGCGATTTGCCTGTTTTGGAATTTGTCGAAAATCCCGATATTTTGGCGACCGTTAGTCAGATGACGACAGGTCGTCCTGAATTGGTCATTGGGTTTGCTGCGGAAACAGATGACGTGATTGCAAATGCAACCGCTAAACGTGTGCGCAAGCAATGCGATTGGATTGTCGCGAATGATGTATCTCCTGAAACAGGTATCATGGGGGGGGATGAAAATTTGGTCACGTTGATTTCAGAACACGGAGCCGAAACATGGCCGCGTATGTACAAAGATCAAGTGGCCCAAAAGCTTGTCGAAAAAATCACATCTGCTCTTAAGGATCGTGCTTGATGGTTCAGGTCAAAATGTCATGGGCTGAGGGGGCGGACACCAGCTTGGGGTTGCCGTTTTATGCGAGCGCTGGAGCAGCGGGTGCAGATTTGCGCGCGAACTTGGCGGAGGCTGATCGTGACAGTGGTCTGACGTTTCAGCCGAATGATCGGCGTCTTGTGCCAACTGGACTGAGGTTGGAAATTCCCTTGGGATATGAGGTGCAACTGCGCCCGCGCTCTGGTTTGGCGCTCAAACATGGGATTACGTTGCCGAATTCACCGGGAACCATTGATAGCGATTATCGCGGTGACCTTGGCGTGATCCTCTTGAATACATCGCAAGAAAGCTTTCACATTGCCCATGGGGATCGCATTGCTCAGATGATTGTTGCGCCCGTTGTTCAGGCAAAGTTTGTCTTATCATCCGACTTGTCAGAGACCGATCGCGGCAGCGGTGGGTTCGGATCAACGGGACAGACCTAATGATTGTACTCGTTTACAGTGGGTTATTCTGGATTGTCGCGGGTCTCATGGGGATGCCTCGAAAGCTGCGGTTATGGATTTTAATCGCTGTCTTGCTCTGCGTTATCTTGTTGCAGTTTTTGCTCCCTGCTGAGTCCGCTATTCGACAGGCAACGGGGGGATCAGCGGCCCCTTGGTTGCTTTTGCTTGGGGGTGGGGTGCTTGTTGCGCTGTATCGTTTCGGGCTTGGACAATTGCGGTCTATGGCGGTGAGCAAATCGCCTGAAACACCCGTTCAATCCTCAACTTATAATGATGCTGAATTAGAGCGGTATGCCCGCCATATCGTCTTGCGCGAAATTGGGGGTGCAGGTCAAAAACGGCTCAAGTCCGCACGTGTTTTAGTGATCGGTGCAGGGGGGCTGGGCGCACCCGTCTTGCAATATTTGGCGGCCGCAGGCGTTGGAACGATCGGGGTGATTGATCATGATGTGGTTGATAACTCAAACCTGCAACGCCAAGTCATCCATAGAGAAGATTTTATAGGTGAGCCTAAGGTCTATTCCGCAAAAGATGCGCTCAATGCTCAGAATTCACATATCACGATCTTCCCTTATAAGCGGCGGTTCGACAAAGAGATCGCCCATGATTTGGTGTCCGATTTTGATATCGTGATCGATGGATGCGATAACTTTGAAACGCGCTATTTGGTGAACGAAACCTGTGTCGCCCTCGCTAAACCGCTAGTTTCGGGCGCGTTATCTCAGTGGGAAGGTCAGATTTCCATTTTTGATCCATCTCAAGGCACCCCCTGTTATCAATGTGTTTTCCCGCAAAAGCCAGCCGAGGGACTCGCGCCGAGTTGCGCTGAGGCCGGCGTTTTTGCACCGCTTCCTGGGGTGGTTGGGTCAATGATGGCGGCTGAAGCTATGAAGCTGATTATTGGGGGATGTCCGACATTGTTGGGCGAGATGCACATATATGATGCGCTCTATGGCGAAGGGCGAAAGATATCGATCAAAGCGACGCCCGATTGCCCGATTTGTGGCCACCTAAACTCATCAAAACATGCCGAGATCGGCGGACAGGAATGACTATGACAAATCCACTGTTAGAGACTTGGAACACCCCATTCAAGTTGGCCCCATTCAACAAAATCAAAGACAGCGATTTTGAGGCCGCCCTTGATGTGGCTTTGGCCCAAGATGTCGAAGAAACAGAGGCCTTGGCAAATAATCCCGAGGCGCCGACGTTTGAGAATACGATCCATGGATTATTGCGAACGGGCCATTCGTTGGAGCAAGTTCTGTCGGTGTTTTATACTGTATCCGGTGCTGACAGTAATCCAGAGCGTGAACGGTTGATGCGTGAGTTCTCGCCCAAGCTGTCGGCCCATAGTTCCAAGATTTACTCAAACAAGACGCTGTTTGCACGAATTGATGCCCTGTGGTCACAACGTGACAATTTGGATTTAACATCAGAGCAAGAGCGCGTCTTGATGCTCATCCGTCGCAATTTTGTGCGCGCTGGCGCGGCGTTAGAAGGGCAAGACGACAAACGAATGACTGAGATTAAATCGCGTCTTGCTGTTTTGGGAACGGAATTTTCTCAAAACCTCTTGGCGGATGAACGGTCTTGGTTCATGGAGCTGAGCGAAGCGGATTTGGAGGGGTTGCCAGAATTCTTGGTCACGTCCGCGCGGGCGGCAGGTTCAGAAAAAGGCGTTGATGTGCCTGTCATTACCCTTTCGCGATCATTGATCACGCCATTCTTGCAGTTTTCGACAAATCGCGATCTCCGCAAGACGGCGCAGCACGCTTGGGAAGCCCGCGGGACCATTGGTGATACGCATGATAATCGGGTTTTGGCGCAAGAGATGTTGTCACTTCGTCAGGAAATGGCTGAGCTGCTTGGCTATAAAAATTTCGCTGAGTACAAGCTTGAAACAGAAATGGCCAAGACACCGGAGAATGTGCGTGGCTTACTGATGGATGTTTGGGCACCCGCCGTTGCGCAAGCGAATAAAGACCATGATCGTTTGGCGGATTTAATGCACCGTGATGGGGTTAACGGCGATCTTGAGGCCTGGGATTGGCGCTATTATGCCGCCCGCCTTCGCGAGCAAGAATACGACTTAGATGAAGCCGAGGTGAAATCCTACTTCCAACTAGAAAAAATGATTGATGCCGCCTTTGATTGCGCACATCACTTGTTTGGTTTGGACTTCTCTCCTGTTGACGTTCCTCTCTATCATGCGGATTGCCGAGCGTGGGAGGTCACTCGAAATGGGGAACATATTGCCTTGTTCATCGGGGATTATTTTGCGCGTGGATCAAAACGATCAGGTGCCTGGTGTTCTGCAATGCGTGCGCAGGCTAAATTTCCCGAACATCAGCCACCTATCGTTATCAATGTCTGTAATTTTGCCAAAGCGGAGCCGGCGCTTTTGTCTCTGGATGATGCGCGGACGTTGTTTCATGAATTTGGGCATGCCCTGCATCAGATGTTGTCGGATGTTACGTATGAAATGGTGTCTGGAACGTCGGTTCCTAGAGACTTTGTTGAATTGCCAAGCCAGCTCTATGAACACTGGCTCACTGTGCCCGAGGTCTTGGAAACATTTGCGCGTCATTTCGAGACAAACGCACCGATGCCAAGTGCGCTGATGGACAAAGTCTTGGCCGCCGCAAATTTTGATATGGGCTTTCAAACCGTAGAATTTATTTCCTCAGCTCTGGTTGATCTAGAGTATCATATGGGACCGCTAAACGTCGGCATTATGGAAAAACAGCAAGAGGTGCTGGCAAGTATCGGACAACCCCCTGCGATTCCAATGCGTCACGCCACACCGCAATTCGCACATGTGTTCTCTGGCGGCTATTACGCCTCAGCGTACTACAGCTATATGTGGTCTGAAGTCATGGATGCGGATGCTTTTGCCGCCTTCGAAGAGGCAGGTGATCCTTTTGATAAAGCAACCGCTCAGTCCCTCTATGACAATATTTTGTCCAAAGGAGGCTCGCAAGATCCTGAGCAATTGTACAAAGCGTTTCGGGGTCGGATGCCCTCTGTGGAGGCATTGTTGCAAGGGCGCGGATTGGCCTAGCACATCGGCGCAAAAAATTTGGCCAATTCCTGTTGACAGTCCTCTTGAGGCTCCCTAACTATGCCGTGTTAGCACTCAGCTTGTATGAGTGATAACGCACCCCGAGGAGGGGTGGCATTTGTAATTTTGAGCGAAGGAGCCTCAGAGATGGCATTTAAACCGCTACATGACCGCGTTCTTGTTCGTCGCACAGAAGGTGACGAAAAAACAGCTGGCGGATTGATCATCCCAGATAGCGCAAAAGAAAAACCAGCCGAAGGTGCTGTTGTTGCTTGTGGCGAAGGCGCCCGCAAAGACAGCGGCGAGTTGATCGCAATGGCTGTTAGCGAAGGTGACCGCGTTTTGTTCGGCAAATGGTCCGGCACAGAAGTCACAGTCGACGGCGAAGAGCTATTGATCATGAAAGAAAGCGATATCCTAGGCATTTTGTCCTAATCCCTTTCTCTTTCACTGAAACGTAAATTATTTAGACGAGGAAATGCACAATGGCTGCTAAAGACGTCAAATTCGGCACAGACGCACGCAATCGCATGCTAAACGGTGTCAATATCCTAGCGGATGCTGTAAAAGTAACACTTGGCCCAAAAGGTCGTAACGTTGTTCTAGACAAATCTTTCGGCGCACCACGCATCACGAAAGATGGTGTTTCTGTTGCGAAAGAAATCGAACTCGAAGACAAGTTCGAAAACATGGGCGCGCAGATGGTTAAAGAAGTGGCCTCACGCACAAACGACGAAGCGGGCGACGGTACAACAACTGCGACTGTTTTGGCTCAGGCGATCGTTAAAGAAGGCATGAAGTCTGTTGCTGCGGGCATGAACCCAATGGACCTTAAGCGCGGTATCGACCTTGCGACAGCACATGTTGTTCAAGCGATCCGTGACATGGCACGCGAAGTTGCAGACAGCGACGAAGTTGCACAAGTTGGCACAATCTCAGCCAACGGCGAAGCAGAAATCGGTCGTCAGATCGCAGATGCGATGCAAAAAGTTGGCAACGAAGGTGTTATCACTGTTGAAGAGAACAAAGGCCTAGAGACAGAAACAACTGTCGTTGAAGGCATGCAGTTCGACCGTGGTTACCTATCACCATACTTCGTCACAAACCCAGACAAGATGACAGCAGAGCTCGAAGACTGCATGATCTTGTTGCATGAGAAAAAGTTGTCTTCTCTTCAAGCGATGGTTCCATTGCTAGAGCAAGTTATCCAATCTCAAAAGCCACTTTTGATCATCGCTGAAGATGTCGAAGGCGAAGCGCTTGCAACTTTGGTTGTGAACAAATTGCGCGGCGGCTTGAAAATCGCAGCAGTCAAAGCACCTGGCTTCGGCGATCGCCGTAAAGCAATGTTGCAAGACATCGCGATCCTAACAGGCGGTCAAGTGATTTCCGAAGACCTCGGCATGAAGCTTGAGAGCGTCACAATGGACATGCTCGGCACTGCGAAGAAAATCCAAATCACAAAAGACGAAACAACAATCGTTGACGGTGCTGGTGACAAAGCAGAAATCGAAGCACGCGTTGCTCAAATTCGTGGCCAAATCGAAGAAACATCTTCTGATTATGACCGTGAAAAGCTTCAAGAGCGTGTTGCCAAATTGGCAGGCGGCGTTGCTGTTATCCGCGTTGGCGGCATGACAGAAGTCGAAGTAAAAGAGCGCAAAGATCGTGTTGACGATGCATTGAACGCGACACGTGCCGCGGTACAAGAAGGTATCGTTGTTGGTGGTGGTGTTGCTCTGGTTCAAGCTGGTAAAGGCCTTGAAGGTCTTACAGGTGCGAACGCGGATCAAAACGCAGGTATCGCAATCGTTCGCAAGGCGATTGAATCACCTCTACGTCAGATTGCTGAAAACGCAGGTGTTGACGGCGCAGTTGTTGCCGGCAAAATCCGCGAAAGCGACGACACATCATTTGGCTTTAACGCTCAAACCGAAGAATATGGCGACCTATTCAAATTCGGCGTGATCGACCCAGCCAAAGTGACACGTACAGCTCTAGAAGACGCATCCTCTGTTGCAGGTCTTTTGATCACAACAGAAGCAATGGTTGCGGACAAGCCATCCAAAGACGGCGGCGCTGCAGGCGGCGGAATGCCAGACATGGGCGGAATGGGCGGCATGGGCGGCATGATGTAAGCCTAGCTGCATAGCTTAAAGATTGGGCTCGCTTTGGCGGGCCCTTTTTTGTTGGGCATAAGCCCTCTTTCGTTTTATGCTGTGACGCATATATTTGAGAGCATGATGTTAAGATATTTTGTAGTATTGCTTTGCTTTATTCCCGTGGCTGGGCTCGCTGACTGTGTCGCCTTGGTCCACGGTTTAGGTCGGACCTCTCAATCGCTCTGGGTGATGTCGCTTGCCTTGCGTGAGCAGGGATTTACCACGGTTCGGATTGATTACCCCTCGACCAAGGCGGATATTCAGAGCCTGTCCAATGCAACGTTTCCTGTGGCCTTTAAGGAATGCTCTGGCACAACACATATTGTGACGCATTCTATGGGCGGTATCCTTGCACGTATTTGGCTCAAGGATAATAAGCCTGCAAATTTGGGCCGTGTTGTAATGCTGTCCCCACCCAATCAGGGTTCTGAAATCATTGACACCTTTGGGGATTTTTCGCTCTTTCAGGACATAAATGGTCCGGCCTCATTAGCGCTCGGCACTGACGGATATTTGAACAAATTGCCCCCTGTTGATTTCCCTTTAGGGGTGATTGCTGGGACTCAATCCACCAACCCTTTATTTTCCGAAATTATTCCCGGACCTGACGATGGTAAAGTCTCAGTGCAGTCCACTAAGGTCGCAGGTATGCAGGACCACATCACATTGCCGGTTACCCATACATTCATGATGAATAACCCCCAAGTTATTGAACAAGTGATCCATTTTATAAAACATGGATCATTCCATCATGATGCGGTAGAGACCCACTGAGGCAATCAATCGGTGGCAAACATGGCATTCATGTTACAAGGCGGCAAAGCGCTCTGGTCTGAGCAGCTCGATCAGAGGGACATTTGTGTCGCTGACGCGATTTTGCAAGACAGCCCAACAGGGCCAGTTATCGACGCCTCAGGCTATGTCATTTTACCGGGGATTGTCGATATCCATGGTGATGGGTTTGAACGTCATGTCGCGCCGCGAAGAGGGGCGGTCAAAGATCTTTGTCTTGGGCTTCGAAAAACCGAACATGAATTGGCGAGCAATGGGATTACCACTGCTGTTTTAGCGCAATTCTACAGTTGGGAAGGCGGCATGCGCGGACCCGGGTTCGCCTGTGACATGCTTAAGGCAATCGACGAGGTGGCCCCATCTCTGGCAACGGATATCCTTGTGCAGCTGAGGTTTGAATACCTGATGCAAGATCACTGGGACCGCGTCATGGGTTTGGTCACGCAACACAAGATACCCTATGTGGTTCTGAATGATCACGTCCCCCATTCCGCCCTCAGCCGAGGGAAAAAGCCACCCCGACTGGTTGGGCAAGCTTTGAAATCTGGGCGAAACCCTGAGACGCATTTGGAATTGCTCAAGTCTCTGCATGAGGGAAAAGAGGACGTTCTGTCCGCGCTCCCACGTTTGACGCAAGCGCTGTTGGATCAAAATGTCCTAATCGGTAGCCATGATGACGCGACAGCGGAAACCCGAAGGTTTTTCAATGCCCTTGGTGTGTCCATATCGGAATTCCCTGAAACCCGAGAGGCGGCGGATTGTGCGCATGAACTCGGATCTGCAATTATAATGGGCGCGCCCAATATGTTGCGTGGGGGATCGCATACGGGAAACCTGAATGCCAAAGATATCTTGGGGCAGGGATTGGATGCGCTGGCGTCGGATTATCATTACCCAGCCCCACTTCAGTGTGCTTTGCGATTGTCTCACGACATTGGGTTAGCTCCGGCTTGGGCCTTGGTTTCCAAAAATCCCGCGCGCCTTCTTGGGCTAGAGGATCGTGGGATATTAGAGCTTGGGTATCGCGCGGATATGGTGATCTTGCGCGAAGAGGATCATACGTTAGAGGCAACTATTGCGAATGGTCGCTTTACCCATGTAACGGGTGATTTCGCCAACCGCCTTTTGCGTGCGGCCTAAAGCGCGTGATCCGTTTTTGGGCTAATGCGGTTAAAGTGACCCATTTTGCGGCCTGCTTTGGTGTCTGCTTTGCCATAAAGGTGAACCGCAACTGAGCCATCTTTGACCAAATCAGGCACCCGATCCATATCATCCCCGATCAGGTTTTCCATGACGACATTCGCCATGCGAGACCCATCACCAAGGCTCCACCCAACAACGGCGCGAATATGTTGTTCGAATTGATCAATCGCGCATCCGTTTTGTGTCCAATGACCAGAGTTATGAACACGTGGGGCGATTTCATTAACGATGAGACCCGTTGGCGTCACAAAGAGCTCAACCCCCATCACCCCAACATACTCAAGAGCATTTAGGATTTTGCCGGCAATCAAAACGGCATCCATGCGCTGCGACACGTTTAGTCGGGCAGGGAGTGTTGTTGTGTGCAAAATACCGTTCAAATGGACATTTTCACCGGGATCGTAACAGGCGACTTGGCCATCTTGGCTACGGGCCGCGATAACGGACACTTCGTGGGTAAAATTAATGAACCCTTCAAGAACAGAAGGCTGTCCCCCCATATCGCTTAGGGCGCTATCGGAATCCTCGGGTGAAGTTAGGCGCGCTTGACCTTTGCCGTCATATCCAAATCGACAAGTCTTGAGGATGCTAGGGGTTCCGATGGTTTGAACGGCATGGGCCATGTCCTCAGCCGAGGTGACGGCCGCAAAGGGGGCTGTTGCCAATCCCAGCGCGTTCAAGAATTCTTTTTCGATGATACGATCCTGCGATACGCGCAGGGCTTCGCGGTTGGGAAAAATGGGCCGAATGGATTCTAATGTGTCTAATGCCGAGGTCGGGATGTTTTCAAATTCATAAGTGATCACGTCAACCGATTGCGCAAATTGGCGCAACGCCGCATCGTCCTCATATGAGGCAGTTGTCACATGATGCGCAACATCCGCCGCAGGCGGGTTCGCGCCCGGCTCAAATATATGCGTCTTGAACCCGAGACGGCTTGCCGCGACAGAGAGCATGCGACCCAGTTGACCGCCGCCTAAAATACCAATTGTTGATCCAACAGGAAGGATATTAGTCATCAGTAGGTTCATCCGCGATTGAAGCACTAAGATCAGCGCGCCACGTATCTAGTTTTTGAGCAAGCTCAGCGTCATGAAGCGCGAGAATTCCCGCGGCCATAAGGCCTGCGTTTTTTGCACCCGCTGCACCGATTGCCATTGTGGCCACAGGAAATCCACGCGGCATTTGCAAGATTGAATAAAGGCTATCAACGCCAGACAAAGCTTTGGTTTGAACAGGCACGCCAATAACAGGCACACGCGTTTTCGACGCCATCATTCCCGGTAAATGCGCAGCGCCGCCAGCGCCGGCAATAATCACATGCAATCCACGGGACACAGCGGTCTTGCCATATTCCCAAAGACGATCAGGGGTGCGATGCGCTGAGACGATTTTCTTTTCATAAGAAATGCCGAGTTCATCAAAGATATCGGCGGCCTCTTTCATGGTGGGCCAATCGGATTGACTGCCCATGATGATGCCAACTTTAATGTCTGTCATGTTTTGCCCCTGCTCTTAAAGCGCGCACTATAACGATTGAAACGACTCAGGCAATAATGTCAGGCGTCAATCTGTCTTCAATCACCGCGATTTTATCCTTTAAAAGCAGTTTTTTCTTTTTGAACCGCTGAATAGTGAGCTGATCACCGGTTCCACGGTCGACCATGGCGGCAATGGCTTCGTCCAAATCACGGTGTTCGCGTTTCAAAGTCGCAAGTTCAATGCGCAGAACATCGTCCGTTTTCATCGAAATGTCAGTTGGTGCGTTCATTGAGTGCTCTCTGAGTCGTGAGAGCATAGTCTAGCGAATGGAAATTCCTGTGCAAACCCCTTGCGTCAGGCGAATTTCTCACCATATTTATGTCATGGATCGCCAAATTGGGATCTTAACTTCGACTGTCGCTTTAGCAAAGGACGTGTCATATGACCAAATTAACACTGAGTTCCTATCCTCATATGCTAGGATTTGAGCAACTTGAACGGCTTTTGGAACGGACGGCAAAGTCCGGGAACGAAGGCTACCCCCCTTTTAATATCGAACAAACATCGGATCGATCGTATCGCATCACTTTGGCTGTCGCTGGCTTTGCCGAAGAGGATTTGGCAATCACAGTTGAAGATCGCCAATTGGTAATCCGTGGCCGTCAATCGGATGATGGGTCAGAGCGTATCTTCCTCCATCGTGGCATAGCGGCGCGACAATTTCAGCGATCCTTCGTTTTGGCCGACAACGTTGAAGTTGGCGAAGCGATCATGGAAAATGGATTGCTACATGTCGATCTGACACAGACGCTGCCTGAAACGGTGGTTCAAACAATCAACATTCGAAAAGGGTAGGGAACATGACAACACAAGGTGATACGATAAAATTGAATGATCGCACAGTATACGTGCGCGCGGTATCTGCGCAAGATTTGCCGCAGGATGTGAAATCCCAGATTGGTGATGCGCAAACCCTCTATGCGGTGCATTCTTCCGAAGGGGAACGTTTGGCCTTGGTCAAAGAGCGCGGATTGGCTTTTATTTTGGCGCGCCAAAACGATTTGACCCCAGTTACGGTCCATTAATTGCAAGCCTGCCCCTGATGGCAGGCTTTTGCTTTGAAAGAGGGCTAAAATGACGACTTATCAAACAGATTGGGTGGATGCATTCACTGACCAACCCTTTGGTGGAAATGGCTGTGCAGTCGTTCATGAAGCAGGGGATATTTCGCCTCAGACATGCATGAAATTTGTGCGAGAAACCTCGCTTGTCGAATGTACCTTTGTGGAGCACTCCAATGTTGCGGATTTCAAAGTGCGTTATTTTCTTGCGCGCAGTGAAATTCCGTTTGCTGGACATCCAACAATCGCGACGGTTTTGTCTCTATTACATAGAGGTCGGATTGAGACCTCACATATTACGCTTGAAACGCAGGCGGGTCTGATCGGGATCGAAATTGACACGGCCTTTGATCAACCAAGGGTGATTATGACACAAGTTGCGCCTAAATTCGGGGCGGAGATGGATCGCGGTTTGATGGCTAAGATTGGCTCAATTTCTGAGGAAAGCATCATCGCCACGCCGCAAATTGTGTCAACGGGATTGCCCTTTACCATCGTCTTGCTCGATAGTTTGGACAGTCTCCGTTCCGTCCGTCTCAATCAACCTTTGCTACAGAAATACATGCAAGCAGGTGCCAAAATGAACCTGATGGAGCCGTTTTGGGCGACCCTCTCTGGGCATAGTGAGGTCGGGGATACGTTTGCGCGGCTTTTGCTGGCGCAGCCTGGCCCCGTTGAGGATTCCTTTACGGGGTCTGCAACGGGGGCATTGGGGGCTTATCTTTGGGCCAATAATTTGATTGAGGATCGTAATTTCATTGCTGAACAGGGCCATGACATGGAACGTCCCGGTCTGGCACAGGTTCAGGTTTTGGGCCCGCAAAACCGTATCACCGGCGTCAGAGTCGCTGGCAGTGGTCATGTGTTAATGAGTGGTGATCTCTTCATATAGCGGCGTCAACGCGTGTGACGCCGCGATAATGTTTATTCGTCCTCGGCCAAGAACCGTTCTGCATCAAGAGCGGCCATACAGCCCATTCCGGCACTGGTAATTGCTTGGCGATAGGTATGATCCGTTAGATCACCCGCAGCAAAGACACCGGGAATTGAGGTGCGCGCACTTCCGCCTTCGACTTTGACGTAGCCGCCATTATGAAGCTCAAGCTGATCTGCAACCAATTCGCTGGCTGGGGAATGCCCAATGGCGACAAAGACACCTTTGCACGGGATTTCTGTGATTTCGCCCGTCTTTGTGTGTTTGACTTTGATACCTTCAACGCCGAGTGGCGCATCTGTCCCAATGACTTCTTCCAATTCATGGAACCAAAGGGGTTCAATTTTTGGATGCTTCATCAACCGATCCTGAAGGATTTTTTCCGCGCGCAGGGTATCGCGGCGATGCACCAAGGTCACTTTTGACGCAAAGTTGGTCAAGAAGAGCGCTTCTTCAACGGCTGTGTTACCGCCGCCGATAACGACGATTTCTTGGCCGCGATAGAAGAAGCCATCACAGGTTGCACAAGCTGACACACCGAAACCTTTGAATTTTTCTTCGCTTGGCAAGCCTAACCATTTCGCACGCGCCCCTGTGCACAGAATAACGGCGTCAGCAGTATAAGTTGTCCCGCTATCACCTGTTGCCGTGAATGGCCGCTTGGAAAGGTCGAGATTTGTGATGATATCGCCGATGATTTCACAGCCCATCGCCTTGGCATGGCTTTCCATACGGATCATCAAATCAGGGCCCTGGACTTCGGTATCACCGGGCCAATTTTCTACTTCGGTCGTGGTGGTTAATTGTCCGCCAGGTTCGATGCCTTGAACAAGAATGGGCTCTAACATCGCGCGGCTTGCGTAAACGCCCGCAGTGTAACCAGCTGGGCCAGACCCAATGATGAGGACTTTCGTGTGTCGTGTTTCGGACATGTCGGATTACCACCTAAAAATTTGTTTTTTCTCATATAGCGAGAGGGCGTCCTTTGTGAAAGGGGAATGGTAAAAAACAGTCAAAAATATAGCCAATCAGGGCGTAATATTCTTTCTGAGTGGTGAAATATTATTGCGCAATCTATGGGGGCTGCTATAAGAATGGAAAAACAATCGAGGTAGATTTATGCCACTTACACGTCTTGATCCTATTGACCGACTGATTTTGGCAGAATTGCAAGCCGATGGTCGTATGACCAATGTTGAGCTTGCGCGCCGTGTTGGAATTTCTGCGCCGCCCTGTTTGCGTCGTGTGCGTGCCTTAGAAGATCAAGGCTACATCAAAGGGTTCCATGCGGAAGTAGATGCCCGTGCTTTGGGGTTTGAGGTTCAAGTCTTTGCGATGGTCGGATTGCAAAGCCAAGCCGAAGCAGACCTAAGCGCTTTTGAAGCGCGCTGCGCAGACTGGCCTTTGGTTCGGGAATGTCACATGCTCAATGGCGAAGTTGACTTTATGTTGAAATGCGTTGCGCCGGACTTGAGCTCGTTTCAATCGTTTTTGACCGGTGAATTGTTGTCCGCCCCGAATGTGGGAAGCGTGAAAACAAGCTTGGTTATTCGCGGCGCCAAAGACGAGCCTGGTGTTCCCTTTGACGTGCTAGAGGATCGTTTGGCGCGGAACGCTTAAGCGACGTCCAAAGTAATGGTTGATATCAATCGCCCATAATCGGCTTCGCCCTTATGGGTCGTGCGACGATAGGAAAAAAATCGATCGGCATCTGCGTAGGTGCAGGCTTTGATCCATTCTGCATTCTGGACCCCAGCCTCGCGCAATGCGTTCAACCCAAAGGCGGGAAGATCAAAGAGATATTTATCTGCGGCCTGACCATTGATAAAGAAACGTGAATTTTCTGGATCGCTGTCTAGGAATTCTTCTAGGAACTCTTGGCCAACTTCATAGTTTGGTTGGCTGATGCAAGGGCCGATTACGGCGGAAATATTGCTCCGCTCCGCACCGAGTGTGACCATCGCATCCACTGTGTTCTCCAAAACCCCATCCACCACGCCACGCCATCCTGCATGAGCTGCGCCAATTACGCCAGCTTTTGCATCGGCAAACAAAACGGGCTGGCAATCCGCGGTGAGAATGCTGAGAATCAACCCTCGCGTCGCTGTGACAATCGCATCCGCTTTGGGTTTGATGTCATGCTGTTCGCTCACTGTGACGACATCGGCGGAATGGTATTGATGCACACCAACCAGCCTGTCCAAATCTCCGCCCATATCCTCGGCCACGCGCGCGCGGTTAATTTCGACGGCCTCTGCTTGATCTGATGAGCCTTGACCACAATTCAACCCTTCAAAAATGCCAGAGGACGCTCCGCCAAGACGGGTATAAAACCCATGTCGCAGAGGCGAAAGAAGTGGCGAAGTCAGAGCAGTGAGCGTCATGTTTCAAATCCAGCAGGGGGTTGGCCATTTTTAGGAAACAGCGCAATTGCTTTGAACAAGTTCCCCATTTCATGCGGATGTGTCAATCGTCGATGTGCTGCGATGAGCTCATCGAGCGCTTGTCCCGACAGGTTTTTAGCGAGCTGTTCGGCCCGTGGTGTGATGCCAAGGCGTTCAAGAAAAATTCCTTGAGGAGTTACGCGGCTAAATCCGCTGGGGGTCGCGCGGGTGATTGCCTCGAAGTCAACATGGGCGGTGATATCCGCCAGTCCAGGGTCCTTGAGTGGATCAGTATATGTGTGATCTTGCATGGCTTGGACCGTGTCCCCAAGTGAGCGCCAATCCCCATAATCAATCAAAAGTGCGGCACCGCCACGTGCGTTGATTTGCGCGCCAATGTTTCTCACGTAACCGTCCAGCGCAGGGCAATATTCCACGAGGTCCCCGTCGCGGGTGTCCTCTAACCTGAAGTCTAACTTAGGACAGGATGTGACCGATTCCGAGAGCTCAAGCAGCAGTTGATCCCCGTCTGCGGTGACCATCCACTCTTTCCATCCATCACCGTGGCGTACCATTTGGCGCACTGGCAGCGCGTCAAAAAATTCATTGGCAATCAAAAACAGCGGGAGGTCAGGGATCGTGCTGAGGTCGTCATGCCATTCAACATTATATTGACTGAGTGTGTCTTTCTGGACCTCACGCAGGGTTTGCGAGGTTTCAACAAGGTGAAGTCGCGCCGCATTTCGAAAGCCTGCCACAGTAGAGGTCGCGCGAAGGGCGTCGCTTAGCAAAGTTCCCCGTCCAGGGCCGAGTTCGACCAAAGCAAATTCCTGCGGCGCACCTTGATCCAGCCAAGTTTGTGCCAAGCAGAGCCCGATCAACTCCCCGAATATTTGGCTAATTTCTGGGGAGGTTGTGAAATCCCCTTGTGATCCGAATACGGTTCGGGTGGTGTAATATCCATGCTCTGGGTCCATCAAACAAGCGGCCATATAATCGGCCATGTTTATCGGACCCTTTGATGCGATACGGTCTAACAAGATGCGGCGTAGAGGTGTCATTTCTGAGCTTTCGGCCGCGACCAAAGGATCAAAGCAAATCCAATAATCCACATCGGGCTCGACAATATTTGCCCCATGGTTACGCCGTAGTCACCGAATTGAACTACATAGCCCATAGGATTTCCGGGGGTTATAAATTGTGGATCAGCTTGGCGCACAAACTCAACGAGGGTGCGGGCAATACCGTAGCCTGCAAAAAAGACCCCTGTGATGAACCATGGCCGCTTGAGGGCTTTGTAGCCAAAGGCCAGAACAATCAAAACAAGGCCAAGGACCAGCCCTTCTAAAAACGCTTCATAAAGTTGTGAGGGGTGGCGTGCACAGGGGCCAGATATTTGACCACAGGTCTGCGCGGCTTCGCCGGGAAAAATAACCCCCCATGGCATATCGGTTGGTCGGCCCCAAAGCTCTGCATTGATGAAATTCGCCAACCGTCCGAGCAAAAGTCCGATAGGAACCGACAAGGCCAAGAGATCAGCACCCGACCCAAGCGGAACCAAGTTTTTGCGAAAGAAATAGAGAGCGGCGACAACAACACCAAGCAGCCCACCATGAAAGGCCATTCCCCCTTGCCAAATCATGAAAATCTCAAGCGGATGGGACAGGTAATAGGCGGGTTGATAAAAGAGAACATATCCCAACCGACCGCCTAAAATTACGCCCAAAATGACATAGGTCAGGAGGTCTTCGACTTGGAGGGGATCAATGGGAGATTGATTCTTGGGCCAGAGGTCAGCGCGCCGTGTGGCTAACACTGCTAACCGCCATCCTAAAAGAATGCCGATGATATAGGCCATCGCGTACCAGCGGAGGGAAAACTCGAGACCGAAGGCTGAAATCGTGAAAATTTCTGGGGCAATATCTGGAAATTGTATCATTTTCGCCTTCTGATGTCGTTGTAATCCATAGATACCCAAAAGTCTGACTTGAGACTAGGGCCAAGTCGCCCCATATAAAGGGAAAGTGATAAAGGAGACGGCCATGCAGACCAAGAATAAGATGTTAGATGATTTTTCGAAACTAATGACAAATGCCATGGGCGTCGCCCAAGGTGCGAAGGATGAGGCCGAGAACGCATTTTCATCCATGGTTGATCGTTGGCTCGCAGATCGTGATTTCGTAACACGCGAAGAATTCGACGCAGTTCGTGCAATGGCGCAGAAAGCACGCGAAGAGAACGAAACACTCAAAGCGCGCCTGGACGCGCTTGAAAGCAAATAGTAACTTCTCCTTGTATCATGAATATGACAAGCCGTCCTTTGGGCGGCTTTTTCTTTATCTTGTAGTGGGTTTTGACATATCCACAACTTATTGAGTTATCCCCAAAGATTTTGCTTTACAGATCCCTCAAAGCACAGCACCATATGTAGTAAGGGGACGCATTGAATACGCATCCTCTTGAGCAGGCACCAAGCGTTTGGGACGCTGCCACGTCCAAGCGCAAAGCACAAAGAGGTGGCGCTATGGCATTGAGCGAAACATATCTAGAAGACGACATTCACCCCATTGATATCGTCCAAAATATTGCGACACATCAGGATTGGGAATTTCAACGCATTGCGGATGATCAGATCGCGATGGCCGTTGTGGGCCAGTGGCGCACGTATTCGATTACACTCGCATGGTCGGATTACGATGAAACGCTGCGCTTGATTTGCACATTTGAGATGGAACCTCCCGTTGACAGTTTGCCAGCGCTCTATGAGACGCTGAATGAAGTGAATGATCAATGTTGGGCGGGCGGATTTACCTATTGGCAGGAACAAGCCTTGATGGTCTATCGCTATGGTCTGATCCTAAGCGGTGAACAAATCGCATCACCAGAACAGATTGACACGATGATTTCGGCGGCTGTCCTGAGTGCGGAAAAATACTATCCCGCGTTCCAATTGGTGGTCTACGGCAACCGGTCCCCCAAAGAAGCCCTGCAAGTCGCCATTGCAGAGGCCTATGGTCGCGCGTAACACTACACCTAACCGGTAACGTTACGAGGGAAACATGAACGATCAAGAAATTCAGGCGCGCGGCCTTGTGTTATTAGGCTGTGGGAAAATGGGCTCTGCTATGTTGGCGGGATGGTTGTCCAATGGGCTTGATCCCGCATCTGTTTACGTTGTGGATCCGTTTCCAAATGACTGGGTTATGTCCCAAGGGGTCCATGTCAA
>CBFHNR010000015.1:0-27576 GCA_965657215.1 uncultured Paracoccaceae bacterium
CATAATCAAATCATAGGTGTACCAGAGCCTCCATGCTTCATACAGCTCTAGTGTTCCAAATTATCTGACGACCGACATCGGATTTTACCCAATCCAGAAAGTTCACCAATCGTGGATTGAGGCTTGTGGACGTTCCTCCGTCTAGGATATCCCCCAAGACTTCGGCAAAGCCGCCTGGGTAGCGGATGTCGGTGACACCCATTTCAGAAATAGCCGTGACAAAGGACGGACTGGCCGCGCCAGTGGTGTCAATGTTGATGTCATGAAGTGCATTCGCACCAAACATTTGATCAGACACAAACTCGCCCGTGCTTTGCACGTTGGATATTGAGAAAGTCTTTGTGATCGTCATTGTCATCGGTTCCTTGGCTAAGTGACGATCGGTGTGATGCGATCATCATCCTCAAAACGATAACTTTTATGGTGACGCAGGGACAGGTCGCGAAATTGCAACAAAGGGTTGGCTAAACTGCAAAATGAAGGAGTCTAAAATGAAATTTTGTAGATTTTTGATTAACGCAAAAGTAAAATTACGCAATTAGTGTATATTAATCAATTATTTAAATGCCTTCCAAATTTTCATACCTTTTTGGGCTTTGCTACGCTTAGATAGCGTGGATCAATACTATAGGTGATATATATGGATTTAAGTGCATATTCGAAATCTTTCGATATGGTATCATACTGATACTTATCTAAGTGCTGTAATTTAATACTTAGGTATCTACAAACGTGGTCAATGTTCCGAAATATTCCGAAAAAACAAACTTTAGTTTATCTTTTTGGAAAAAGGATCGATTCGACTTTTCCCTGTCTTTGGCAGTGTGGGCGCGCCATTTGACGCGCATTTTGCCGAGTTGTGCTCGCGCTGGTGGGCAAAATTAGGGACAATTACAAATTCCACCTTGCACGTCTGAGCAATCTGACTAGACCTAGCCGTGATTGATGCAAAGAAAGGCTTCAAATGGCACGTACAGGCGGCACAACGGCACAAGAACAACGCGATCCATCTAAAAAGGTGTCTGCGATTGCAGGGCTATGGCCCTTTTTGCGTCCCTATCGTGCATTGATGTATGCCGCCTTTTTGGCCTTGGTTCTCACGGCGAGTATTTCGTTGATTATGCCTCTGGCGGTGCGTCGTGTGGTGGACTCGTTTGGCCAAGACGGGCTTGCTTTGCTTGATCGCTATTTTGGCGCAGCAATCGCAATGGCCTTGCTGTTGGCCATCGGAACGGCAGTTCGATACGCTTTGGTGACGCGATTGGGCGAACGTGTTGTCACTGATATCCGCATCGCCGTGTTTGATCGTGTCATTGGAATGAGCCCGTCGTTTTTTGAACGGATAATGTCTGGTGAAGTGCTTAGCCGAATTACGACAGACACGACTTTGATTTTATCCGTCATTGGATCCTCTATTTCTGTTGCTCTGAGGAATTTGCTAATTTTCATCGGCGGTATGGCAATGATGCTTTTGACATCAGCCAAACTGACAGGATTGGTTTTGTTGATCGTTCCGGCTGTTGTCATTCCCATCCTGACACTTGGCCGCCGTCTTCGGGTACTTAGCCGCGAAAACCAAGACTGGATTGCCGATAGTTCAGGAAGCGCATCAGAGGCGCTCACATCTGTTCAAACCATTCAAGCCTTTACCCATGAGACATTGACACGTTCTTCATTCAAGGATGTGACGGAGCTGAGCTTTGATGCCGCTCGTAGACGTATTACGACACGCGCTTGGATGACCGCGATTGTTATTTTTCTCGTGTTCTCGGGAATTGTTGGTGTTCTTTGGGTCGGGGCACGCGATGTCCGTGAGGGCATTCTCACAGCTGGTGTTTTGGTGCAGTTCGTCATTTACTCGATTATGGTGGCTGGGTCGGTTGCCGCTCTCAGCGAAATTTGGGGGGAATTGCAACGTGCGGCTGGGGCCACTGAACGCCTGGTTGAGTTGTTATCGGTGACAGATGATGTCAAAGATCCACAGACCCCTACAGCTCGGTTGGCCGATGGCAATGGTGCGATTTCCTTTGACAATGTGTCCTTCGTTTACCCAACACGCCCCGATGCTCAGGCCTTAGATCAGGTGTCCCTCGACATCAAAGCGGGGGAGACAATTGCTTTTGTTGGTCCTTCAGGCGCGGGTAAGTCGACAGTTATTCAAATGCTTTTGCGGTTTTATGATCCGACGAGTGGCTCGATCAAGCTAGACGGACTTGATTTGCGTGACATGGCGCGGTCTGATTTCCGCAAATCCATGGCACTTGTTCCCCAAGACCCTGTGATCTTTGCCACCACCGTTCGGGAAAACATTCGCTTTGGTCGCCCAGATGCGAATGATGAGGATGTGATGAGTGCGGCAAAAGCTGCTGCGGTTCATGATTTTGTCCAATCACTTCCTGATGGATATGACACCTATGTTGGTGAGCGTGGGGTCATGCTGTCAGGGGGGCAAAAACAACGTATCGCAATCGCGCGCGCTATCTTAAGGGATGCGCCGGTTCTCTTGCTTGACGAAGCGACCAGCGCGCTGGATGCAGAAAGCGAACGCGCGGTACAACAAGCGGTTGATGCCTTATCCCAAGATCGCACGACGTTGATTGTTGCCCACCGATTGGCAACCGTGAAAAAGGCGGATCGGATTGTCGTTATGGATCAGGGGCAAATCGTAGCGCAGGGCAGTCATGACGACTTGGTCGCCGAAGGTGGGCTTTATGCGAGACTTGCAAAGCTTCAATTTACCGATGGCGCCGCAGAAATCTAAAAGCGACGTAGCGAAAACTCGGATGTAATCCCTTGAAAACTGGGCGGCAACGCTTCATTGTATTTGAAATGTCCAAAGAGACACACAAGGGAGAAAGAAAATGGGTTTCGCATCTATCCAAGATTCGGTGAATTTAGAACAAGCAATGCCTTGGTCGGAGCGTGATGTGCCAGTCACATTATATTCACTGCTGACAAATACGGCTCAGAAGTTTCCGAACAATAATGCGGTTAGCTATCAATTGTTGTCTGGTCCCAAAGACAAGGCCGAAACCCTAACTTGGATGCAGCTCCATGAAAAAGTTACGCAAACGGCGAACCTCTTTCATGGTTTGGGTATCGGCAAAGACGATGTCGTGGCCTATGTTCTTCCGAATTCGAATGAAACAATTTACGCGCTTTTGGGTGCCGCTGTTGCAGGGATCGCCAACCCGATAAACCCGCTTTTGGATGCAGATCAAATTGCCGCCATTTTGCGTGAAACAAATGCAAAAGTCGTCGTGACCTTAAAGGCCTTTCCGAAATCTGACATTGCACAGAAAACAGCAGAAGCTGTTGCCATGGCTGAGAATGTCCAAACGGTTCTTGAGATTGATCTAAATCGCTATCTCACGCCGCCAAAGTCATGGATCGTCCCGATGGTGCGTCCAAAAAATCCTGTGTCACATTCTGCAAATGTCATGGATTTCAACAAAGCCATTGCGATGTGCTCGACCACTTTGGACTTCGAAGACGTGCAAGAGGATCGCGTAGCCGCTTATTTCCACACGGGTGGAACGACAGGCATGCCAAAGGTTGCCCAGCACCGCTATTCCGGAATTATGTATAACGGTTGGCTTGGTGCCGAGCTGCTGTTTAGCGAAAATGACAATGTAATTTGTCCACTTCCTTTGTTCCACGTCTTTGCGGTTCACGTCATTCTGATGGCGGCGATTAGCTCAGGCGCGCATGTTGTGTTCCCAACACCAGCGGGCTATCGTGGCGATGGTGTTTTTGACAATTTCTGGAAATTGATCGAACGCTGGCAGATTACGTTTATCATTACTGTCCCAACTGCGATTTCTGCCCTGATGCAGCGTCCTGTTGATGCCGACGTCTCCTCAGTCAAAACATCTTTCTCAGGCTCGGCACCTTTGCCGCTGGAATTGTTCCGCCGTTTTGAAGAAGCAACGGGTGTTAAAATCGTTGAAGGTTACGGCTTGACCGAAGCGACTTGTCTTGTCTCATGCAACCCAGTTGATGGGGAAAAGAAGGTTGGCTCTGTTGGCATTCGCTTCCCTTACACAGATGTGAAAATCATCAAACAAGTCGATGGCGAGCTCGTTGAATGCGAGGCGGATGAGATCGGGGAAATTTGTGTTTCTAACCCAGGTGTGGTTGCGGGTGCGACCTATACTGAGGACGACAAGAATAAAGACCTCTACTACAAAGACGTTTATCTCCGCACGGGTGACCTGGGCCGTTTGGATGCGGACGATTATATGTGGATCACGGGCCGTGCCAAAGATTTGATTATTCGCGGAGGTCATAATATCGACCCAGCTTTGATCGAAGAGGCCTTGCTCGGGCACGAAGCTGTTGCCTTTGCCGGTGCTATTGGACAACCTGATGTGCATGCGGGCGAGCTTCCTTGTGCCTTTGTTGAGCTTGTTGAAGGTGCAGATGTCACCGCAGAGGAGTTGAAGGAATTCTGCATTCAGAATGTTACAGAACGCGCGGCACATCCCAAGCATTTGGAAATCCTTGATGAACTGCCCAAGACCGCTGTTGGCAAAGTGTTCAAACCAGATTTGAGGAAATCATCAATCATTCGCGTCTATAACGAGGCCTTGGCCTCGGCGTCATGTGATGCGACCGTTGTTGCCGTTGTCGATGACAAGAAACGCGGTTTGATCGCTCAGATCGAAGGCGGTGCAGAGGATAGCGATATACAAAAAGCGATCGGATCCTTTACGCGCCCTTGGGAACGCGCATAATCGAAAAAAGCGCCGCAATTTGCGGCGCTTTTTGATTCAGGTCATCCACCCACATTTAGAGTAGTTAGCAACCTTAGGCTTTAACAGGCGCGCCACCTGCAAAGTTGTTTCCATTCTGATAATCACACGGCGCGTCTTGCATTTCTAAATGCAATCCAGTGTCCGTGTAGGGATGCGCGCGAGCCAAAGCTTCGTCAACGTCAATACCAAGTCCCGCCCCAGTCGGAGCAGGAATAAAGCCATTGTCGATTTTGATGGACCCTTGAATCAGATCGGTGTGGAATTTGGTTTCAATCGTTTCCGCCAACAAGAGGTTGGGAATAGATACCGCAAGATGAACATTTGCGGCCCATTCAATTGGACCTGCGTAAAGATGCGGCGCCATTTGCGCATTAAAGACTTCGGCAATTGCAGCCGTCTTCTTCATTTCCCAAATGCCACCAGCACGCCCCAAAGCGGGCTGCAAAATAGACGCGCCCCCAGTTTGGAGAACCGTTGCAAATTCAGCCTTGGTTGTCATGCGCTCCCCTGTTGCAATTGGGATACCGACAGCTTGGGCAACTTTGTTAAATTCGAGTAAATTATCTGGTGGAATGGGTTCTTCGTACCAGAGCGGGGCATAGGGCGCGATGGCCTGCCCGAGACGGATCGCACCGCTGGTATTGAATTGACCATGGGTCCCAAAGAGCAAATCTGCTTTGTCGCCAACAGCGTCGCGGATGCGTTTACAAAAATCAACAGACATGGAAATGTCGGACATTGCGGGTTGATGGCCGCCGCGCATTGTATAGGGTCCAGCGGGGTCAAATTTGACGGCGGTATACCCCTGACGCACCATTTCTAGCGCGGATTCAGCGGCCATATCGGCGGAGGTCCAAAAATCATTCACAACGTGATGTTTCAGTGGGTAAAGATAGGTATAGGCCCGCACCTTTTCATTCACCTTGCCACCGAGCAAGGCCCAAACAGGACGATCCCGATCTTTGCCGAGGATGTCCCAACAGGCAATTTCCAATCCCGAGAACGCCCCCATAACCGTTAAATCAGGACGTTGGGTAAATCCTGAAGAATAGGTGCGGCGAAACAAACGCTCGATGTTTTCAGGATTTTCATCCAAGAAATAGCGCTCAAACACATCGCGGATCACATGTGTCATGGCCTCTGGACCAATGGTTGAGGCGTAACATTCACCCCAACCGACGATCCCTGTGTCTGTGGTCACTTTGACCAATATCCAATAGCGACCGCCCCAACCAGGGGCAGGGGGGGCCGTCACAATGACATCAAGATCGCGAAGTTTCATGTTATGTCCTATTCTTGATCAAACATAATGACGTTTCTTTTGGCAGAGCCTGTTTTGGTATCTGCGATCGCTTCGTTGATTTGATCAAGGCTCCAGCGACCAGAGATCAATTCATCTAACTTCAAACGCCCCTGCTGATACATATCAACCATCCAAGGAATATCGCGTTTGATGACGACGTCGCCCATTTTTGATCCGACCATGCCTTGACCAACGGCGGCCATCATGACGGGGGCATATGTCGATGTTTCATCTATTTTAGGCATGCCAACCATGATGACCTGACCACCATAGGCCAAATACTTTGGGGCTTCATCATACGCACGGCTAGAGCCAACCGTGACAAGGACAGCATCTGCGCCACGTCCTCCCAAGGCTGCTTTGGCGGCGCGCCATGGGGCCTCTTGGGTGCCAAGAACACCGTCTGTTGCGCCGAAGTCTTTGGCGATTTGTAATTTCTCTTCGCTCATGTCGATGGCAACAATACGACGTGCGCCGGCGATCCGCGCGCCTTGAATAGCGTTCAAGCCGACACCGCCTGCACCGATGACAACAACATCCTGACCCGCGCGTAATTTCGCGGCATTCGTAACCGCCCCCACACCCGTGATAACACCGCATGCCAAAAGCGAGGCTGAGTCCATTGGCATGTCTTCTGGCAATTTCACAACTTGGCTTTGGTCAACGACAACTTTTTCAGCAAAGGCACCGCAGGCCATGGCTTGATGTAGCTTGCTGCCATCGGCCATTTTCAGAGGGCCATAGTCCCCATCTGCTGGGTTTTCGCAAGTTGTCGGTGCGCCACCTGAACAATTCGAACAATGACCACAGGCACGTATGAGTGTCACCACCACATGGTCCCCTATTTCAAGGCCATGAACGCCGTCGCCCACAGATGTGATTTTCCCAGCTGCCTCGTGTCCATAAACAGCAGGCAATGATCCCCCCCATGCGCCATCTGCATAGGAAATATCTGAGTGACAAATTGCAACGGCACTCAGCGTTACTTCGATTTCGCCAGATTGCGGCGCGCGTAATTCAACCTCTTGAATAACAAGGGGTCCGTTAAAAGCGTGACACACGGCGGCGCGGATTTTGGGCATTGTATTCTCCTTGAATGTTATGACGAGTGTGCCTTGATCTTGCTGTCGTGCAAGTCAAAAACCGTCAATTTGTGCCGTATTTACGTTATGATTTGGACGGGTGGGGAATTCTAAAAAAGAGCACGACACAGATCAGGATCAAAAACGTTGCCGCGAGGAACGGCGCCCCGGGAAAATACACCGCACCATTGCGATCGCTAAAGATGGAGAACAGCCACGTCATGAGCAGAGGCGTTACGATCATTGCGATGGCATTTGTGCTCCCCAAGACCCCTTGAAGGGCGCCTTGTGATTTATCGTCGATCCGTTTGGACATCATGGCTTGGATAGCCGGTGTGCTGATGACGCCAAGCGAGGCAAGGGGGGTCAGTGCAATCAAGAGCCATCCGTTCCAAACTATGGCAATCGCGAGTAGGGCCATCATTTCGAACACAAACCCGATAAAGACTGTGTTTCGTTCGCCAAATTTTTTGATGCAAGGCCCGACCATCGTCCCTTGGACAATCGCAAAGCAGATGCCGTAAGCCGTCAAAGACAGGCCAATCATACCCGGATCCCAATCGAATTTTTCTGCAGTATAAAAGGGCCAGATTGAGGCGTAGACCGCTGTTCCAATGGCATAAAAGAGCATGACGATCAAAAGAGGACGGAGGCTGTCGAATTTTGATATTGCGACAAAGGCGCCCAAGGGGTTGGCTCCGCGCCATGTAAATGTCTTGCGGATTTTGTCCGTGACGGTTTCAGGGAGCATTAGGATGCAGAGTGCTAGGTTTATCGCCGAGAGTGCCGCCGCCATGTAGAATGGGGCGCGTGGACCTAATTCCCCCAAAAGACCGCCTATGATCGGACCCAATACAAAGCCAATCCCAAAACCTGCACCAATCAAACCAAAATTCTTTGCTTTGTCTTCTGGTTTGGAGATATCGGCCATATAGGCGCTTGCGGTTGAATGTGTCGCCGCTGTAATCCCGCCAATAATGCGTCCAAAAAGCAAGAGCCAAATGCTTTGGGCCCAGGCCATAATCAAATAGTAAAAGATCATGAAAAATAGAGCGATCACTAGGACAGGTTTGCGGCCAACTTGATCGGATAGGGTGCCAAGAACAGGACTAAACAAAAACTGCATAACCGCAAAGATAGAGGCCAAGATGCCACCCCAGAGGGCTGCGTCGCCCAGTGAATTGTCATTCAACACATCTGTGAGCAAATTTGGCAACACAGGGATAATTATCCCGATGCCCATTGCGTCCAAAACAACGATTGACGCAATCAAAAACTTGGATGTCTTGGAGTCAGCTGACTGCATTAAAGCGCCTCATTCTGTGCCCTGTGCGATCTTAGAAAGCAAGAGCGCCAAACCCTGTGGATCCGCAAAGAAGGGGGAATGACTGGTGTCAAATGCATAAACATCTTTGCTAGGCCATCCTTGTGTCATGGTTTCCTGATACTCGGGCGGAATAGTTTGATCCTTGTCGCAGCGGATGTAGGATTTGGGAACAGAAGCATAGTTCTCTCCCAATGAAATTGGTGTCGCTTGGGGTTTGATCGCTTGAACGCAGAGCCGACGCGCAGCAAGCTCAATCTGATCCTCACGACAATCATGGTAGAACACTTTCTTTATATGTTCTGGTCGCACGAAAAAACCGAGGCCATCTTCCGTGCGCTCAATCGCTTCCATCAGAGGTTGGCGCGGGGCTTCTTTGCGCATATCGACCAGGCTTAGCCCGTCACGTGGCGCATAGGCACAGAGGAACACCAAACGTTGGATTTTATCAGGGGATGTCTCGGCAGCCGCAGCAATTGGAAACCCTGCCATGGAATGCCCCATGAGGATCACGGGGTCATCAATCGCATCCAAAATAGCATCCCGATAGAGATCAAGTGTGATCTCTTGCAACGGATAGGGATTATCACCATGTCCCGGCAAATCTATTGCAGCGGCACTGTGACCTAAGGCCGTTAGGTGATCAATCAATTCGCCAAAACACCATGCGCCATGACTGGACCCGTGGATCAATAAAAAATTAGCCATGTCCAGTGTCCTTTATAAAATCATTGAGGTGACTTGCGAATATTTCAGGTTGCTCAACGCAAGGGAGGTGTCCAGCTTTGCGAATGATTTGGAATTTCGATCCTGGAATGAGGTCCACTGTTTCACGCACCAAATCAGGGGGCGTTGAACCATCTTCGCTTCCTGCGATGCCAAGGGTCGGGAGGCGTAATCCTGAGGTCGGCGTAAAGAAATCTGTTCCAGAAATTGCCGCACAACAGCCAATGTAGCCTTTGGGCGGTTGTGTTAGAAACATGTCGCGATAGACGTCAAATTCTGGCGAGGCCCGAAAGGATTTTGAAAACCATCGCGCCATCACCTCATCCACCATGCTTTCTAATCCGTCATTGGCGACACGATCCATTCTGTCCGCCCACATCGGAGGGTGACCAATTTTTGCCGCTGTATTGGATAAAACCATAGCCCGTATCAAATCCAACCGCTTTACGGCCAATCCTTGTGCAATCATTCCGCCGATAGATAATCCGACGAACAAGCAGTTGTTAACATTGAGATGCTCTAGTAAGCCCTCCGCATCCCGCACGAGCGCGCCCATGGAATACGGTCCCTCTGGACAGTCGGATTTTCCATGTCCGCGCATATCATAGCGAATGATCCTGAGGCCCTTGGGCAAGAGCGGAATGATCGGATCCCAAAGACGCATATCCGTTCCAAGTGAATTGGCAAAGACGACCGGCGCACCATCAAGGTCACCGTCAATACGATAGTGAAGTTTGATATGGTCTAAATCAGCAAAGGGCATTTACGTCCTCTAACGTCGTTCAAGGGCTTTGGCGAACATAGCAGGATCGACATTGCCACCAGTTGCAACCGCGATAACGGTCTCTTTTAGCTCGGCGCCTTTATGAAATAAGGCCGCTGCTAATGCCACCGCTCCACCGGGTTCGACGACAATTTTCAGCCGATCATAGGCCAAGGCCATAGCGTCCAATACCTCATCTTCGCTGACGGAAATGCCAGTGCCACAATGCTCTAACATAATCGGAAGGGTCAGTTGACCTGGTGTTGGCGTCACAATGGCATCGCAAATGCCACCAGATTGGGTCGCGTTGGTTTCATGCTGGCCAGAGGCGAGCGAGCGTTTCACATCGTCAAATCCATGTGGCTCAACTGGGTGAACATCAAAATCGGGTGCCTCCTGTGCAAGAGCGAGCGCAATCCCAGTGGTCAATCCACCCCCGCCGCAACAGACCAGAACAGAGGAGTCTTTGATCCCCAAGTCAGCGGCCTGTTTTGCAATTTCCAAACCTGTTGTCCCTTGGCCCGCTATGACGAAAGGATCATCATAGGGTTTGATCAAGGTCACTCCTCGGGCCTGAGCGATCTCGGCACCGATGGCATCTCGGTCCTCGGTCGCACGATCATAGAGGATGACCTCTGCGCCATAAGCTTTGGTATTTTCGATCTTAATGTTTGGAGCATCCTTGGGCATTATGATCGTGGCTGCAATCCCCATTTGCCGTGCCGCCAAGGCTATCCCTTGCGCATGGTTGCCTGAGGAAAACGCCAAAACACCTTTCGCCTTGGCGGTGTCATCTAATGCCGAGATTGCGGACATAGCGCCGCGAAATTTAAAGCTTCCTGTGTGCTGGAGGCATTCCGCTTTGACAAAGATTTTGCGCCCTGCGATCTCATCCAAAAACGGCGAATTCAGTATAGGCGTTTGACGGATATGGCCTTTGATGCGACGCGACGCTGCTAAGATCATGTCATACGTCATTGCGACAGTTTCCCTATCCATTTATGCAACGCTTCAAGTGATTGAGGTTCGTCCAAAAATGGAATGTGACCACGGTCTGGAACGCGTCCGTAAATCATATCTGGTTGTCGATTGCGCATCTCTGTGACGGTTGCATCACTCAACAAGTCTGAATTTTCGCCGTGGATCAAAGCCAAGGGCAGGCCGTTTAAGGCTTCAAACAAGGGCCAGAGATCCGGTTGAGGTTGCCCAAATGTCAGAGCAACGGCATCCCTTAGTTTTGGGTCATAGGTGATCTGTAGTCCGTTCTCTGTTTCATGATAGAGAATGCTCAGCTCTTCTCTCCAACGGCTGTCTGGGACGTTGTTAAATCCGACCATGATTTTAGCACGCTGTTCGACGGCATCGTCAATTGTTTTAGCCGCAGGGTTGCGACCAATGTAATCCATAATCCCATCCAATCCACCTTGATCAATCACAGGTCCGATGTCGTTAAGCGCGACACCGATCAGGCGGTCCTTGGCCGTTGCCGCAAGGAACATCGCAATCAACCCACCGCGTGACGTCCCAAGGATAGCTGCCTTTTCAATCCCTAAGTGATCTAACAAGGCGATGGCATCTTGGGCTTCTTGGGGGACGCTATAGGTGCTGTAATCATCGGCCCAATCTGATTGTCCGCGCCCGCGATAATCCATTTTGATCAAGCTCACACCAGTGAGATGTGGGGTCACAAAATTGAAATCCTGCGAGTCACGGGTGAGGCCGGAGAGACATAAAATAGGAACGCCTGTACCTTCGTCGGTGTAATATAGGTTTAGGCCATCGGGTGTTTGGAAATGGGGCATTATGAGCTCATTAAATTAGGAAGGGGGGTTAAATCTGAAAAAATATGATCGGGGTGTGCCATGAGGCGGTCAATAGGATCATTGGCGCGGTTGACCCATGCTGTGTTAAACCCAAATGCGCTGGCGCCTGCAATGTCCCATCCATTTGAGGAGACAAACATCACTTGATTAGACGTTGTTTCAAATCGTGCATTCACCATGTCATAGACGCGGGCGTTTGGTTTGAAGACGCCCACATCTTCGACACTGAGGACGGCATCTAATGTGGCCTCTAGCCCCGCTGATGTAACTGCGGCGTTCAACATATCGGGCGATCCATTTGATAGGATTGCTGTGTTAAATCCGCGTGCTTTCAGCGTGGTCAAGACGTCTTTGACCTCTTGATAGGATTGCAGTTCCCAATAAAGCTGAAGCAATCGGTCCCGTAATTCTGTGTCATGAGACAGCTCAAGCGCCTCAAGAGCAAAGTCCAACCCATCTTGGGTGACTTGCCAAAAATCGATGTGATGCCCCGTTACAGCCCGCAACCATGTGTATTGCAGTTGTTTGTTCCGCCAAATGTCAGAAAGCTTGGCCCAATGCTGAGCAAAGCTTTCGCGATTTGGCTCTTGGGCGGCTTGGCGTGCGGCAGCTGAGACATCAAATAATGTCCCATAGGCATCAAAAACAAACGTAGTGACCATAACATTTCCCGTTTTCCACAACAGTGACATGCAGGTGTAACAGGGGGAAGTGAAAAATGTGAAATCACCGATTTTCTAATCTTGCCCAGTACCCCTTAATCAAAAACTTAGCCCGTCTGGTTTACATTTCTAACAGAAAGCGCCAAACTGGCCGCATGTAACAGAGCACCCGCTAAACAGCGGCCTCATTTATTCATCCCCCAAAAAAATGGAACTTATTATGACCCTAGTAAACGCGGGCGATACTGTGCGTATTCACTACACTGGTACTTTGAACGATGGGACTGTCTTTGACAGCTCAGAAGGGCGCGATCCCCTAGAATTTGTCGTCGGCAGCGGTCAGATCATTCCTGGTCTAGATGTTGCTTTGCCTGGCATGGCTGTTGGTGACAAGAAAAAGGTCACGATTGATCCTGAAAATGCTTATGGCCCAGTCGAAGAGGGCGCACGTCAAGCTGTGCCACGTGCCGAAATCCCAGCAGACATTCCTTTAGAATTGGGCATGCAGTTGCAGGTGCAAACACCTGATGGTCATGCAATGCCCGTCACAGTGGTCGAGCTCACTGATGAGAGCGTCACCTTGGACGCCAATCACCCGCTCGCGGGCAAAGACCTGACCTTTGATTTTGAAGTTGTTTCAATCAACTAAGGTTTGAGTAAAATCGCACCAGAGCGCTTGCCTGCCTCAATTGTTTGATGGGCAAGCGCAATCTCGGACAAGTCAAAAACTGCGTGAATGTCCGACGTCAACGCGCCTTGCGCATGCGAGGAGTGCAAGCGTTCGATTGCTTTGTGGCGGTGTGCAAGATCGAGGATATAGATTAGCGCGATATCGATTTTAAGAGCTTTGAACAAGAACGGCCCAAAAGGGAATGTTGGCGCCATATCTAAAGCTGAGCCATACGTCATGATATAGCTGTTTGGCTTCATCACCTCAGCCAACAAAGGCGCGTTTGTGCCGAATTCCACTTCGATTGCGTAATCAATGCCATTGGGGGCATGTTGCAAAATTTGCTCCGCTAAATCGGGGTCGTCATAAGACAGAACAACATCCGCTCCCGCTTTTGATACGCGATCTTGGTTATGCGCGGAGGCCGTTGCAATCACAAACGCGCCATCCCATTTGGCAAGCTGAATAGCTAAGTTGCCAACAGCGCCCGCACCACCAGAAATCAGCACGGTCTTTTGTTTCAAGCTCCCATGAGCAAAACAACAATGTGCTGCTGTTAATCCCGGAATGCCCAAGGTTGCCCCAGTTTCAAAGGACATCGCTTGAGGCATCTCAACAGCTTGCTCAGAAGGAAGCGCAATAAATTCTGCAGCGGTTCCAAAGGGGCGCTGCCACTGTCCATTCCAAATCCAAACCCTTTGTCCAGTTCGAGATAGGTCAATATTTGATCCGACCTCTGTAATAATGCCTGATCCATCCGAATGCGGAATGATGCGATCAAATTGTGGCTTTGTAACCCCAGGACGTGCGCCGCCGCGCGCTTTGACGTCTGACGGATTTGCACCAGAAAAGGTGAGTTCAACCAGAACGTCGTCGGCTCCGATGTTTGGTTTGGGCAGATCACCGTACTGCAAAACCGACGCCGCTGGCCCAAGAGCGGAATACCAAGCGGCCTTCATTCCTGTTTTTTGAGACGGATAATCACATCAACGGATGCAATTTCCATACCCTCAGGCGCCGATGGCAAATTTGAGATCGTGAGTTGATCAGACGGGGCATCAGAGAGCGCACCGTTATCTTCCCAATAGAAATGGGGGTGATCATGGGTGTTTGTGTCAAAATAGCTTTTGGTGCCGTCTACTGTGATTTCTTGCATTAATCCTGCATCACAAAAGGCACGCAAAGTGTTGTAGACTGTTGCGAGCGACACTTTTTCACCATGCGATTGCACACGCTCGAACAATGACTCAGCCGTGACGTGACGGTGCTCGCCATCGCCAACAAGGGCTTGTGCCAAGGCAATGCGTTGCTTGGTTGGGCGTAAGTCGCCAGAGGACAGCCAAGTCGTCGCGCGTGATTGTGAAGATGTGCTCATGTTCGTTCTTTCGTAATCCGTCCTTAGGATATGAGCTTTTTGGGGTCAGTTTCAATGGTTTTTATACATACCTTTGAATGCTTTCGCTTGAGCGAGGCTTGCAAGGGTCGCCCGTCGGGTGCTAGAGGAGGCATAACAGCAATACAAAGGAGCCTGACTAGATGGCCAATTATCCAACCAGCTTCGATCGTGAAGACCTTTTGAAATGTGCCCGTGGCGAGTTGTTCGGACCAGGAAATGCACAGCTTCCCGAACCTCCGATGCTGATGATGGACCGTATTACTGAGATAAGCGAAGATGGCGGCGAGCATGGCAAAGGTCATGTTATTGCGGAATTCGATATTAAACCGGACCTCTGGTTCTTTGATTGCCATTTCCCTGGGAACCCTATCATGCCTGGCTGCCTTGGCCTGGATGGTTTGTGGCAGCTGACTGGATTTAACCTAGGCTGGCGCGGTTGGCTGGGTCGTGGTTATGCGCTGGGCGTAGGCGAGGTCAAATTGACAGGCATGGTTCGTCCAGATCGCAAAATGCTAACCTATCGGATCAACTTTACCAAAGCGATCCAAACACGTCGCCTCACGATGGGTGTGGCCGATGGGATCGTCGAAGCAGATGGCGAAGTCATCTATCAAGTCAAAGACATGAAAGTCGCTCTTTCCGAGAGCTAATGACCACAAAGGGAGAGCATCATGCGTAGAGTTGTTGTGACAGGGTTGGGGGTCGTTTCCTCCATCGGTAATACTGCTGAAGACGTCCTCGCCAGCCTTAAGACTGGCAAATCAGGCATCACAGCCAATGCAGATATGCAAGAGCATGGCTTCCGCAGCCAAATTGCGGGTAATGTCAAACTTGACGTGACCGAATTTGTTGACAAGCGGACGTTGCGGTTCATGGGGCATGGCGCGGCTTATGCGCATATCGCGATGGGGCAGGCGATTGCAGATGCAGGCTTGGAAGAAAGCGATATTTCAAATGTGCGTACTGGCCTTGTGGCTGGTTCTGGCGGTCCGAGCACAAGCGCAATGCTCGCGGCACATCAGGTCGTGTTGAAGTCTGGCGCACCAAAACGCATTGGTCCCTTTGCGGTTCCTAAATGCATGTCCTCGACGATTTCTGCGAACCTATCGACAGCCTATAAAATCAAGGGGATTAACTATTCCATTACCTCTGCGTGTTCGACATCATTGCACTGCATAGGCAATGCAGCGGAACAAATTATGATGGGCAAGCAAGACATCATGTTTGCAGGTGGCGGAGAAGAGCTTGATTGGACGTTGTCCTGTTTGTTTGATGCGATGGGCGCTATGTCGAGCAAATACAATGATACGCCGGAGCGTGCCTCACGCGCATTTGACGCGGATCGCGATGGCTTCGTCATTGGTGGCGGCGGCGGTATCGTTGTGTTGGAAGACCTCGATCATGCTTTGGCACGTGGTGCGAAAATCTATGCCGAAGTTACGGGCTATGGCGCGACTTCTGATGGGCACGATATGGTGGCTCCGTCAGGTGAGGGTGGTGAGCGCGCAATGCGGATTGCGTTATCGACGCTCGAACAGGGCCGCAAAGTTGGCTATATCAATGCCCATGGCACATCGACACCGGTTGGAGATGTTGGCGAAGTCGAAGCGGTGCGCCGTGTCTTTGGTCAGGGTTCAACCCCGTTGATCAGCTCGACGAAATCGATGACGGGCCACAGCCAAGGTGCGACAGGTGCGCAAGAAGCGATCTATTGTCTCTTGATGCTACAGAACGATTTTATTGCGCCATCAATCAATGTGGACACGCTTGACCCCGCGATTGACCCGTCTGAGATTGCGACATCACTCGTTGAGAACGCAGGTTTGGATACGGTTATGACCAATAGTTTCGGGTTTGGTGGAACGAACGGATCGATGCTGTTGTCGAAGTATACAGGGTAAGTGACGTTTGCAGGAGGGCTTTGCCCTCTTGGACGATGTCCAATTCACCCAGAGTATTTTGAGCAAAGATGAAGACTAAACAGATTTGAATGGGGATGCAGCATGACACAATTAGCTGGTAAACGTGGATTGATCATGGGCGTTGCGAATGAGCGCTCAATTGCTTGGGGTATTGCGCGCGCGATGGCGGAAGCAGGCGCGGAATTGGCATTTACCTATCAAGGCGAGGCTTTTGGGTCGCGCCTTGCGCCTCTGGCTGCCACGGTCGGGTCTGATTTCATGGTCGATGTTGATGTGACGGATGATGCCTCATTGGACGCCGCATTTGATCAGCTTGGCGCGCGTTGGCCGACAATTGATTTTGTGGTTCACGCGATTGCCTATTCCGACAAGAACGAACTCACGGGGCGTTTTTTGAATACGAGCCGTGCGAATTTCAAAAATTCCATGGATATTTCCGCCTATTCATTTGTCGAAGTGGCACGTCGTGCGCATCCTTTGATGGTTGAAAATGGCGGTACTTTGTTGACGTTGACCTACCAAGGATCAAACCGTGTGACTCCGTTCTATAATGTAATGGGCGTCGCAAAAGCGGCTCTTGAGGCGACAACGCGCTATCTGGCTAATGATCTGGGTCCAGAGGGAATTCGAGTGAATGCGATTTCCCCTGGTCCGATGAAAACATTGGCGGGGGCTGCGATCGGTGGTGCGCGTAAGACTTACAAGCACACAGATCAGAATGCCCCGTTAAGAAGCAACGCAACACTAGAAGCCGTTGGCGGCACCGCCGTTTATTTGGCCTCAGACGCTGGCGCATGCACAACCGGTGAAATCATCCGCGTAGACGGTGGTTACCACGTGCTGGGCATGCCCCAATCTGAGAACCTTTAAGGGTTATTTTTACGCCAATTCGTCGAGGGATTGGCGCAAAATGAGCTGTGCTGAATGCACAAATAGTCCCGACATTAGAAATGCGACAATCAAATCTGGCCATGGCGAATGAAGCCAGAATACAGCAAGGCTTGCGATCATGACTGCGATGTTTCCGACAGCATCGTGGCGAGAGCAAAGCCAGACGGAGCGAACATTTGAATCGCCGTCTTTATAGCGCATCAACAACAGTACACTTACTAGGTTTGCAATAAGGGCCAAGAATCCAATGATCCCCATGATTTCTGCTTCGGGTTGGATTTGGAAAAACGTTCTGTAAAGGGTGCCTATCAGAACGTAGCCTCCAATGACAAATAGACTAAGTGCTTTGAACAGCGCGGCTTGGGCGCGCATTTGAACGCTATAGCCGATGACAGCTAAGCTTAGACCATAGGTTACGCTGTCAGCTAAGAAATCCAATGCGTCGCTTTTCAATGCTTGCGATGAGGATGTGTGTCCGGCGAACATCTCGATCATGAACATTGCACCGTTTAGGATAATAACAGTCCACAAAATTCGTTTGTAGCGTCGATCAAGCCCGGTGAAGTCGTGAGTGTTTGAACAACAGGTTTTGGTCATTTTATTCTCCTTGATTTGTATCAAGGACACGTCATAATCCCTCTAGTCACTAGAGGTTCAAGCCAAAAATGTACTCCATCGGCGCATTGTCCAAATTAACTCAGACGAAAGTTCCTACAATTCGTTATTATGAAACGATTGAGCTGCTCTCTAAACCAGAACGTAATAGAGGTGGCCAGCGGGTGTATGACGAGACTGGTGTTAAACGGCTTAAATTTATTAGGCACATGCGTGCTTTGGGATTTTCGATTGAAAACATTCGGTCCGTCTTGATCCTCAGTGAACGCCCAGACATGCCGTGTAATCAAGCGCATGAGATAACGTCCCTTCATTTGACACAAGTCCAAGCAAAAATTGCAGCTTTGTTGTCATTAGAACAAGAACTCATCCGGATTACAAAACTGTCAGATAGCGGTGTTTTGGGAACATGCCGTGTAATTGAAAGTTTAGGAGATCATTCTGCTTGTCTGGATGTGCACAGTGAAATCGACTAAAACCACTGTCCAGGTTCCATCAACCCAAGGTCCAAGAGTTGTTGAGAGTGCCAGCTGAATTTTGTGGAATTGTGCCACTTGAAATCACTGATTTGATGGCGCGATGTTGGATTGCGGCGAAGTGATTTGGCTGTTCTAAACGAGACAATTGCCGCCGTGAGGTTGTGATGCCACGGGCAGGCATATGTGTTGTACTCCGCCTCATTGAACATATCCAAATCGTTTAAGGCCAAACCCTCTTTTGCTTTGAACAAAGCGATGCGATCAATTTTGCGTTTTTCATAGGGGACGAATTCCTCATAGCGCCATCTCAGGCCCCCAAAAAAATCAAGCTGTCGATCCAGGAGTGCATGTGTTTTCGGATCCGTGCGACCCAAAGAATAGTAGCCAGCTTTATCGATATGGGCATCTTCGATTGACACGGCCTTGGGGGAATGTCCTAAATCACCCGCGTATAAATCAATGACGTAACACAGCATTGAATTGCGCTTTTCTTCGGTATGAAAGGCAAGCATCTCATCTACATTTCTCGTTTCACAAAACGGAAAAAATAGGTATTCGGCGTTGAAACAGTAGTAGATCCACTGAGAAGGGGCCATTTGGGATATCTTGTTTACGATTGTTTCCTTTGTCCCATTTTTCAAAAAATCGTGTTGAATAATCGTTACGTTTTCTGAAATAGCAGGGCTGAGGTCAGGCAAGTCCTTGCCTAAAACGAGCACTTTTTTAAAGCCAAGCTTAATGTGATGTTTCAGGGTCGAGGCCACTTCAACCAAGTCTTCAATCATTATGATCGCGATTGGTCCCTTTGCAACATGCTGTTTTCCATTGACGACGAAATCATCGAGCGATGCGTAATCCATAACCAACCCTTTTTGCTTGTTCACCATTAAGAATAAAATGAACTCCATTGCAAGTCAGGGCAAAAATAGGGTATCGACCCGTGACTTAAATACTTCCCAAGGAACATGCACATGAGCACGACCAAAAAATTGTTTGTGAAGACATATGGCTGTCAAATGAATGTCTATGACAGTGAACGCATGGTCGAGGCCTTGGGGGACTCTGGATATGTCGAAACAGACACTCCAGAAGATGCTGATATGATTTTGCTGAATACCTGTCACATTCGGGAAAAAGCCGCAGAAAAGGTGTATTCCGAATTGGGTCGGATGAAGGCGTTGAAAGTTGACAAACCTGATTTGAAAATTGGTGTCGCTGGATGTGTGGCCCAAGCCGAAGGCAAAGAAATCATGCGTCGCCAACCTGCAGTCGATTTGGTTGTTGGTCCTCAAAGTTATCATCGCCTGCCTGAACTAGAGGCGCGCACGCAGACTGGGAAAAAGGCCATCGACACAGATTTCCCAGAAGAAGACAAGTTCGAGAAACTTAAAAACCGTCCCAAAGCGAAACGCGCGCCAGCTGCGTTTTTGACGGTCCAAGAGGGCTGTGACAAATTTTGTGCCTTTTGTGTGGTTCCTTACACCCGAGGCGCTGAGGTATCTCGTCCCGTTGATCGCATTTTGACTGAGGCGCGCGATTTGGTGGAACGCGGTGTGCGTGAAATTACGCTGCTCGGACAAAACGTAAATGCCTATCATGGGGTGGGCGCGTCTGGCGATGAGTGGAGCTTGGCACAGCTCATTTGGGAATTGGACAAAGTGGACGGTTTGGAACGTATACGGTTCACGACAAGCCACCCCAATGACATGACCGATGACTTGATTGAGGCACATGGAACCTGTGCGAAATTGATGCCTTACCTTCACCTCCCTGTGCAAGCTGGATCTGATCGCATTCTCAAGCGTATGAACCGCTCGCATACACGGGATAGCTATTTACGATTGATCGAACGTATCAGAGCTGCGCGACCAGATATTTTGCTCTCTGGCGATTTTATTGTCGGGTTTCCAGAAGAAACGGATCAGGATTTCCAAGATACGATGGATTTGATCCGTGAGGTTAATTACGGGCAAGGATATTCATTTAAGTATTCCACCCGTCCAGGAACGCCAGCAGCAGAGCGCGCACAATTGCCCGAAGATGTAAAAACAGAGCGCTTGCATCAACTTCAGGATTTGATCGCCCAACAGCAAAAGCAGATACAGGATAGCATGGTTGGAAAAACTGTAAGCGTTCTTTTCGAGCGTGAGGGCCGATTTGAGGGCCAAATGGTGGGCAAATCTGAATACCTTCATGCGGTGCACGTCAAAACGGAGACGGCCAAGATCGGAGAAATTCATCAGGTTCGAATCACTCAGAGTAACCGAAACTCACTAAATGGTGAGTTGATTTAAGACCTATCGAATTGAGAAAGCACGGAAAAAATTGATTGGATTGTTTCGTAGAGGGGGACAATTCAGATTGGATCATGTTGGTTGTTTCCTAATTTGATCGAAATCAAAGTGTGAATTTGCAACTAACAATAAAAATTTGTATCAATATTGAGAAATATGTGACTGAAATGTAATTTCGTGACATTATTGGACGACAAATTCTTTGAGGGTGGTAGTGGTGACTTTTTTTAACAATTTAAAGAGCGCGATAATGATGATTGGTACAGTTGCATTGGTCGCTGTTGGATCTGCACAGGCGCAATCGACTTCGAACTGAGTCTTCTCTTCGGGAACGGGTGAGCGTTATGTTCCGTCAATCTGGATCGATCCAGATGGGTGTGAGCATTGGGTTATGGATGACGGAGCTGAGGGATATATGTCTCCTCACCGTAATCGCGATGGATCACCTGTTTGTCGGCGCGGCAATGTTTGTGGTGTTATGAACTCAGATCAGCTGTTTGCGACTGATAAATATCACATCAGCGCAGCTGGACGTCAGCGCCTAGAGCAATTCTTTAGAAGCTCGTCTGCACGTGGCTTTATTATTTCGGGTCACACGGATAGCCGCGCATCTGATGCGTACAACATGCGGCTTTCTCAAAATCGCGCGAATTCAGTTGCCAAAGTTGGTCGTGCAACAGGCGCCAATATCATGGATGTGCTTGCCTATGGCGAGCGTCGGCCAAGAGCGACAAACTCAACATCAGCAGGCATGGCTCAAAACCGTCGTGTTGAAATTATTTGTGTGAAGTAGGAGAGTTCCAATGAAAATTACAAAGCTAATTGCACTTGGAGTTTGTGTTGCTTCACTCGCCGCTTGTGAATCCGGTGGCCTTGGTATGGGGGCTACGACGGACAAATCAGTAGACCGCGGATTTGATGCAAAATCACTTACACAGCTGAAGGCTGGCATTTGGGTTGATCCAAATGGGTGTCATCACTGGATCATTGACGATGGGGTAGAAGGATATTTATCTGAGCGGATGTTGCCTGATGGGCGTCCCCTCTGTTCAGATACGGACCCTCGCAATATTGCGACTGGCGACTTCAAAGCTGGCGGTAGCGCGCTGCTTGGCGACCCTATTTAAAATAATAGGTATCAGATTTAAAAAGCCGTCCTTCTGGGCGGCTTTTTGCGTTCCTATCCGTTTTTGTTTGCAAAAAGGAATAACTAGCTCTTGCGTATGATACTAAGTGTTGGCACCCTGACCTTACATACAACAAGGAGAGTCGAGTGGCGCCTAACACGCTTATCCATCCGTCAGATAGCCAAGAGCCAAATACAACTCGGCTAGAGTTTCCTGAAAACCGATTGATGATTGACCTTTGCGGTGAATTTGATCGTAACCTCGCACAAATCGAAACAGCCTCTTCCATTCAAATCATCCGTCGCGGGAATGAGCTTGAGCTTTTTGGCGAAGCTGATGGCAGAGACTTTGCAAGCTCCGTTTTGAATGCCCTGTATCAGCGATTGGAAAGTGGACGCGCGGTTGAACAAGCGGACGTAGATCGTGAAATCCGTATGATCGGGCAACATGCCGATCCAGCGACACCATCCACGGATCAGCTGGAAATGTTCAAAGGCGGGCGTGTTGAAATCAAAACGCGTAAAAAGCCGGTCGAACCTCGCACCGAGGCGCAAAAGGCCTACGTTAAATCGCTCATGGAGAATGAACTGGCCTTTGGGATTGGTCCAGCTGGCACTGGGAAAACCTATTTGGCTGTTGCGGTAGCGGTGTCTAAATTTATCTCTGGTGAGGTGGATCGCATTATTCTAAGTCGCCCTGCGGTCGAAGCAGGGGAAAAACTTGGCTATTTGCCAGGCGATATGAAGGACAAAGTCGACCCTTATATGCAGCCATTATATGACGCTCTGAATGATTTTCTCCCGGGCAAGCAGCTTGCCAAATTGATCGAAGAAAAACGCATTGAAATCGCGCCATTGGCCTTTATGCGCGGTCGCACGTTAGCCCATGCTTTTGTTGTCTTGGATGAGGCGCAAAATGCAACGACTATGCAGATGAAAATGTTTCTAACTCGATTGGGTGAGGGATCACGCATGGTCATTACAGGGGATCGCAGTCAGGTCGATCTGCCCCGTGGTGTGACATCGGGGTTGGCTGATGCCGAGCGGCTTTTGAATTCTATTCCGACGATCAGCTTCAATTATTTCACTTCAAAAGACGTGGTTCGCCATCCTCTCGTTGCGAAGATTATTGAAGCTTATGAAGAGGATAGTAATCGTTTGATCGCCCAAGCCCAACGTCGAGAAGATCGTAAAAAGTCAGATGCATCTTGATATCCTAACGGAAGATGATCGCTGGAATGATGTCGATTTGGCCTCTGTCGCTAAACGGGCGGCAGCTGCGCTAAGTGCCCATTTAGGTCTGGATGCCTCTATATTTTCGGCGGATGTTTTGGCCTGTAGTGATGCGCGAATTGCGGATCTGAATGCAGAGTTTCGACAAAAGCCGACACCAACAAATGTTCTGTCATGGCCCTCGGATGAGCGCGGCTCCGAAGTCATCGGTGACGCACCAGAGCCTCCTGATCCACGTTTTGACGCTGAGCTTGGGGATATCGCAATTTCCTTTGATACCTGCCAAAAAGAAGCAATTGAGTCACACATTCCATTCGAAAACCATCTTAGCCATCTGATTATCCATGCAATTTTGCATCTTTTGGGGTATGATCACGTCGAAGACGAGGATGCCGCATTGATGGAAGGCATTGAAATTGCAATACTTGAAAAGATGGGTATCCAGAACCCATATGAGTTAAGCGAAACGTAACAGGACGACGAAAGACATTATGGGCGATTCAGAAGGCTCTTCTATAGCAGCGCACAGCGCGCAGTCTGATAGACAAAAGAAATCTTTTTTTGCAAGATTATTTAAACGGGGAAAACAACCCGTTAGTTCCGAGGCATCAGCATCTCCTGATGGGGCACCCGCACTTGGTCCAGCGAGAGCATCATCCCATGGCTTGATGAATTTGCGACGATTGCGTGTCGAGGACGTTGCAATTCCCAAAGCGGACATTCAAGCGATCCCGGATACAGCGACCATTGACGAAATAGCGGCCGCGTTTCGCTCCTCTGAATTGACCCGTTTGCCAGTCTATTCTGGGACGCTTGATACGCCTCTCGGCATGGCGCACTTAAAAGATTTTGCCTTGAAATATGGGTTTAGCGGTGAACACGAGGGGTTTGATCTCTTGTCGATGTTGCGCCCTTTGGTCTTTGTACCGCCGTCTATGCCGATCGGTGTTTTGCTCACCAAGATGCAAAGTGAACGTCGCCATATGGCGCTTGTCATAGATGAATATGGCGGTGTTGATGGGCTTGTGACTATCGAAGACTTGATTGAGCAAGTTGTTGGTCAAATTGAAGACGAACATGACAGCGCCGATACCGCGCAATGGGTCCGTGAAAAAGAAGGCTGCTATGTTGTTCAAGCCAAGGCCTCTGTTGACGATTTCGGTCAGGCGGTTGGGTTAGATTTCACGCAGGATCAAACGATCTCGGATGATATTGAGACCGTTGGTGGTTTGATATTCATGATTGGTGGCAGCGTTCCAGTGCGGGGCGAAGTTATTGTGCATCCAAACGGAACGGAATTTGAAATCCTAGAGGCCGATCCAAGACGGGTCAAACGTGCGCGTGTGCGGCTTCCTGGTCATGCGCTCGCTGCGGAATAGGCTCTATGTTGACTTGGGTGAGTACTAATCCCAAAAAAGTGTTCGCACTTTTGGGTGCTTGCCTTGCTTTGGGTCAGGCACCCTTGTCATTATGGGCATTGGCCTTTGCAGCCTTGATTGCGGCTCAGTACATCTGGTTAGTCGCTCCTGATACCCGACGTTTTTGGACAGTCTGGTGGTTGGGAATTGGGTATTTTTTGATTTCATTGAATTGGCTCGTTGAACCGTTTTTGGTTGATATTAAACGCCATGGATTTATGGCCCCTTTTGCGGTTGGGGCCATGGCCTCAGGTTTGGCCCTCATCTGGGCCGTTCCAGTCTGGATTATCCGCGCCTCCCCATTTTTGTTGGCCTTCGCTCTTGGGCTCGGGGAATTTGCGCGTGGGTTTCTTTTCACGGGATTCCCTTGGGGGCAAATTGCATATATCTGGGTCGACACGCCTATTGCGCTATGGGCTGCCTTCATCGGCAGCTACGGCTTAAGTGCCGTTACGGTCCTTATGGCATTGGCCATTGCATGGGCACTGCGTTCACCGCGTCGTCTCATATTCGCGCCACTCCTAGCTGTCATTTTGTTTGGGCCTTCGCTAATTTATCGCCCCATTGTTGAGACTTCAGATCAAATTGTGCGTGTCATTCAGCCTAATGCAATTCAGTCTCAAAAATGGGACCCAGAGCATTCAATGACCTTCTTCCAAAGGTCACTGGATTATACAGGCCGCAGCGGTGATGTGGATTTGATTGTTTGGCCTGAATCCTCTGTCCCTGTTTTTCTGAATTATGCAGATGATTTGATGCAGGACATTGTGACCTTCGCGCAAGGACGGCCTGTCTTGGTAGGGACGTTACGGTTTGAAGACTACGATTATTACAATTCTGTCGTAATGGTTGACGAAGATGGCAGTTACGAACCCGTCTACGACAAACAACATCTGGTGCCATTTGGTGAGTATTTGCCTTTTAATGCATTTTTTCAAAGGTTAGGCATGTCTGCGCTTGCCGATATGGTGGGAGGTGGTTTTACGCCTGGTGAGACTAAGGCTTTTGCTCAAGTTCCTAATATTGGCGCCGTAAAACCATTGATTTGTTATGAGGCTGTTTTCCCACAGGACGTTCAAAGTCACGGGGACCGTCCCAATCTACTTGTCCAAATGACGAATGATGCATGGTTTGGGAATTTTTCTGGTCCATATCAGCATTTGGCTCAAACACAAATGCGCGTAATCGAACAGGGGCTTCCCTTGGTGCGTGCGGCGAATACTGGGGTGTCGGCTGTCATTGATCCTCTTGGTGAGGTCATTCAAATTATTCCCCTAAATCAACAAGGATTTATGGATGTGGCCTTGCCAAAACCAATTGAAGCAACACTTTACTCCCAGTTCGGGGAGCGTTTCGTTATCATTTTGTTGTCAATTTTAGGGGTTTTGTGCTTTATCAAGCCACAAGGCGTTTTGGGATTGACGCAACGAGCGCAGAGTCCTAAACGCCGTTAACTGCATCACAACGGCTTCCTGACGTGGTGTGAACTTTTATTGGAGCAATACCTCATGACACGATCATCCTATATATTTACCTCTGAATCCGTTTCGGAGGGTCACCCTGATAAAGTGTGCGATAGAATTTCGGATTCAATTCTGGATGCGTTTTTGGCCGAAGAACCAGAGGCGCGCGTTGCATGTGAGACCTTTGCAACAACAAACCGTGTCGTGATTGGCGGAGAAGTTGGACTATCTGATCAAAGTAAGCTCAGCGAATATATGGGGCAGGTTGATCGGATCGCGCGGGACTGCATTAAGGATATTGGGTATGAACAGGACAAATTTCACCACGAAACGGTGAAAGTGACCAATCTGCTGCATGAACAATCTGCCCATATTGCTCAGGGCGTTGATGCCTCCTCCGACAAAGAAGAAGGGGCCGGGGATCAAGGGATCATGTTTGGTTACGCGACCAACGAAACCCAAGAGCTGATGCCAGCACCTATTCAATACAGTCATGCAATTTTGCGCCGTTTGGCGGAGGTGCGCAAATCTGGTCAAGAACCAACTTTGCGACCTGATGCGAAATCACAGCTCTCTGTTCGGTATGAAAATGGGAAACCTGTTGGTGTCAGTTCAATCGTTCTCTCAACGCAGCATGCGGATCATTCCCAAACAAGTGATGATATTCGCGCCATTGTTGAACCTTATATTCGCGATGTTCTCCCCGAAGGCTGGGTTTCCGAGGATACCGAATGGTGGGTCAATCCAACAGGGACCTTTGTCATCGGTGGTCCTGATGGAGATGCGGGTCTGACGGGGCGGAAAATTATCGTGGATACTTATGGCGGCGCTGCGCCTCACGGAGGGGGCGCCTTTTCGGGTAAAGATCCAACCAAAGTGGACCGCTCTGCCGCCTATGCTGCACGCTATTTGGCGAAAAACGTGGTCGCTGCTGGATTTGCGGAGAAATGTACAATTCAGTTGTCTTACGCGATTGGCGTCTCCAAGCCGTTGTCGATCTATGCGGATACCTTCGGCACTGGTGATGTTCCCGCAGAAGTCATTGAACGGGCGGTTGCCTCCTGTATGGATTTGACGCCGCGTGGCATTCGTGAACACCTCGGCTTGAACAAGCCAATTTATGCGCGTACCGCTGCCTATGGTCATTTCGGACGTGCGCCAGAAGCGGATGGTGGATTTAGCTGGGAAAATCTCGACCTGGTTCAAGCCTTGCAAAACGCAATCTAAATGAGGCGCACCAAGGTGCGCCACTCTTTTGCCTCGTATTTCATCTTTGATAAAATACTCAAAATAACGCCCCATTGATCAGGTCGACGAAACAGGCTAATGGGGCGCCATGACACAAGATAAGCATCCCACAGGCGCCCCTTGGCGCAATTTTTACGGCCGTTTCAAGGGCAAAACCCTTAGGAAAAACCAGTTAGAGCATTTAGAGACGGATCTGGATTCACTTTCGCCGGGGCCCGTGTCTTGGGAGGAAAATCCAGATCGTGACCCTCTGGATGTTGAGGGATTGTTCGGAGACAAACCCCTTTGGCTTGAGATTGGTTTTGGGGGCGGTGAACATTTGGTTCATCAGGCGCAAACCTATCCAGATGTTGGCATCATCGGATGTGAGCCATTTGTGAA
>CBFHNR010000015.1:27675-30383 GCA_965657215.1 uncultured Paracoccaceae bacterium
GACAACACGCTGGAATGATGTGGTCTTGCATGAAATGCTTCATACTCTGGGGGTTGGCTCGCTTTGGGCGCATATGGGGTTGGTTCAAAATATTGGCACAACCGCGGATCCCGATTATCGATACACGGGCCAAAATGGGAAGTTCGAATATGAGCATGAGTTCGCAGGTGTCTATGCGAATGACGCCAATTCTGCTGTCGGTGTTCCCGTAGAAAGTCACTCTGGATCCTCAGGAACAGATGGCTCCCATTGGGACGAAGTGCTCTTTGATGGCGAGCTGATGACAGGGTATCTAGATGGTAACAATTACATCTCGAACATGACCATCGCATCTATTCAAGACCTTGGATATACAACTGTGTATGCCCCAAGCTGTTTTTGCAAGGGCACGTTGATCGAGACGGATCAAGGGTATAAGCTGATTGAAGCCCTCCAATCGGGGGATCTAATTTGGACCTTGGATCGAGGATATCAGCCAATTCGCTTGATAACTCTGTCTACTTATTCAGTGCCACATATGAATTCGCATGAGCGCCATAGGCCCATTCGCATCAAGCCAGGTGCCCTCGGGCAAGAGTGCGGCTTTCCTCCTCTTTACCTATCCCCACAACACCGCATTTATGTGGCGGGACAAACGGTGATAGAGCGCATTGGTGAAGTCTCAGCCCTTCTCCCCATAAAAGATTCCACTGATTTGGCCGGGATCCGTCGGATTTTGCCCAAGGAAGAGGTTCACTATTTCCACCTGGTGTTGCCGCATCATAACATCATTCGGGCTAATGGTGTCTTGTGTGAATCATATTTGGCTGCGTCAATGATGCCTGCGCGCAAATGCTTGAAAGGTCCGCTGGCCGTGAAAATCATGCGAAAATTGCGACAATCAAAGCATGAGATAAATGGTTTGATGGTCCAAGATCCCTTTTTGGAGGCCTCGATCGCAATCATGCCATAGACGCCCCCTTTTGGTTGCGCTATCACAGGCGCAAACAAAAAAGGAAACGAATAATGTCCTCACATGGTGCGCCAATTCCGATGATTTCACACAAATGTGGTCCCCTAAGTGGCGAAGCGCATGTGCCTGGGGATAAATCAATCTCGCATCGGTCTTTGATTTTAGGCGCGCTAAGTGTTGGCCGCACTGAAGTCTTTGGTTTGCTTGAGGGACAAGATGTCTTGGATACCGCAAAAGCGATGCGTGCTTTTGGGGCCACTGTTGAACAGCACGGTATAGGACATTGGACCATCGATGGCGTCGGAGTTGGTGGATTTAGCGAACCTGACAATGTCATTGATTGCGGAAACTCTGGAACAGGCGTGCGCTTGATTATGGGCTGCATGGCGACCTCTGCGATCACGGCCACTTTCACAGGGGACGCAAGCCTGAATAGTCGCCCGATGGCGCGTGTGACGGATCCAATTTCTCTCTTCGGAGCCCAATCATTTGGTCGCCAAGGCGGACGCCTTCCAATGACGATTGTGGGGGCTGATATGCCTGTCCCTGTGACATACACGGTTCCCGTTCCTTCAGCTCAGGTCAAATCAGCCGTGCTCTTGGCTGGATTGAATGCACCAGGGAAAACTGTGGTCATCGAACAAGAAGCCACACGCGATCATACAGAGCGCATGTTGCAAGGGTTCGGCGCTGAGCTCACGGTTGAGGTCACACCAGAGGGACGCGTCATCACACTGACGGGACAACCTGAGCTAAAGGCTCAGACGATTACAGTCCCACGCGATCCAAGCTCCGCTGCGTTTCCTGTCTGTGCGGCTTTGGTTGCCGAAGGCTCTGATGTGTTGGTGCCCAATATTGGCCTAAACCCAACGCGCTCTGGCCTCTTTATAACGCTCCAAGAAATGGGCGCGGATTTGGTTTTTGAAAACGAACGCGAAGAGGGCGGTGAGCCTGTTGCCGATCTTCGCGCGAAATATTCGCCAAACATGAAAGGCATCGACGTGCCCCCAGAACGGGCCGCAAGCATGATTGATGAATATCCTGTCCTCTCTGTCGTAGCGTCCTTTGCCAAAGGGGACACCGTGATGCGCGGTGTCAAAGAGCTTCGTGTCAAAGAAAGCGATCGCATTGATGCAATGGCCAAAGGACTTCGCGCCAATGGCGTTGACGTTGAAGAAGGGGATGATTGGTGGATCGTAAAAGGTCGGGGCATGGGCAATGTCGCCGGTGGCGGCACATGTGAAACGTTCTTAGATCACCGAATTGCGATGTCCTTTATGGTGATGGGCATGGGGACAAATGCGCCTGTTCGCGTGAATGACGGGGGTCCAATTGCGACATCCTTCCCGATTTTCGAAACGCTCATGTCGTCTCTTGGGGCAAAAGTTGAACGTGCGTAATTGAATGCACAAGAACACGAAAGGGACGCCATGAGCTTTATAGTCGCAATCGATGGTCCGGCTGCCGCAGGAAAAGGAACCATCTCCAAAGCAGTCGCGTCGACATTTGGATTTGCCCATCTTGATACAGGATTGCTCTATCGTGCTGTGGGCGTAAAGGTTTTGGATGGGGTCGATCCGATCCATGCCGCTCAAACCCTTGATCCAAGCGACCTTCATCACCAAAATCTTCGCACTGCAAAAATTGCGCAGGCCGCAAGCAAAGTCGCAGCTCTTCCAGAGGTCCGCTCCGCCCTCATAGATTTCCAACGCAAGTTTGCTTCTCAAGAGGGCGGCGCTGTTTTGGATGGACGCGA
>CBFHNR010000015.1:30483-62685 GCA_965657215.1 uncultured Paracoccaceae bacterium
GAGGTCCGCTCCGCCCTCATAGATTTCCAACGCAAGTTTGCTTCTCAAGAGGGCGGCGCTGTTTTGGATGGACGCGACATTGGAACCGTGATCTGCCCCGCTGCAGATGTGAAGCTCTTTATCACAGCATCCCCGCAGGTCCGCGCTCAACGCCGATTTGATGAACTGACATCAAAGGGGGCAGAAACTACCTTGGAAACGGTCCTAAAAGACGTCATCGAACGCGATACGCGCGACGCGAGCCGCAAGGATGCGCCAATGATTGCCGCATCAGATGCAACAACAATTGACACCTCTGATCTGAGCATTGAGGCTGCGATTGAGGCCTCGATCACGGCGATAAAAAACAAATTCCAATCTACATAACTTAAGCTTTGTAAAAATACTCAACGAACCCTGTTCGGCATTTGACGAACAGGAATTGACCTGTGCATCCGAAGGATGCTCAATTTTATGAAATCGCCCTTGATATATTGGTACAATCGGGGTAAGCGAGCAGCGTTGACGTAAAAGATTTATCTTCAACATCAGATCGAGCAGCGGGGTAGCAGAACACTGCCCCTCTTTTTGGTGTTGAATACGTTGACCAATGAAACCCAAGACCGGTGGAGACAACCGCCCGGCCAGAATAAAATGTTAGTAAAGGAAACTGAGTACCAAATGGCTCAAATGACATCTATGGCAGAATTCGAAGCTCTGCTGAATGAAAGCTTCGAAATGGACACTCCCGAAGAGGGATCTGTTGTTAAAGGCAAAGTTATCGCAATTGAAGCGGGACAAGCCATCATCGACGTAGGCTACAAAATGGAAGGCCGCGTTGATCTAAAAGAATTCTCAAATCCTGGTGAAGCTCCTGACGTCTCCGTTGGCGACGAAGTCGAAGTCTTCCTACGGGCTGCAGAAAACGCGCGTGGCGAAGCTGTTATTTCTCGTGAAATGGCGCGTCGCGAAGAAGCGTGGGATCGTCTTGAAAAAGCATATGCAGATGATGCACGTGTTGACGGTGCGATCTTTGGTCGTGTTAAAGGCGGCTTCACAGTTGACCTTGGCGGCGCAGTTGCGTTCTTGCCTGGTTCACAGGTTGACGTTCGCCCAGTTCGTGATGCCGGCGCATTGATGAACATGAAACAGCCGTTCCAGATTTTGAAAATGGACCGTCGTCGTGGAAACATCGTTGTTTCACGTCGTGCAATCCTTGAAGAATCACGCGCAGAACAGCGCGCAGAAGTTATCGGCAACTTGACCGAAGGCATGGACGTCGAAGGTGTTGTGAAAAACATCACTGAATACGGTGCATTCGTTGATCTTGGCGGCGTTGACGGCCTCTTGCACGTCACAGACATGGCATGGCGCCGTGTGAACCACCCATCTGAGATCCTGACAATTGGCGAAACTGTCAAAGTTCAAGTGATCAAGATCAACAAAGAAACACATCGTATTTCTTTGGGCATGAAGCAATTGCAAGAAGATCCATGGGATATTGTTGCTGCGAAATACCCACTTGAATCTGTGCACAAAGGTGTTGTCACAAACATCACAGATTACGGCGCATTTGTTGAGCTAGAAGCTGGTGTTGAAGGTCTTGTCCACGTGTCAGAAATGTCATGGACCAAGAAAAACGTACACCCAGGTAAAATCGTTTCTACAAGCCAAGAAGTTGACGTCATGGTCTTGGAAATCGACGGAACCAAGCGTCGCGTTTCTTTGGGTCTGAAACAGACACAGCGCAACCCATGGGAAGTCTTTGCAGAGTCACATCCTGAAGGTACCGAAGTTGAAGGTGAAGTTAAGAACATCACTGAATTCGGTCTCTTCATCGGTCTCGAAGGCGAAATCGACGGCATGGTTCACTTGTCAGACATTTCTTGGGACGAACGTGGCGAAGACGCGATCCAAAACTTCCGCAAAAGCGATGTTGTTAAAGCCGTCGTCTCCGAAGTTGATATCGAAAAAGAGCGTATCTCTCTTTCCATCAAAGCTTTGGGTGGTGACAAATTCGCAGAAGCAACTGGCAGCGTGAAGCGCGGCTCGATCATCACGGTTGAGGTCACATCTGTTGAAGATGGTGGCATCGAAGTTGAATACGAAGGCATGAAGTCATTCATCCGTCGTTCAGACTTGTCTCGTGATCGTGCAGAGCAGCGTCCAGAGCGCTTTAATGCTGGTGACAAAATCGACGTTCGTGTCACGAATGTTGACAGCAAAACACGTAAACTTGGTCTTTCAATCAAGGCGCGTGAAATTGCTGAAGAAAAAGAAGCAGTTGAACAGTATGGTTCTTCTGACTCAGGCGCATCCTTGGGTGATATCCTTGGTGCTGCGCTTAAGGGCGACGAATAATCCACCCTTTCAAATGATCAAAGAAACCCTCGGTGCTATCACCGGGGGTTTTTTATCGATTCGCTCAGGACCCAAGAAGGGCAACATTTTTTAGGGTTCACTCAAAATTCCAACGAATTTTCCCTAAGATCATTGCCAGAAAGCAGCAAAACACCATAAAGTTGCTAGATTTTCATATAAAGATGTTCCCAATTGCGTGTGTTCACTTATAGTCAGTGAAAACAACGCCTTATTTTCCGGGGAGCTTTAGTCGATGATCCGTTCTGAGCTTATTCAAATTATTGCAGATGAAAATCCTCACCTTTATCAGCGTGACGTTGAGCGTATTGTAAATACAATTTTCGACGAAATAACACATGCGATGGCCAATGGGGACCGTGTCGAGTTACGCGGATTTGGAGCCTTTTCTGTGAAAAAGCGCGATGCACGTATCGGCCGCAATCCGCGTACTGGTGAATCTGTCTCAGTTGACGCCAAGGCGGTTCCATTCTTTAAGACGGGCAAACTCTTAAGAGATCGTCTGAACGGAAAGGCCTAAGTTTTATGCGGTATATTCGCTATGTGTTCCTAGCCAGCTTGGCTATTGTTTTGGTTGTTGTCGCTTTGGCAAACCGCACCATGACAGAATTATCAGTTTTCCCAACGGAATTGGCTAATTTCATTGGTCTGCAATGGTCTGTTCAATTGCCTGTCTTCGTTGTGTTTTTCGGGGGTACAATCTTTGGCGTTTTGGTTGGGTTCGTTTGGGAATGGCTACGTGAATACAAGCACCGCGCCGAGGTCACGCGTAAGTCTCGCGAACTTCGTCGTGCAGAGCGTGAATTAGAAAAGCTGAAGGGTGAGAAATACGCGGGCCAAGATGATGTTTTGGCACTGCTGGATGATGCTGTTTAATGTCCTCTGACGTTGCGGTCAAAGTCTGTGGTTTGACATCAGCCGCGGCCATGGAAGACGCGGCAAATGCAGGGGCGCGCTACGCGGGCCTCGTGTTTTTTGAAAAATCCCCACGGAATGTCTCCATTGAACAAGCCCGTGAAATCGCTTTGGCAGCTCCGATTGGTTTGGCTAAAGTCGCCTTAACCGTTGATGCGAGTGACGATTTTCTACAGACAATGTTAGACAAAGTCGCAATTGATATTATTCAGTTGCATGGCAAGGAAACGCCTGAACGCGTGCGTGAGGTGAAGGCGAAATTTGGCCTTCCTGTGATGAAAGCGGTTGGCGTTGCAGACAAAGACGACCTTTTCAAACTAGATATGTTTTCTGAGGTGGCCGATCAAATTCTCGTCGATGCCAAAGCCCCCAAGGGCGCTGACCTACCGGGTGGCAATGGTTTGTCCTTTGATTGGACCCTGATCCAAGGACGCCGTTGGAGCACCCCTTGGATGCTTGCGGGTGGCCTGACGCCAGAGACGGTGCGCAGAGCGGTTGAGATGACGGGGGCCCGTCAATTGGATGTCTCCTCTGGTGTTGAAACAGCCCCGGGGATCAAAGACGCCCAAAAAATGCAGGCCTTTGTCCAAGCGGCACAAGGCTAACATCATTTTCCTGAGCCTGCGCCCTTTACCCTTGGGGGTAAGACCGCTACATCTTGCCAAAGGCTTTTTGGGAGGTTCGCAATGGCGAATGATTTATTCAACAGTTTCATGACAGGTCCTGATGAAAAGGGGCGGTTTGGTGACTTTGGTGGACGCTTTGTGTCCGAGACTTTGATGCCATTGATCCTTGAACTTGAGGAGCAATATGAACACGCAAAAACGGATGATGCCTTTTGGGCGGAAATGCAGGATTTGTGGACCAACTATGTCGGACGTCCCAGCCCATTGTATTTTGCTGAGCGCTTAACGGATCATTTAGGTGGGGCAAAAATTTATCTTAAGCGGGATGAATTAAACCACACGGGCGCGCACAAGATTAACAATGTTTTGGGCCAAATTATCCTCGCGCGTCGCATGGGCAAAACCCGTATTATCGCGGAAACGGGTGCTGGTCAGCATGGCGTTGCCACCGCCACAGTTTGCGCAAAATTCGGTTTGAAATGTGTTGTCTACATGGGTGCGCATGACGTCGAACGCCAAGCGCCTAATGTGTTCCGCATGCGCCTTTTAGGGGCTGAGGTCGTTCCAGTAACCTCGGGTCGTGGAACGCTTAAGGATGCGATGAATGACGCCTTGCGTGATTGGGTGACGAATGTGCGCGATACCTTCTATTGTATCGGAACAGTCGCAGGCCCGCATCCTTATCCCGCTATGGTCCGTGATTTCCAAGCGATCATCGGCAAAGAGGCCAAAGAGCAAATGTTGGCTGCTGAAGGCCGTTTGCCCGACACATTGATCGCGGCTATCGGCGGTGGATCAAATGCAATGGGGTTGTTTTTCCCATTCTTGGACGACAAAGAGGTCAATATCATCGGCGTCGAAGCAGGTGGTAAAGGCGTTACTCAAAAGATGGAGCATTGCGCATCTTTGACGGGGGGACGTCCCGGCGTGCTTCATGGGAACCGCACATATTTGTTGCAAGATGACGATGGACAGATCCTAGAAGGGTTCTCTATTTCAGCTGGATTGGATTACCCTGGTATTGGTCCAGAGCATGCGTGGTTACATGAAATTGGACGCGCGCAATATGTGGCGATCACTGACAAAGAGGCGCTCGAAGCGTTCCAGCTATCGTGTTCCACCGAAGGCATTATCCCGGCTCTTGAGCCGTCCCATGCCTTGGCACATGTGATGAAAATTGCCCCCGAGCTTCCGAAGGATCACATCATTTGTATGAATATGTGTGGTCGTGGAGATAAGGATATCTTTACAGTGGCCCGCCACCTCGGATTTGACATGACCGGTCCAGAGGGACGCAGCGTCGAATAATTGCCCTCAGCAGGGCAAGCCTGCGGCGCGGATATTTAGAAAAAGAAGAAGGGAAGGGCGGGAGATTTAGATCCCGCCCGATTTTGTTAGCCAAGTTCGTTTAGGCGCGTCATCGCGGCCGTTAGTTGCGCTTGTTCTTCTTCGCGCTCAGCGAGGTTGGCGCGGGTTTCCTCGATCACAGCTGCAGGGGCGCTTTCAACAAATTTTGGATTGTTGAGCCGCCCTTTGAGGCCGCCGAGTTCCTTAGCTAATTTCTCTAAGGTTTTGCTCAGGCGTGCCTTTTCCGCGTCGATATCAATGATATCGGCAAGGGGCAGGCCGAAGGTGGCGCCAGAGACAGGCACAGTGATACAGCCTTTGGGCATGCTGTCAGCTGCGGTCAAGCTGTCAACGCGAGCAAGCTTAAGGATCATTGCCGCGTTGCGATCCCAAGCTGATTGGCCTTGTTGGTCAATAGAGGTGACGAGCATCGGGATTTTCAATCCAGCTGGGACACGCATTTGCGAGCGCGCACTACGGATCCCTTCGATGACCGAAATCACCCAGTTCATTTCGCGATCTGCATCAGCATCAACCAAATCACGGGCCGAGTAAGTGGGCCAATCCGCGTGGATCAACATTTTGGCGCGCTTACGTGGGGTGCCCCAGAGCTCTTCTGTGATGAAGGGCATGATAGGGTGCAGGAGGATCAAGCATTGATCGATGACCCATGCCATGGTTGCTTGGGTTTCGGCTTTGGCAGCGGCATCTTCGCCGTTCAAGAGCGGTTTTGACAGCTCAACATACCAATCACAGACTTTGCCCCAAACAAAGGCATAAAGCGCGTTTGCGGCGTCGTTAAAGCGGTATTGCGTGAGCGCCTCGTCCACGGTTTCGCGCACCTTGGCCGTTTCGCCGATAATCCATTTGTTGAGGGTTTGGGTGGGGTGTGGCAATGCGCCATCAGATCCAAAGGCCTCATGCAGTTCGGCAAAGCGGGCGGCGTTCCATAGTTTGGTGCCAAAGTTGCGATAGCCTTTGATCCGATCCGTTGAGAGCTTGAGCACCCCACCGATGGCTGCCATTTGCGCCATGGTAAAACGCAGGGCATCTGCGCCAAATTCATCGACAATTTCGAGGGGATCAATGACGTTACCACGCGTCTTGGACATTTTTTGTCCTTTTTCGTCGCGCACCAGTTGGTGAAGGTAAACCGTGTGGAAAGGATCCTGATCAACGACAGCTTGTTGCATCATCATCATACGGGCAACCCAAAAGAACAAGATATCTTGCCCCGTGATAAGAACATCTGTCGGGAAATACTTGGCCAATTCGGCTGTGTCGTTGGGCCAGCCCAAAGTTCCGATCGGCCAAAGGCCAGAGGAAAACCAAGTGTCCAAAACGTCAGGATCGCGGGTTAGGGTTTTTCCAGGCGCCATGGCCTGTGCTTCGTCTTCTGTGGCGGCGCAGTATTGGGTGCCGTCTTCGTCAAACCAAACGGGAACCTGATGTCCCCACCACAACTGACGCGAAATGCACCAAGGTTCAATATTTTCGAGCCAATGATAGAAAACCTTTTCACCTGACTCTGGCATAATCTTGGTGCGACCTTGGCGAACGGCCTCCAGTGCGGGTTCAACGATTTTAGCCGTATCCACGAACCACTGATCCGTCAGCATAGGCTCAATCACCACGCCAGAACGGTCGCCGAACGGCTGCATGATTTTCTTGTCCTCAACTTGGATCAAAAGGCCAATGGCATCAATGTCCGCGACCACGGCTGTTCGTGCTTCAAACCGATCTAGGCCACGGTATTTCTCTGGAACGAGGTTATCCTCTGCGTCATCAACACGCATGGCCCCACGGGTATCCATCAGCGCGAACAGAGGGATATCGTTGCGTTTGGCAACCTGATAATCGTTGAAGTCATGAGCGCCTGTGATTTTGACCGCGCCTGAGCCAAAATCAGGATCAGGATATTCGTCCGTGATAATTGGGATCAAACGATCACAAAGCGGAAGGTGTACCATTTTCCCAACAATCGGCGCATAGCGGTCATCATCCGGATGCACGGCAACAGCGCCATCGCCCAACATTGTTTCAGGGCGCGTTGTGGCAATAGAAATATAATCGCGCTCTTCTTCGAGTGTTACATTTCCGTCTTCGTCTTTTTCGACGTAGGTATATGTTTCTCCATTGGCGAGAGGGTATTTGAAATGCCAAAAATGCCCGTCGCTTTCGATGTTTTCAACTTCGAGGTCGGAAATGGCGGTTTCGAAATGGGGGTCCCAATTGACCAAACGTTTGCCGCGATAAATCAACCCTTTGTTATACATATCAACAAAGACTTTGATCACAGCGTCATGAAAATTTTCATCCATGGTAAAGGCATTGCGCGACCAATCGCAGGATGCACCAAGGCGTTTGAGTTGACCAATAATGGTCCCGCCATATTGCTCTTTCCACTCCCAGACTTTTTCTAAAAACGCGTCTCGACCTAGATCGCGACGTCCAGGAAGCCCCTCTTTGGCGAGCATTTTTTCGACTTGGAGCTGCGTTGCAATGCCCGCGTGATCCTGCCCGGGCTGCCAAAGCGTGTCAAACCCACGCATGCGGTGCCACCGGATCAAAACGTCCTGCAATGTGTTGTTAAACGCATGACCAACATGAAGCGCACCCGTTACATTGGGAGGAGGGATCATAATTGAAAATGTCTCAGTTCGGCTTGCATTTGCACCGGCTTTGAAACATCCAGCCTCTTCCCAAGCTGTATAAAGCCGATCTTCGGCCTCTGGTGCGTTAAACGTTTTTTCCAAACCCATCGGTCACTTCCCATTCAGAACATGTTTTGGGGGGACATACAGGCTTTTGACACAATGGAAAAGCGATTTCCCAGAATAATCTGAGGCGAATGGACAAAGGCACCCAGGTTTCACTTTTGAAAAAATACTCTTGCCGAAGGCACATCGACCGATAGGTCTAAAAGAGTATGCCGTGAGGCATTCAATTAAGAAAAACCCGCTAAATCGCGCGATCAATTTTTGTGGACAGATGGATCAAACTCTCTGAGCTTCTGACGCCGCGCGCTTCGCCGATACGATCCAGTGTGTCGTCTAATTCCTCGGTTGTCTTTGCGCTGATTTCAACGATCAAATCAAACCGTCCAGAGGTTGTATGAACGCGTTCCACTTGTGACAGCGTCTTGAGACGTTGTAGCACTGCAGGGGTTGATCGCGGCTCAATGCACACCAAAGCAGTCGCTCTTAGGTTTGCATTCAAGCTTTTCCCGAGCTTGACTGTGTACCCTGCAATATGGCCAAGGTTTTCCAATCGCTCAATCCGCGCTTGCACAGTGGTCCTAGCAAGGTTCAAATCACGCCCCAGGTCCGATACAGAGCGGCGCGCGTTTTCTGCCAGTAAATGCAGCAGTTTCTTATCAGTTTCGTCTATTTGCATTGTTGCTTCGTATATTTAACGATTGAATTAAGCAATATGTAAAATATGCCTAATCACTTTGTTTGGAATTCCTCGCATATTGTTCGGAAACAAGCTGGAGGATGACATGAAATTGGATCATCACACACAACATGAGACAGCAAAGTCTTACCTAAGTGCTATCCAGCCCGACGACCCTGTCTACTTTTTTTCACCAAGGGCTCTTGGTCAACGTGTTGATGCGTTTCAAACTGGTTTCAACGGCATGCTGTCCTACGCCGTCAAAGCAAATTGCCATCCAGTTATCCTCGAAAATATGGTGTCCTTGGGGGTGAATGTCTTTGATGTGGCCTCTCCTGCGGAAATGCAGGCGGTTCGAGCGGTGCATCCAACCGCGCGGCTGCATTATCACAATCCCCTGCGGTCACACCGTGAAATCCAGATTGCAAAAACTTTTGGGATTGCATCTTGGTCGATCGATAGTAAACGCGAGCTCGATAAACTCGGGGATCTACCGCCAGAAACGGAAATCGCGGTGCGCATCAAATTGGATGCAACAGGGGGGCATTACAATTTCGGTGAAAAATTTGGAGCAAACTTAGAAGATGCCGCGTCCTTGCTACGACAGGTTCAAGAGTTGGGGCTAAAGCCGACAATGACCTTTCACCCTGGAACACAATGCAGCCAACCAGATGTCTGGGGCGAATATATTGCAGCCTGTCATAAGGTGGCGAGCGCGGCAGGCGTGACACTGTCGGCGCTCAATGTCGGCGGGGGCTTTGCAGCCCATCGACAAGGGCCTTTACATGATTTGACGGCGACCTTTCGCGCCATTCAGACCGCCGTTGACACATGTCTTCCCGATGTGCCTTTGGTTTGTGAGCCGGGCCGTGCCTTGGTTGCGGATGCGATGTCGGTCGCGCTTTGTGTCAAAGTGATCCGAGACAATGGCGATGTCGTGTTGAACGACGGCATGGACGGGGCCTTAGCGGAATGGCGAGATGTGAGTGCGTTAGATACCTGCCGATATGAGGTTTTAGCGAAAAATGCCGAGCTTAAACAGGGTGCTCACTCCCTGCGGAAAGCGTTCGGTCCAACCTGCGATAGTTTGGATTGTGTTCCCTTTCCAGTGTCCCTTCCGACGGACTTAGAAGAAGGGGATTATGTGCTCTTTCACTCGATGGGCGCCTATTCCCAAGCGATTGCCACTGGATTTAATGGCTATGGGGCAACAGATATGAAAACTGTCCACACGTTAAGCGCCAGACACCCCTAGACTTGGTCCAAATTCCAACTAATGTCCTCTTAACTGAGCGAGGGCACGAGATGGAAAAATTTGGACGCAGTCAATCGACGAAGCGATTTGAAGATACTCGGTTTTTAACAGGGCAGGGGCGTTATGTTGATAATATCGCCCCTAGTGATGCCTTACACGCCTTTGTCTTTCGCTCGCCTATCGCGCATGCTGAGATAACAGCTTTGGATGTATCTGAGGCACGCGACAGTGAGGGTGTGCATGCCGTTATCACGGTTCATGATCTTGAGGCTGCAGGTATTGATATCGACCTCAAAGGTGTCACAGTTCCGAACAAAGACGGGAGCAATGGAGCATCCCCAATGCGCCCATTGCTCGCTAAGGACAAAGTTCGCTTTGTCGGTGAGGCCGTGGCCGTCATCATTGCCGATACCTTGGAGCAAGCTCGCGATGCGAGCGAGTTGATTGAATTTGATTTCGACGAACTCCCAGCCCATATGCGGCTCGCATCAGGCGGCACTGCGATACACGAGGTTGCCCAAGAAAATGTTGCTTTTGATTGGGGAATGGGGGATGAAGAGGCGGCACAAAAGGTGTTTGAGACCGCCGCGCATGTGGTGTCTTTGGATGTTGCGGATAATCGGATCATCGTGAATTCAATGGAACCACGCGGGTGTTATGCCGAATGGGATGGCACGCGCTTGCACGTCTGTGTGAACGGACAGGGGGTCTGGGTTCCAAAGTCGCGCCTGACATCCATGTTGAACCTACAAGCAGACACCGTGCGCGTCACCAACCCCGATGTTGGGGGTGGCTTTGGTATGAAAGCCATGACCTATCCCGAAACCTATGTGGTTGCTCATGCGGCAATGGTCTTGGGCCGCCCCGTGAGGTGGATGTCGGAGCGCACAGAAGCCATGCTGAGCGATAATGCAGGGCGTGATCTGGTATCCAAAGTCGAAGCTGCCTTTGATGAGAGCCATAAAATTGTGGCCTATCGCGTTCAAACAGATTGCAACATGGGCGCTTACAATTCACAGTTTGCCCAAGCAATCCAGACCAGCCTTTTTTCCAAAGTGCTCATGGGGTGTTATGATGTTCAGACAACTTGGTTGTCGGTCAAAGGCTATTTCACCAATACCACACAGGTCGATGCCTATCGCGGTGCAGGGCGCCCTGAGGCCATCTATGTATTAGAGCGTTTGATGGATCATGCCGCGCGCTCGTTTGGAATGGACCCTTGGGATCTTCGGCGCAAAAACTTTATTCCAGCGGAGGCATTTCCGTATACATCCGCTACAGGTGAAACCTATGATGTTGGGGATTTCCATCGTGTTTTGGATCGCATTGAAATCACATCAGATCGCGCCGGTTTTGACGCACGTAAAGCGCAAAGTGAGGCATCCGGTAAATTGCGTGGTTTGGGGTTGTGTTATTATATCGAGAGCATCTTGGGCGATCCAAGCGAAACCGCCACTGTTGAATTCCAAGACACAGGTCGTGTTCATATCTATGTTGGAACACAGAGCAATGGTCAGGGGCATGAAACAGTTTACGCACAGTTTTTGTCAGATCAATCTGGCATACCGGTTGAATTCATTGATGTCATTCAAGGCGATAGCGATTTGATCGCGCAGGGTGGGGGCACGGGAGGATCGCGCTCGGTTACTGTTCAAAATACCGCGACACTGGCGACAGTGGATAAAATGATTGCAACCTTTATCCCTTTTGTCGCAGATCAGATGGGCGTTGCGGCAGATCATGTTGAGTTTGATCATGACACGTTTCGCGCGGTCGGGTCCAATATGACGCCAACCCTTTTGGAAATGGCGGATAAGGCGCGCCAAGAGGGGCGCTCTGAGTTGCTGAGGCATTCAGAAAGGATAACTCTGGACGCGCGATCTTTCCCAAATGGGGCGCATGTTGCAGAAGTGGAAATCGATCCTGATACAGGCTTAGTACGCGTGGATCGCTATACAGTTGTTGATGATTTTGGAAACCTGATCAACCCGATGCTCGCTGAGGGTCAAGTGCACGGTGGTATTGCCCAAGGCATCGGTCAAGCCTTGCAAGAACATGTGGTCTACGATGAGGATGGCCAACTTTTGACGGCAACCTTTATGGATTATGCAATGCCCTTGGCCAAAGATCTTCCGTTTATCAAGTTTGATACGGAGCCTGTTCCCTCAACCACCAACCCAATGGGGATGAAGGGCTGTGGTGAAGCAGGCACCGTAGGCGCGTTAGCTGCGGTTGCGAATGCTGTCCAAGATGCAGTATGGGACCATGGGATTCGTCAGGTAGATATGCCATTGACGCCTCACAGGGTTTGGGAGTTGTTAAAATCACATGAACTGGCGGCTGAATAAAACGCTTTTTGGATTGCGACGGTGGTGGCCTTGGGCCCCACAGCTCAAGCCAGAAGTCATCCCAAAAGGTGCGGCGCCAAAGTGGCATGTGATCGTATTAGATGGAACTCTATCGTCTTTTGAGCGTGGGCGTGAAACCAATGCAGGTCAATTGGCGAAATTGCTGAGCAAGTCGCGCCCAGAAGTTTATGTTTATTATGAACCCGGCCTGCAATTTAATGGATGGCGGTCTGTTTGGTCACTGTTGACCGGAAAAGGCATTGGCGATCAAATTCAAAGGGCGTTCGGGGTCTTGAGTTCGCGCTATGATCCAGGTGATAAGATTGTCCTCGCGGGCTATTCTCGCGGCGCTTTTGCGGTGCGCTCGCTTAGCGGCATGATTGATCGTGTGGGGTTACTTAAACCCGAACATGCAACTGAGCGAATGGTTGAATTGGCGTGGTCGCATTATCGCCGCCTAATGAGCGAAGAGACCTTGCAAGATTTTCGCGACGAATACTGTCTTACCGATATCACAATCGAAGCAGTCGGCGTTTGGGACACAGTGCGCGCTTTGGGGCTTCCTTATGTGAATAAAATTTACAAAGATCCCTATGCTTTTCATTCTTATGACATTGCTGAGTGCGTATCCTCTGGGTTTCATGCGATGGCGCTTAATGAATCTCGGCTGGCCTATAATTTGGAAAAATGGAATGCATCCACACGACCCGATAAAGAATTGAGACAAGTTTGGTTTCGGGGGGTGCACGGGGATGTTGGGGGACATCTCTCTGGATTTGAAGCTGCGCGGCCCTTGTCGAATATCCCTTTTATTTGGGTTGTTGAAAACTTGGAGGCCAAGGGCCTTCCGTGTCCAGAAAACTGGCAAGACAGATTTCAGACAGACCCCAAAGCGCCGTCACTTGGCATTTGGCGGGGCTGGGGACGCTTCCTTCCTATTCGCAAGCGACGTATGGTAAACCTCAAGGCAGGCGAAGAAATTCATACGAGTGTCGCCAAAGAGATGCACTAAAAGCAACTATAAGGTGTATTTTACGATTCGTTTTGGATAAGGATTTCGTCACAATTTTGACATTTTTCGATGGTTTTGCCTAGATTTCGTCTTATTTGACGTCAAAAACGTGACTTTTCATGACTATTTTCTACAACTTTAACATTATGTTTGACTTTAGCTCCCTTAAGGTGTCTTAGATGCCTTAACCCAGCCGTGAAGCGGTTGAGCGGTATGATGGTTTAGAGAAATGGCCATCGGTTATACCGCAGTCCATCCATTTCGCAGTGTCTCACTGCGTGTATGCCAGGAGAATAAAATGAAGATACATTGTTCCAATACACAGTTGGACTCTATTGCCAGCGACATCGCTGCAAAGAGAAAAATCCGTAAAATGAATATGAGCCATGCTGCCGTCATTTGGTGACAGGCCGCTATCCATTCATTTCTACGCGGTCCCTCTTCTTAAATTCGCGCTGCCCAAATTTCCTCGCAGAGATGAGATATCTCACCTGCTGACCTTCGGAGACCTATCATGGCGACTATTAGCACAAATCACTCGACACTTCCTGGCGGTTATTACACAGACAATCATCATACGGACCCGACAGGTGTTGCCGCTTCTGATGTAAGCGCAGCAAAGGTTGATCGTTTTTATATTGAGCTTGATGGTACGCCTGGCGGCGGTGGCCAAATGATCGCCACAGGAAGCATGACATTCACCGACGGTGGCACGATCGAAAGCAACGCGACGGTTGATGCTGAGATGAACGACTGGGGTGGTGGGTACAGCTTTGACCCAAGTTCCGGTCACCTCGAAATTATGACAGATGATGGTTTGGGCGATATGTCCCTGACTGTTGGTGGTGTCACGACCAACACGCCTGGCGATGCTGCAGCCGCACTTGATCCAAATGATGTCTCTTTGGCTTATGGTTATGTTCCGCAAAGCGCTTTTGATGTAAGGCAGTCACGATAAACACTAAAAAGCCGCTCCAAATTGGGGCGGCTTTATTTATTTACTATCAGCGTCTTAAAGTTGGATGTTAATCCAAAAGATTAATTTCCACCGTTGAACAAAACCGTCCCGAGGCCAGTCAGGTCATACCCTGTCATCGCTTCGCCTTGAGTGCGGAAATCATCAGATTGAATAAAGCTCCACAATTTTTGAAACTGCGGCTCAAACCATGCTTTGCGCCAAATGAGAAAATCCAAACGTTCAGTCACCAAAGGGATGAAATCCAGTCCGTGCAACTCTGCGACGGCTTTGAGGCCAAAGCCAACTTCAGCTTGACCTGATTTCACGGTCTTGGCCAAATCTTCTTCTGATCGAGCTATTTTCTGACCTGTAAATAAGAGGTGAGGCTGAAGACCAACATCCTCCAGCATTTCTGTCAGCATGATTTGGCTCGAGGCCGTATCATGACGCCGCGCGACACGGCGTCGTTTGAAAACATGCAGAGAGGCTATGTTTAAGGGATTACCCTTGGGAACGATAATACCACGCTCGCGGACACCAAACTCAATCAGAACAGCTGGTTCGCCGCGACACATGCGCTTTGCGATGGGAAGGTTCCATTCGCCGTCTTCTTTGATATGGAGCAAGCAAACCGCGATTTGTTTGTTTGCGAATTTCTCAAGGCCATCATGACTTCCGTCAAAGGATCCTGCCAACCCGCTTCCTGCGTTTCGCAAGGCCCAATCCAACAAAGGATCATGGCTTCCTGCAATGATTGGTGGGATGTCTGTCACTGGACGCATCAAAGGCCCTGATCGCGTATCATTTAACCAAGCGTTAATTTCGTCTCGTGGAAACAAGAGCTTACCAACGGCGCGCACACAGGGGATTTCTCCATTCGCCGCAAGATCGTATATTTTTCGCTCACCCAGCCGCAATAGCTGTGCAAGTTCCTTGGTTGTGAGATAGGGGCTGTTAACAATCGTCATACTGGTACCTAGACATGGCTAAACTTTTCAAGCAGTGTCACGCAAATTCAATGTTTTACAACAGGGTGATATATACTTTGGGCGACCTTAACTATACTAATGGATATATTCGCAAGATTTTGCAACGTACAAAATCAATCGCAATCGTCGGTGTGTCCTTAAATCCAGTCCGACCAAGCTATTTTGTGGCGCGATACCTCAGTTTGAAAGGATATAAAATTATTCCTGTAAACCCAGGTCATGCGGGTGAGACGCTATTGGGAAAAACCGTTGTCGGCAGTATAGCAGATATTTCGGAACCTGTAGATATGGTTGATATCTTTCGCCGCTCCGAGGCCGTTGGTCCAATCGTAGACGACGCAATCCAGCATTTGGAGGGCCTGTCGACAATTTGGATGCAAATCGGCGTCGAAAATGCAGAGGCGGCCGAGGTTGCGACGCAAGCAGGTTTGGACGTTATCCAAAATAGATGCCCAAAAATCGAATATCAGCGTTTGTTTGGCGAGCTGCGGATGGCTGGATTTAATACAGGCGTGATTTCATCCAAGCTATAAACCCGTTCTAAAATGTTGAACGGGGTGGTGCTGTGATTATTTTCCGTCGCGCGCGGCTTTTTCGGCTAGTCCAGATTGGCCTTGGCGCGCGGCGAGTTCGTCAATGACGTCTTGAAACTCAATATTACGGGCGTGGAGCATGACCATCAAGTGAAACAGCACATCTGCCGCCTCTGATGTGAGCTTGCCTTTGTCGCCTTTGACGGCCTCGATCACGGCTTCAATAGCTTCTTCGCCGAATTTCTCGGCGCATTTCTCTGGACCCTTCGCCATCAACTTGGCGGTCCAGCTTTCGTTGGGATCCGCTGCAGCACGGGATTTGATGGTTTCAAAAAGATCGTTCAAAGTCATGATGCCATCCTCATAGGAATACCTGCCGCCTGCATATAGTCTTTGGCTTCTTGGACCGTATATTCGCCAAAGTGAAAGATGGACGCGGCTAAAACAGCGGACGCGCCGCCTTTGGTGACACCTTCGACCAAATGGTCAAGGGTGCCAACACCACCAGAGGCGATCACGGGAATATTGACGGCATCCGAAATGGCCTTGGTCATGGGGAGGTTAAAGCCTGCTTTGGTTCCGTCACGGTCCATAGAGGTGAGCAAAATTTCACCAGCCCCCTTTGCCGCAATCATGGTTGCAAATTCAACGGCGTCTATGCCTGTGGGTTTGCGTCCGCCATGGGTAAATAGTTCCCAACGTCCAGGTTCCACAGTTTTTGCATCAATGGCGCAGACGATACATTGGCTGCCGAATTGATCGGCGGACTGGGCGATGACATCCGGGTTTGCAACGGCTGCGGAATTAAAGCTGACCTTATCTGCGCCCGCCAAAAGAAGGGCGCGCACATCATCAACGGTGCGCACACCACCGCCGACGGTTAAGGGGATATAGCATTGCTCGGCTGTGCGGCGCACCATATCGAACGTGGTCCCCCGATTTTCATGGGTCGCGTGAATATCGAGAAAACAGATTTCATCAGCTCCCGCCGCATCATAGCGTTTCGCGGCCTCCACTGGATCGCCTGCATCGCGCAAGCCGACAAAGTTAACCCCTTTGACAACGCGGCCATCCGCAACATCAAGGCAGGGTATAATCCGCGTCTTAAGCATTCAGAGACTCCAAAGCTTGGGCCAAGTCAATGGCCCCATCATAGAGCGCACGACCTGAGATGGCGCCATTCAAATTGGCACCGCAATCGCGCAGGGCGATGAGGTCCTGAAGTGAGGACACGCCGCCAGAAGCAATAACTGGAATGGAGACAGCCCGCGCAAGATCGGCAGTGGCCTCAATATTTGGCCCCTGCATTGCGCCGTCGCGGTTAATGTCTGTGTAGATGATCGCTGCGACGCCTGCATCCTCAAACGATTTGGCAAGATCGGTGACCATAACATCCGTTTCTTCGGCCCACCCCTTGGTAGCAACGCGCCCGTTTCGTGCATCAATTCCAACGGCCACCTGATCAGGAAAGGCTTTGGCCGCTTGGCGGACCAAATCGGGGTTTTCGACGGCAACGGTTCCAAGGATCACACGCGCGAGCCCTTTGTTTAACCAAGTTTCAATGGTCTTCATGTCGCGAATACCGCCACCAAGTTGGGCGGGTACCTTGCATTCGCTTAGGATTGCCTCGACAGGGGCGGCATTCACAGGTTCGCCTTCGAAAGCGCCATTGAGATCCACCAAATGCAACCATTCACACCCTGCTGCGACGAACTCTTTAGCTTGTGCGGCGGGATCGGTGTTGAACACCGTGGATTTGTCCATATCTCCGCGCAACAGGCGCACAGCATTTCCGTCTTTTAAGTCGATGGCAGGGTAAAGGATCATTCTAAGTCTCTTTGCTTTTTGGTTAGGTGTCGTTTTGCACGGTTGGCGGAAAATTGCAATGTGACCATAGGTGAAGCTTGCCCTGAATCGATATTCGTTTCACAGTTTGTCCAGAGAAAGAGGAGGTTCATATGAAAAAACTATTAACAGCGGCGGCAGCATTTGCAATGTGCGCAACGACTGCACTGGCCGATCCTGTGTTTGGCACATGGAAAACGATCCCAGATGACAACGGTAATTTTGGTCACATCAAGGTTGCGCAATGTGGGTCCAAGATTTGTGGGACATTGGTCAAGTCTTTTGATAGTGCCGGAAAGCAAGTGAGTTCTGAGCATTTCGGTAAGAAAATTATCTGGGACATGAAAACCGCAGGAAACGGAAGCTATGCCGAAGGTAAAGTATGGTCACCTGATCGGGATAAAACCTATAATTCCAAAATGACGCTCAGCGGAAACAGTTTGAAAATCAAAGGCTGTATCTTTGGCATCTGTCGCGATGGCGGTACATGGACGCGCGTCCAATAAAACGGAAAGGGGCCGATTGGCCCCTTGCTCTATTGTAGGATTTGGGTGCGCCTTGCAGAGGTGAGGCACATGAGTTTCGAATGGCGTTACGGCGCCCAGTTCAAAAAGTTTGAAATCAACCTGAGACCAGTATGCGAACTTTTCTCAGGGTGGAATTGCATGCCAATCATTGTGTCACGCCCCACAATCGCTGTGATGTCTCCGCCATAATCCACATGGGCCAATCGGTGATGAGGCGTCTGCATCTGCATATGATAGGAATGCACGAAATAGGCGTGATCCCCCGTTGACAGGCCTTGTAGAACAGGGTGATCCGTTTCAATAACAAGGTCGTTCCATCCCATATGTGGCACCTTGAGCTTGGGGTCATTTGGGGTGATTTTGTGAACCTCTCCGTCAACCCATCCCAAACCTTTGGTGGTTTTATATTCAAAGCCCGTGGTTCCCATCAGCTGCATACCCACGCAGATACCCAAAAAAGGGCGGGCTTTGACATTCACTGCCTCTTCAAGGGCGTCAAACACACTTGAGCTGAGCAGGGCCTCGCGACAGGCCGGAAAGGCTCCATCGCCAGGAAGGACAAGGCGATCCGCTTTGGCAACGACGTCAGGATCGGAGGTGACAACAACCTCGCCTGCGTCTGTTTCATGGGCCATGCGTTCAAAGGCCTTTTGCGCCGAATGCAAATTGCCGCTTTCGTAGTCGATAATTGCTGTGAGCACTTAGAGCGCCCCTTTGGTCGAGGGAAGGCTACCTGACATGCGCGGGTCTGTTTCTACGGCCACACGCAAAGCACGCGCCACAGCTTTGAAGGCAGCTTCTGCGATGTGGTGGCTATTGAACCCGTGGATTTGATCGATGTGCAAAGTGATGCCGCCATGTGTGCTGAAGGCTTGAAAGAATTCACGCACCAATTCGGTATCAAATGTCCCAATTTTCTGGCTTGGGAAATCGACATTGAAAATGAAAAAGGGGCGCGCGGACAAATCAAGAGCAGCGCGGATTTGCGTGTCATCCATCGGAAGCAGACAGCTCCCGTATCGATTGATCCCTGTCTTGTCACCCAAAGCGGCAACCAAGGCCTGACCAAGGGCGATCCCTGTGTCCTCGACTGTGTGGTGATCATCAATGTGATAATCCCCTTTGGCGCGGATTGTCATATCAATCAAAGAGTGACGCGAGAGTTGATCTAACATGTGATCAAAGAAACCGACACCGGTTTGATTTTGGTACACACCTGTCCCATCGAGATTGATCTCAACGGAAATTTCAGTTTCCGCAGTTTTGCGCTGAACGCTTGCTGTACGCATTATGACATCCTCTTGTCGTCTGATGCATCGTTTATACGAGACTGCCCAAATTGCGCAACCCGAAGCCTATTTTAGAGATGCCGATGCGAGAGGGGAGGGCAGGGTATTTGCTCACTGAAGTCCATTTTGTGAAACCAACTGTCCCGCAGAGGCGGAGTCAATCACGCTTTCGACGAGGGTGCTATTTGCCGAATTCGTAGCGGCCGCGATGACAGTGCCACGTGTCACATCTAAGCTAACTTTTGCATACCAAAGCGTATTTGATCCATCATGCGTGATGCGTTTGGAGGTGGATGATCCTTCGATCACCCAGCCTAACCCATAGGTATCCGATGTTTTTGTTTGCATCACTTGGCAACTTGATTTGCTGAGGAAATTTGAAAATTCGCCACGACAGGCTTTGACATGGGCTTGCCCCCATTTGGTCAGGTCAGCCAAAGACATATGCAGAGTGCCTGCAGGACCCATCCAAGGCGGATTGTCGGAATTTTTGTTATTTGCGGGCACAGGTATTGCGACCAAGAGGCCGCTAAAATGCCCTTTGGGATCAGTGGCCCCTTTGGGTGCTCCAAATCCGACTGAGGTCATTGAAAGGGGGGATGCGATTTCATTAATGATCAATGTTTCCCATGTCGTTTGCGTGACCTCTTCCGCAATCAAGCCCGCCAACACATAGCCAATATTTGAATATAAGTAGCGTCCAGTCGTGTGGGGGAGACCCTTGTCCCAAAGCTGTGAGAGCACGTGGCGACGCCCTGAATAGGGATCAAGTGACTTTGTCGTGAGCAAGAAAGAGAGCGGAGCGTTGGCTGGAACGCCTGCTGAGTGGCTTAATAGCTGCCTCAGAGTGAGGGCGCGCCGGTCTGGGTGCATGTCATCAGAATACCGAGACAAATAGCGGTTAATAGGAATATCTAGATTTAGGCGTCCTTTCTCGACAAGCTTCATAATCAAGGTCGCGGTAAAGGATTTGGTAATAGAGCCGATATGCCATTTGGCATTCTGGCTCACTTGGGTTTTGCTTGCTTTTTGAACTGGGCCATAGCTCCACGAATTTGGGGTTGAGTTATTTTCAGCGACAGCAAAGCCCACTGCAAAATTTGTATCATATCCCTTTAGCGATGAAATCGTATTGGGAACGGCTTGAAAATTGGTTTTTTGTGGTGTCATTGAACAGCCTGCGGCAAATCCAAACCCTAAAATTAGAGCTAGGATTTTATCTACATATATGTGTTTTGGCATAACGATATCCCTTAAATACCCCTCTGCGTGTCACGTGAGAATACCTGCTAACAATGTCAAAAAATGCTAAAATAAAGGCTCAAGACAGGCTATAAATTTCGAGGGCTTGTTAAAAAATGGCAAAAATACACTATTTAAAAAAACTTGATGATTTTGGGGTTAAAGTAATCAATTTTGAGTGTTTGCGGCAATGGATACGATTGGGCTGCGCATGTTTTTGCCTGTGTCGACTGTGGGCTGGTATTTCTGCGTGACTTGTGGGGGAAATATTTGTGCCAAACAGTCAGCTCTATTTCTATGAAATATGGAGCGGGTGATGAGATTCGAACTCACGACATTTACCTTGGCAAGGTAACGCTCTACCCCTGAGCTACACCCGCTTGCTGCGCGGTTGGTATCGCAAAGGAATTCCCTTTGCAAGATGCAAATTCGCGAAACGGGTCCATTTCTTTTCTTTGAAAAGAGATGCGAAAACACTTGCTAAACAGACCCAGAGGCGCACAGTCTGACATAGAATGACGTAATCGAAATCAGCCAACACCCTGAAAGGACATTGATATGAAAGCCCAAGGTGGATGTTATTGCAAAGCAATCAGATACGACGTGGATGGACCCGTTCAAGCCGCCTCTCAATGTCATTGCCGTGAATGCCAATATATTACAGGCGGCAATCCAAACGTGATTATGGTGTTCAATGATGCTGATTTAACCTTCACTCAAGGCCAACCCGCAATTTTTGCGCGCTCGGACTTGGAGACCCCTGTACAGCGCTATTTTTGCCAAACCTGCGGGACTGGCTTGGGATCAGTGAGCCCCGCGCGTCCGGGAAAATTTATTTTGAAGGTTGGGACACTGGATGATCCCACTGTGTTCAAGGCACAATCCGCGATCTTCACCTGTGACAAACAAAGTTTTCATCACATCCCCGAAGATATCCCCGCTTATGAAAAGCGCCCGACCCCGTCGAAATAGGGGCTTTGTTTAGGAATTCTAGGATAGGGTTTTCCAAATCTTGGCCCGCCTGTCTTTGATCATTGCATTTGCCTCATCTGTGCCATCATGAAATGTTCCAAACCATTCATCCCATGGAGTTTCGTCTGTGCCATAGTTGCAGTCAAAAAATCTATGGTGCAGTTGATGAAAGAAATCCCCAACTGGTACGCGGGCAGACGTGCCGATTTTGATTTGATCAAAGCCAGCATGCGATGTTGGTGCGCCCATGGTGCTGTGCATAAATAAAAAGAGTGCATGAATTGGATGCGAGGGAATAATCAAAAACAACAAGACATCCGCGCGCAAGAGACCGCTTTCGATAGGATGCATAGCAAGGCCTGACCATGGGCCTGTTTGAATGTTCTTATGATGCCAAGAATGCACATGGGTATAAAGTTTGCCCACATGCAAAAGCCTGTGAATGCCATAGAAATGAAGTCCTGCGCTGATCGGAACTAGGACAATCAAAGTGACAAACCAAATTGGATTCGTGTCAAATGTGATTAATGTGGCCCATCCATGTGCATAGGCATACCACAATCCACATTCCCAAAGGGAGAGCAAACAGACCGCAACCAGTGACCAGAGAATGTTGTCCCAAACTTGATCCCGAAAGAAAAAGGCGCGTATATTTTTGCCCATGGGGCGCAGAAAGTATTTGAACTCATCCCCTTGGGTTTGCATTGCCCATAACGCTAGATGCAAACCTCCCGCGACGAGCGTCACCAATATGATATTGCGAAGGAAAATGGGCCACATCCAAGACCAATTTAGGCTTTGCGTCTCTGATACATCAGGGCTGAAGACATGATAGATGAGGATCGCTACCAACAAAAACAGAAAACGTGTTCCCACTGGTTTCCAGCTTTTCAAAAGATATGCGATTGCTCTTATGGGTCTCAGAGGCCAGTCCCAATAGGGAGCAGGTTTCAATGGTAATTCAGGAGTGTAATTCCACAATTTGCGCGCCATCTTAGCCTCTGCGACATAGTCAGATGTGCATGAGCCTAGGACGTCACGTTAAGCCGTCTTTGATAGAGGCGACATAACAAAGTCGTTTTTAAGATTGGGGAAGAGATAATTTGGAGCGGGTGATGAGATTCGAACTCACGACATTTACCTTGGCAAGGTAACGCTCTACCCCTGAGCTACACCCGCGTCCTTGGGTAAGGCGGTGTTTAGTCAGTCCCGCTCCAAGCTGCAAGAGCAAAAATAGGCTTTTTCAAAAAAAATGCAGACGTTGATTTAGATCAGGCTGTTTTGAGTGTGACACAGACCAATTCCAGGCCTGCCCCATCGAGGAGGCGCGCGATTTTCCTTTGATTTAAGTTGGTTGCCAGTTGGCAGCTGTAGTTTAGATCAGAGAATGTGCGATCAAGCCGACTGACATCAGTATCAAATAGGCAAATGTTGACATCATTCCAACCGTCCGCAACCCTATATTTGAGCTGCGCAAACCAAGGGCGTGACAGATCCGACCTAAACAGAAAAGAGTGCCCAACGCGATCAAGACCCAATCAGGCGTTCCCTGAACTTCGCTCAATCCCATTAAGAGGATTGCAAAAGGCGCGTATTCGACAAAATTTCCGTGCATGCGAACACGACTTTTTAAATCAAGGTCGCCTTTGTCTCCAAAGGCAACCATATGTTCGCGTCGTTTTCTGATGACATTTACGCTGAGAATAATCAGCATGATGCCAAGGGTCCCTGCAAAGAGGCTCGTCAGAGTCAGATCAACCACCGGACCCATTATTCAAACTCAATCAAGAGGTCTTTGGCATCGATCTGACCACCTGCAACCACATGAACGGCTTTGATGACGCCATCTTGTTCTGCGTGAATGCCCGTTTCCATTTTCATCGCTTCAATGGTGAGAAGCATATCTCCTTCGCTGACGCTTTGACCAGCAGTCGCGACAACCGAGGCGACGACACCGGGCATCGGGGCACCGATGTGTTTCGCATTCCCGATTTCGGCTTTGGGACGGGCGGCGGTTGTGGCTTTGACCAATCTGTTGGGGACGCGGATCACACGGGGTTGTCCGTTCAGTTCAAAGAAGACTTTGACCTCGCCATCTTCACCGGTTTCGCCGACCGCCTGCAGTCGAATTTCCAAGGTCTTGCCTGGGTCGATTTCTGCGGTGATTTCATCCCCGGGTTCCATGCCATAAAAGAATGTCTTTGTGGGCAAGGCACGCACAGGGCCGTAGGTTTTGTGGCGACCCATGTAATCAAGGAACACCTTGGGATACATCAAATATCCGTTCAAATCCTCGTCGTCGATTGCTTTGCCGTCTAATAGATCAGACAGCTCTGCACGTGTCGCCTCTATATCGATTGGGGCAAGATGCGCACCAGGGCGATCTGTATTTGGCTTTTCACCCTTGAGGACTTTGCTCACGATTTGTTCTGGGAAGCCGCCTTGGGGTTGGCCCAAGTTGCCGCGCATCATGTCAACAACGCTCTCAGGGAAGGCAACATCCGTATGCGGGTCTTCAACTTGATCACGGGTGATCCCTTGGGACACCATCATCAAGGCCATATCACCCACCACTTTGGACGATGGCGTCACTTTGACGATATCGCCAAACATTTGGTTTACGTCCGCATAGGTGCGTGCGACCTCTGGCCATTTCTCTTCTAAGCCCAAAGAGCGTGCTTGCGCCTTGAGGTTGGTAAACTGACCGCCGGGCATTTCGTGCAAGTAAACCTCAGAGGCGGGCGCAGCGAGACCGCTTTCAAAGGCGACGTATTGCGCGCGGACCTGTTCCCAGTAATCGGAAATCTTGCGAATTTCTTCGATGTCTAGGCCCGTGTCGCGATCTGTGTGGCGCAATGCCTCTACGACGGAGCCTAAACAGGCCTGCGATGTTCCACCAGAAAACGCATCCATTGCGGCATCAACGGCATCAATGCCTGCTTCTGCGGCCGCTAGGATCGTAGCACCCGCAATGCCGCTTGTGTCATGGGTGTGGAAATGAAGCGGTAGGCCGACTTCTTCTTTCAAGGCTTTGACCAAGACACGTGCGGCGGCGGGTTTCAAGAGACCAGCCATATCTTTGAGGCCAAGAACATGGGCGCCAGCTGCCTTTAGCTCTTTGCCCATGTTGATGTAATATTGCAGATCATATTTTGAGCGATCTGGATTGAGCATATCGCCTGTGTAACAAATGGTGCCTTCGCAAATCTTGCCAGAGGCAATCACAGCATCCATCGCAACCCGCATGTTTTCGACCCAGTTCAAGCTGTCAAAGACACGGAAGACGTCAATGCCTTTGGCCGCTTCTGCAACAAAGGCTTGGACAACGTTGTCCGGATAGTTCGTGTATCCAACACCATTTGACGCCCGTAGCAACATTTGCGTCATCAGGTTTGGCATGGCCGCGCGCAAATCGCGCAGGCGCTGCCATGGGCATTCTTGCAAGAAGCGGTAGGCCACATCAAATGTCGCGCCGCCCCAACATTCAACTGAGAATAGCTGCGGCAAGTTCGCAGCATAGGCCGGGGCCGCTTCGATCATGTCGATGGACCGCATGCGTGTCGCCAATAGCGATTGGTGCCCGTCGCGCATCGTCGTATCGGTGAGCAACAATTGCTTTTGCTCCAACATCCAATCCGCAACCGCCTGCGCACCTTTGTCTTCAAGGAGGTTACGCGTGCCATAGGCAGGCTCTGCAATACGCTCTGGTGCTTTGGCAGGTTTCAAATCTGCATCAGGCGCTGGGCGATCGGTTGTTTCAGGATGTCCGTTAACCGTAATATCCGCGATATAAGTCAACACCTTGGTGCCACGGTCACGGCGCTTTTTGAAATCAAAGAGCCCTGCGGTGTCATCAATGAACTTGGTCGTATACGTATTGTCCAAGAACGTCGGGTGCTTGAGCAGGTTTTCGACAAAAGCGATATTGGTTGATACCCCGCGAATTCGGAATTCACGAAGGGCTCGATCCATACGGTTAATCGCTTTTTCAGGGGTCGGTGCCCATGCGGTCACTTTGACCAAGAGGCTATCATAATAGCGGGTGATAACACCGCCAGAATAGGCCGTTCCCCCATCTAAACGAATGCCCATACCCGTTGCAGAGCGGTAGGCCGTGATGCGGCCGTAATCGGGGATAAAGTTGTTTTGTGGGTCCTCAGTCGTGATCCGTGTCTGAAGCGCATGGCCATTTAGAACAACATCGGCTTGCGATGCTTTCCCAGTGGCTTCGGCAATTGTTTTTCCTTCGGCAATTAGGATCTGCGCCTGAACGATGTCGATGCCTGTGACTTCTTCGGTGACAGTATGTTCAACTTGGACGCGTGGGTTGACTTCGATGAAATAGAACTCTTCGGTTTCCATATCCATCAGGAACTCAACCGTGCCCGCACATTCATAATTCACGTGTTTACAGATTTTGCGGCCAAGATCACAAATATGATCGCGCTGCTCTTGCGTCAAATAGGGGGCAGGGGCGCGTTCAACAACTTTTTGGTTGCGACGCTGAACGGAACAATCGCGTTCCCACAGATGATAAATCTCGCCGTGTTTATCGCCAAGGATTTGAACTTCGACGTGACGCGCACGGGTGATCATCTTTTCCAGATAGCCTTCCCCATTGCCAAAGGCGGCCTCGGCTTCGCGGCGTCCTTCTAGGACTTTCTCTTCTAGCTCATCGACGTTGTGAATCGGGCGCATGCCGCGTCCACCGCCGCCCCATGACGCCTTGAGCATCAAAGGAAATCCAACCTCGCTGGCTTCTTGGCGGATCGCATCCATATCATCGCCAAGCACCTCTGTCGCGGGGATCACAGGAACCCCTGCTTGGATCGCAACGCGACGCGCGGAGGCCTTGTCCCCAAGAGCGCGCATGGTTTCCGCCTTGGGTCCGATGAAGGTAATTCCATTATTCGCACAAGCATCCACAAAATCGGGGTTTTCTGACAACAATCCATATCCGGGATGGATCGCATCTGCGCCGCTTTCTTTGGCAACGCGGATGATTTCGTCAATCGATAGATAGGCTGCAACGGGTCCGAGACCTTCGCCGACGCGGTAGGCTTCGTCGGCTTTAAAGCGGTGGAGGCCCAGTTTGTCTTCTTCTGCAAAGATTGCGACGGTCTTTTTGCCCATTTCATTTGCTGCTCGCATGATGCGAATTGCGATTTCACCACGATTGGCGATTAGGATCTTTTGAAATTCGGGCATTTAGGTCCGTCCTTGTCATATGTCTCGCACTGCGAGGGTCGTGTTAATTTTCGCGATGCTGCATTGCAGCAGGCCTCCGCGTCAACACGATAATGGAATGTTAGCGGTAACGGTAGCGCAAAAATGAAATATTTGTCGCAGGGGTTTGAACCCAAGGGTAATAATAGAACAGGAAAGAAGCCACTTTGGTTATATGATTAATGTGATTACGGTTTAAGAACAAAGCATTGCCGAAAAACAGGGTATGGCTAGAGTATTGATTCGATACTCTAGCGTTATTGCTAAATGAAATCTTGATGACATTTGTCGTCTAATTTTCCAAGAACATTTATCGAACATGGGTTTTCAAATCATTTCGGCTTGTCTATTTTGCTGCCATGAGCAGTTTTGATGAATCCGACGCCTTTGAAGGGGCGAGCCTGTCAACACGCGCGATGGCGGCGCGTCCGATGCCCTATTTGGACGGGTTGAATCCTGCGCAGCGGGATGCCGTGGAATCTTTGGACGGTCCTGTTTTGATGTTGGCGGGGGCGGGAACAGGTAAAACCAAGGCGTTGACCTGTCGCATTGTGCACCTTTTGAACACGGGTCGCGCACGTCCGAACGAAATCTTGTCTGTGACATTTACCAACAAAGCCGCCCGTGAGATGAAAAACCGTGTGGGGGCTTTGCTGGGGCAATCCATCGAAGGGATGCCATGGCTGGGAACCTTCCATTCGATTTGTGTGAAACTCCTGCGCCGCCATGCGGAATTGGTTGGCTTGAAATCAAATTTCACGATTTTGGATACGGATGATCAAATTCGCCTTCTTAAGCAATTGATCAAAGTGAATAACATTGATGACAAACGCTGGCCTGCGCGCCAATTGGCCGGCATCATTGATCACTGGAAGAACCGCGCATGGACCCCGACCAAGGTGCCGAGCTCCGAGGCGACTGCGTATAATAACCGCGGGACGGAGCTTTATGAGCAATACCAAAAACGCCTCTTAGACTTGAATGCGGTGGATTTTGGTGACTTGCTGTTGCATGTGGTTACTATTTTCCAAACGCATACGGACATTTTGGAACAATATCAGAGGTGGTTTAAATACATCCTTGTTGACGAATATCAGGATACGAACGTTGCTCAATATCTTTGGTTGCGTCTCCTTGCGGGTGGGCACAAGAATATTTGCTGTGTTGGGGATGATGATCAATCCATCTACGGCTGGCGCGGGGCCGAGGTGGGCAATATCCTGCGCTTTGAGAAAGATTTCTCAGGGGCCAAGGTGATCCGCCTTGAGCAAAATTATCGCTCAACACCCCATATCCTCGCTGCTGCAAGCCGTGTCATTGCCGGCAACGAGGGGCGGCTTGGCAAAGATTTGTGGACCGAGGTGCCTAGCGGCGAAAAAGTGCGCCTGATCGGTCATTGGGATGGCGAAGAAGAGGCCCGTTGGATTGGCGAAGAAGTCGAAGCCATGCAGCGCGGGACGCGCGGATTAGATCCCTTTGGATTGGACAGTATGGCGATTTTGGTGCGGGCCTCGCATCAAATGCGCGCCTTTGAGGATCGGTTTTTAACAATTGGCTTACCTTATCGCGTCATAGGCGGACCACGGTTTTATGAGCGTCTCGAAATTCGGGACGCGATGGGATATTTTCGTGTCGTGACAAGCCCAGATGATGATTTGGCGTTTGAGCGTATTGTGAACACCCCCAAGCGCGGCTTGGGCGACAAGGCGCAACAGAAAATTCAAACCTATGCACGTGATAATGGCGTCTCGCTTGTCGATGGGGCGCGGCTCTTGTTGGCGGATAAGGGGATCACTGGCAAAGGGGCGGGTGAGCTGCGCAGTTTGGTGGATAACATTGAACGCTGGGGTCGTTTGGCGGGGGATACGGATCTAAGCCATGTTGAATTGGCGGAAATGATCCTCGACGAAAGCGGCTACACCACGATGTGGCAAAACGACAAAACACCCGAAGCTCCAGGTCGACTTGAAAACCTCAAGGAATTGGTCAAGGCCTTGGAGCAATTCGAAAACCTCCAAGGGTTTTTGGAACATGTCAGCCTTGTGATGGACAATGAAACCGACGATGGCGGTGAAAAAATATCTATTATGACACTCCACGCGGCCAAAGGTTTGGAATTTCCCGCAGTATTCCTCCCAGGATGGGAGGACGGCTTGTTCCCATCGCAACGATCTATGGATGAAAGTGGTCAAAAGGGTTTAGAAGAAGAACGCAGATTGGCCTATGTTGGCATCACGCGGGCCGAACAAATTTGTACGATTTCCTTCGCGGGCAATCGGCGCGTGTTTGGTCAATGGCAATCCTCAATGCCATCGCGGTTCATCGATGAACTCCCTGCGGATCACGTGGATGTTTTGACCCCTCCGGGATTATACGGCGGCGGATTTGGCGCAGCGGCCATGAAGTCAGAGTTACATGATGCAGCGGCAAGCGCCGATGGATACAATTCGCCGGGATGGCGCCGATTACAATCGCGCGCCTCTGAGCGCCCAATGTCGCAACCCAAAGAAGCCAAATCGATTGTTATTGATGCCACAGCGGTCTCGGCCTTTACAGTTGATGATCGCGTGTTCCATCAGAAATTTGGCTATGGATTTGTCCTTGGTGTTGAGGGCGACAAGCTTGAAATCCAATTCGAAAAAGCAGGCATCAAGAAAGTCGTCGCGCGATTCGTAACGGCCCCGGATGATATTCCTTTTTAACCTAGACCGTTCACAAAACCGTTAATCCGAATTGTGTGCAATTGCATACTTTGGTCTATATATTGAATTTTTTCATCTTTGAATTGAGCAAAAAATTGTGTGTGCCTGCTATAACTACAAGGCTGTGCTGAATAAGATTGTGTCATATTTAAGGCAACACTTAGGCACATTATGTCATCACTGCATCCGAAAATTGCGCGTATTTTGAGCGTAATGGAACCTGGGAAACCTCAGGTGCCTGATAAACTTCAAACAGATACGCCATGGAAGATAATGGCACCCTTTGCGCACTATCACCTCGCAAAGGGGCAAGTGAGTTCTGTAACTGGGTTTAGCCAAAAATTTGCAACACGCCATTCTGTACAAGCTGCGCCGACGCTCATGAGCGAGCCAGTCGATACAGATAATTTTCAATTTCAAAAATCATTTTGCGCCAAGCAAAACTGGGGCCCGATCTATCGCGCCTAATTGTGGGAGTACTATATGTTTACTGTTTTACCGGGTACGAATTTAATACCTCTTTATCTAACAAATGCAGATGACTGGTATTTGGGATTATATAACACGTCCCAACTGGTCTATGGCGATGCTGGCAACGATTTTATCCTTGGTGGCGCAGGAAATGATGAACTCCACGGAGCGCATGGCTCGGACACCATAGACGGTGGCGATGGAGATGATTTTATTGGAGGGGGCAATAAAGCGGATCTCTTGGCGGGGGGGACCGGTAATGATACCCTCTATGGCGGGCTGAAAAACTATGCCGATACCCTTCACGGCGAAGCGGGCAACGACCTTCTGTATGGTGAAGGTGGCGATGACCAACTCCACGGTGGTTCTGGGCATGACAGCATCTACGGAGGCAAAGGCGCAGATTACATTAATGGTGGTAATGATGGTGATCTACTCTTTGGAGGGGACGGTAATTATTCAGACACGATCATTGGTGGCTCAGGATGGGATACTCTTTATGGCGGTCACGGAGATGACAGCCTCAGAGGAGGGGATGGAAACGACAGAATTTATGCCAGCCATGGCGATGATACGATCTATGGAAATGCACACAACGATTATCTGAACGGTGGTAAGGGCTTTGACCTTATTATGGGCGGTAAAGGTAACGACAAAATTTATGGCGTCGGCCAAAACGACACCATTTATGGTCAAAATGGGCGTGATTACATTGATGGAGGCACTGGTCACGATAAAATCAATGGTGGCAGTCAGAATGACACTATCCACGGTGGTCGTGGTAACGATCTTATCAGTGGCGGCAGCGGCAAGGACAAAGTCTATGGCGGCAAGGGCAATGATACCATTGATGGCGGCTCATCAAGTGATTATCTGAACGGCGGCAAAGGCTTTGACCGTATTCTTGGTGGCAAAGGGAATGATACGATCTACGGCGTTGGTCAGAACGACACAATCTTTGGTCAAGGTGGAAAAGACAAAATCGATGGTGGAACGGGTCATGATCAAATTTATGGCGGCTCCAACAACGACATCATAAGCGGTGGACGTGGAAATGATATGATCGACGGTGGCTCTGGGAATGATGTCATGACAGGTGGCTTGGACAATGACACTTTTGTCGCGTCATCAGGAGCGGATTATATCAAGGACTTTACTGACGACGTAGATACAATTGATTTGGCTGGTAGCTTCGCTTCAACCTGTGATGTGTCGTCCTATCTCACGGCTAACGCTGCTATCGTGAACGGAACAGATACGGTGATCTCTTTGGGGGGCGGTAATTTTCTGACGATTGAAAACGTAAACGATTACACAATCCTTTACGACGATATTATCTAGTATGCTGTAAATAAAAAAACGGCGACACAAGGGAGGAGCGTGTCGCCGTTTCTTTCGTCAAAGCAAAAAGGGAGGAGTCTGCTTTGATATGAGCCGATCGAGTGGTCGTATATTCGGCGGTGACATCAGGGAGGAGGAGACGCACCACCAGTTTTCCTAGGCCATGTTGGGAGGAGTCTGGCCTATGAAAGCTATTGTTATTTGTAAGCCGCTTCGTAAGCGATTGAACGGATCATTGAACGAGACAATCCAAGGTCTGCGAGTTCACGGTTGCTCAGGGCACCCAATTCGTTCACCGTTGTTTTGTAAACTGAGCGACGTGCCCAGCTATCTTTTACTTGAGCAACAACTGCGGAAATGCGAGCAGAGATGCCAGCGGAAAGTGTAAGTGTTTGTGTTGCGTATGCCATGTCATTTATCCTTTGTTTCAGAAGTCATCGTCGCTCCTGATGTCTGTAATTTAGGGATTGTGCTGCGATTGCACAATAATGGAATTGACAATGCCGCTATGCAGCAAGTGCATGGAATTGCAGTGTAAATTATGACGAAACTGTGAAAATTTCGATTAATAGAAATATTCCAATAGTCACATACACTTTTTAGTTGTTTGCTAATTGTTTCATTGCTATCGGCTATGCATGCCCTGCAATGATGTAAGATTTGGCACCTTGATAAGTCGAAATATGTCTTGGACCGTTGTTGTCGAAAAAGGAATCAATCATAGACAACGAGACGTCATATTTAATTATCTCTTTGTTCCCCTTGTCATTTATGTATCAAAGGCGCATTTCCAATTTGGAATGACAGAGGATATCAACATGCGTGACGCTATAAATTCCGCTCTTTCACG
>CBFHNR010000016.1:0-14139 GCA_965657215.1 uncultured Paracoccaceae bacterium
CCGGTTTGACCAATACCCGCATCAGTTTTCTGGTGGCATGCGTCAACGTGTGGTGATCGCTTTGGCCCTGTGTTCTGAGCCGTCAGTTATCATTGCTGATGAACCTACAACCGCTCTGGATGTGTCGATCCAAGCGCAAGTGCTTGATCTTATAAAGGAATTAGCCCGTGAGACACAGGTGGGCGTGATCCTTGTGACCCATGATATGGGCGTGATAGCGGATACAACCAAACAGGTCACCGTGATGTACAACGGGCAAGTTGTGGAAAATGGAACAACCGATCAGGTCCTGAGCGCCCCAGAGCATGATTACACCAAATCGCTTATTCTAGCCGTACCTCGGCCACAGGCTAAACTGCATCGCTTCCCACAAGTCAGTTATGATAGCCGTGAGACGAACTTCAAGATTGAAGATTTCGCGCGAGACTGGAGTAAAGTGGAAAAGTCGAAATCCGGTAGACTACTGGAGGTTCATGGAATTACGAAGAAATTCCTTGAGAAATCATCAATGATACCCGCATGGCGAACATTTTTTACTGCAGTAGACAATATATCGCTTGATATTCACGACGGTGAAGTTTTTGGCCTTGTGGGCGAAAGCGGCTCAGGAAAGTCTACCGTTGCGCGGATGATTGGCACACTCCTTGATGTGGATGATGGCCGTATCCGATTTGATGGCGATGACGTTACTCAAATGGCTCCCGCAGAGCTCGCCAATTATCGCCGCCAAATTCAGATGATATTTCAAGACCCTTTTTCAAGTCTCAACCCAAGAATGAAAGTCGAGAGCATCGTCGCCGAACCTTTGTTGCATCATAAGATACTGCCTCGCGATCAGGTCAGCGCACGTGTGGAAGAGTTGCTCGATCGTGTTGGCTTGACACGCGCGGCAGCTGCAAAGTACCCACATGAATTCTCGGGTGGCCAGCGCCAACGGATATCCATCGCGCGTGCATTAGCAACGCAGCCTAGATTCTTAATTTGCGATGAACCGACGAGCGCGTTGGATGTATCAATTCAGGCGCAAATTCTTAATATCCTCAAGGACCTGCAAGAACATTTGGGCCTAACTATGTTGTTTATTAGCCACGACCTACCAGTTGTTCGCCAAATGTGTGATCGGGTTGGGGTGATGAAGCAAGGAAAATTGGTTGAAGTGCAAGAGACTGAAATGCTTTTCACTAATCCGCAGCAAGATTATACCAAAGAGTTGCTCAAGCTTATGCCACGGTTAGCGCAGTTATCGAGATAGTGGCCCAATGTGCTTTTGAAACGCTTGGCCAGACATTCGACTAAGCGATGTGGTGTGCATGTTGATGACTTGGCGATGTCCTTTGAAAAATTGGCTGTACGGCCAAGACGGCTAGAGTAAATGTTCTATCAGGAGACTGCATGACTGACATCACAGGTAACAGAATAGCAAGGTTGCGCCAGCGCATGAGTGACACGGGCACCGACTTGGTCGCCGTTGGTCCAAGCAGCCATATGCAATGGTTGTTAGGACTTAATCCACATGGCGATGAACGCCCAGTGATGGCTCTGGTGACGGTTGATCAGGTTGGTGTTTTGATGCCAAAGTTGAATGCTGAAGCTGCCCGCGCACAATGCAGCGATATCCTGTTTTATGAGTGGTGTGATTCGGATGGTCCGCAGGGTGCGCTAACCACATTACTGACTAAACTTGATATCAATCGCCCCGGCCTTAACGTCGTTATTGACGAGATGATGCGGGCCGATTTTGCGTTTTTCTTGCTCGATCAATTTGAGGCTCCTGTCCGCCAGTTTACTAAAGATACAGTGGGTATATTACGGGCTGAAAAGGATGCAGAAGAACACCAGCTACTGCGTGAATGCGCCCGCCTAAATGACACAGCGTTTGAGCTGGCGTTTGCGTCGCTTCGCACCGGAATGTCTGAAAATGATGTTAAAACCATTTTAGTCGACCATTACCGCGCCCATGGGGCAGAGCCTGAGTTTTGTATCGTGGGTTTTGGATCAAATAGCGCCTTTCCTCATCACCATACAGGCACGGATGTATTGCAGCCAGAGATGGCCGTGCTGATTGATTCAGGTTGCCGTTTGAACGGATACCCATCCGATATGACGCGCTGCGCATGGTATGGAGATAGGCCTGATCCTAAGTTCACACAGACCGCGGGCATTGTTGAAACGGCGCTGCAGGCTGCGTTAACAGTTGTCAAGCCCGGTATGGCGTGCTGCGAAGTTGATGAGGCCGCGCGTGGTGTGATTGAGGCCGCGGGTTTTGGTGCAGCGTTTCCACACCGGACGGGACATGGATTGGGTGTGGATGTGCATGAACCGCCATATATTACGGCCAGCAATAATCAGCGCTTGACGGTTGGTAACGTCTTTTCAATTGAACCAGGGATCTATCTGACCGACTCCTTCGGGATTAGACTTGAAGACATTGTGCATCTTGGACCTAGTGGCCCAGAAATTTTGTCTGGCTTGTCACGAAGCGTACTACAGATCGCTCCTCGCTAGTTACTATGGCATCGTATAGGTTCTGTCAGAACACACCATGTTTTCGATAACTTCTTGTCTAAAGTCAGGCCCTTTGGTGAGCAGCCTCATCTGACTGGGCCATGTTAAAAGTTAGTGCATGATCGGCATGGCTGTGTGGATGCTCTCAAATCTGTGATACGAGAAGGATTGACTCTCCACCTGCTGGAAGGTGTATGCTTCTTCAACAACTTAAAACACGAGAGAATACATGAAACTTTTTTACGCCACGGCGATGGCACTAGCAGTTGGTGCGGCGAGTTACATGCTTTGGAAAACATTCGAGCCAACTGTAAGTGCAAGCACAACTTCTGGCAGTGATGACACAGCATTGGTTAAAGTCATTCTTCCGGATAGTTTTTCGGATAAAGCGAAGATCGGTCAAGTTGGCTTCAATGCAAAATGTGCGGCCTGTCACGGGGTCAATGCTGCAGGAAAAGACGGTGTTGCGCCCCCACTTGTTCACAAAATCTATGAACCTAGCCATCATGGCGATGAAAGCTTTCAGCGGGCCGCAGCATTAGGCGTGCGTGCGCACCATTGGCCTTTCGGCAACATGCCTGCTGTTGAAGGTGTCACCCGTGGAGACGTCAAAATGATCACCGCTTACATACGCGAACTTCAACGCGCCAATGGTATAAACTGATCGCATGAAGGGACAAACAATGAAGGTGCTGTCAGACTAGGGAGAACTCTCATCAGATTGCTGGCGCAGCCTGAACCTATGCGCTCAATAGTTGGCGCCACCCAGCAAGAGTAGCGGTTCGATTGAGCTTGAATTTGTCTCGTGAGTAAAAGTGCTTGCATAAGGCTCATATTACCACGTGAAAACGCAGCAGCGCATACATCGGCGCGCGTGCCATAAATTTTAACTAAGGTCAAATATATCAACAATATTTCAACGGCGTTGGGTGGATAATAAGGTGGATAAAATTTCAATAAAATTTTCTAAGCCATTGATACCAAGTATTAAAACTTGTTTTTATGGTGCCTAGGGGCGGAATCGAACCACCGACACGAGGATTTTCAATCCACTGCTCTACCCCTGAGCTACCCAGGCACTGGACAACGGTTACGTTGTGGGTGCGGCGGTTCTATGATGAAGTTTTGCCAGTGTCCAGAGGCTTTTGCTAAAAAACTCGACCGGAGTTTCAAAAAACTCTAAATCAGTGAATAACTTATCGCATCAACCGGTTAGATCATCGCTCCATTTGCTTTTGAAACAGGTCTATAAACCGCGCGCGCGCGGATGGGATCTGGGTTTGGTCAAAATTGGCCGCAACCTTATTGTCCCAAAAATAACTCAGCACCTGTAACGCGGCTAGGACGTCACTGTCATCGCCCACCCCTTGACGTCGCAAGCTCGCAGGGAGCGGAAGCAAACGATCCGCCCAAGGGCCAGCGCCGCTCTTGGAGACGGCTTTGCCAGACTTTGGCGAGATATAGATCAGCTCCTCAGTCCCCCCAGTCACAGCGCAGCTTTCTAAATCAAGGCCAAAGCCGACTTCATTGAGCAAATCCAATTCCCACTGCACATAGGCCAAGGGCCAAATCTCGCGTAATGCGAGGATATCTAGAACTTGATAGGTGCGTTTATAGAACTCTGAACATGGGGTGCGTTCGGCAAGCATGGCCTGTGCCATGGTGCAGACGGCATTCAACCCCGCCAGCATTAAACGGTCGCTCATGACATCGGCTGTGCGGCTTTTGTTCAGTTCAATGGTAAATGTGCCAAGGTGTGATTCCAAACGCGCGCGCCAGGATAGATCGAGATTTGCCCCCTGCTGTAACAGAGGGGCCAGCTTGCGCCCGGCGCCCCCTCGGACAATCCCAGAATGACGCCCATGGGTTTGGGTCAAGACATCAATGATCGCAGAGGATTCCCCATGCTTGCGAACGCCGATTAATATGCCCTGATCACGCCACTCCATGTGGTTAGGTTAATTCAATTTTAAGATTTTGCCAGAGCTCAAAAATCATCGAGAAAATGGCGACCTTGGCTGTCTTCTATTTCGATGACCCACAGGTCAGGATCAAAGCTGCGTTGTTTTTGAATGAGCTGGTCGATGTCGGGTTCCGCACCGTTGCTCAGTTCGGCCCAAGTTTGATCCCCTGTTGTCATGTCGTAGCTGCGGTGAAACAAGCGCGCTTGACCATCAAGCGTAGAGAGCTTGATCAATACGGCTCCTGCCGTGTCGTCCCCGTGGCTCACAACAAAAGCAGGAATATTTACCAGCGACAGCCGTCTAATATAGGCCTTGACCCAAAATTCGCTCGCCAGTCGGCTCATGAGTTCCCATCTTTGAAATCGAGGCCCATTTCGGAATAGCGCTCGGCTTCTTCGAGCCATTTTTCACGGACTTTGATCTGACAGAAAAGATGTACGCGGCGACCCAAGAATTCTTCTAATTCGAGGCGCGCGGCTTTGGAGACGGATTTGATTGTTTCGCCTTTGTTGCCAAGGATGATGCCTTTATGCCCATCGCGCACAACATAGATGATTTGATCAATCCTTGCGCTTCCGTCTTTGCGTTCTTCCCAGTTTTCTGTTTCTACGGTCAACTGATAGGGCAATTCTTGGTGAAGCCTTAGGGTCAGCTTTTCCCGCGTCATTTCAGCCGCAATCATGCGCAGCGGAAGATCGGCAATCTGATCTTCTGGATAGAGCCAAGGGCCGTCGGGCAATTCGCCCGCCAACCATTCGCGCAAGGCATCAACGCCATGTCCCTTTTCCGCGGAAATCATGAATGTTTGCTCAAAGGCGAATTTTTCATTCATGTCTTGGGTGAGCTTCAACAGCACTTCGGATTGGACGCGGTCAATTTTATTGATGGCCAAGATCACGCGCTTGCCTTCGGAGACCTCGTTGAGTTGCGTCAATATCGTCTCGACACCTTCGGTAATTCCGCGATGAGCCTCTATAAGCAAAACAGTGATATCGGCATCTGATGCCCCACCCCATGCGGCGGCAACCATCGCACGGTCTAACCTGCGACGGGGGCGAAACAATCCCGGCGTGTCCACAAACACAATCTGTGCATCCCCTTCGAGGGCGACACCCCGAATGCGTGCGCGTGTTGTTTGCACTTTGTGAGTCACGATCGACACTTTGGCACCGACCATTCTATTCAATAGCGTTGATTTCCCCGCATTGGGTTCTCCAATCAGCGCCACAAATCCCGCTTTGGTCATGTCTTTTCCAATCTTGTCAAAAGCTCTTTGGCCGCAAGCTGTTCTGCTTGGCGTTTGGTGCCAGCTTTGCCTTGTTGTGTTTCACCATTTTGCATCTGTGCTTCGATCACGAAGACAGGGGCATGATCTGGTCCCTCGCGCGATACTGTCACATATTTCGGGGGCTGAAATCCGCGGGCTTGGGCCCATTCCTGAAGCGCGGTTTTTGGATCACGCGCATCGGTTTCAACAGTTGTAATCCGTTTGGTCCAATGTTTGAGGATAACATTACGTGCTGCGTCAAACCCTGCGTCAAGGTAGACGGCGGCAATGATGGCTTCCATAGCATCGCCCAAAAGTGCAAGCTTGCGCCGCCCGCCTGAAATCATCTCAGAGCGACCCATTTTCAAGACCGCCCCCACATCAAGCTCAATCGCAACCTCGGCGCAGGTTTCCTTGCGCACCAATGCATTAAATCGCGGCGCGAGTGTTCCTTCGCGGGCTTTGACATCATCTTCTAACAATGCCTCGGCCATAACGAGACCAAGGACACGATCCCCAAGGAATTCTAACCTTTGGTTGTCGCGTTTTTGTGCCGTCACAAAGGAGGAATGTGTGAGTGCTTCGACCAGAAGTTCAGGATTAGAAAACTGATGACCTAGGCGTTTTGAAAAATTTTGGGCGTCTGACGAAAGTTTCACTCGATCCCCTTCAAGAAACGATCCCCGCGCCATGTCCAGAAATAGAACATTGAGCTCCCTGCAGAGGAAAACAGAATGCGATCTGCGCGACCAACTAAATCTTCGTATGGAACCATTCCGACACCGCCACGCACTTGGCGCACACGGCTATCGGTTGAATTGTCGCGATTGTCACCGATGAAAAAGAAATGGCCCTCTGGAACCGTGAACACAGGCGTATTATCGAGCCGCTGTTCGCCAATTTCCAAAGACGAGAATGTGACACCATTCGGCAATTTCTCAATATAGCGTTGCTTTTCACAAACCGCGCCATCCCCGACCGCGCCATTTGAACACCGAGGACGATTTCCAAATGGCCCTTGGGGTTCCATCGTTTCGGTGAATATCCCAGCCGGTTGGCGGTCAACTTTGACATCATTGATAACGATCTGCCCATCAACGACCTGAACAGTATCACCCGGCAAGCCGATCAAGCGTTTGATATAATCGCGCCCTGTTACAGGATGGCGAAATACAACAACATCGCCACGTTCGGGATCCCCACCAAAGAGGCGTTTGTTGTCCTTTTTGAGAAAACCACAGATGTCTTCTGCATCGATGTTCACGCCAAACCGTGGAATGATAACACTTGGACAAGAAGCGTAGGAATATCCATAAGCCATCTTGTTCACGAACATGAAATCCCCAATCAAGAGGGTGCTTTTCATGGATCCTGATGGGATCCAAAATGGCTGAAAAAACAGGCTGCGAAACAAACCCGCCAAGAGCAAGGCGTAAACGACGGTCTTGATCGTCTCAACAACCGAGTTTGTGTTTTGGGTTTCGCTCGCCATCTGACTCTCCTGATGTCTATTTCGTGGATACATGGTCCCCACAACGAAGAGTGTCAAGTAATTAGGCGGGCCTCAATAACGACAAAGGCCTGTGCCCAAGGGTGATCGTCTGTCAAAGTGACGTGAACAACCGCTTGATACCCCTCAGGGGTCATATCATCCAAGCGGGATTTTGCCCAGCCTGTAAGATGCATCATTGGCTGACCTGTTTTCAAATTGGACACAGACATGTCCTTCCAACTGATGCCCATTCGCAGGCCCGTTCCCAAAGCCTTGGAACAGGCTTCTTTGGCAGCCCAGCGCTTGGCGTAGGTTCCAACAACATCTTTGCGACGTTCCGCTTTGGCCTGTTCTACATCAGTAAAGACACGGTTGCGAAATCGATCCCCATGCCGGTCCAAGACACCAGCAATGCGATCAATATTCGCTAAATCCGTACCAATCCCCAATATCATGCTTGGGCACGTCCCTCATCCATCAAACGACGCATTTCTAGGATCGCCGGTTCAAGGCCACGGAAAATAGCCTCACCAATGATAAAATGACCAATATTCAGCTCTTTGACTTCAGGAAGTGCAGCAACGGGTTGCACGGTGTCATAGGTCAGCCCGTGACCTGCATGGACCTCTAACCCCAGTGAATGCGCAAAGCTTGCCATTTCCGTCAAACGAACAAGCTCTTTGTCCCGTTGAACAAAATCACCCTCAGCATGAAAATCGCAGTAAGCGCCTGTGTGCAATTCGATGACCTGCGCGCCAATGCGATTGGCCGCTTCAATTTGCGCCTGATCTGCGGCGATAAAGATCGAGACCCGACAGCCCACATCCCTCAATGGCGCAATAAAATGGGCAAGGCTGTTTTCCTCTTGGGCGACGTTGAGGCCGCCTTCGGTTGTACGCTCTTCTCTTTTTTCGGGAACAATACACACGGCATGGGGTTTATGGCGCAAAGCAATCTGTTGCATTTCCTGCGTTGCCGCCATTTCAAAATTCAACGGCACCGTGAGCGCATCCATCAATCCGTCAATATCAGCATCTGAAATATGGCGGCGATCCTCACGAAGATGGGCCGTTATACCATCAGCACCCGCCTTTTCAGCGATTAAAGCCGCGCGAACAGGATCAGGATAGTCGGAGCCACGCGCATTTCGCACAGTTGCAACGTGGTCAATATTGACCCCCAAACGCAAAGAATGTGTTGAGCTCATGAACCCATCTCCTAAGACAATCTACTTGATAGACTTAGTGCAGATTACTCGCGTCGTCAGTAGGGGATTTGGGTTTTTTCTTTAATTTCAGAAGTTTTTCTTTCAACGCCCCTTTGCGTCGGTTTTGATAGGCTCGAATAAGAGGCGCGCTTAAATAGTAGCTAATGATCCCCGCAATTGTTCCAGGGATCAATCCACCAATCAAATAGGGAAAGAACACTTCGTTATAAAAAACGATCAAGTTCGACCAATCCGCCTTTTCCGGCGTAAAGATAGCTGCGATGTTATGTTTCAGGTCATTAGATGCGTCCAGAAACTTGCCAAACAGCCCACGCTCTATTTCGACCCCGTCGTGGATGGGACGTCCCAGTAAGAAATGTCCCGTGCTCAGGGAGGCCATCGCAATTGGCACATAGGTCAAAGGGTTGCCAAAAAACGTCGCCAAAAGTGCCGCGAGAACGTTCCCCCGCATCAGGCGAGCAATCAGAAATGCCGTTAAAAAATGCAGCCCGTAAAATGGGGTAAAGGTGGTAAAGACACCAGCGAATATGCCGCGAGCAATTTTTTCCGGTGGGTCAGGCAACCGTTTCAAGCGGTGCGTGACGTAATAAAAGGCCCGCGCCCAGCCGCCCTTTGGCCAGACCGCTTCCACAATTCTCATGTAGAACGGCCTTTTATCTCGGCGTTTAAAAACCACGCGTTACCTCACGACCTTGCATTTACGATCAAATCTTTCACTAACTCTGGCTTCCTGAGACGATCAACAGAGGTCACTTCGCTTTCGGCTTCGAGAGCGGAAATGACAGAATGGAAATGTTCGATATCCCTCAAATCAACATCTATGTGAATCGTATAAAAGTCTTGTCTACGATCCATGAATTCGAGATCAGAGATATTGGCTTGTTGCTCGCCAATCAAGGTGCAAATGCGCCCCAATACCCCTGCGTCATTACTAATCGTCATGGCTAGGGTTACGTCATAAATGGCTGAGTGCTTACCCGATTGCCAATGCAAATCTAGCCATTTGTGTGGGCGATCTTGAAATAGTTCGAGGATTTCACAGTCAATAGCATGGACAACAACGCCCTTGCCTTTTGCTTTGATGCCGACGATCCGTTCTCCTGGGAGTGGTTGACAGCACATGTCGCGGTTAATTTCCTGACCAGGCGCAAGGCCAATAACAGCGCGTTGCTTATCTATGCTTTCCACATCATCGGCGGCGAGGTCACTATAGACCGCATGCACAACATCGCGAGGGCGAATATCATTTGCGCCAAGATCCACCATCATATCATCGACAGTCGCGTAGCTTAGCTTTTTGGAGGCTGTCGCGAGCGCCTTGTCGGTGGCTTTTTTATCAACATGTTCAAAGGCCGCCCGCGCATATTCGCGCCCCATCGCGATAAACCGTGTGCGCACTTGTTCTTTGATGCTGCGGTTAATGGCGGTCTTGGCCTTGCCTGTGGCCACCATTTCCAGCCAATCCACATGCGGCTGCTGACCCTCAGCTGTGATCACCTCAATCGTTTGCCCATTTCGCAATGGTTTATAGAGCGGGTATCTCAGGCCATCGACTTTGGCCCCAACGGTTTTATGCCCAATCCGCGTGTGAATAGCATAGGCAAAATCAATCGGCGTCGCCCCACGCGGCAGCTTGATCACATCACCTTTGGGCGTGAAACAAAATACCTTGTCGGCATACATTTCTAATTTCACAGCTTCCAAGAAGGCTGTTGGGTCTTCTTCGGTATCAAACTGTTCAATAAGATCGCGAATCCAGCGAACGGGATCAACAGTGAATGGATTTTCGCTCCGCGCCCCGTCCTTATATGACCAATGCGCCGCAACCCCCGTTTCGGCAACATCGTGCATTTGCTGGGTGCGCATTTGCACTTCGACTTGTTTGCCATCACGTCCTTTAACGGTCGTATGAATAGAGCGGTATCCGTTTGATTTTGGCTGGCTGATGTAATCTTTGAACCTTCCGGGAACCGCGCGCCATCTTTGGTGGATCACCCCTAAGACGCGATAGCAATCTGCTTCTGTCTTGGTAATGATGCGAAACCCGTAGATGTCCGACAAACGCGAAAAAGATAATTCTTTTTCCTGCATTTTGCGCCAAATCGAATACGGCTTTTTCGCACGACCATAGACTGAGGCGTCAATGCCCGCCTCTGCCAATTCATGGCGCATATCAGTTGAAATATTTTCAACAACGTCGCCCGCTTCTTTTTGAAGCGTGATGAAGCGGCGCAAAATTGACGTCCGACCGTCTGGGTTAAGAACGCGAAAGGCCAAATCCTCAAGCTCTTCGCGCATGGACTGCATCCCCATGCGCCCAGCAAGGGGGGCGAAAATATCCATCGTTTCGCGGGCTTTTTGCGCCTGTTTTTCAGGCGTCATGGCGCGAATTGTGCTCATGTTGTGCAGGCGATCGGCCAGTTTGACCAACATCACACGCATATCCTTGGCAATTGCCATCAGGAGCTTGCGTGTATTTTCCGCCTCTTTCGTCGCCGTCGAACCAAGTTGCATCTTGGTGAGGTTCGTTACCCCATCGACAAGCATTGCAATCTCAGGAGAAAACAAGGAAGCGATCTCTTGTTTAGTGGATTCAGTATCTTCAATGGTGTCGTGCAAAAGGCCTGTGATGATCGAGGCATCATCCAGCTTTTGCTTGGCCAAAATAACAGCAACCGCGACAGGATGCGTAAAATACGGCTCTCCGGATTTTCGGAACTGGCCCTCATGTTTTTCGCGGCCATAATTATAGGCCGCGATTATCATGTCGCTATTTGATTTTGGATTGTAGCTCGTGACAAGCTGGGCAAGGTCTTCAGCAGAAATCATACGCGGAAAACCTTGTTTATATTAGGATTGACCCTGTGCTGCCATCAAAGCACGAAGAAGCTTTTCTTCTGACATGTCATCTTCTTCAGGGCGATCCGCTTCGCCACCCATAAGAAGCGCCATAGAATCATCTTCTGGCTCGTCAACTTCGATCTGAGTTTGGTTGTTTTCAATCAGACGCTCACGAAGCTCATCCGCTGTCTGTGTTTCGTCTGCGATTTCGCGCAGGGACACAACAGGGTTTTTATCGTTGTCACGGTCAACTGAAATAGGCGAACCCGCCGCAATTTCACGCGCGCGGTGAGCGGCTAACATAACAAGCTCGAACCGGTTGGGAACTTTATCTACACAGTCTTCTACAGTAACGCGGGCCATTGGACACTCCAATAAAATCGATCGATGAACGCAGCCTTTTACGCTGCTCACAAAAGAAAGACAAGTCGATATTATAGGGCTTTCAACTCTTCTCTCTGTTCGGCAGGCAGCGCCATAAACATTTCGCGCACAGTTTTACCCAAGACAGGGTGCCGCCAATCAGGAACGATGTCATTCAGAGGGCCGAGAACAAAGGCGCGATCTTGGATCCTTGGGTGAGGGAGTATCAATTCATCGGGCGCCGCTTGCGATTGAAGAGCAGGATCTAGCGTTTTCCATTTCATGAATTCCGCCTCACTCGGGGCAATCTCTTGCCCAACTGCGAGCAGGTCCAAGTCAAGGGTTCTCATTCCCCACCGCTGAACACGCTCCCGACCAATAGTTGCCTCTACGTCATGTAAGACCTTCAAAACATGTGAAGAATCGTGATTTGAGCGAATCACTATGGCTGCATTTACGTAATCTGGCCCCGCGCCGACCGGAAAACAGGGCGTTTGGTAGAATTTACTAACTTTGGTTATAAAAAAATTTGCACTCTTCAAGTGGGAAAGCGCTATGGACAATATATCCATTGGGTTGACACCGGACCACTCTTGATTGCTACCTAAGGCAACCAAACAACCTCTAGGGTCACTTAGGGTAACTTTATTACGCATAAGAGAGGTATTCCTATTCTTTTGTCACATTTTGAAGGGTTGCGACATACGACTAAATGAGTAGTGTGTGCGACGCTCGCTCAGCTAAAGCTAAATCACTCACGGAATATTTGAGCAAGCAAATTTTGAAAGGGTATTAAATGTTTTACAAAGACGAACGGCTTGCGCTGTTCATCGATGGCTCGAACCTATACGCCGCTGCAAAGTCGCTGGGTTTTGACATCGATTACAAGTTACTTCGCACGGAATTCATGCGTCGCGGCAAACTTCTACGGGCTTTTTACTATACGGCGTTGCTGGATAATGAAGAGTATTCCCCGATCCGCCCTCTTGTTGACTGGTTGAATTACAACGGGTTCACGATGGTGACGAAATCGGCCAAAGAATACACAGACAGCCAAGGTCGCCGTAAAGTTAAAGGCAACATGGACATTGAGTTGACTGTGAACGCAATGGAGCTTGCACCGCATGTCGATCACATTGTTCTGTTTTCAGGAGACGGTGACTTCCGTCCATTGATCGAAAGCCTTCAGCGTCAGGGCGTGCGCGTGTCTGTTGTCTCAACAATTCGCAGCCAGCCACCGATGATTGCGGATGAACTTCGTCGTCAGGCTGACAACTTTATCGAACTTGATGGCTTGCGGGATGTCATTGGTCGCCCGCCACGGGATGACGATGAACCCGGCGCTGCGCCATATACTCAAGACTAACATCAAAAACCCTTGGTTCTGCCAAGGGTTTTTTTATTCCACCCACTTAGCAATTGCAGCCTTTAGATCCTTAATCGCAAATGGTTTGGAAAGATAATCATCCATACCAGACGAAAAGCATTGATCGGCCTCACCCAACAAAGCATTGGCGGTGATCGCAATAACAGGCGTGCGTGCAATGCTCTGACTAAACTCTGATTCACGGATTTTTTCGGTCATCGCAAAGCCGTTCATCCTTGGCATATGACAATCACACAATATTAAATTAAATCGACCCGTTTCCCATTGTTTAAAGCCTTCTACGCCATCACTTGCGATTTCCGCAGTTAATCCAATTTTGCGCAACTGTTCTAAAATAACAAATTGGTTAATCTCATTGTCCTCAACCACCAGAATGCTGAGTGGCTTGTCAGGATTTTTGTCGACGACGCCTGGGTCTCTGCTTTGGCTCGTCTCAGCCTCGTCTGAACTTTGATAGAAAACATCGAACATTTCCGCCAAAGTCGTCCAATATTCGCTCACCAACAATGGAGTCCAATGGATGATTTGATGGCCCTTTTGCACTTTGGCAGAAATCGCACCGCGATGGGCCGTGAATGTTAGAACACGTTGATCCGGATAGAGCGTTTTGACACGGCGGGCCACTTCTTGCATTGCAAAACTAGACTTGCCCGACAAAGCAATGACAGCAAGGCTTCCTGCGTTGGCGTCGTCGCCCAAGGCTTCGCAGAAATCATCTTCATCCTCAAAGCGATGAAATTCAGCGCCAGTATAGGTCGTGTACCCTTCCATGTAATGGGCCAATCCTGGCTCAGGCACATAGGCAAGGACTCTGTGTCCCTGTAAATTTGGCGCCTCATTCGCACCGCCAGCCTGTCGCATCGGGAGACGAACGGAAAACTCTGTCCCCACGCCCACTGTGCTGGACACGTCAATTGTTCCACCCATCTTATGAACGAGCTGTTGAACAATCGTCAAACCCAGACCCGTCCCACCAAAGCGCCCAGAGGCCCCTGCCTTGGCTTGGATAAAAGGCTCAAATATATTGTGAAGCTCATCCTCATCCATCCCAACACCATTGTCGTGAACGCGGATGATCAAATCAGTCTCATC
>CBFHNR010000016.1:14237-34313 GCA_965657215.1 uncultured Paracoccaceae bacterium
CGCCTCATCCACGACAAAGCATCCGACCAAGACAGCCATTTGACCACAAAACATCCAAACGCAACGACCCAAAAGATTAAACCGTCCGTCCATGGTAAAAATAGCAACAACAGAGCCGAGAGCCGCGATAAACGCAATTCCGATTACGCTTGGTTCATTGATGGCTAGCCCTAAGAGGGACCAACACACCGCAACAAACATGATGAACCACGAGGTAAAGCGCACCGTTTCGATCCGCCTGAAATGCGCATTGTTATCGACGTTTTCAGAAAGTTCATCGCTAATTTGTGGGCCAAACATTATCTATATTACCATTTTCAAATTATATCCCACCGCTGCGTTCGTTTATAGTCTGCGTCATGTGTAGGTCCAGACTAATATTTGACACGACAAAATTCACGAACTCAGCATTGAGGTTTGTATCCAATATCGTCTAGGTTATACTCAAGTTTCATTGAATGAAAGATTGGGCATGAACAAACCGGACCTAACTATTTATTTGGCCGCACCGCGTGGATTTTGCGCGGGGGTTGATCGCGCAATCAAGATTGTTGAAATGGCTTTGGAAAAATGGGGCGCCCCTGTTTATGTCCGCCACGAAATTGTTCACAACAAATTCGTCGTAGACAGCTTGCGCGACCAAGGCGCGGTCTTTGTCGAAGAACTCGATGACTGCCCCGACGACCGCCCTGTTATTTTTTCGGCACATGGTGTTCCTAAATCTGTCCCCGCCGAAGCGGCAAGCCGCGACATGGTCTATGTTGATGCGACCTGCCCGCTTGTGTCCAAGGTCCATATCGAAGCAGAGCGTCATCACGCCGCTGGTCTACAAATGGTTATGATTGGCCATGAGGGCCATCCTGAAACCGTTGGAACAATGGGCCAGCTACCGGATGGTGAGGTTCTCTTGGTGGAAACTGTCGAGGATGTAGACACCTTAGACGTTCGTGATCCAGAGCATTTGGCCTATGTGACCCAAACGACCTTGTCCGTCGATGATACCATCGACATTGTGACAGCCCTGCAAACACGGTTTCCAAAAATTGTGGGCCCTCACAAAGAGGATATTTGTTACGCGACGACCAATCGCCAAATGTCGGTTAAGGCCATTGCGCCGAAATCAGATGCGCTTTTGGTAGTGGGTGCGCCAAATTCGTCAAACTCAAAACGCCTCATCGAAGTCGCCTCAAAAGAAGGCTGCCAATATGCACAGCTCGTGCAACGCGCCACGGAAATTGATTGGCGCGCTTTGGATGGGATCAAGACGTTGGGTATTACAGCAGGGGCATCGGCCCCTGAGGTTTTGGTCAATGAGGTGATTGACGCGTTTTCAGACCGCTATAACGTCACGGTTGAACACGTCGAAACCGCCAAGGAAACCGTGAACTTCAAAGTCCCCCGCGTCCTAAGAGAAACCGCATGAATTCCATTCCTCGCTCTGCCCTCGCTTTAGGATTAGCAGGGACATTACCCTTTATCTGGGGTGTTGTGACTCTGTTGAATGGGGATTTGCATGTTTGGGGGCGAAACCTCTTGGGCCAGAACTTTGTTGGCCCCTATGTTCAATTAACCTACGGAACCGTCATCCTGTCCTTTATGTCTGGCGTTTTGTGGGGCTTTGCCACGAAGGCCAAAGGCAGCATGGCAGGTGTTGGATATACGCTGTCGGTTATTCCTGCGCTCTGGGCCTTCTTTGCAACAGGCGGTGGACCGATTGGCGCAAGTACGAACCTGATTTTTGGATTTCTCGGCCTGTTGGTTTTGGATTGGTTCTTTTGGCAACAACAGCTTGCCCCAAAATGGTGGCTCAAGCTGCGCCTTCTATTGACCGCGATCGTTGTGGCGTGCCTATCGATTAGTGTTTTGTAATGACATCTGATCCAAAAACTCTGTCTGTCTATGATGATCAAGCGCAGGAATATGCGCAACTTACCCAAGCTGAGCAAGCCTCCAAGATCATGATAACCTTTGCCCAAGATATTCCTAAAGGCGGGCGTATTTTGGATTATGGATGCGGTCCGGGATATGCGGCGGCCTATTTCGCAAGCCTCGGCTATCACGTTGATGCCTTTGACGGATCCTCAGAAATGGTTGCATTGGCCGCACAGAACCCCGACGTCAACGCCCGTCAGATGTTTTTTGAGGACTTCGCATCAGACCAAATTTACGATGGGATTTGGGCTAGCTTTTCGCTTCTTCATGCGCCAAGAGATGATTTTCCAAACCTTCTTGCGACCATAAAGGCCGCATTGCGCGCGCAAGGTCGGTTTCTCTTGTCCATGAAACTAGGGAACGGAAGCCATCGGGACAGTTTAGGGCGGTTATACACCTATTATAGCGAACAAGACCTGAGGGACCACTTGGACCAATCTGGCTTTACTTGGGATCATCATATACATGGAAGCGGACTGGGATTAGACGGGTCTCACTCAGATTGGATACATATACACGCTCATGCCTGACCTCTACGCATATACGGACGGCGCTTGCTCTGGAAACCCCGGACCGGGGGGATGGGGTGTTCTCTTGCAAGCCAAGGAAGGTGACACCATCGTAAAAGAACGCGAACTCAGCGGCGGCGAGCCTGAGACGACCAACAACCAAATGGAACTGATGGCCGCTATTTCCGCGCTCGAAACCTTGGCGCGCACGAGCCACATCACCATCGTCACCGATAGCGCCTATGTCAAAAATGGTGTGACCACATGGATCCATGGCTGGAAGCGGAACGGGTGGAAAACCTCCAACAAGAAACCCGTCAAAAACGTTGACCTTTGGCAAAGACTTGATGCCGCACAAGCAGAACATACCGTCGTTTGGCAATGGGTCAAAGGACACGCAGGACACCCTGAAAACGAGCGTGCCGATGAATTGGCGCGCGCTGGTATGGCGCCGTTTAAATCATGATCCTTAGCTTGCTTGATTACGGCTCTGTTTTGATTTTTGCCCTCACAGGGGCATTGGTCGCAAGTCGTGCGCAATTGGATATTGTGGGCTTTGCCTTTATCTCGACATTAACGGCCGTAGGCGGCGGAACTGTGCGGGATATCTTGTTAAACCGATACCCGATTTTCTGGATTGAACAGCCGTCCTTTATTGCCATGTGCGTCTGTGCCGCTATCATTGTGTTCTTTACTGCTCACCTCGTCGAGAGCAGGTATAAACTTTTGATCTGGCTTGATAGTTTTGCCTTGGCGATTGCGGTCGCTGCAGGTGTCGGAATCGCCACGAACCTATCGCAACCTCATATAATCATTGTCATCATGGGTATTTTGACAGGCACATTGGGCGGACTGATGCGCGATGTGGTCTGTAACGAAGTTCCACTGGTCCTCAAACAAGGCGAACTCTATGTCTCAGCGGCCTTTATGGGTGCGGTCTGCAGTATTTTCGCAAGCACTTATTTAGGGGCCTCGACAGAAATCAGCCTTCTGGCCTGTGCGGTGATCACATGGGCCTTGCGCGCAGGATCGCTTGCCTTTGGGTGGAAATTACCCGTCTACAAATCACGTGCGCCCAAACCTTAGCGCAGTTTGAAATCCGCGAAATCGCCAGTGCCCTGATCGGATGTGAACCGTATTGTGACGCTGTCAGCGCGCACTTCTTGGCAATTATAGCCAAGCTCCCGTTTGCCCCACGTCATGTCCCGACAGAAAAATCCATCTTTCCATGTCCAACTCCCGCTGACAGGAAGTGTCGCACCAGAGCCAGTTATGTTTCCATCTGCCGTGACAAACAATTTAATGAGAGGACGCGTTAAACTGCGTCCCTCCACAATGGTTACGAATTCGGACCGATCCGTAATACGCTTGAGCTCTGCACTTGCAGCGGATGAGAAAAATATCGAACTTAAAAATCCAAGTGCAAAAATCAAACGCATAAAAAAACCTCATAAAACTAGCCAGACGATAAGCCTGAATAGGTTTTATTCAAAGCCCTAATACGTCCAACATATCGTATTCACCCGGAGCTTTTCCTTGCCCCCATAGCGCAGCCTTCAAAGCACCCCGTGCAAACACGGCCCTGTCGGTGGCTATGTGACGTAATATAATACGCTCTCCTTCGGCGGCAAATAGCACATCATGTTCGCCCACGATGTCGCCACCACGAATAGCCGTAAAGCCGATATCACCCTTCTTGCGCGCGCCTGTGATCCCATCCCGTCCACTGTCACGCACATCATTCAGCGCAACACCGCGCCCTTCGGCTGCGGCCTCGCCCAACATCAAAGCTGTGCCTGAGGGGGCGTCCACTTTTTGGTTGTGATGGGCTTCGATCACTTCGATATCGAAATCCTCGTCCAATGCTTGCGCAACTTTTTTCGTCAATTGCGTCAAGAGGTTCACACCAAGGGACATATTGCCCGCGCGCACAATCGTTGCATGGCGCGCCGCAGCTGATAGCTTGGCAAGGTCCTCATCCGACATACCCGTTGTCCCAATGACATGAACCGCGCGCGCTTGTGCGGCAAGGCCCGCAAATTCGACGGTTGCAGAGGGGGCGGTGAAATCGATGACGGCTTGCGCTTTGGCAAAGGCCTCAAGCGGATCATCACTTACGATAACCCCAGTCTCAACGCCGCCCATCAGGACTCCAAGGTCGCGACCGATCCAATCATGACCCTTACGTTCAATGGCACCAACCAGTTTAGCTTTGTCGCTTTTTTGAATTGTTTGGACCAACATTTGTCCCATGCGCCCTGAGACGCCTGTTACAACAATTCCTGGAAGATCAGCCATAGTACACTCCTGATTTGACTATTTGTCCTTTCATACAGTGCCTAGGCATCTTGGCAAAGGACAAAGAAGCGCGTAGAGGACTGTTATGGGAAAGAATAAATTTCATGATGGCGATGGCCCCTCTCAGAGACAGCTCCGCGTTGGCGAGCTGATCCGAAGAACATTGGCCGACGTCTTGCAACGTGGGGACATCCACGATCCAGACCTCAATCGGATTTCCATCACAGTGGGCGAAGTCACGACATCCCCAGATTTGAAAATCGCCACCGCCTATGTGTGCCCCTTGGGTGGTCAAGGTGGTCAAGATGTGATTGCGCTTTTGGCCCGTAACAAATCGGAAATCAGACGCGCAATGTCCAAGAATTTGGCTCTCAAATTTTCCCCTGATTTACGGTTTCGGCTGGATGAAACCTTTGATCGTATGGATGAAACACGCCGTCTCTTTTCCCAAGACGAAGTCCGCCGCGATATCGACGAAGACGAAGAATAGCCCAGATCAGGTGATCTGAGCTATCCTGCTGAATGGGCTCTTAATGGGCTCGATTAGTTAACGGTGGCTGCCTCGATCTGTGGCGTATCAGAGGCGATTTCAATCCGACGCGGTTTCAGCGCCTCAGGGATTTCACGCTCAAGCTCAATATGGAGCATCCCATCGACATGGCTTGCGCCGGTGACTTTGACGTGGTCAGCTAAATGAAAGCGCCGCTCAAAGGCACGGTTGGCAATGCCCCGATGTAGGTAGGTGCGATCGTCGGCATTGTCTGCTTTTTGCGCGGAGACAACCAAAGCTTTTTCCTTTACCTCAACAGAGAGATCCGCTTCGCTAAATCCTGCCACAGCAATAGAAATGCGATAGCTATCATCATCTGTTTTCTCGATATTATAGGGAGGGTAGCTTGTGTTGCTAGGCGTATCCGTGGCGAGCACGCGATCCATCAAATCAGCGATTTGATCGAAGCCAACAGTTGCGCGGTATAGGGGTGTAAAATCAAAATGTCTCATAGGTTTATCCTCATTGAGCGATACCAAAAATTGCCTGTCACATTGGACCAGACGGTTATGTTACGAACCCATATTTGGCGTCCGTGACTCATAGGTAGGCATCACATTTTGAGGTTTCAAGAGGGCTGAAAGAGCTAAGGTTTGGAAAATTTCGCCCCGATATTACGACGGGCATTAGACGGCGCATTTTGGCTAACAACCCCCGTATAGGGTTCGATATCTAGCGAATACTCATCTTTAAACGCTGTTAACAAAGGGGAGAGCTCGGCCCCCAGCGACACTTTTTCCCCTTTGAAATTCGCCATTGCAGAGACGACAGAGACAATCCGCGGATACCCATTGGAAAAGTCAAAGACAGGTGAACCAGATGCCCCAAAATCGACATCACAGGTCATAATAAGGATGCCTTGTTGATGCTCGGATATATCGCATATTTCCTGATATGATGGAACTTCTGAGCGGCCACGTGCGTAGGAGACGACGCTAACCGCTTGCCCTTGGATCGGGACATCGGCGATTTGAAACGGAGGAATGCGCGCGCTTTGGATTGGGTGTTCAAGCTCTAAAACTGCAAGATCCGTTGTGACACGTTCAGCGGTGACTGTGCTTTGAAACTGATACCCAGGATGTGGTGAGGCGCGTCTAATTTTTCGATAGGCTTCGGCCCGACCATTTTTAAAGCCAGCCTGAAATTCCAGTAGAGAAATATCAAGTTTTTCGGTCGTCTCTGGGCTGAATAAACAATGCGCGGCTGTCACGAGCAAGGTTGATGTAATCATTGAGGCCGTACAAAATCCGTCGCCACCATTAATGGTCAGGCGTCCAACAGCCGACCATTCCCGACCAGAATCTAGAGTTGATAATGGCTCAATGCGCGATGTTTCGGCGGCCAAATGGCTGCTGATGAACACACATAAGATGACAGACAACAGGCGCAACAATACCTCCACCCAAGTAATACTCCCTCCTAATATCAGGATGTGGCAGCATTGTGGCGAAAAAATTAACGCAGAATGGGAACTGCATCCTTTTGGCGCGAACCTGACGCGTCTAATGCTTTGGGCTTGGGCCCACCCGTGGCCCAATCGAGCAATTCAACAGTATGTACAATAGGGACATCCGTCGCCGAGCCAATTTGCATCATGCATCCGATATTACCTGCTGCGATGATATCGGGCTGAACCGCTTCCAGTGTTTGCACCTTGCGCGTCTTCAGCTCGGCTGAAATTTCGGGCTGCATTAGGTTATAGGTTCCCGCAGACCCACAGCAGAGGTGGCTATCGCGTGGTTCAGCAACCTGAAACCCCGCCGCTTTCAATAATTGTTTCGGGAACGTCTTAATTTTTTGCCCATGCTGCAGCGAACAGGCCGCATGATAGGCGACAACAATGTCTTTGGGATCACCTTTGGGTAAATCCAGATCAATGAGGACTTCGGAAATATCTTTGGCCAAGGCCGAGACCGTTTTGGCCTGTTGGGCTAACTCTGTATCACGGAACATATGCCCATAATCTTTGACCGTTGTTCCGCAACCGCTTGTATTGATGACGATGGCATCGAGGCCACCATTGTCAATTTCCGCGTTCCAAGCGGCGATATTAGCCGCAGCCGCCTTGTGGCTTTCGCTCGTTTTGCCCATGTGATGCGTCAAGGCCCCACAACATCCCTGCCCTTTGGCCACGACAACTTCGCAGCCCATACGGGTCAAAAGGCGAATGGTTGCGTCATTGATATCTGTATTCAACGCCTTCTGCGCACAGCCCGTCATCAAAGCAATGCGTTTGCGTTTCGCGGTCTTGGGCGCAAAGGTCTGAGGATCGTCATTTCGGCTCACAGGGGGCACCTGTTTCGGTGCCATCGCAATCATCGCACGCAATCGACGATCTGGAATCAATTTCACAAAAGGCCGCGCCATTTTCGCGCCAAGCAAGGCCAATCGGAACCGTGTGGGATAGGGTAAAACTTGCGCAAGAATGGATCGCAAAATGCGCTCGCTTAGAGGTCGTTTATAATTGTCTTCAATATAAGCGCGCGCGTGATCGACCAGATGCATATAATGCACGCCCGACGGACAGGTCGTCATACATGCCAAACAGGACAGGCAGCGATCAATATGTTTCACCGTGGTTTTGTCAGGCACCCGATTGTTTTCGAGCATATCCTTAATCAGGTAAATGCGTCCACGTGGGCTATCTAATTCGTCGCCTAGCACTTGATAGGTCGGACAGGTTGCTGTGCAAAACCCACAATGTACGCAAGCACGCAAGATTTCATTGCTACGTTTGAAATCGGGATCTTCAAGCTGTTTTGGTTCGAAAAAGGTTTGCATGATTATCCCATAAGTCCTTGATTCAAAATGCCACGAGGGTCAAATTTCTGCCTTATCTTGGCAGAATACTCAGCCACGAGTGGGTTTTCAGGGTGGAATTTTGGCTGATGATCACCCTTTATCAATGTCGCATGTCCCTCTGTTAGGGCGGCACGCGGATCACAGCTTTGATCCCCTGACCCCCAAAGCAATCCACCAGACCAATCCATAAAGCCTGATGTGAACCCCGCCTTTTGGAACACACCTGCGCCATCGGTTGGTTTGACAGAGACCTTCCAAATCGCGTCATCCTTCGATGAAACGGGTTTGAGGGCGCGAATGTCGGACCACAAGGCGCGCGATTGCGCATCCTCAAGGTGTGAGTGATCATAGTCAGCCATGAGACCTTGAAGCTGTTCCAACCGATAGGATACCGATTTTTCAAATCCCTCAATGCGTAACACTGTCTTAGGACCATCCGCGTCAAACGGAAGGTGAACGGCGCCCGACACCTCAAAGGGTGATCCAACGGCGCGCGTCAATGCGCCCACAGCTTGATCCTCTGATAGTCCGTGCAAAACGAGAGATGTCTGAGTTTCGGATTTTGGCAGGGTTTTAAACGCAACTTCGGTCATAACGCCCAAGGTGCCAAAGCTCCCGCACAAGAGTTTCACCAAATCATAGCCCGTCACGTTTTTCATCACGCGACCGCCATTTTTCAAAATCTGACCAGTGCCATCCACAAACCTCACGCCGAGCAAGAAATCCCGCGCAGCACCGCTTTGAAATCGACGAGAGCCGCTATTGTTCATGGCAAAGACACCACCGATTGTTGGGGTTCCCGCGGTGCCAAGCATGCTTTGATAATCATAGGGCTCAAAGGCAAGCCGTTGGCCTTCTGCATCTAAGGCGGCCTCAATCTCAGCAAGCGGAGTTCCCGCTTTGGCGATCATCGTCAGAGCGCCCGGTTCATATTCGTTGATGCCAATCATGCCTGTCGTGGTTAGCAGAGCACCATCGCATGTAATCCCCTTGGATTGCCCGCCACATATCGCCAGCGGCGCAGACGCCGCCTGAATAGCCTCGGCCAAGTCGCCCTCTGATGTCGGAATGAGATGTGTCATAGCCTGTCCTTAAGCTGCATCACGGCGCGATTGACTCACGTCAAGAGGAAACACCTTGGCCGCATTGAGCAACCATTTGGGATCAAAGACGTCTTTGATTTTCATCTGCGCTTCTAGATCGAGGTCACTAAATTGAACGCTCATCAAATCGCGCTTTTCAATGCCCACCCCATGTTCACCTGTGAGGCACCCACCCACTTCAACACAGAGCTTGAGAATTTCCGCACCGAAAGCCTCGCATTTTTCGAGATCACCAGGAGTGTTGGCATTATACAAAATCAGCGGATGCATGTTCCCATCCCCTGCGTGAAAAACATTTCCCACATCCAATCCAAACTCTTGACTCATCTCTCCAATGCGGCGCAGAACAAACGGCAATTGGTTCACAGGGATCGTGCCGTCCAAGCACATGTAATCATTGATCTGACCCATTGCCCCGAATGCAGATTTGCGCCCCAACCAAATCCGAGCGGCTTGATCCGCATCTTTGGCTTCTCTGAGTTCCACGGGATTATGTCGCCGCGCAATTTCTAGAATTTTGTCCAATTGTTCTTGGATTTCATCTGCGCTGCCTTCGACTTCGACAATCAAGAGCGCTTCGCAATCGGGATATCCTGCCCCTGCAAAAGCCTCGGTCGTCTGAATACAGAGGCGATCCATAAATTCAATCGCCACAGGCAAGACGCCTGCCTTGATGATATCAGACACACATTGACCTGCGACTTCGTTGCTATCAAAGCCCATCAACACTGGGCGCGCTCCTTCGGGTTTATGCAAAATACGCAGGGTGGCTTCAGTCACAACACCGATCTGACCCTCAGATCCACAAATCACACCGAGTAAATCCAATCCCGCTGAATCCAGATGAGCACCGCCGATATTCATGATTTCGCCCGCCATCGTGACCATACGAACGCCCAACAGGTTGTTCGATGTAACGCCATACTTCAAACAATGGGCCCCACCGGAATTCATCGCAATATTTCCAGCAATCGCACAGGCAAGCTGACTCGATGGATCAGGGGCATAGAAAAACCCGTCCTCTTCGATTGCGCCTGTCACACTTAGGTTGGTCCGACCCGTTTGCACGCGCACGATGCGATTGTCGTAATCGGTTTCAAGCACGTCATTCATCCGCGCGACACCCAAAATCACACAATCCGCTGTAGGCAAAGCCCCCCCTGCCAAGGACGTCCCTGCCCCGCGTGGCACAACGGGAACGTCGAATTGATTGCAAATCTTCATAACCTCAGCGACCTCTTCGGTGGTTGAGGGCAGGACAGCCAACATGGGAGGACAGCGATAGGCCGAGAGGCCATCACATTCATAGGCACGCGTCTCAGCCGGATCTTCGATAACCGCAGTGTGCGGCAAAACTTGACGCAAGAGGTTCGCTATCTGTTGCTTTTTCAAAAGGATGTCAGACTTGGGTCTTGGCATTTCCATAGGCATATCCTCACAATTGGTAAATAAAATATACCAATTTCTTTAATTGGCAAGAGGAAAGGAACCCGTTAGACAAAGAGCATGACCTGGAGCGACCGCCTTTCCCTATTTTCAAACACAGATTACATCGCTGTTTTCTTGCTCTTTTTGACGTGGATAATATCAACCCATCTTATTGAGAACCCTCCTGAGAATAGACCTTCTGTTGCCTCTCTCATGTCCCATTTCCGCCGCGACTGGATGCGCAAAATGGCTGAAAGGGATGTTCGCATTTTCGATGCACAGATCATGAATGGCCTGCGTCAAGGAACAGCCTTTTTTGCCTCCGCCACGATGATTTCCATTGGCGGTATTCTTGCGCTGATTGGTAATACGGATTTGTTAGCAGGTGTCGCCAGTGATCTGACCCTGAACCAAACCCCGAAAATTGTGTACGAAATCAAAATGATGCTAACGCTGGTTTTCGTGACCAATGGATTTTTGAAATTTGTCTGGTCTCATCGGCTGTTTGGGTATTGCGCCATTTTGATTGCTTCCGTTCCCAACGACCCTAACGATCCCCAAGCGCTCTCACGAGCAATGACAGCGGGTGAAGTGAATGTAACTGCCGCGCGGAGCTATAACCGCGGGCTCCGCGCTGTTTATTTTTCGATTGCATCGGTTGCCTGGCTGCTTGGTCCTGTCGCACTGATAATAGCAACAGTGGTTACAATGGGCGTATTATGGCGTCGCGAATTTATGTCCGTGTCGAGACAGCTTTTGATCAAAGACCTTCAATCCATCGATTAAGGTCGGCGCGCTTCATGCAGCCATCCCCCAATGACGAAGGATAGCAATAGCACAAATGCTAACCACAGAGGAATCAGCGGCTTTGATGCGATGCTAATGACATCTTGGGCATTTCTTGGTGTTATCCCCATCCAATTCGGCCCAGCGCTGACGCGATTTACATTGACCTCGCGTATCCGAGGCATACCCTCCTCGATCCAAAACGTGCCCCCATTTGTTGCCTGTATAAGCGGTGCCAAATCTGTGGGTGAACTTAGCGGGGCTTCAAATTCCTTGGATGACGTATCCCCCAAGGCAAAGACCGTATCCAAAATGCCATCCGTTAAGCGGAACAACCCTATTTCGTCACTTGTAAAACGCGACTGAAATTCGCCCTCTCTGAGTTTGTCGAAGGTCAGGATATAGCGCACGCCGCTTGGTGAAGTAATTTCTGCATCTGGTACCGTCGCCTCAAGGCTTCGACGCGTCACAGTGATCCCGTCCACATCATGAGCAACAGATAAGGTTTCCTCTTCTAATTCAGGCTCTTTCATCAACCAATGCGACAGCCTCCGCAAAAGCTCGGCTTGTGGGCCGCCACCTTCGAAATTACGGCCCCATAGCCACGTTTGATCAGACAATAACAAGGCAACGCGCCCATCCTCCACACGATCCAACACGAGCAAAGGTTCCTCATCGATCCCAGACAAAACAGTTTGACCCGCAGGTGGTTCAACGCCAATCTGCCGCAACCAAGGCCCCCACGCATCTGGTTGCGCAAGGTCTTGTGTCACAGGGTGGCGTTGACCGATATCAGACAGCTTGGGTTGGAATTTTTGCGACAACACACGGCCATTAGGGGATGCGGGTAGGATGTCTTGCAACGGTGAGCGCGAAATTGACGAGGCCCCTGCAAAATCTGGACCTGCAGCAATGAGCAAGGCGCCCCCCTCATTTACATAGCGCACGACATTTTCCAAATAAGCGGTTGGCAAAATGCCACGACGTTTAAAACGATCAAAGATAATCAGATCGAAATCATCGATTTTATCCATGAACAATTCACGTGTCGGAAACGCAATCAAAGACAGTTCCGAAACTGGGACGCCATCACGTTTTTCGGGCGGGCGCAAAATTGTAAAATGAACCAAATCTACAGAGCTGTCGGATTTCAACAAATTCCGCCACGTCCGTGTCCCCGCATTTGGCAATCCTGAGACCAACAAAACCCGCAATCGATCGCGGATCCCATTGATGGACACGATCGCAGTATTGTTGATTGCGGTGAGCTCTCCGTCCATCACCCCTGTTTCCAATTTCAAGATATTGGCGCCCCCATGCGCCAAAGGCAGGGACACATCAACAACGCGGCTTTTTTCAACCGTGAACTCATAGGGGGTGCCCCCATCTATTGAGATTTTGAGCGGAACCAGCTGATCTTGATTTGGTGCGGGACCGATATCTTCGACGGCCAACCTTAGGGTCACGTTTTCACCGAGAACGCCAAAAGCGGGGACTGTATCTAAGCGAATTCGACGATCCCAATCGGTTTTCCGCCCTGTCATCAAATGATGCACTGGAGCCGCGATATCTGGCAAACCAGTGTCGTGAATGACGCCATCAGACACAATAAAGACCCCTGCTATCTGCGCAGCAGGATGAGCGTTCAATGCCTCAACCAAAGCGGAAACGAGCAATGTTCCCTGATCATCGACGCTGTCTTCAACAGAGTACTGGAACACTTGAATATTCGGCTCTTTTTCAAAATGCTCTAATTGCCGTTCGACGGCAATGTCTTGTTGTTCTTGGCGATCTCCTAAGGTTTGGGATCGTGTCTTATCCTCAATAACAAGGACGATATCATCTAAATACTCGACAGTTTTCGTTTGCGATTGGGGATTAAGGATCACTCCGATCAACAGTAAAATCGCAAGGCTGCGCAATATGGCACCTCTTGCGCCACGCCAAAGCAACGCAAGGATCGTGAGGCCGCCCAAACCCAGCAGCGCCCAAACCACGTCCCAGGTCACAAGAGGTTGAAAAACAATGCTCTCCATTAGTCCCCCAACCTATTTAGCAAGGCAGGCACGTGAACTTGGTCAGATTTGTAATTTCCCGTCAAAATATACATGATCAAATTCACGCCAAACCGATAGGCGAATTCGCGTTGGCGCTCTCCTTGGAACCCGCTCCCAACAGGAAGCATCGGATCCCCATCCTCGCGCATGGCCCAAGCCGCGGCCCAGTCATTCCCGCCCACCAAAACAGGGGACACACCGTCGTTTAAGGGCCGAAAAGGAAGCCCCTCTGGCTGTGGCCCTTTTTCCAATGTCGCCTCAACCCAAAGGTCACCATTCGAATAGCGCCCCGGAAACCGATCCAACAAGTAGAATGTACGCGTTAACACATGATCACTTGGCACAGGTTCCAATGGTGGAATTGCAAGCCTCTCGGACAAAGTAACCAAAGCCGAATTCGTGCGACCGCTTGAAATATCCGCATCTCGTGTATCAAACAGAATGACACCGCCTGTTGAGAGATAGCTGTTCAATTTGTCATAAGCAGCCTGACTCAATTCCGCTTGTTTCATTGTCACAGGCCAATACAAAAACGGATAGAGACCCAAGGGATCCGTTTCTAGGTTTACGCTGTGCGGGGGATCAGGTTCAACAGATGTCCGAAAAAACAATACGTCCGTCATGCCAATCATGCCAGCCAAGGCAATTTCATCGACCTTCGCATCCCCTGTCACCACATGGGCCAAGACGACTTCTTGGCGCTCTTGCAGGCTTTGGTCTTGGGCATAAGCGCCCGATCCATCAACCAGAGAGAGGCTCACAACCCCTATCGCAATAGACACCGTTGAAACTCGACGTTGGGAAGAGATCAAAATCATAATCCATGAGTCCAAGACAAACCCCAATAGAGCCGCGATGAAGAAATACTTGGCCAGATAAACAGCGTTATAAGACGTCTCAGTCAGGGTTTGAACGGCGTCCGGCCATGTCACCGGTGCAAATGCTGCGTCATCGATGGTCAAATTCAGCGTCGCAACTTTGGAATCATGCGTATAACGCCCCGGCAAAAAGTTTGGCTCAAACTCAGGATTGGCAAGCCTTGCACCTTGGATGCTCACAAAATCAGAGCCATCGATTAATCGGCCTGTCCCCGTCATCACCTCACGGGGACGCCAAAGCGATGTCTCATCAAAGGTATGATCATCAAGATTGGGGGCCGTGGAACTTAGCCGCTCTAACATATCCAAGAACAATTCGCTCAGCGGCAGGTTCGACCACTCTGGATTTGCAGAGACATGGAACAATACGATTTGCCCAGCGCCGACAAAACGCCTTGTGACAAGCGGCGTGCCGTCCTGTAGCCGCGCAATCACGCGTGGTTCAAGCTCGGGCGACGGTTGTGCCAAAACCTGCGCATAAACGCGCAAATCTTTTGGAACAGGCAGGCCATAAAATGGGCTATCTGACGAAAAGGGGCGCGCTTCTTTCGGGCTCCCCCATGTCATCGCACCCCCAAGGCTTCGACCACCAGGGCGTAGGCCAACGGGCAAAAAGGGATCATCTGAGAGCGAATTGACCGTTTTCGCCGCCAAGCTTGGCCCCGCAAACCGGATGAGCGTCCCCCCACCCTCAAGCCAAGTTGTCAATTGATCTGGATTTGTCACTGCAAAATCATCGGTCAAAACAATCGCATTCGGATTGGCCTGAATAAGCTCAGCCATACTGCCAAAGATTAAATCAACGTCTTCATTAAGAGCTGTTTTCAAATAGTGGTTTGGATCAAGCAAGGCATCTGTTTCGTCGAGGCCCCGCGATGAAATCAACCCAATTTCGCGAACCTTTAGGGAAGCTTGCGCCAATCGGTGAGCACTTGCATAAGCCTCACCTGCAATCCGAAACCCCTCAACGCGTTCCAAAATTTCAACGGGGATCGCCATAGATACGGATGCATTTGCTGTACCCTGATCAAAGGAAATAGTCGCGCTTTGCAATACGGTTTGTCGCCCGTTCAAATCGGCCCCATAGGCTTCAATCGTTTTTTCTTCTGCTTGTTCCGCTTGGCTCCGTAAAACGGAAATCTGAATTTGTCCGCCCTCGCGTTTGAGCGCAGCAACATGAAACGCTTGCGATGTTGGTGTGACATAGACCTGACCCTTTTGGTCAAAGTGCTCAAAGAGCGCGGCCCGGTCTCGACCATACCCGATACCGTCATTCAGCCAAATCGTGTCATATTGCTCAACATCCATGTCCTCAATGACGTCCATGGCATTAGAGAAATTTGGCAAGACAGCCTGTGCAATCAATAAATCGTCGCGCTGCAAAAGCCCCTGCGCCGTTTCAAATATCACAGGCTTGGGATCGGCCAAATTCAAAACACCGACCAAACGATCAGATTGCGCCGCATCGTTCAGATGTTGTTCAAGTTCGGTTTTATTCACGCTCTGCTGAGCATTCGACACCCAACCGCCGTCATAGACGATCAGCAACCGATCCGCCATTTGCGTTTCGGTCTTTGGGGGCAACATCGGCCCAGACAGGCCCACGATCAGAGCGGTCACAATCATGAGCCGAAGCAAAATCAACCACCACGGCGTATGCGCAGCCACTTTGGTCTTGTCCTGAAGCCCCAAAAGCAAAGTGAGACCACCAAAGACAATGCGCTTGGGCGCTGGCGGCATTGCACGCAGCAATACCCACAAGACGGGTAACAGGACTAATCCAGCCAAGACCCAAGGCGCGACAAAACTCATCTCTGCCCTCGCTTTGATAGAGAAAGGTGAAGGTTTTGCATGACGGTCAAATACGGTTGATCCGTAGTGACAAAAAGATATGTCCAGTTGGCCCGCTTTGCCAAAACCGTTAAGGCATCGCGCCGTTGGGCAAAGCGTTCAAGATAGGCTTGACGTAAATCCTGCGCCATATGCGTTTCATGAACCTCTGACGCGCCTCCCCCCTGAAACAGAACTCGTCCCTTGAACGGGAAACTGACCTCCACAGGATCGACGAGTTGCAAGAGCACACCAGGTTGCCCTGCATCAGAGGCCTGTGCCACGAAACTTTCGATAGCGTCCATGTCACCCAAGACATCAGAAATCAGCAAATTCATCGACTTTGATGTTGGCCGTGCTGCTTGCAGATCGCCAAGCTGTGCCTCTAATCCTGCGTGAATGTTTTGGACACCAATTTCACCGCCTACAGCCCGCTTTTCATCCCCTATAAGGCCTATCTTTTCCCCAGATTTGGCCGCAAGCTGTGACGCGGCTAATGCCAGCACAGACCCATAATAAGATTTTGTTGCCAGTCCTGTGTCGCCCAATTGCATCCGTGCATCGGGATCCACCCAAACCATCAAGGATTGAGACACTTTATGTTCGTATTGCCTCACGAACAGATCATCCCCTTTGGCAGAGCGCCGCCAATCAATGGCGTTAGGCCCATCAAGGTAATTTTCGAATGGGCGATATTGCCAGAACTCTTCGCCTGCACCAACATCGCGCCGACCGTGTTCGCCAAATAGAACTTGGCGGGATAGCTCCGTGGCATGTAGCAAGAGCCCCTGAAACGGCGAGGCCAAGGCATCAGCATGTTCACGGGCTTGAAAGGTCACGCAGACAACCCTTTGCTCAACACTGTCTCGAATTCCTGTTCAATCAATGTCTGCGCCGTTATGCCTTGGGCTTTGGCTGAAAAGGTTAATGACATGCGATGCGCCAAAGCTGGCCCCATGATCGCACGCAAGTGATCCACATTGGGCGCATAATCCCCGCAGAGCAAGGCATAGGCTTTGGCCCCTAAGACCAAAGCCTGCGCCGCCCGTGGGCCAGGCCCCCAAATAAGCGCATCCTCTACCGCAGTGCTGGCACCCTCCTCATTAGGTCGCAAAGACCGAACTAGGTCGAGCGATAAATCCAACAAGTTTTCCCCAATCGGCATGGCGCGCACCAAGGATTGCGCCTCTTGCAATGAGACCGGGTCGAAAACATCCGCAGCATCCGCGGCTCGTGTCGATGTCGTGGACAAAACGATGTCCCGTTCTGTCACGCGATCAGGATAGCTCAGATCAATTTGGAACAGAAATCTGTCCAACTGTGCCTCTGGCAGAGGATATGTGCCCTCTTGTTCAATTGGGTTTTGTGTGGCCATCACGTGAAACGGCATCGGCAAGTCCCGAGTTTGACCCGCAATCGACACGGACCGCTCTTGCATTGATTGCAACAAGGCGGACTGTGTCCGAGGGCTTGCACGGTTGATTTCATCTGCCATGAACAATTGATTGAAGATTGGACCCTCAATAAATTTGAAATGGCGCTGCCCGTCTTGGGCCACATCCAAAACTTCGGACCCTAAAATATCCGAGGGCATCAAGTCTGGTGTGAATTGCACGCGCTGCGACGTGATCCCCAAAACAGTCGACATGGTTTCCACCAAAAGGGATTTCCCAAGACCCGGCACACCAACCAAAAGACTATGCCCCCCAGCCAAGACCGCAGATAACGCCAAGTCCACAACAACAGATTGACCAATAAACTGTTTGGAAATCTCAGCCTTGGCCATTGATAACCTTTGTCCAATGTCATCGGCTTGTTGTTGCAAGTTTTTCAAATCTGCCATGTCAAATTCCCTGAGAACGCTATATCGTTAGTATGATTGTATCGCAGTAAATGGAAATGGCAAAAGAATGAGTGGCGAGAAATTGACAACGCCGTCCGTTGAAGGGATCGCAACAGCCGTTAGAAGCGCCTCCAAAGGTCGCGGCTTACCCCCTGTTCATCTTTGGAACCCACCCTTTTGCGGAGACTTGGACATTCGCATCGCCCGTGACGGAACGTGGTTTTACCTCGGCACCCCCATCGGACGCTTTGAATTGGTGAGATTGTTTTCCTCGATCCTCAAGAAAGAGAATGACAAATATTACTTGGTCACGCCCGTGGAAAAAGTGGGCATCACAGTGGATGACGCTCCTTTTGTTGCGGTGGATTTCGAGGCGACCCAATCACAAACCGATGATCAAGTTTTGACGTTTGAAACCCATGTTGGGGACAGCGTCATTGCGAACGCAGAAAATCCAATTCGCGTTATGCGCGACGAGACCACAGGCGAACCGTCCCCCTATGTTCACATCCGTGCAGGGCTAGAGGCTCTTATCGATCGCAAAAGCTTTTATCGATTGGTTGATCTCGGTATGCACCGCACCGTTGATGGCACTGAGTGGTTTGGCGTGATGTCCCAAGGCGTTTTCTTTCCGATCATTCCATCGGAAGAATTAGCCTAAACCATCAACCCATTAATGGGCTTCGGCCCAATTCGCGCCTTGGCCCGCGTCCACGATTAAGGGCACATCAAGCGCAATGATTGGGTGACAGGCTTGTTCCATGATGTCTTTTGCCCGCGAAATAAGGCGATCAACGTGATCAGCCTCAACTTCGAACAGCAGTTCGTCGTGGACCTGTAGCAGCATCGTCGCATTTATATCGGCAATCGCCTCAGGCATTTGGATCATAGCTCTTCGGATAATATCCGCAGCCGTGCCTTGGATCGGCGCGTTGATGGCGGCGCGTTTTGCAAATCCCGCTTGTGGGCCTTTGGCGTTTATCTCAGGTGTGTGGATGACACGGCCAAACAAGGTTTCGACGCAATCGTTGGCTTTGGCGAAGGCAATGGTGTCGTCCATATATTCCTTAATTCCTGGAAAGCGTTCAAAATAGCGATCAATGAACCCTTGCGCCTCAGAGCGCGGAATACGCAAATTGCGCGCCAGTCCAAATCCAGAAATGCCGTAAATCACACCAAAGTTAATTGCCTTGGCTTGGCGACGAATGTCTGACGTCATCTCATCAAGCGGCACATCAAACATTTCAGAGGCCGTCATTGCATGGATATCATGTCCATCTCTGAACGCTTGTTTCAGGCTTTCAATGCCAGCAACATGCGCCATAATTCGCAATTCAATTTGGCTATAATCCAAGCTCACCAAAACCTTGCCTTGCTCGGCAATAAAGGCTTCACGAATGCGGCGACCATCCTCAGATCGCACAGGAATGTTTTGCAAGTTTGGATCGGTTGAGGCCAAACGCCCCGTATTCGCCCCAGCAATAGAATAGGACGTATGCACACGCCCCGTTTCAGGGTGAATGTGTTCTTGCAAAGCATCCGTATAAGTCGATTTCAGCTTGCTCAACTGTCGCCAATCCAAAACACGTTTGGGCAAATCGTGGATCGTGGCGAGGTCTTCTAAGATATCGGCCCCTGTGGAATATGCGCCAGTCTTGCCCTTTTTACCACCCTCATATCCCAGCTTGTCAAACATGATTTCACCAAGCTGCTTGGGGCTTCCGACGTTAAAGCTTTCGCCAGCCAGCTCATGAATATCCGCCTCTAAACCCACCATTTTCTGAGCAAAGGCGTTTGACATGCGGCTCAGCGTATCGCGATCTACTTTGATCCCAGCCATCTCCATCTTGGCCAAGACAGGCACGAGTGGGCGTTCCAACCCTTCGTAGACACGGGTGACTTTGACCTTGTGCAATCGTGGCTTCAACAGTTGCCACAGGCGCAGGGTGATGTCCGCGTCTTCTGCCGCGTATTTGGTGGCCTCATCAATCGGCACTTGATCAAAGGTGATGGCTGATTTTCCAGTCCCCAACAGGGATTTGATGGGGATCGGGACATGC
>CBFHNR010000016.1:34411-60892 GCA_965657215.1 uncultured Paracoccaceae bacterium
AAGATCGCCATATTCGTTAATCAGCAAAGCCGCCGTTTTAACCCCAATCCCCGGCGCACCTGGGACGTTATCAACGCTATCACCGGCAAGCGCCTGAATATCGACCACACGATCGGGGAACACACCGAATTTCTCAAAGACCCCATCCCGATCAATGCGTTTGTTCTTCATGGCATCGAACATTTCAACGCCATCACCAACCAATTGCATCAAATCCTTGTCCGAACTGATGATTGTCACTCGACCGCCTGCATCGCGCGCCTGACAGGCGAGAGTGGCGATAATATCATCCGCCTCATATCCCGCCATTTCTTCGCAGGCGATGTTAAAGGCCTCTGTTGCACGCCGTGTTAATGGCATCTGTGGACGCAAATCTTCGGGCATTGCATCGCGGTTTGCTTTGTACTGATCATAGAGATCGTTGCGGAACGTATGGCTTCCCTTATCGAAAATAACGGCGACATGCGTTGGCGCGTCTGGACCCGTGTTGCCCTCAATATAGCGCTGAAGCATGTTGCAAAATCCGCTCACGGCCCCAATAGGCAATCCGTCTGATTTTCGCGTCAAAGGAGGCAAAGCATGGTAGGCGCGGAAAATAAATGCTGACCCATCTATCAAATGAAGGTGGTGTCCTTTGCCAAATGTCATAGTATTGTCCCATTGAAACTTCAGTTATTCGAGAATTACATGACCAAATTGAAATTGACCATCGCTTTCCTGATTTTACCTGCAACACAGTCTTTTGCCGAAGCGCCCTATTGCACAAGCCCTGCTGATAATTGCAATAAACTCGTCGCCTGTATCGAAGCGACTGGTGAATATTTCACAGGTGGCGCAAGCAACGGTGACGACGGCACCATCTATATGGAATCATCTTCTGGTGCAATTTGCCAAGGCACATGGTGGCGCACGATGTTCGGGATGGGACAAAGCGACGTAAGTTGCGATGATGGGCGCAGCGGTCAAGCCTTGTTCAGCTGGTTTGAACAGGACACAGGCACTGTCGTTGGAAATGGCAAATTCAACAATGGGGAATTGATCCGTTTTTGGACAGGAACCAACCTGAACGGATATTTCGACGTGCACGGAGAAAGGGAACGTGAACGGATGAAATGTTCATCCGCTGTTATGTTGTTGGGATAGCCTTCGCTCGGCTTAAACTTTGCCTTCGAAATCCTTGTGGATCATTTTGCAGTCGCAATAAGAGCATTCGACCCATCCTTGGGTTTCAGGAATTTGCAACCAAACACGAGGATGACCAAGGGCACCTTCGCCCCCGTCACAGGCAATGCGATAGGCGTCAACAATTTTCGTTTCAGGCGCTGTCGTAGACATAGGACCGTTTCCTTTTGCAATGTTCTGCTTTATTCCGCTTTATGAGCGATATGCCACCAAGGAGCAAGTCTTGCAATGACCGAGAATGCAATAGAAATTCAAGGCCTCACAAAAACATATGGCTCTGATAAGGGGTCGCCTGCTAAATCCGCTTTAACTGGCATCGACCTAAACATCCCTAGAGGCTCTATTTTCGGCCTGCTTGGTCCCAATGGCGCAGGTAAATCGACGCTGATCAATATTCTTGCAGGTCTTGTTATCAAAACCGAAGGTTCCGTTCGCATTTGGGGCTTCGATCAAGACGAAAACCCCAGACAGTCGCGGGCCGCCATTGGCGTTATGCCTCAGGAGTTGAACTTGGACCCCTTCTTTTCGCCCCGCGGTGCGTTAGAAGTCCAAGCTGGCCTATACGGAGTTCCCAAATCTCAACGGCGAAGTGACGAAATTCTTGAGCTTGTTGGTTTAACGGACAAAGCCCACGCCTATGCTCGCACACTCTCAGGGGGCATGCGCCGTCGACTGTTGCTTGCCAAAGCATTGGTTCACCGCCCAAATATTCTTGTCCTTGATGAACCCACAGCGGGTGTTGATATCGAATTGCGTCAAATGCTGTGGCGTAATGTGCGACGCCTGAACGAAGAGCTGGGAATGACAATTATCCTCACGACACATTACCTCGAAGAAGCCGAGGAAATGTGCGATGAAATTGCCATCATCAACAAGGGCACACTTGTCACTCAGGACAAAACAAGCAGCCTTCTCGCCCAAGTCGATGGGAAATCAATGGTTATCCAACCTCAGTCCCCGATCGAGCGCGCCCCACAACATGACCAAATCACCTCAACCCTAAGAAAAGACGGCGCTCTTGTTCTGACGTATAACATGTCCGAAATCTCCGCCGATGACGTGCTCAGCTTTGTCCGTGACAATGGCATTTCGATCATGGATGTCAGAACTGAGCAAGCCGATTTAGAAGAGGTCTTCTTGTCTTTGACAAAAGCCAAGTAATTTCATCTTTGCCAAAATACTCTCGCCGAAGGCGTCAGTCATCTCATGCTTTCGATGCGATCCGACCCAAGACGCGGCCTCCTAGGACATGCACGTGCAAATGTGGGACTTCTTGAACGCCCGCTTCGCCTGCATTGGAGACTGTTCTAAATCCCATTCCGCCAGCGCTTGGCTGCACACCAGTAATTTTGCACACTTCACCGATGGCGCGTGTAAAATCGACAATTTCCGCGTCGGATGCGTCTTGGGCAAAATGGTCATAGGTGACATAGGCGCCCTTTGGGATAACCAACACATGCACAGGGGCGCTTGGCTGAATGTCCTCGAACGCCAATGTGTGTTCTGTTTCCAAAACCGTCTTGTTTGGAATTTCGCCGCGTAGAATTTTCGCAAACACATTTTCAGGATCGTAATGATAGCTCATAGGGCACCTTTAGTCAGAGAATAGCCAGTCCTGTTCGACAATAGCCTCGGCATCGCCGGGTTCAAGATCAGCAAATCCAGCAAGTTGTTCGATGTTTTTTATGCGAGGACCATTTTGGACGATACGATAGTGATTGTCATATTCACGGTCACGTAATTGATCCGTTTCAAATCGCAGATCATTGCGGACACTCGGCAAGAGACGCACGATCGTCTCAACAGGCGTATGATCCGCAATAAGTCCGACCCTCTTGGCGTGTCCCATCAGATATTCGTCATCAAAGGCACATTCTATTTCCAAGATCCGTGTCTTTGAACGGTCAGAACAAAAATCATCCATCAAAGGCAGGTTCGCCGGATCGACGCAAATGACCATGCGTTGCGTGTTATAGTATTCAAACAACATTTTCATCAAAGCGCGTCGGTGTCGTGCCTTTTTGTTTTGACTGGAGAGAATACCCCCAAGATCAGGAAGATCAGCCGCGTCTTCGTTGAAAATATATTCGAGCACAGGGAAGTCAAAATGCGGGCGCAATTGATCAAGGAACCGCTTGGCAACGTGCCACTTTTTGCAAACAACGATTAAGAGTTCGCGCTCACGACCAATCGAGCTCTCATTTTCCCAAAACCTTGGCGTAAACCGACGGCCAATTCGACCTTTTTGCGTTAGAAATTTGTACAGACTTCGACCTTCGTTAGAGATCGCGAAATCCTGCCGTCCACTTGCATAGAGCCGACCCAGCCTCTCTTTTAGAACAGAAGCGCCTGGGCTAATTTTGCGGGCAAAAAGATGTTCTTGTGCGAGCAGCAAATCATAGTGGTCGTTATAAAACGTCGCCGGCATGCCATAGTCAGAAAACATTAAAAACGTCAGTGTGCGAGAGCGAATTTCCGTTCCAGGGATCAGATGGCGCACCATTGTCTGAAAAAATGTTTCATCTGGAATCCAAGTTGTTCTGAAAAACCGTATCACGTCTTTGCGTTTGGAAATGAAATCAAAGATGGCTTCAACCGTTCGACGACGTAGACACCACCACTGCGATCCAATTTGGATTTGTAGGTCTTCCGGAATGTTCCGTGTTATTTTGAATTTCCGTTGCAATTCAAAAGATTTATAAAACCACCATTTCTGGGTCCGTTCGTTGAACAGATGTCGATAGATCAGGCGCTCTTCTTTGAAGCCTGTTTTGATCCAATCGCTTTCAAAGAAGTCAAAACTTTCTACATAATCGACATCGTCTCGATCCAAGACGTCGTATGCATATTCAGCAGACTTGATCGCCATACAATCACCAGACACCATGTAGAAATGTGTCGCCTTGGGAAAGCTATGTAATGCGGCTTCAACGGCATGGAGCGTGGCCTGCACGAGAGACCATTCCCCCCAGCCACATTTTATCCGCTTTTTCGCGAACGTGACATTTGGGTTGTCTTTCACACCCTCAACAATTTCTTGGTAAGCTTCCTGTGGGGCACGCGCATCGAAATGAATAGCGATGTAATCGCCAACGGCTGTTAGCTGATTTGCTTGCTGAATTATTGCTTTTGGATCTTTGTGACACAAAAGAATAAATGCGATTTTTGCCATTCAAGTCGTCCTGGTTTGTGAAAAGGCGTTATTTTTGCACCTTTTTGCGCCAATTTCACCTTAGTTGTCACTATATTCCCTTTTTGGGCTCAACTTTCCATAGTAGAGACGTAAAAAAGTAGAGATACAAACAAGAAGGTAACAGTATGGGTTTTCCAGGTACTTGGATGACAGAGTCCGAAAGCGTTGTGTACCGCGTCGTTCCAAAATGCGCCTGCTCAACGATTGGACAGATTATGTTTTACTCCGATCATGGAGAATTCTTTGATGGAGACATCCACGATTCCAAGGATCGTCTTCACAAATGGGCACAAGATTACAGCCAGCCCAAGATCAAAGAAAACGTAACACAAAACAAATCCTACGCCTTTACCTGTGTACGCAACCCATACACGCGTGTTTTGTCGTCCTTCTTTGACAAAATTTGCGGAATTCAGCGGAATAACCGTCGCTATCGCGGAAACTTGGTTCCGCTCCTCATCCAAAAATACGGCATCGAAGTTGGCGGAGATGATGGGAAACAAGAGTTCGACCAAATCAAATCCTTCCGTCGTTTTCTGTTGTTTGCCCGTGATACCATCAAATATCGCAAACCGATGGACCCAGATATTCACTGGTCCGCTATGTCTGGGCATGTCTCAACATTCATTGTGAATGGCGGCCGCTATAACAAGATTTTTTGGACGGAACAGTTCAACGATGGCATGCAGCAAGTGCTAGACAACATCGACACCAACCACACAGTCGATCTCGCCACGATCCCACGGTTTAACGAAAGCGAAGGTCACGGACCCAAGCGCGCGCATCCTGTCGAAGATTACTTTGACGATCTCTCCATGCATTTGGTGCGTGAAATCTACAAAAAGGATTTTGATCTGTTCAAATATGATTTTGACGATCCATCCAACAAAATGCCAATTGGCGAAATTGACTTGGATGAGGTCCACGCAAAACTTGGTGATTAAAAAAGGGCGCTTAAAGCGCCCTTTTTATGCCAATGACGCGGCTTTGAACAATGTCATGACATCTTGTTCTGGACGCGCGCCCATGTGAGAGATCACTTCACCTGCCGCGATACATCCCATTTTGGCGCTGGTTTCGATATCACGACCCGAGGCAATTCCATATAGAAAACCCGCCGCAAATTGATCCCCTGCACCTGTTGCGTCTACTGGAACGACGGCGTCCACTGGGACGTCAATACGGCTGCCTTCTGACACGACGCTCACACCATCTGACGATCTAGTGCAGACGACTAGTGGACAGATCGCTGCAGTTTTCGACAAAGCCTCATCTAGGTCATCAGTTTCGAACAAAGATTTAATTTCATCTTCATTGCCAATGACATAATCCAGTTCATTCTCAATCAGAGCCAAGAAATCGGACCGGTGACGTTCAACACAAAAGGGATCAGAAATCGCAATACCCGCTTTTCCACCCGCGGCACGACAGGACCGTGATAAACGCACAAAGGCCTCTTTGCCCTTGTCCTTGTCGAACAAATAGCCCTCTAGAAATACGAATTCCGCGTTACGCGCGACCTCGTCCGATACATCGTCAGGACCGAGTTCCGCAGAAATACCCAGATAAGTGTTCATGGACCGCTCGCCATCTGGCGACACAAAAATCATCGAGCGCGATGTCGGTAATTCACCGCCAACAACAGGCGGGTTCAAGAACTCTGTCCCACCAGCTTTCATTGTATCCGCATAAAAATGCCCCAAGGCATCGTCATTCACACGCCCAACAAATCCAGTGCGTAAACCAAGCGCCCCAATCCCAGCAACCGTATTTGCAACAGATCCCCCTGCAGCTTGGGTTCGATCCCCCATTGATCCATAGAGTAGTTCTGCGCGGTCCTTTTCAATCAGCTGCATAATGCCTTTTTGAATGCCCATATGATCTAGAAAAGTATCATCGCTTTGGGTTAGGACATCTACAATCGCATTGCCTATGCCAACGACTTGGTAAGTTTTCATAAGTTCTTTTCCTCATATGCACATAAATCACGGATCAAACATGTTCCGCATTGGGGTTTGCGCGCCTTGCAGTGATAGCGCCCATGTAGAATAAGCCAATGATGCGCATGAAGCTGAAAATCAGCTGGAACATGATCTTCGACAGCACGCTCAACAGCATCCACATCTTTTCCGGGCGCAATACCAGAGCGGTTTCCCACCCGAAAGATATGCGTATCAACAGCCTGTGCGGATTGTTTCCACCACATGTTCAACACAACATTCGCCGTCTTTCGCCCAACACCAGGCAGGGATTGCAACGCCGCGCGTGAATTGGGGACAATGCCATCATAGTCCTCGACCAAAATTTTACTCAGCTTGATGACGTTCTTGGCTTTGTTCCGATAGAGCCCGATGGTTTTGATGTGGTCTATCAATCCCTCTTCACCCAAATCGAGCATTTTTTGCGGCGTATCTGCGACCTTGAATAACTCTTTTGTCGCTTTGTTTACGCCTGCATCGGTCGCCTGGGCGCTTAAGGCGACAGCCACAACGAGGGTGTACACATTCACATGATCCAGCTCGCCTTTGGGCTCCGCTTCGGCGGCCTGAAACCGCGAAAAAATTTCACGAAGTGTATGATAATCAAGTTGCTTAGCCATACGTCCCTATGCCCTTTTTCGCACCAGTGTGCAACAAAGTTAGCATGCCTCACTCAACAGGCAAACAAGCAGCATTCTGCCAATAACATTTCTGTGAGAGTACACCCACTAAAAACGCGTTATAGTAGTGTAAGTTAATCAAATTAGAGGGTCTTTCATGAAAAAGGCAACTAGAGCGCTTTCCTTGGGAATCATTTGCACTGTGGCACTTGGTGCCTGTACGTCGCCATCGCGATTTGATGCAGGGTCTGGAATGAATGACAACCAAAAAGCAAAGAATGGTGCCATCATTGGCGCAACAGTCGGCGCTTTGGGTGGGTTTTTGACAGGTGATACAGCAAAAGAACGCCGTCAAAATGCTGTTAAAGGTGCGGTCATTTTCGGCGGGACTGGCGCCTTGGTCGGCAATGAATTGGATAAACAAGAGGCTGCACTCAGATCAAGCATGGGGAACGACAATGTTCTCATCCAAAATACTGGGGACCGTTTAATCGTCACACTGCCCCAAGATATTTTGTTTGCAACAGATAGCGCCACATTGCGTCCTGATTTGACATCAGATTTGAACGCACTTGCGGCGAACCTACAATCTTATCCAAACACAAACGTTCAAATTATCGGTCACACCGATAATGTTGGTGATGCAGGGTATAATCAACGCCTTTCCGTGGCACGCGCAGAGTCCGTGTCCCGTATCTTGATGAATAACGGCGTGGCAGGATCGCGCTTGATCGCAATCGGGCGTGGTGAAGATCAGCCTGTTTCGTCAAATTTGACGCCTGAAGGACGCGAAAGAAACCGTCGGGTCGAAATTGTGATCCTTCCGAACGCATAACTGAAAATGCCCCGAAAATCGGGGCATTTCGCCTTTGGCGCATGAGTATTTTTACAAAGATGAAGAGCTAGCGCGCAAAAATTGCATTTAATATGCGTGTTAGCTCATGTGCATCCTGTTCTGTAAAGGCATCAGGGAAATCGCTATCGATATCAAACACGGCGATCAGGTCGCCTTTTGCATTAAACACAGGCAAAACCAGTTCTGATTTTGTCGAGCTCGCGCAGGCAATGTGATCTGGAAAGGCATCAACATCTGCGACCCTTTGAACCGTTTGTGTTCGCGCCGCAGCGCCACAAACACCCCGAGAAAATGGAATAACAAGACATCCATGACCGCCTTGATACGGGCCTATTTTCATTAGTTCAGGTTCTGTCACGCGATAGAACCCTGTCCAGTGAAAGCGCTCGTCGCTATGGTGGACTTCGCATGCGACCGTTGCCATCAAAGCGATCACATCTGTTTCGCCTTCTGTTAAACTGGCAAGGACCTGTTCCAAGTCTGAATAGTTTACCGTTTTCAAATCAATCCCTTTCAAGCGCGATGGCGGTGCCTTCGCCGCCGCCAATACAAATCGCCGCGATCCCACGTTTTGCATCCAGACGTTCCATAGCATTCAGCAGCGTAACGATTATCCGAGCTCCAGATGCCCCTATCGGGTGACCCAACGCACAGGCACCACCATGGATGTTCATTTTGTCGCGCGGGATTGCTAGCTCTTGCATAAAGGCCATGGGAACGACTGCGAAAGCTTCGTTCACCTCCCATAGATCCACATCAGACACGGTCCATCCCAACCTCTGCAATAGCTTTTGCGTCGCGGGAATGGGAGCCGTTGAAAACCAACCTGGTTCTTGGGCATGGCTCGCATGGCCCATTATTTTCGCTCGCACCGTTAGACCGTTCTCGTCCGCATACGAGTGCGTTGACAAAATCAGAGCTGCCGCACCGTCCGATATAGAAGAGGCATTTGCCGCGGTGACGGTCCCATCCTTGCGAAAAGCAGGTTTGAGATGAGGGATTTTGTCAGGCCGCGCTTTGCGTGGTTGTTCATCCTCTGAAACGATCATGTGACCTGATTTTGTATCATAATCGACCGGAGCGATTTCATTGGCGAATGCTCCCAGTTGCTGAGCCTCCAGGGCATTTGACAGGGATTTCAACGCATAGTCATCTTGAGCGGCTCTCGTGAATTGGTATTTGTCGGCACAGTCTTCGGCGAACGTCCCCATAAGACGGCCTTTGTCATAGGCGTCTTCTAATCCATCCAAAAACATGTGATCCACGGTTTGACCATGTCCGATGCGCGCACCCGAACGCATGTTGGGCAGCAGATAAGGCGCATTTGTCATGCTTTCCATGCCACCAACAGCCACGACATTTGCCTGTCCTAGCGCCAATTGGTCATAGCCGATCATGGTGGATTTCATGCCTGATCCACACATTTTGTTCAGCGTTGTCGCAGGGACGTCTTGCCCTAGGCCAGCCGCAAAGCCAGCTTGGCGAGCGGGCGCTTGGCCTTGGCCGGCGGAGAGGACATTTCCCATGAGGAGTTCATCCACACTACTCGTTTTTGCATCCTCAAGCGCAGCCTTGAGGGCAACTCCCCCAAGCTGGGCCGCGGTCAGGGTCGAAAATTCGCCTTGAAAGCTTGCCATCGGCGTTCTCTTTGCGCCACAAATTACCACTTGGGACATGACGATCTCCTGTTGTTTCCACGTCGTTACACAAAAGTAAGGATTACCGTCTAGCATGACATCACGTCGCTTTTGCCAACGCAAGGTTCATTCATGGAAATTCAAAAAACCAATCACCCAACTTGTACTGTTCTTACAGTCTGCACAGATCGCATCGATGCGGCGGCGGCTGTTCATTTCAAAGATGCTGTTAACGCCGCGTTGTCCGAGAGCGGGGATAAAATCGTCTTGGATCTCGGCCCAGTTCACTTCGTTGATTCAAGCGGATTGGGGGCAATCGTCAGCATTTACAAAGGACACCTTGGCCATAAGGAAATCCAATTGTGCAGCCTACAGCCGATGGTCGATAAGGTCTTCAAACTGACACGCATGGACCAAGTTTTCTTTATTTTTCTTGATGTGCCCTCAGCCATTCATGACTCACAGACTGCATAATTCAGGCCGCTTCTCGACGGTGTTTGAAAGGGGGGATTTCTTGACCGTGCGGTCAGCCTTAGAAACACTATGCGAAGAGCTCGATCAAAACGGTCTATGCTCCGATATGGTCCAACGGACGGAAATTATCGTCGCCGAAGTTGCAAACAACATTGTTGAACATGGTTGCACCAGCTCGCGCAATGTCGCCTGTACCCTCAAGTGGCGTATTGCGGGGACTACCCTATGCATCATGGTATCAGATCATGGGCAAGAAATTCCCAACATGATCTTTCGCAAACAAATTGGGTTTCCTAACATTGCCCAGCTCCCCGAAGGAGGCTTTGGTCTGGGGTTAATTCAAACTCTTTGCGATTCCCTTCGCTATAAGCGCATCAAAGGACGCAATTATTTGCTCTTAAAAATTTCGCAATAATTAACGTTGCCGCCAAAATTCCTTTTTTCAATCTCAGTCTAGCCGCAATAGGCCTCTATCACTTTCATACAAGCCGAGTGGCTTTTCCCGACGTCGTGCAAATTGCCCCCACATATCCGACGTCGGGAAACTTGGCTCTTTCCCTTGCTATGACACCATTTCGCGATACTGTTATCTCAGCCAAAAAGGGGTAACCACTATGCGTGATTTTTATGTTCCGGGACGATCTTCGGTTTGGGCCGAGAATGGTATGTGCGCGACCTCGCACCCTTTGGCGGCGCAAGCTGCGGTGGACATCCTAAAACAAGGCGGAAATGCAATGGATGCCGCGATTGCTGGGGCCGTTTTATTGGGGCTGTGCGAGCCTCAAATGACTGGCATCGGGGGGGATTGTTTTGTTCTCTTTTCACCCGCAGGGTCAGATGGCATTCACGCGCTCAATGGGTCGGGCTGTGCGCCAGCGAACCTAAGTGCTGAAACGCTCAGATCAAAGGGGCACACAAGTGTTCCCCTGCGGTCCCCTCATTCGGTTACAATCCCAACCGCGATTGATGCTTTTTGTCGGTTAAGTGAGGATTGGGGCAAGCTTGGCATAGCTGATTGCCTTGCCCCCGCGATTCACTATGCTCAAAACGGCGTTCCAATTCATGCACGCGTCGCCTTTGATTTGGCCACGATGACCAAGGATTTGCACCCCTCTGCAATTGCCACCTATTCAAATATGGGAGCGCCGCTAAAGCTTGGGGACAGCTTCTATGCCCCAGGTCAGGCAGAGGTTCTTAAACGTATTGCCAAGGACGGACGTGACGCTTTCTACACAGGTGAAATTGCAGAGGATATGGTGTCCTCGCTCAACGCGCTTGGGGGTGTGCATCAGCTCTCAGATTTCGAAAACCAAACGTCATTTTACACAGACCCCATTTCAGGCACATACCAAGACATTGATTTGGTTGAACATCCCCCGAACGGACAAGGGGCGACCGCGATATTGATTTTGAATATCCTGTCACACTTCAACCTCGCAGAGCTTGATCCGATGGGGGCACAGCGCGCACATTTAGAAGCTGAGGCAACCAAGCTCGCCTATGATGCACGCAACAGGTTTATCGCCGATCCAGAGCACACATCCGCCACAGAATATATGTTATCTCCAGTGACAGCAAAACGGCTTGCCGCGTTGATTGATCCAAACAAAGCCTTGCGAGGAGTGTCGCAAATCACGGAAGCGGTTCACAAAGATACCGTCTACATCACAGTCGTCGACCGCGACCGAATGGCCGTTTCATTGATCTATTCAATTTTTCATGGATTCGGCTCCGGTATTGCCAGTGAAAAATTTGGGATTCTTTTTCAAAATCGGGGCGCTGGGTTCAACCTAAGCGAAGGCCATCTGAATGAGCTCAGAGGTGGCAAGCGTCCGATGCACACGATCATTCCCGGTATGTTGGCCAAAGATGGGAAACCTCATACCTCATTCGGGGTTATGGGGGGGCAATATCAACCTACAGGACACGTTCGCTATCTGACCAACACGCATGTCTACGGAATGAGCCCTCAAGAGGCAATTGATGCGCCGCGGTGTTTCGCCGAAGGTGACGTTCTCAAAATCGAAAAGAGTTATGACCCAGAGGTCATTCAACAGCTGTTCAAAATGGGGCACGATGTTGATGACAAAATCGGGCCAATGGGTGGCGCTCAATCCATCATCATGCATGCATCAGGTTTGCTCGAAGGAGCATCAGACCCGCGCAAAGACGGATGTGCCCTTGGGTATTAATTCAGTTGGAAATGAAGTGGATAATGCCCGTCCATGAAGGGGCCAAACATATCGGGGATATCGGGGTGATCCACTGGTTCACCTGATTGATCTACGACAAGGTTTTGTTCGGACACGTAGGCCACATAAAAGCTATGTTCATTTTCCGCAAGCAAGTGATAAAACGGCTGCTCTTTGGTTGGGCGGTTGTCTTCGGGAATCGCGTCATACCATTCTTCGGTGTTGTTGAATTCAGGATCGACATCAAAGATCACGCCGCGAAACGGGTGATTCTTGTGTTTTACCACCTGACCTAAATGATATTTTGCGTAACGTTTAAACATAGCACCTTGCCCTACCCAACCACATTACAGTGTTCAAGGGGTATTTGTCCATGAAACAACGAATTTATCTTGGAAACAATCTGTCCCACGGATCGATAAAATAGTTAACCTTGGGTGAACTCTTATCATTGAGACCGCATCAATTCGCCGACATGAGACATTTATTGGCAAAGCTGCTTTTGAAAAATCAAAATCTCTGCTATGTTAAGGGTGTAAATAATAAACATAGCGAGAGGCAGATGAGCAGAACTCTTCGCATCTTAACGATGGCCCTTTTAGTTGGTTCTTGCGGAATTTCTAATAACTCCGCACCGAGGAACCTTGATAACGCCTGTTCGATTGTGAACCAGCGTCCCTCTTACTTGCGAGCGTTCAAAGCTGCGGAACGTAAATGGGGTGTGCCTGTTCACGTGCAAATGGCGACGATCCACCAAGAAAGCAAATTCATTGCGAATGCACGGACTCCTATGCGGTATGTTCTCGGCGTGATTCCACGCGGGCGTCAGAGCTCGGCTTATGGGTATTCACAAGCGCTTGATGGAACGTGGAAAGAATACCAGAGATCAACAGGTCGTTTTGGTGCGAGACGCACAAATATTCGCGATGCGGCTGATTTCATGGGATGGTATATGAAAAATACCAAAGAGCGCACAGGCGTATCCCTCTCTGATACACGCAATCAATACCTCGCCTATCACGAAGGCCAGACTGGGTATTTGCGTGGATCATATCGCAAAAAAGGCTGGCTCATGACCGTCGCGAGCAAAGTGGCAAGCCGTGGTGATATGTACAGAAACCAGTTGAAACGCTGTGGTAAAATTTAAAGGCGCTCGTTAGCGCCTTTTTCATTTTTTGCGTTTTTGCGCGTTCAACATGATGTTGAATTTAGAATCTCCCAATTCCATCCCTGTTTTCACATCATTCAAGATAACAGTTGTGACATTTCCTGAGTCGTCTTCGATAATCCACTGACGCAAGGCCGCCTTAGGACCCGTGAACACAAGGTTAATTCGTCCACGGTCCGGAAACTCAGGATCTTGGACCAAGAGCGATGTGGCCTTGCCATCATATGAGTGACCCAAAACCATCCGTGCTCGTGTCAAATTAATATTTTCAGCCAAAATCAAAGAGAGGGGCGTTTTGCTCAGCGGATAGGTTTCAGGCCCGCCATCCCCCTTGGGATCAAAAATCGCCAATTGCCCAGCTGAAGCAAGGACAAGTGCGTCATTTGGCGGATCATATTCAAACCGAATACGTCCGGGACGTTTGATAAAAATTCGCCCAGTGGACAAAGTGCCATCACCGTTGATCTGCGTAAATTGCGCATCAACGGACTTGAGACTGTTTAGGTAGGAGGACAGTGCATTCAAAGACAACTTGTCTGCACTCGCCATAGTACCTGCGGATGTCAACGCGATTAGGATCGCAAAAAGATATGTTTTTAGCTTCATGAACCTAACATAACAATGGCGTCGCCGCGCGCCAGTCCCCTCGCAATTCTGTGAAGGGGACAAGCGGAATTCAGCACGTTATTGTTGCTCTGGAACCAAAATTTCGCGCTTTCCAACGTGATTGGCGGCGGAAATCAGACCTTCGTCTTCCATTTGTTCGACCAATCGTGCGGCTTTGTTGTAGCCAATCGACAGTTTGCGTTGGATGTAACTGGTTGACACTTTGCGATCCTTGAGCACGATTGCAACCGCTTGATCATAAAGCGCATCTTCGCCCTCAGTATTTCCACCAAGCCCCAGCACCATGTCGATGTTATCGGCCTTTTCATCATCGGGCCCTTCGACCACGCCGCTCATATATTCGGGTGGGCCATAAGCCTTGAGATGATTGACGATTTCTTCGACTTCTTCATCGCTCACGAATGGTCCATGACAGCGCGTGATTTTAGAGCCACCCGCCATATACAACATGTCCCCCATTCCCAAAAGCTGTTCAGCCCCCATTTCGCCCAAAATTGTACGGCTATCGATTTTCGATGTCACTTGGAACGAAATACGTGTTGGGAAGTTTGCTTTGATCGTGCCTGTAATAACATCAACAGACGGACGCTGTGTTGCCATGATCAAGTGGATGCCAGAGGCACGAGCCATTTGCGCAAGCCGCTGAATACAAGCTTCGATTTCCTTGCCAGCGACCATCATCAAATCCGCCATCTCGTCGACGATGACTACGATATAGGGCATTTTTTCTGGTTGGAATTCTTCTGTCTCAAAGATCGGATCACCCGTTTGATCGTCAAATCCAGTTTGGATGGTGCGCGAGAACATTTCATTACGCGACAGCGCGTCTTGGACACGACCGTTGTATCCATCGATGTTGCGCACGCCCATTTTGGACATTTTGCGATACCGCTCTTCCATTTCGCCAACGACCCATTTCAAGGCCACAACTGCCTTTTTCGGGTCTGTCACAACAGGCGACAGCAAATGGGGAATGCCATCATAAACCGACAATTCCAACATTTTGGGATCGATCATGATCAAGCGGCATTCTTCAGGTGTGAGCTTATAGAGGAGTGACAAGATCATCGTGTTGATCGCCACAGATTTACCAGAGCCCGTCGTTCCCGCAATCAAGAGGTGAGGCATCTTGGCAAGGTTCGCAACAATCGGTTCACCACCAATATCTTTGCCCAGCGCCAAAGGAAGCTTTTGCCCCCCATCGCCAAACGACCGGCTGGATAAGATTTCACGCAAGACAACTTTTTCACGGTTTTCATTCGGAAGCTCAATGCCGATCACCGAACGTCCTGGAACAGTTGAAACACGTGCCGACAGGGCAGACATGGATCGCGCTATATCATCGGCCAAGCCAATGACTCGGCTCGCCTTGAGACCCGGCGCAGGTTCCAATTCATACATGGTCACAACGGGACCAGGGCGAACCGAGACAATTTCCCCTTTGACGCCGTAATCATCCAATACAGATTCCAACAAACGCGCATTTTCTTCCAAAGCTTCGTCAGACAAGTGCAGACGCTCAATTTCCTCTGGGTTCATCAAGAGGTTGAGAGGCGGTAAATCATAGCTGACTTGAGCTGGCTCTTCGAATTTAAGCGATGGCTGAGCTTCTGCCTTAGCCCGTGTTGAAGGCTGAATTGGTTTGCGCATCAAAGGCTGCACAATTTTCTTGGGCTCATATGTTGGGATGGGAGCCATCGGTTCATGTGAGCCATACTCCTCTGCATAGGGCTCTGTCTGTAACGGCTCATCATAACCCATGGGCTCTGCCATCTCATCATAGCCTTCGGGCACAAAATCCTCGGACATGTAGCTGTCTTGATAGGCATCAAGCGGCGCTTCAACCTCGGCAACAGTTGGTTGTATTGCCGCTTCTTCTGTTGGGACGGGATCCGTTGCGCGCATTTGAGGCTCGGCCCGCAAAACGGGCTCTTTACGCTCAGATAGCACCAATGGATCAGGTCCACGGCCACGACCCTTGGTCAAAGTTGCCTCTTGATCCACAGTCGCGGGCTTTTTCGCCACGACGCGGTTTTTGATCACGTCGCTGATTTTTGCTTGGATGCGATCATCACCAGGCATTTCCGCAACATCAGCCACCGCTTGGGGTTCAACCAATTCTGGCTCAGGTAGCTTTTCGGCACGTTTAATTAGTGCAGGCATGCGGGCAAGGAAGCTTGTTTTTTCTTGGAACTCGATATCGGTTTCATCCAACACATCCGATCCAACAGGGGCGCGTGGAATAGGCATTGCTTGATCAGAACTTGATGTAGCAGGAGCGGACGTAAAGGCGACGTCGTGGGAGCGACGTTGCTGACGCGTTTCGTTTATATCCTTTGCGGCACGGATAGCTCCATTTGCACCGCGGCCTAAATAAGACATCACAGTCGCATAGCTCATCACCAAACCAAGCAATAAGAAATGCACACCGCGTTGTATTTCGTGTCTGACAAATCCAAGCACGAACAGCATCAGAGCAATCATTGCAACAGCGGCCAAGAATGACACCAAGATGAGCCCAGCGCGCAACGGCAGAGGCAAAAAGGTTAACAGACCGCCAACGACCATGTCGCCAAACAAACCACCTAGCCCAAAGGAATGAGTCCATTCCGCGCTTTTGACCAAGGTTGAGGCATATACAGACATCAAAGCAACAGCGATTGGGGCAAAGATCACGCGACCAAACGCACGATCCAGTCCGTTATGTAAAACACAGCGCAATCCCCATCCCATAATGATGATACCAATGCTGAGGCTTCCCCATCCCAAAATCAAAAACAATGGGGCGGCCACAGAGGCACCCGTGACACCCAAATAGTTTTGAACGGGCGCATCAGACGCAGCCAGCCAATTGGGGTCTTCTGGTGAATAAGACCAAATCATCAAAGTAAACAGCAGCCCCACAGCCATCAGGACAAACCCAAGGAGCTCAGTCCCTCGTTTTTCCAAAACGGCTTGAGTTGTGCTATCGATCAAAGGATCTCTGCTACGCGCTGAATGATATGCCATGTTTGCCTCTTATGTGTACAAACAGTCACGAAGCCGCAAAAGCCCTCGTGCCATTTGCTCTTTTGGGGCCACAAGTGCGACCCGAATATATTGCGCTCCAGGATTTCCTGTCTCTGTCTCTTTGGACAGGTATTTACCTGGCAAAACGCGAACGCCTGTTTCTTTCCATAATTTCAAAGCGGCGGCCTCACCATCTGTGGCGTCCAACCACAAAAAGAACCCTGCTTCTGGGCTTTGATAGCCCGCGACATCTGCGAATATGTCATCGGCAATGTCGAATTTTTCTTGGTACAAGTTTCTGTTTTCGATAACGTGCTCTTCATCATCCCAAACAGCCGCGGCCACCTCTTGAAGGGGTGTGGGCAAAGGTGCACCCGAGTAAGCACGCAATTGTTTGATACGTTTGATATTTTCCGGTCCTGAGGCCACGAAGCCTGACCTTAACCCCGGAAGGTTTGAACGCTTGGACAGAGAGTGAAAGATAACCACACGCTCAGGATCCGCACCCATGTCATTGGCGACTTCTAATGCGCCAACTGGGGGATCCTTGCGGTAAATTTCACTATAACACTCATCAGCAAAAATCTTGAAATCATGCTTTCCCGCAAGCGCAATCAACGACGTCCAATAGGCGCGGCTTGCAACGGCCCCTTGCGGATTAGCAGGCGAACAAATGTAGGCGATTGCAGTACGATCCAAAATTTCAGGGGATAGCTGTGAATAATCAGGCAAGAACCCATTGTCAGGTGTCGCCGCCACATAATGTGGCTCCGCGCTCACAGACAGGCTCGCAATCATATAAACCTGATAAAAGGGATTAGGCATCAATATGATCGGCGTCTTGCCATTTACTGTTTCAGGGCATAGCGCCATTGCCGCATTATACAGCCCTTCACGTGTCCCATTGAGCGCCATTATGTTTTTATCAGGGTCTGTTTTCACCCCATACCGTCGATCGATCCACGATGAAATGGACGCGCGCAATCGATCTGTTCCATCATTCGCAGGATAAGAATTAAAGCCAGAGATGTTTTGAACAAGCACGTCTTGAACCCACGCAGGAAACGCGTGTTTGGGTTCCCCAATCGTCATATGCATGACCTCGCCACCCGCTTCGTGCACATCCAATAGGGCGCGCAAACGCGGAAACGCATAGGCCGGAAGGTTCGAAAACCGCTCGGGATACATCTAATTTGCCTCAATTATCGGGATCATATCGCCCCGTTGTTTTTATTAGAATACCTTGAGAATTGGCATTCGTCCAGAAAAAGCAGCGCAGAGAGAGGTTTTTGTGACCTGAAAAGCGCAATCAATTGAAACAAGTGTGATATTTATCCCCTCAAGACCCTCTCTACGGCCGAAGACACACGCAATAAATGCTCTTCTTTAAAGGGTTTTCCCATCAACGACAGACCACAACTTGGCACATCGGTTGGCAAGGTCACAGCACATGTTCCCATGAGGTTGCCGATCCGCGTATTTCTAAGCGCCAAGAGGTTTTCGGTCACATAGTAGTCTTGATCCTCTAACAATCGCTGCGCATTTGGCGGCAAAATCGGAGCGGTTGGGACAAGAACCGCATCAAACCCAGCGGTTTGATCATGATAGGCCTGTCGCAAAGCATGCAACTTTTGCCAAGCGGCAACATAATCTGCGGCCGTAAACTCGGCTCCACTTCGGAAACGCGCCAATATTTCAGGGAACATAAGCTCAGGCGCCTTTTCGATGTCCTGTTTCCAAGTTCCATAAGCCTCCGACGTAAACAAAATCGCGCTTAACGGCATTGCCTCGGCAACGCTCTCACAAGTTATACGCTCAACCCTTGCCCCTGCTTTTGCCAATCTCTGAACCGCTTGATCAAAGGCTTTGGCGGGTTCATCACGGATATCGTCAAATGCAACAGTATCCAAAACGGCGAAACGGCGCCCAGCTAGGGGCTCATTCGCCAAATCAATCGGCTTTTGCCCCTCAAGAGCCGCCAAAATGTGGGCGGCATCCTCAACGCTTTTGCACAAGGGTCCAACGGTATCAAAGCTTTCACAGAGAGGAACAACCCCTTTCAGAGAGACGCGGCCAGCCGTCGTTTTCAAACCAACCAAATCATTCCAAGAGGAAGGTATGCGAACCGATCCCCCCGTATCCGAACCGATCGCAGCAGAGGAAAACCCAAATGCAACCGACGTCGCCGCCCCCGAGGATGATCCCCCCGGAACCGCATGGGGATCATTAATACAGGGCGGTGTCTGTGTAATAGGGTTTAGGCCCAAGCCAGAAAACGCCAATTCCGACATATGGGTTTTCCCCATACACACCAAACCGCTGTGTGTCGCGTTGCGCAAGGCAACACAGTCTTGATCAGGCACGCGCCCTTTCAACAAAGCGGACCCCGCTTCTGTTGCGGAACCTGCTGTGTCAAAGAGGTCTTTCCAGCTTATTGGCACACCATCAAGCGGTGACAAACGCGATCCAGCCTTTGCACGGGTGCGCGCGGCCTGCGCTTCGGCAAGAGCGCGATCGTTGGTGAGCTTCGTAAATGTACGGACGCTATCAGCAGCGCCATCAATGCGATCAAAATACGCGGTCACCACATCAACAGGGTCTAGATCACCCCGTTGGATTGCCCGCCCTTGTTCGCTTGCCGTCATCGAAAATTGATCAGACATCACTTTCCTCACATTTTGCCATTAGAATGAGCGTAGCGTCAGTATTGCTCATGGACAATCCCAAGAAAGATCCCATATTGCGAAGTATGACAGATCACTTTGATATCGTAATCGTTGGCGGTGGCCTAAACGGAACAGTCATGGGCTTGGCTGCGGCGCAAGCGGGGTTTTCCGTTGCGATTGTGGATGCCCAAAAAATCGCGTCGAAATCGACACCGGGTTTTGACGGACGCTCTTATGCCATTGCGCTTGCCTCGACACGGTTGATGCAAGGGATTGGCATCTGGTCTGATCTTGTGGCGAATGCTCAACCCATGCTGGATATCAAAGTTACCGATGGGCGTGCCAACGAAGGCCCCTCGCCTTTTTTCATGCATTTTGATCATCGCGAGATCGAAGCAGGCCCCATGGGCTACATGGTAGAAGACCGCCATCTCCGCCCTGCGCTTCTCGCCGCCATCGAACGTGAAGCCAAAATCACTTATTTCGACAACACCCGTGTGCTAAGCGAAACCCAAACTGGGACGACTGTGACCCTTGTGTGTGACGACGGCAAAGAATTAAACGCACAGCTGGTGATTGCCGCAGATGGGCGAAACAGCCAAATCGCGAGAAGAGCGGGCATCCGACGCAAAGGGTGGAGCTATCCGCAAACCGCACTTGTCTGTGCGATAGAACACGAACTGCCGCATGAGGGCGTAGCCTGTCAGTATTTCATGCCTCCTGGTCCACTTGCCATTCTTCCCTTGACTGGCAATAGATCCTCGATCGTTTGGAGCGAAAGCCACGATCAAGCGGCTAAAATTATGACGCTCAGCGATCGGGATTACCTTGAGGTTCTTAAGCCAAGGTTTGGCAAATACCTTGGCAATATCACGCTAGCGGGAAAGCGATTTTCCTATCCGCTTGATTTGACCGTAGCAGAACGCTTTGTGGCGCAGCGAGTCGCTTTGATTGGGGACGCAGCGCATGGGGTGCATCCGATAGCGGGCCAAGGGTTGAACGCTGGTCTCAAAGATATCGCTTCCCTGAGAGACGTACTGGTGCAATCCAAATTAAGAGGCGAAGATTTTGGGTCCATCGCCGTGCTAGAGCGCTATCAAGAATGGCGTCGGTTTGACGCAAATGCTTTGGCCTTTGCAACCGATGTCTTCAACAAACTCTTTTCCAACGACAATCCGCTTTTGCGATTAGGCCGTGATTTAGGGATGGGGCTGGTTAACGCGGTGCCCAAATTACGACGTAGCTTTATCAAAGAGGCCGCTGGGTTAACAGGTGACTTGCCAGAATTGATGAAGTGATCAATCCGCGTCCAAAGTCCGCGCTTCGTCAACAAGCATAATTGGGATACCTTCACGGATCGGAAAGGCAAGGTTTGCACGTTTTGAGATCAACTCATGTGCATCCGCGTCATACTCGAGTGACCCCTGAGTCAGCGGGCAAATGAGCGCCTCTAACATGCGTCTGTCGATTACGGACGTAGGCTTTGTTGTCATTGTAATATTTCCTTAGCATCGCCGCCACGAAGACTATATTCGATCAACGTCACCAGAGTTTCCCGACGCGTCATTAAGCTAGGGGCTTCTAAAAGGGCTTGCTTGTCCTCTTTTTCGAAATCAAGCATCATGGACAATGAATTGATCAACAGCTCATCATCCGCGTCCTTCATCGCCTCCCAATCTGTGGTTAGGCCACGGGCCTCAAAATATTTGGCCAAAAGGTTGTAGAAGCCCTCGCGATCAAATTCGCTGTCGAGCGCTGAGGCCGCTTGATCCGCCTCAAACCCAGACCAATCAACATTAAACCGACGATAAGGCTGAAAACCCGTTTCTTCTTCGCGAATGCGATAACGTGATATACCCGTTAGAGTGATCATATACCGCCCGTCTTCTGTTTCGGAAAACTGCGTCAAACGACCAGCGCAACCAATAGTCTGCAAGCGCTCTTCACCCTGAAAAACAGTTGGCTGTATCATACCCATCATTCTGTGCTGTGTTTTCATGACATCTTCAATCATCGCTAAATAGCGTGGTTCAAAGATGTGCAGAGGCAGTTGCGACCGAGGTAGCAAAAGCGCCCCAGGTAAAGGAAACACAGGGATGATCGAGGGCAGGTCTATACGTTGGCTCATAGGAACTTACCTAGCCTGATTTCGGGGTTAAGCAAATAAGATTGAACTTAATTTGCGGCGTCCATTTAGGACGACGGGATCATTGGGCTTTAGGGCATCAAAAATTGTGAACAACTGCGTTTTCGCCGCAGCCTCATTCCAGTCACGATCCCGCTTGAAGAGGTCCAACAATTGATTAACCGCTTCTTCAGCTTGATCCGCCGCATAAAGCGCCTGTGCGTAATCAAATCGGGCTTGGTGATTATTTTGATCAGCTTCAACTGCGGCAAGCAATTCCCCTAATGGCCCTGCATCCTTGGCTTGCTTTGCCAATTCTAACTGTGCAAAGGCGGCCTCGATTTCGACGCTGCTAGACACTTCGGCGGGCGCGCCGTTCAAAACAGCTTCCGCCTGTTCCAAATCATCCATCGCCATGTGGCTGCGTGCAAGGCCTGCAAAAGCAGGGGCGTTTAACGGATCCTCGCCTAAAATCGCCGCAAATGTTTGGGCCGCATCATCAAATTCGCCCTCTTCCAACATTTGCTCAGCCGCCTCAACCGCCTCGGCTAATCCGCCATCAACGGACCCACCGCCCGCTTCGACGACGCGTTTAACAAAGTCTTGGATTTCCGATTGCGGCACGGCCCCTTGAAACCCATCAATCGGCTGGCCCTGATAGAATGCATAGACGGTTGGAATTGACTGAACCCGCATTTGTCCGGCGATCATTTGATTTTCGTCGACGTTGATCTTCGCCATTTTAACAGCACCGCCTGCTGCAATAACAGCTTCTTCTAGCTGTGGGCCAAGCGTCTTGCAGGGACCACACCAGGGCGCCCAGAAATCAACGATGACAGGGGTTGTTTGGCTTGCCTCAACCACCTCTGCCATAAAATTGGCTTCTGTGACATCGATGACCAAATCACTGTTATCTGGCGTTTGGCTTTGTCCTAATTCTAACATATCGGCTCTCTTGCTATTGCTTGATTTATATATGGGTCACGCGGTTGGGTTTTAAAGGTCAAAGGTCGCAAAGACGGGGGCATGATCACTGGGTTTTTCCCAGCCACGCACATGCCGCAGCACACGCGAAGAATGTGCTTTGCTCGCGATATCAGGGGTTGCCCAAACGTGATCAAGGCGACGGCCCTTATCCGCGGCGTCCCAATCTTTGGCTCGATAGGACCACCAGCTATAAAGCAATCCATCAGGGATATCTTGGCGCGTGATATCCACCCAATCCGCAGAGGCCTGAACCTGTGCCAAGTGTTCGATCTCAATTGGCGTATGCGAGACAACTTTGAGCATCTTTTTATGATCCCAAACATCATCCTCGCGTGGCGCGATGTTGATATCACCCACAAGGATGGATTTCTCGGGCGGATGGGCGATGAAATAGTCCCGCATCTCGGTGAGGTAATCCAGCTTTTGACCGAATTTTTCATTCTTTTCACGGTTGGCTTCATCGCCGCCCGCTGGAACGTAAAAATTGTGAATGGTCACTCCATTTTCCAAGGTTCCCGCTACATGTCTTGCATGACCAAGGTTGGCGAAATCTTCGGCAGCGGCTTCGACCATTGGAATTTTGGAAAATATCGCAACGCCATTATACCCCTTCTGACCACGCGCAACCATGTGCGAATATCCAAGCTCTTGAAACCGCTCAACGGGGATTTGATCCACGGGGGATTTGCACTCTTGCAGACATAAAACATCTGGAGCTTCTTGGGTCATGAGATCGGCAACCAGATCAACGCGAAGGCGGACTGAATTGATATTCCATGTCGCAAGAGTGAAAGACATCACATAACTCCCAAAGCAATTTCTTAGGTGTTAGCATGCCTCTAATTTGGGGGACAGACCCAATTAATCATATGCGATAATTTCATATTCAACGGACTCGTCGTCAACAAAATAGAACCTTCGACCCGGCTCGTAATCGCCATGGTTAACAGGGGTGAATCCGAGTGCTTTCACTTTGGTTTCTATAGCTTCCAAATCTGCGACAACGATCCCGATGTGGTTCAAATTACCAGAACCGCTATAGCGCGCATCACCCGCCGCCGAAATGTCTTCTGGTGCATAAAGCGCGATATATTGAGCGTCATCCCCGCAATGGACAGTGTAGCCGCCCATCATACCCGCCCCTTCCCAGCGAATTCTCCACCCGAATAAATCGCCTAACATTTTGGCCGTCTTATGTGGGTTTGGGACGGTTATATTTACGTGCTCTAACATTATTTGTGTCATGCTTCGTCTCCTTAATAAGTTGACAAAGACAAGCCTAATTCCTCAAGTTAACTTGAGATCAAGGACTATTTGCGATGCCAGAAATTTCGATTGGAACCCTATCAAAGCGCACTGGAATGGCCGTTTCAGCTATTCGATATTATGAAGAAGTTGGCCTCATTCACCCGAATAGAACCGCATCGGGTCAGCGCAGATTTGCGAAATCAGATATTCGCCGCATTGCCTTTGTCATAGCCACACAGCGTTTGGGATTTTCCTTACCAGAGATTCGCTCACAGCTGGCCCTGTTGCCAAACAATCGCACACCAACTGTTGAGGATTGGTCAGTGCTTTCGCAACATTTTCAAGCCAAAATTAATGCGCGCATTCAGGATCTAGAACGATTACGCGATACTTTGGATGGCTGCATTGGATGCGGATGCTTGTCACTTAAGAAATGTGCGCTTTACAATCCAAATGACATCGCCGCCAAATCAGGACCGGGACCACAGTTCCTTTTGGCAAAAAAAAGACCCGGGATAAACCCGGGCCAGTCCAACAGGGAGGAAGCATATCTTAACCCGGATATGCGCGGGGTTCGTATCTTGCGATATATAGACTTTAGCAAATAGTTTGCTTCAAATAAACGTAACTTAAGTATTAAGTTTGTATCCTCCAGAATCGGTCAAAATAAGGCGCGCTTGTGACGGATCTGTCTCAATCTTCTGTCTGAGGCGATAAATATGGGTTTCCAACGTGTGCGTGGTCACCCCCGCATTATAACCCCAAACCTCATGTAATAAGGTATCGCGTGGAACAACTTTATCAGTCGAACGGTAAAGAAACTTTAAAATATTGGTTTCTTTTTCCGTCAATCGGATTTTTTTATCGTCCTGTGTCATCAGCATTTTGGCAGAGGGCTTGAAGACATATTGCCCCAAAATTAACGTCGCATCCTCAGAATTTTCGTGCTGACGGAGTTGGGCGCGCACGCGGGCCAAGAGAACAGGAAACTTGAACGGCTTGGTCACATAATCATTTGCCCCAGCGTCCAAGCCTAGAATCGTATCTGCATCACTGTCGTGACCAGTAAGCATGATGATCGGACATTTGATGCCTTGTTTGCGCATCAAGCGGCACAACTCACGCCCATCTGTGTCAGGAAGGCCAACATCTAAAATGACGATATCATAGTCATCTGCTTTCGCCGCTGTTAACCCAGTGGCGCCATCTCCGGCTTCTTCTACGCTGAATTCCTCAGTAATGCGAAGTTGTTCGGCCAGTGCATCGCGCAAATCTTCGTCATCATCCACTAGCAAAATCTTTTTCATATGAGCCATGACGCCCTCCTGTCTTGAGACTAAGATGAAAGTCTAATGCGCTTATTTCAAGGGACAGCCACGCCCGTTCACACATTCGTGTGAGTTTTCTATGTATTTGAAACAAACGGCTCAGGAACTGAAACATCAAAGCCGTATTTCAATTCCTTTTGAAACCTCGTAAACATGAGAAAACAACCGGATACCTCGATGCATTTTGGGCCAAACATCACAGAGCAATTAGGACGCGCGCGGGCTGATTTACGCATGGGCGTGCCTGTGGTACTGACTGGAACGCCTTCGGTTGTCGTCTTTCCAACAGAAACCCTGACAGAAGATAAATTTCAACACCTGCTGGCTTTGGGATCACTGACCTTGGCAATAACCGCGCGTCGTGCCGAGTCATTGAAAACCTTTGTCATGGATGGAGATATCGCGCGTCTCGCTATTCCCAAGGGGCAGTCATTGTCATGGATCAAGGCTGTTGCCGATCCTTCCCAAGACCTCAACACCCCCCTCAAAGGTCCCTTTCAAGGGGTTTGGGATGGCACCCCCGCCCCCGCGCGGGCGGCAATCCAGCTTATCAAATCAGCACAGCTCTTACCCGCGGCAATCCTTTGTGAAATCAAAGATGCCTTGGCCTTTGCCGCCACGCACAATTTGACCACCCTTAGCTATGAGGCCGCTCAGACCCGATTGCAGCAAACAAATATGTTGTCGGACATTGTTTCCGCACGCCTCCCAACAACGGCTGCATCCCAAGGCCGCTTGCATGTCTTTCGCCCCAACAACGGGAGCGACGAACATTATGCCATGGAAATTGGCCGTCCCAATCGGCGCGACCCTGTGCTGGTTCGATTGCACTCTGCCTGTTTTACGGGCGATGTCATGGGGAGCTTGAAATGCGATTGTGGACCACAACTTCGTGCGGCATTGTCAGAAATGGGCGCACAGAACAGCGGTGTATTATTGTATTTGAACCAAGAAGGCCGCGGTATAGGCCTTGCAAATAAAATGCGTGCATATTCGCTTCAAGATCAAGGCTATGACACAGTTGAGGCCAATCACCGCCTTGGGTTTGAGGATGACGAACGCGATTTCAGGCTTGGTGCGACGATTCTCAAGGATATGGGCATCGGCACCATTCGGCTTTTGACAAACAACCCTGCCAAAGTTGCCATGATGGAAAAGCAAGGCATCAAGGTCAGCGAACGTGTGCCGCT
>CBFHNR010000017.1:0-52848 GCA_965657215.1 uncultured Paracoccaceae bacterium
CCTCGACTAGACACCGGCGACAGATGCGTGGTCGGCAAGACTTACAGCTTGATCTCAATTTTCATGACGTTTGGGGATGTGGCGGAAACGAAGGGATTCGAACCCTCGAGACGGTTTCCCGCCTACTCCCTTAGCAGGGGAGCGCCTTCGACCACTCGGCCACGTTTCCGCCGACGGGTGTAGCGGTGAAATTCACTAAGGACAAGAGGGCAAAGGGGGAAAAATTTCAAAATCTGCAATCAATTTTGTCGCCTCTCTTGATAAAAATCTCCCCAAATTTGGCATCTGTATTCCATCGGTTTTGCGTCGGTATTACGTCGGTGCTTGCCGCATGTCTTGCCAGTGCTTGGGCGCCTGCCCATACAAACGTTTAAACTCTCGACTGAACTGAGACGCGCTGAGATAGCCGACGTCCTGCGCCACTTTGGCAATGCTCTCCCCCTCCGCGATCTTCATGGCTGCTGAATTGAGGCGCATCGTCTTAATGTACTGAATGGGCGAAAGCGTCGTAGCCTGTTTGAATTTTCGATGAAAGGCAGCACGGCTCATGCCCGCGCGATGCGCCAAGTCTTCGATTGTCATCGGATCCTTCAAATGTGTCGCCACATGGGCTATCGAGCGCGCCACTGTATTCCCCACACCAAAGGAGTGCCGCGCAAATTGACCCGCCTCCCCCATCAGGATCGCATAATAAAGTTCGCGTAGCCGCCCTTCAGCCAAAACCGCAATGTCCCCGTCTTTGCCACAAAGCCGTAACAGTCGCGAAAGCGCGTCACAAAAAGCATCGTCCCACTGTGCAAGCCCAATGCCCTTGATTGCTGTGTTCGGACCGCGCAGCCCACCATGGGTGTCGAGCTTGAGCGCGACATCACTCATCATGCTCTGATTGAGGGTGATATAGACCCCATAGAGAGGCGTTTGCTCTGACGCGTCTGGCGTGCCTGCTTGGATCGGCATGGACATCGGACAGCACATGTAGCGCCTGTTGTCGTAGATATGCCGCGTTCCATCAAACACCGCTTCCTTGGACCCACTCGCGATGGCAATCACGCTTGGCTCATAAACAACAGGGGCACAGGGAATGGCTTGGGTCGCGCGAAACAGCTGCACCCCTGTGATACCCGTTTCGGTGAGACCATCCTGTGTCACATGGCGTTCTATGATGTCTTTGATCTGATCTTGAAACATGAGACAGGATAGGCAGGCTTTTTCTCCCTTTTCAACAGGTTGATACAAATAGGCAATAAATTGATATCAATTCGTCTATTTCTGATCGGGAGAGACACGTATATGCAATTAAGGGATACTCCAGAAAAGGATGCACAGAATGCCAGATACACAGTTTGGAGCCAAGGGATGGACACCTGAGCGCATATCCGATCTCACCGGAAAAATCTATGTGATTACTGGGACAACCTCTGGCACAGGGTTTCAAGCCGCGCGCATTTTGCTTGGCAAAGGGGCGCGGATTGTGATGCTCAATAGGAATGTTGAGAAATCACAAAGGACACTGGCCGCGCTACATGACGAGTTTGGGCCTGATGCCGAAATTACTGCGATCACCATGGATCTGTCGGATTTATCCTCCGTGCGCCGCGCCGCTGAGGAGTTGTTAGCCGCCGCCCCACGCATTGACGCGCTCATTTGTAACGCTGCCATCGCTCAGGTGCCAAAGCTTAAATATACGGTTGATGGCTTTGAAAGCCAACTCGGCACAAATCATTACGGGCATTTTGTCCTCTCTGCTCTGCTCTTTGACCGCATTGAAGCCTCGAAGGGCCGTATCGTTGTTGTAGCAAGCCTTGGGTATAAAATGGGTCTAAAAACCATTCAATTCGATGATATGAATTGGGAAAAGAAATACAGCGCTAACCCAGCCTATAGCCAAAGCAAATTGGCGCAAATGATGTTCGCCTATGAGCTTCAAGATCGCATCAAAGCAAGCGGCGGATCAACGGGCGTTTATGTCTGCCATCCGGGATCATCTGCGACATCGCTTATTGATACGAGCGGAAGCGCCCTGACCAAGTTCATTTTCAATTTGATGAAGAAAACGCCCATGGTGCAAAGCGCCGAAAAAGGCGCCTATCCCGCGCTTATGTGCGCCACAGAAAACGGGCTAGACCAACGCGCGCTTTATGGTCCAACAGGGCGCATGGAATTTGTTGGGCCCGTGGGTCAAGGCACCTTGGAGCCCTATGCCTATGACAAAGAGGTCATGGTTAAACTTTGGCAAGTAACAGAAGAGAACACAGGTACCGTTTGGGGCGCATAGGCCCCAAACCCCCGATCAAGTATTGAACAAGAAATGCATCACATCGCCATCCTTGACGATGTAGGATTTACCTTCGACCCGCATTTTGCCCGTTTCCTTTGCCCCACTTTCGCCGTTGCAGGCGATATAGTCGTCATAAGCGATGGTTTCTGCGCGAATAAAGCCGCGCTCAAAATCACCATGGATAACACCGGCGGCTTGGGGCGCGGCGGTCCCTTGGCGAATGGTCCAAGCGCGGGCCTCTTTGGGGCCAACGGTGAAATAGGTTTCCAGCTGAAGCAGCTCATAGCCAGCGCGGATCAATCGATCGAGGCCTGCTTCTTCTAATCCCATTTCGGTGAGGAACATCTCAGCTTCGTCCGCGTCGAGTTGGCTAATCTCTTCTTCGATCTGAGCCGAGATAATCACCGACGCGGCCCCTTGCTCTTCGGCCATTTTCTGAACCGCAGCGGAGTAGTCATTGCCAGTGGCGGCATTGCCTTCATCCACATTACACACATAAAGAATGGGCTTTGAAGACAACAGCTGAAGCGACTTCCACGTCTTCGCATCATCCTCGGAAACGTCAACCATGCGCGCAGGCTTGCCAGCTTCTAACATTGCTAATGCGTCTTTCAACAACCGCTCTTGCTCAACCGCTTCTTTGTCACCACCGCGGATTTTACGCGACAGATTGGCCAGCCGCTTTTCAATGCTTTCCATATCGGCCAGCATCAATTCCATTTCGATGGTTTCAGCGTCTTCGACGGGGTTAACGCGTCCGTCCACATGGGTCACATCCCCATCATCAAAACAGCGCAAGACATGAGCAATCGCATCGGTTTCACGAATATTGGCCAAGAACTGATTGCCCAAACCTTCACCCTTAGAGGCACCTTTGACCAATCCAGCAATATCCACAAATGTCATGCGCGTCGGGATAATCTGCTTGGATGTTGCAATCGCGGCCAATGTATCCAAACGTGCATCTGGCACGGCCACATCGCCCACATTCGGCTCAATCGTACAAAATGGAAAATTCGCCGCCTGTGCTGCGGCTGTTTTTGTCAAAGCGTTAAACAAAGTGGATTTCCCAACATTCGGAAGACCCACGATTCCCATCTTAAAGCCCATCTTGGCCTCCTATCAGAATTTTCCATGCTTCTAGTCTCAGTTCGCACCTTTCGCAATGCTCTATGCACCCCTCACGCTAAACTCTGCGCAACTCTTGTCTTCAGCTTTGCCCAAATACTCAAAACGCGCGACAGGCAAAGCGTTCTAACATTTTGATATAAAGCGCAGCGATCTCCATTGATTTTCCTCTAAATATTGGGCACACGGGGGACCACACATCTAGGGAATCCAAACATGACACGCATTGACAATACATTTGCAAAGCTCAAAGCCGCCAACAAAAAGGCCTTTGTTACCTATGTCATGGCAGGTGACCCCAATTATGAGACCTCACTTGAGGTCGTCAAAGGGCTGCCTGAGGCGGGCGTGGACATCATCGAATTAGGCCTCCCGTTTACGGACCCTATGGCGGATGGCTCCACAATTCAGCTTGCAGGCCAACGTGCGCTTGAGGCGGGCATGACCCTTGAAAAAACGCTGCAACTAGCGCGCGATTTCCGCAAGACGAATGACACAACGCCAATCGTTCTTATGGGCTATTACAACCCAATCTACAGCCGCGGCGTTGATGCCTTTCTCAAGGATGCCATTGAGGCTGGGATCGACGGCATGATCGTTGTTGACCTCCCCCCCGAAGAAGACGACGAACTCTGCATTCCGGCCCAAAACGCGGGGCTCAACTTTATCCGCCTTGCGACCCCCACAACGGATGACAAGCGCCTTCCCAAGGTTTTGGAAAACACCTCGGGCTTTGTCTATTACGTCTCCATCACAGGGATCACAGGCGCCGCCGAAGCCCAAGCAAGCGATGTCGCCCCCGAAGTGGCGCGCATCAAATCACAAACGGACCTGCCGATCATCGTGGGCTTTGGCGTCAAAACCCCTGAAACCGCAAAATCCATCGCGGCTGTTGCGGATGGCACTGTTGTCGGTTCTGCAATCGTCAATGAAATCGCCAATGGCAAATCTCCTGCTGAGGTTTTGGCCTTTGTCAAATCGCTCGCAGATGGGGCACATAGCGCCTAAGCCTCTTCATCTTTGCAAAAATACTCAAATTCAACATAAACCCGCTGCACCCCGGTTCAGCGGGTTTTTCACGTCTGCAATAATTCCAATTGCAATCTAGAGATAATTGGTAAATAAATATAACCACATGCAAGACAGGGATCAGAGCCATGGCCGTAATTACCAACATTGATGACCTCAAGCGGATCTACAAACGCCGCGTGCCAAAGATGTTTTACGACTATGCCGAATCCGGAAGCTGGACGGAACAGACGTTTCGCGAAAATACGTCCGATTTCAATGAGATCCGCCTCCGTCAACGGGTCGCTGTGGATATGGACGGTCGTTCAACCAAGAGCCAGATGATTGGCCAAGATGTTGCTATGCCTGTGGCGCTTGCGCCCGTAGGGTTAACGGGTATGCAATGCGCCGATGGCGAAATCAAAGCGGCCAAAGCGGCGGAAAAATTCGGTGTTCCCTTTACGCTGTCAACAATGTCGATTTGCTCTATTGAGGATGTGGCCGAAAACACCTCAGCCCCCTTTTGGTTTCAACTCTACACAATGCGCGACACAGATTATGTCTCACGGCTGATTGCGCGTGCCAAAGCGGCGAAGGTCTCAGCCTTGGTCATCACCCTTGATTTGCAAATTTTGGGGCAACGCCACAAAGACTTGAAGAACGGCCTCTCCGCGCCACCCAAGCTGACATTGAAAACGATGGCGAACCTAGCCACGAAATGGTCCTGGGGTTTGCAGATGCTCGGCACCAAACGCCGCTTTTTCGGAAATATCATCGGGCATGTAGATAGCATTTCGGACCCAAGCAGCCTTATGAGCTGGACCGCGGAACAGTTTGATCCAACGCTTGATTGGGACAAAATCAAACGCATCAAAGATGAATGGGGCGGCAAAGTTATCCTCAAAGGTATCTTGGATGCAGAAGATGCGAAGATGGCGCTTGCGGTTGGGGCCGATGCAATCATCGTGTCAAACCACGGTGGACGTCAACTGGATGGCGCGATCAGCTCAATCAAAGCTCTGCCCTCTATTATGGAGGCCGTCGGCGACAAGATTGAGGTTCATCTAGATGGCGGCATTCGTTCAGGCCAAGACGTGTTAAAAGCCGTCGCTCTCGGGGCCAAAGGCACCTATATCGGACGCGCTTTTATCTATGGTCTTGGGGCCAAAGGCGAACAGGGTGTCACAGATGCGCTCAATGTCATTCACAAGGAAATGGATATCTCTATGGCGCTCTGTGGGCATAAATCAATGTCCGAAGTTGGCCGTCAGACGGTGCTCTTGCCAGACAATTTTGGGAACGAGTGGCGCTAGCGGCGCGTCTCGACCCACAAGAGGATTGGCACCGACAACAAGAGCACTCCGACAAAGCTAAATGACAAGGTCAGCGTGCCGATTTCAGACAAGAATCCCATGGTTGGAGGGCCGAGGAAAAATCCTGCATATCCAATGACGGAGACGCGCGAAATAACTTTGGTACGCAAATGCGACGGGGTTTCCTTGGCAACATAGGAAAAGATCATCGGAACCATAACCGAGACCCCTGCCCCAAGAAGACCAAATCCAAGGTAAACACCCAGCGCCCCATCGGACCACGCCGCCAAAAAGGCCCCGGTCGCCGTGATACACGCCGCGTAATTCACGACTTTGGTTTCGGAGAGCGACTTCATCCCATAATGCCCAGCCAAGCGGCCAATCCCCATCGTCACGCCCAAAATCGCAGGGCCAAGCGCGCTGAGTTCGGCCGATACATGCAAGACCCGTTCGATATGAAGCGCGGACCATGCCTCGGTTGCTTGTTCCGTTAAAAAGGCAATCAAGATGATCAATCCAGGAATGATCACGACACCCAAAGCAACAGTTACCTCAGTTTGTCCCTCATCAGCCTCTGTACTCTGAGGGTCCGCGTTTGATGGCCCTGCCCAATAAGCAAGGATCAGAGCCACGCTCATCACAGCAATGGCAAAGCCGCCCATCGAGATGTCTTGCCCTCGAAACAGGCCCGCCACAATGGATGAGGCGGCATAGGCAAAAGAAAACAACCCGTGATTCAGACCCATCAAGGACACAGAATGTTCGGTTTCGATATGCGAAAGACGTGCATTCATAATGACGTCCACTGTCCCCGAGAATGCCGAGACCAAAACCATGCCCAAAGTGAACACGGCTATATTGCCTGCGAGCGCCGGAATGAAATAGGCAAGCCCCGCTAGGATCATCAAAGCCACAACCGCAAAGCGCGACAGTGCCTTATCCAGAAACGGCGCGAGCCACATTGCCGAGACTGCACCAAGGGCCGCAATCAACATCGCCGATCCAAAGGCCGCGTCACTTGCCCCAATTATATGTTTGATTTCGGGAACATAGGCCGCAAATCCGCCCCACATCACACCCAGTAACATGAATGCGGGAATAACAGGACGGGACAGGTTGATTTCTGATAAAATTCTCATATCCCTCACATACAGTTTTCATGTAATCTGACAAGATATAGATGACGACAAAACCAAGGGCGTTCTTGGAAATTTAGCCTTTCCATTTAAGGGAATCTGGTCTATACGCGCGGCTTCACGTGGGGCTACAGCCTTGGAGGAACCCCACCCTTATATATTGGAGAATTAAAATGGCTAAAGAGATTCCAAATCTTGTAGCAGTCGCACGTTCGGGGACAGGCAAGGGCGCCGCTCGTCAAGCACGTCGCGACGGAATGGTACCAGGTGTTGTTTATGGTGGTGGTGAAGATCCCGTATCGATCCAAATCCCATTCAACGTGTTGCTAAAGCGCCTAAAGCAAGGCCGCTTTTTGTCAACTTTGTTCAACTTGCAAGTTGAAGGCCACGAGGACGTCCGCGTCATCTGCCGTGACGTTCAGCGCGATGTTGTTAAAGACCTTCCAACACACTTGGACCTTATGCGCCTACGTCGCACATCCAAAGTGAACTTGTTCATTCCAGTTGAGTTCATCAACGAAGAAGACGCACCAGGCATCAAGCGTGGCGGTGTTTTGACAGTCGTTCGTCCAGAAGTCGAATTGGTTGTAACTGCGGGTGATATCCCTGAAAAGATCACTGTTGATTTGGCTGGTTTGCAAATTGGTGACGTTGTCACAATTTCAAACGTCACCCTTCCCGAAGGTGCACGCCCGACAATCGATCGTGACTTTGTGATTGCGAACATCTCTGCGCCAGCTGGTTTGGCCGCATCTGATGACGAAGAAGAAGACGCCGGTGAAGAAGCGGCAGCAGAAGAATAAGTCCTTCTGACACAAAATTAAGAAGCGGAGCATTGTCTCCGCTTTTTTTATGCCTTTAATATGGATCCAACACGACCCAACGAAAGAGCGACCCCATGCAAATCTTTGTAGGCCTTGGAAACCCCGGCGCGAAATATGCGCAAAACCGTCATAACATTGGCTTTATGGCGCTTGATCAGATTGCATCGGATCATGGGTTCGGCCCTTGGAAGTCCAAGTTTCAAGCGCAGATTAGCGAAGGTCTCTTGGGACGGGAAAAAGTTATCCTGATTAAACCCCAGACATTCATGAACCTCTCTGGTCAATCTGTTGGCGAGGCGATGCGGTTTTACAAGCTTGCGTCCCAAGATATCGTTGTGTTCCATGATGAATTGGATTTGGCTCCTGGCAAATGCCGCGTGAAATCAGGGGGCGGACATGCGGGTCACAATGGATTGCGCTCTATTCATCAACACATCGGCGAGGCCTATGATCGTGTTCGGCTCGGAATTGGACACCCCGGTCACAAGGACAAAGTTGCAAGCTATGTTCTCAATGACTTTGCCAAGGCAGAACAAGGCTGGTTGGATGATTTGGTCCGTGGCCTCTCTGATGGGGCGGTGAAATTGGCGGATGGGGATAATGCAGGATTTATGAATGCCGTCGCCTTGCGCGTGAACCCAAATCCGCCCAAGACCAAGTCGAAGCCCGCTTCAACAAAGCAACCTGAACAAACAAAAGAGTCCGCACCAGAGGCACCCAAGTCGGCGATGCAACGGCTCTTGGACAAATTTAGCTAAATAAGAGATTTTCTTTAATTAAATTCAGACAAAATTACGCTTATTTTCCCCTCACAAACGTATTAAAATTCAACCATACATAAAGCATTCGTCGAAATACTATACCGATGGATATATTCCCTTGCTGTCTCATCGCGAGTACACGCAGACAACGTTCAAAGAAGTTCATAGTTTTATAATTGAGGCGTCTATGCAAAAAGACCCACCCGTAAATGTTTTTGGGGACCCCATCGAACCGTGTTCCTTTACGCCCTTGACGGGATTTTTTCGTGACGGAGCCTGCAATACCTGTATCGAAGATACGGGCTCGCATACGGTTTGTGCGCTCATGACGGCTGAATTTTTGGCCTTTTCGAAATATCTGGGCAATGACCTCACGACTCCAAACCCGAATTCAATGTTTCCTGGGTTAAAACCGGGGGATTCATGGTGCCTCTGTGCGGCGCGCTTCTTACAAGCCCATGACGAAGGATGCGCGCCTTTGGTCAATTTGGCGGCCACGCACCAACGCGCCCTCTCCATCGTTCCGATTGAGATATTAGAGCTCTACGATATTACCAAACAGGGTTAAGATGGGGCGCGGGCAGCGCGCCAAAAACGGCGTGCAGCTATAATTGACAGCATGGCCGCTGCAAATCCCGCTAAGGCAAAGCTGATCCCTGCCAACGACAAGGGAACCGCAGGCACAAAAACGGCCCAAGCGCGGCGGGCAATATCGCGGTCCGTAAAGCGAGACAGCTGAAACACCCGTTGAAATTGATTAGCCGTTTCCAAGTGGAACAAATCAGAGCTCAGCTTTTCATATCGATCAAAGCTACGGATCATATCCGTGCGACGTCGCTCTAAAAACCCAGTCCCAACAAGTTGTTCCAAAGCTTGATCGCGGCTCAACCCTTCGGCCTTAGCCGAGGCATCAAAGTCGCGCACAACAATAGCCAATTCGTCAACGGCCCCGCCTAGGCGTTGGATATATTGCTGTGAGAATTCAGGAAATTGGGAAAAGGCTGCCCCACAGCCAAGTGAAATGCAAAGAGAGGCAGCCCGTACAAACATTAGAGGTTTGCGTAATTATTAGAAATCTTTTCAACGGCTTGCGTTGGCGTCATCTCTTCGCTTTCACCAGTGCGGCGTGAGGTGACTTCGACCACGCCATTTTTCAAACCGCGTGGACCCACTGTGATCCGCCATGGCAAGCCAAGCAAATCCATCGTCGCAAATTTGCCGCCTGCGCGTTCTTTGCGATCATCATAGAGCGGATCTAGACCAAGGGCTGTCAAGCTTTTGTAAAGCGCCTCACAGGCGGCATCGGCCTCCTCGTCGCCTTGTTTCAGGTTCACAATTCCACAATGGAACGGTGTGACACCTTCGGGCCAGATGATACCATTGTCATCATGATTGGCCTCAATCAGAGCCCCCAACAGACGGCTCACACCGATGCCATGGCTTCCCATGTGAACAGGGGTGCGCTCGCCGCTTTCGTTGACAACAGTGGCCCCCAAAGGTTCGGAATACTGTGTGCCGAAATAGAAAATCTGACCCACTTCGATGCCGCGTGCAATGCGACGGCGCTCTTCTGGGACTTGATCGAATAGATCAGGTTCATGGGTTTCATCCGTGCGCGCGTAGAGCGATGTGAATTCTTCCATTACGCTTTGACACTGCGCGACATCATCATAATCAATCTCGCGTTTACCAAGCTGAATATCGGTGACTTTGCTATCATAGAACACCTCAGACTCACCTGTTTCAGCAAGCACCAAGAATTCATGTGTGTAATCGCCGCCAATCGGACCACTATCCGCACGCATCGGAATAGCCTGAAGCCCCATGCGTTCATAGGTGCGCAGGTAGCTCACCAAGTGGCGGTTGTAGGCATGAAGCGCGTCTTCTTTGGTCAAATCAAAGTTATAGCCATCCTTCATCAGGAATTCCCGACCCCGCATCACCCCAAAGCGTGGGCGAATTTCATCGCGGAATTTCCACTGGATTTGATAGAGCGTCATGGGCAAGTCTTTGTAGCTATTCACGTGGCTACGGAACACATCCGTGAACATTTCTTCAGCCGTGGGCGAAAACAGCATGTCGCGATCGTGACGGTCCTTCATACGCAGCATTTCTTCGCCATAGCCATCATAACGGCCGCTTTCGCGCCACAAATCCGCGGATTGCAAGGTCGGCATCAACATGGCGATGTGACCCGCGCGGGCCTGTTCCTCATGCACGATATTTTCAAGCTTGCGCAGCATTTTGAACCCAAGCGGCAACCAAGAATAAATCCCCGCGCTTGACTGTTTGATCATGCCAGCGCGTAGCATCAGGCGATGCGAGACGATTTGGGCTTCGGTGGGGTTCTCTTTGAGAACGGGTACAAAATAGCGGGACAGGCGCATTGGGCGGACCTCTTTCATGTCATGTTTCACACGGGTTTAGCGAGTGAAAAGCCGCGATACAAGCTAATCCTTGTTGTTTTCCACTTGAAACAGCGGGCCGTTTACCCGATGTGTAGAGCACGACAGAGACGAGGGTAAATTGATGGCGCTTCCTGTAAGAGAACAAGCAAAATATTGGGGTGTGGCCACTCTTATTGCGGCAGTGTTGCTCTGGTACTTGGGGGACGTGTTGTTGCCGTTTGTGGTTGGCGGGGCGATTGCCTATTTCCTTGATCCCGTTGCAGACCGATTAGAAGCTATGGGTTTGTCGCGTGTCATGGCAACGGCGCTTATCGCAATTGCCGCCTTGTTGATTTTCGTTATCATGGTTTTGTTGATTTTGCCGACCTTGGTTCAGCAATCAATCAACCTCTTCAATATTGCGCCTCAGTTATTCCGCGACCTTCAGGCGTTTTTGTCAGAAAACTTCCCGTCTCTTCAGGATGAAAATTCAGCCGTCAGCACAGCCTTAACCTCGATCGGCGCAACGATCCAAGAACGCGGTGGAGCGCTCTTGGCCAAGGTCCTCTCCTCGGCCGCATCCTTGCTCGGCATTTTGACCTTTCTTGTGATTACGCCCGTTGTCGCGATTTACTTGCTTTTGGATTGGGACAATATGATTGCCAAAGTCAACAGCATGATTCCTCGCGATCACGCCCCTGTCATTCGCCATCTCGCCTCGCAAGTTGATGACACGCTCTCGGCCTTTGTCCGCGGAATGGGCTCTGTCTGTTTGATTTTGGGGGGCTATTACGCCACCGCGCTCATGCTCGTTGGGCTTGATTTTGGGCTCGTTGTTGGGGCCTTCGCAGGCTTGATCACCTTTATCCCTTATGTGGGGTCTCTCGTGGGCGGCGCCCTTGCGATTGGGTTGGGCCTGTTCCAATTCTGGGGCGATTGGCTCAGCGTCGGTTTGATTGCTGGTATCTTTTTCACAGGCCAAATCATCGAGGGGAATTATTTGACACCAAAGCTGGTGGGCGGCTCTGTTGGATTGCATCCTGTGTGGTTGCTCTTGGCCCTTTCCGTCTTTGGAACCTTATTTGGATTTATAGGAATGTTGATTGCGGTCCCTGTTGCCGCAAGCATTGGTGTGTTTGTGCGCTTTGCCTCGTCTCACTACCTCAATAGCCGCCTCTATCAGGGCATCTCTGGTCAAGACACCGACTAATGGCAGAGCAGCTCGCATTTGACCTTCCCATCCGTACGGCCTTGGGGCGTGGTGATTTCTTTGTGTCCAAATCAAACGCGCTTGCTCTTGCGTTGATCGAGGACTGGGAAAATTGGCCCTCTCGCAAGCATATCCTTTGTGGACCCACTGGATCAGGAAAAACGCACCTCACCTATGTCTGGGCCGAACAATCAGGTGCGCAGATCATAGCGGCCAAGGATTTGATGCCGGACATGGTGCCAGACTTGATAACGGGGCCAATCGCTGTCGAAGACGTCCATAAGGTAGCCGGTCAACCTGATCACGAAACAGCGCTCTTCCATTTGCACAATTTGGCTGCCTCAGAAGGCCAAGCCGTGCTTTTCACTGGACGCAATACACCGGCCTCTTGGGGACTTGAACTCAAGGATCTCTTGTCGCGCCTTCAAGGGGCGCGCCTTGCCACGCTTGAGTACCCCGATGACGCTTTGTTTTTTGCGCTTTTGGCTAAACTCTTTGCTGATCGCCAGATATTTCCAACGCCAGATGTGTTGCAATATCTTGTCACACGTTTGGAGCGGAGCTTTGCAACCGTCCAAGACACAGTCGCCCTTTTGGATAAAACCGCGCTCGCGCAAAAGCGTGCCTTAACGCGCAGTTTTGTCGCACAGGTTCTCTCAAAGCCTGATGTGGATTGACCAATAAGTTGACCAAGCTTTACCCTTATACAGATTCGACATGAAAGGATCAGATGTGAACCTGACCCCTCCTCATAAACATGCACAATGGGACCCTTTTGCCCAACCGCTGTTTGACGATCCCTCTATTCGCCACCTGAGCAAAGTCGCCGTTGTTGACATTGGGTCCAACTCGGTTCGCCTTGTGGTCTTTGATGGAGCTGCTCGATCTCCTGCCTATTTCTATAATGAAAAGGTCATGTGTGGGCTTGGTCGGGGTTTGATGAATACGGGTGTTTTACACCCCGAAGGACGGGACCGCGCATTGTCCTCGATGATCAGGTTCCGCAAGCTCGCCACAGCCATGGGTATTCCCGTGATGACGGCTGTTGCAACGGCGGCTGTTCGGGATGCACAGGATGGGCCCGAGTTTTGTCAGGACGTGTTAGAGCAAACAGGTGTGAACATTCACATCATTGACGGTCTCGAAGAAGCGCGCCTGTCGGCCCAAGGTGTGTTGCTAGGCTGGCCAGACGCGGATGGCATCATGTGTGACATCGGCGGCTCGTCCATGGAATTAGCCAAGATTACAGATCGCACCATTGGCAAACGAGCCACGTCTGATTTGGGCCCTCTCAAGCTCGCTGATATGAAGGGGGGCAAAGAAGGACGCCGCAAGTTCATCAAGTCCACGATTGAAGACATGGCGCAAGATATAGGCACCGATCAAGATCAAATGTATCTGGTTGGAGGCTCTTGGCGGGCCTTTGCACGTGTTGATATGCATCGGCGCGATTATCCCCTAAAGGTTTTGCATGAATATGAAATGTCTCCAAGAGACATACGAGAGACCATCACCTTTATCGAGCAAAGCGACCTAGAGGAGCTGCGCCAGCTGTGTGGTATATCCTCTGCCCGTATGAATTTGCTGCCTCTCGCAAGCGAAGTTCTCAAGCGGTTATTGAAAACCTTTAAACCCCTAAGCGTTGCGATTTCGAGTTTTGGTATTCGTGAAGGTATGCTCTACGAACAGATGCCGCAAAAACTCAGAGATCGGGACCCTTTGATCGAGTCGAGCAAGTTTTCCGAAAAGAAAGACGCGCGCATTCCTGGGTTTGGGAAAGATCTGTATTTTTTCGTAAGCCCTCTGTTTCCAAATGCAGACTATAAATTTTTGCGTCTGGTGCGGGCGGCCTGTCATTTGCATGACGTCAGTTGGCGCGCCCATCCCGATTACAGAGCGGAGAGTTGTTTTGACAGTATAACCCGCTCTAACTTGGGCGGATTGAACCACGAAGAGCGGGTTTTCTTGGGGCTGTCTTTGCTGCATCGATATCGCGGTCAAAGGGGGGAAGAGCGGCTTCAAGAGGTGCTTGGATTGCTAACAGATCGCAAGCTACGGCAAGCCGAGGTCTTGGGCGCGGCGATGCGTTTGGGGGCGATGCTCTGGGACAAGAATGCCTCTCTCGATTGGAACAAACAACGCCGTGTTCTGGCGCTCTTGCTGCCGAAGGCCTCCCAAGATTTATTCGGCGAAGTCGCAAATGCGCGGCTCAATTCCTTGGGAACCGTTCTGGGCGCGAAACGCATCAAGGTAACCTATACCTAAAAGAAAAACCCGCTCTGATCTGAGCGGGTTTTTTTTGTTATTGCAGGATGGTCAACTATACAGTTTGGCCCAAACGATTATGCAGTAACAACCGCTTCCGCCGCATCAGTTTCCGTCGTTGTCGTATCGGTGGCAGTGCTTCCAAAGATAGAGACTTGCTCTAACGTTAGAACACCTGCCGCACCAATGAACGTTCCAATCGGTTGTCCATCCGCATTCAAAATCGCATCACTACCAGACGTTTCAATTGTCAATTCTGGATTTGATACACCCCGTGGAACATAAACTTGGACTGTATCCTCTTCTGTGAAATCAGCGACAGTTGCCTGCGCATCTGGATCAGCTTCTGTTAGGATAAAGGTATCATTGCCCATACCCCCCTTGGCCCAGTCAGTTGCGCCGACATATAAGGTATCATTCCCTTCGCCAGCGAAAAGCGTGTCTGCACCATCGTCTTCAGCCATTTGCAAATCAGCGACGTCATCAAAATATTCAGTCGCCAAAAGTTCATCAGTGGTTGCATCAGGATAAGCCAAACCAGCCTTGGCTGCCGCAAGAAAAAATTCCGCCGTCGTATCCACAAATCCATCTACATCATCAAAGGGTTCTGTTTCCAAGAAAGCGCCTGATAAAATATCGTCACCTTTGCCACCAGAAATTTCATCATTACCACCACCACCGAAAAGAACATCGTTATCTACGTTGCCCGCAATGATGTCATCGCCATTATTGCCGAAAATAAAATCCTCGCCATAACCACCAGTGATCGTATCGTCCCCATCACCACCACCTAGGACGTCGGCAAAAACTTCACCGTTAATTTCATCGTCGCCGTAGCCACCTTCAATCAGGTCAATGCCAACGCCGCCGTTGAGAACATCTTTCCCAACGCCGCCATAAATCGTGTCTGAGCCAACGCCGCCAGAAACGGTGTCGTTTCCTCTAAATGTTTTGATCAGATCGTCTGCATTGGTGCCTGTAACGTCATTCGCCGCAGGGCCCATCGAGATTTCGTTCACTTCGTCTTCAACGGGTGTGTCCGTTCCGTTGTCGGCGCCGTCACTCGTGTCCGTTTCGTCAAAAACGCCTGCTACTTCCATTACGCCCCATCCAAGTAGGATCGGCAAAATCACCGCAATTGCAATCATAACCCAGTTCTCCAAATATACTTTAGTACAGTTAAATACACTTTTGTATGGATGGTCAAATTTGTTAAAGTTTTCCGCAAATTAGTGAACAATTCTTGGCGTTTTATTGGGGTTGTTTCCAAATGGGCACCAATTAACCACGTTTTCAATTTTCTCAGATTAATCGATTCGCCTTAAGGTGGCGTCTCACCCAACTGCAGCAGAACAGGAAAATGATCCGAGGCGAGGCGTAAGTTCTCGCTCAAATCAGGGATATCAATGTCTTGGCTCATTGCGTCAGGATGCAAGATTGTCCATTTCGGGTTCCGCTCTAACATCGATTGCGACACAAAAATATAATCGAGCAATGCCTCTAAATACTGGTTCTCTTCCCGTTTGAAAAATCGCGCTGTTGAAATGGAGTCTGTTTTGCTCTTGGCGATACTTGGATCAAACAGACTTGCATCGGACCCAACAGGCCCCATCAGGATATCGACCGAAGACTGTCCCACGAACGCCTCATAGACATCCTGTCCTGGCCCATCATTCACGTCTCCGAGGATAATCAGATCCTCACCACCCGCCAAGACCTGATCAGCGCGCCGGCGCAGCCAAATCGCTTGTGCAATTTGTTTGCGTCTGTTTTGCAAAGCAATGCGCACTTCCTCACTTATGTCGCTAGCGCCATGCGGCGCTTTGCTTTTCATATGCGTGCCAATCAGGCGAAAAGGTGTTCCCTTTACGGGCGAAACAACCAACTCAAGCGGTGGTTTGGAAAAGGTAAAGCGCTCTTCGCCCTCACCCCCCTCAAACTCAATCATGATGTCCTGATCAAATTGTGGCGCTGTGACAGAGGCCATCGGCGCATGACGAACGGACATTTTGCTCGGATCATAGAGCAGCGCAATCTCTTGGCGTGTATCGTTTGGAAATCCGATACAGGCTTTACTGGTCCTCAATCTATAATGATCGGCAAAATGCTCTAACGCTTTGACAGTGCTCCGGTGTTTACTGTGATCGGGCGCCTCAACCACCAATACCGCATCCGCATCCATTGCATGAAACACCGCACCGAGTGCGTCGGATTGCTGACGTGTTGTCACATTATACCGAGCAGACCATTGATCATCCAAGAGGAGACGGTCGTTATCATCGAAAAGGTCATTAAACCATTCAACGTTATAGGTCGCGATCCGCATTCCTAAGTATGAGCGGCCAAAATGGCCTCATATGCACGGTTGATTTGAATAAGCCTTTTTTCGGCCAACTTAACCGCTTCTTCGGGAACCCCGCGCGCCATCATGATATCGGGATGGCTTTCGCGCACCAATCGGCGCCATGCAGATTTAACCACATCCAAATCCGACGTTTCCTTGATCCCCAAAACCGTAAAGGGATCTGGGTCCGAATTTGGAACATGACGCGCCCGCAAGGTTTTGAAATGGGCCTCACTGATGCCGAAAATGCCAGAGACCTCTTCTAAGAACTTGTTTTCATTGGGGTGATAAAACCCGTCCGCCATAGCAATATGAAACAACCCTTCGAGAAGGTCGTTCAACGTATCGCTTCCTGCGCCAAACATTTTGGTGATGCGCCGCGCATAATGATCAAAACCTGAGACATCTTGGCGGGCCAAATTGAACACACGCGCTGCGCCCGCTTCTTCGGAGGCTGGAATGTAGAACACGCGCCGAAAGGCGACCACTTCGTCTTTGGTCACCTGACCATCCGCTTTGGCCATTTTCGCACCCAGAGCGATCACAGCGATGGTAAACGCCACTGTTTTCTCAGGAGGAGAGGACAGCCGATCAAAAACCGCATAGAGGCCCTCGCCTTTGGTCAAGGCTGCCAAAGCTTCGGAAATTCTTAGCCAAATCGACATATATGCACCCTATTCTATCACGTCAGGCCCTCAGAGGGATCACAATATTTTTTGCATCAAAACCAAATCCATCCAACGGTTAAACTTGAAACCGACTTCTTTCAAGGTTGCAACATGGTGAAACCCTTGTTTGTGATGAAATGTGACGGCCTTGGGGTTTTCGCCACTCACTCCTGCAAAGATCGAATGCGCTCCGTACCGCTTTGCCTCATCACAGAGTGCGTCTAGCAAACGCGCCCCAACCCCCTGCCCGCGCGCCTGTGGAGCCAAGGTAATACTATGCTCGACCGTTTTGGCGTAACCGGGTCCGTTTCGGAATTGAAAAAACGTTGCAAATCCAAGGAGACCACTGTCCCCCTCAGCCACCAAAAATGCGTTATACTCGGGGGTATTTTTGCACAAAATATCCTCGGACACGCCTGCATGCGTCTTAAGCTCAGTGGTAAAGGTGATCGCCGTATTCGCAATCACATCATTCCACAGGCCAACAATCGCCGCCACATCCGAAGACTGGGCCGGTCGGATTAAGACCTGATCGTTTTGTCCCCTGTTGGGGTGCTCAGCGTAAGTTCGTATGATGCCACCTCTGCGCCCATAATTTCCACTCTGGGATCAGAGAATAAGGGCGATGCAAAAGAACGCAAGGTAATTGCATGAGGTGTGCGAATGCGCAGCCGCTTTAATCGGCATCCAACGTCTGGTAATCGGCGCGCGGGAGGCTCTGCATCGCGCCAGTGGATAATCGCGGGCGCAAACCCGTTGAAGGGCAAGGTTCCAGCCTTGGACACCGTAATGTCCCAAGTCAGATCGCCCCGTGTCACATCAACCATATCCCCCGTCCCAGGGAGCGTTTTGCCGATCACTCGGTTCGGTTTTTGCGTGGAACAAATCCAATTCGTGACTCTCGGCTCCCCCGAGAAATTATCCAAGTTGAACCACCGTGACCGCTCAGGTTTTGGCGCAACAGGGTCAACTGCAATTACTTCTAGGTAAACATCCCCCAGACCCAGCAATAAATTATGTGTTCCGAACTTGGGATGCTTCCCACCCTCAGACAGCGTCACACCGAACGCGGTCTCAACAAATGTCCGCCCTTGATCCAAAGTTTCAGCAGATATTGCAATGTGATCTAGTGCGAGCATGTCTTTTCCTTTATGGCCATCTAACTATATACGGAACTCAATGCATGAATTTAAACGAATTATCCCAAAGAGTGAAAAAACTGGGAAATAGATACCAAATTATTGCAATTTACACGGATTAGCCTCTTGGAAATTGTGGAAAATCTGCCATTTTACAAATTGCTGACAAAAATAGGTGGATTTATGCTTTTACGCTCCTTGGACAAATTTTTTAAACACGAGGCAAGCGGCGGTATTTTGTTAATGCTGTCTGCGGTCTTAGCCATGGTTGTGGCCAATTCGAGCCTGTTCACGTTTTATGACGCCTTTCTTGGCGCAAAACTTTCTGTGACGTTGAATGGCGAAGGTCTGGCCAAACCTTTGATCCTCTGGATCAACGACGGGTTGATGGCGATCTTCTTTTTCTTGGTCGGGCTTGAGCTGAAACGCGAAATAACCGAGGGCAAACTCAAGAACCCATCGGATATCATCCTCCCTGGGATGGCGGCCGTTGGCGGTATGGCAATGCCAGCTTTGGTCTTCCTCTATTTCAACCTTGGAAACGACGCGACAGTCGGCGGTTGGGCGATCCCAGCGGCAACAGACATCGCCTTTGCGCTTGGTGTCCTTGCTCTTGTTGGCAAAGGCCTGCCCTCCTCGCTCAAAGTGTTCTTGCTCACTTTGGCCATTCTGGATGACTTAGGCGCCATCATCATCATCGCGCTATTCTACACAAGCTCACTAAAAATCGACTACTTGTTCCTTGCGCTCATTCCAATGGCAGGTCTGCTCTGGATGAACCTCAAAGGCCAACACCGCATGGCGCCGATGATCTTGCTCGGTGTGATCATGTGGTTCTTCGTTCTAAAATCTGGCGTCCATGCAACGCTTGCAGGTGTCATCACAGCCTTCTTTATCCCACTCAAGGATAAATGGGGCAAATCACCGCTTCACAGCCTAGAAGACGCGCTCACCCCTTATGTGCTCTATGTGATCATCCCAATCTTCGCTTTCGCGAATGCGGGTGTCGTTCTCAGCGGCCTCTCCATCAGCGATATGATCTCACCTCTTCCAATGGGGATCGCCTTAGGTCTCATCTTGGGTAAACAAATCGGTGTCTTTGGGATCACATATACAATGGTCAAACTGAAACTTGCACGTATGCCCCAAGGCGCGAATTGGCTCCATGTCTATGGTGTTGCTTGCCTCGCAGGGATCGGCTTTACTATGTCGCTCTTTATCGGGGGTCTCAGCTTTGCGGATCCGGACCTGATGAACCAAACCCGTTTGGGCGTTCTGAGTGGCTCCATTGTCTCTGCAATCTTGGGCTATACCGCACTCATCATTGCGCGGAACCGCAACCCTGTCGAAGACTAACTTCTTCTTTTTGAAAAATATCCCTGCCGGAGGCTGGGGGGTTGGGGCAGCACTGCCCCAACATTGGGGGCAAAGCCCCCTTTTTTATTAGCCGCGCGCAGCGCGGATCAGGTCCAGAATATCTTTGGCAGCTTTGGGGATGTTTGTTCCCGGACCAAAGATCGCTTTGACACCTGAGGACATCAAGAAATCATAATCTTGCTGTGGAATAACACCGCCACAAATCACCAAGATATCCCCTGCGTCGCGTTCATTCAAAACGCGGATCAATTCAGGCGCCAATGTTTTGTGCCCTGCGGCTTGTGATGAAATGCCGATCACGTGAACATCATTGTCAATGGCGTCTTGTGCCGCTTCTTCAGGGGTTTGGAACAAGGGGCCGACATCAACGTCAAAGCCAATATCCGCAAAAGCAGTGGCGATCACTTTGGCACCGCGATCATGGCCATCTTGTCCCATTTTCACGACCAACATACGCGGGCGGCGGCCTTCTTCTTGGGCAAAGCTCTCAACGTCCTTTTGGATCGTGGCAAAGCCTTCGTCGCCCTCATAGGCGGCCCCATAGACACCTGCCAAGGTTTTCACTTCGGCGCGGTGACGGCCAAATTCGCTTTCCATTGCCATTGAGATTTCTCCGACTGAAGCACGGGCGCGTGCCGCTTCGACAGCTGCGTCCAATAGGTTACCGCCCTCTTTGGCGCGGCGGGTGAGCTCATCAAGAGCAGCCGCACAAGCCGCCTCATCACGATCCGCGCGGATTTGTTTCAACCGTGCCACTTGACCTTCGCGCACTGCATTGTTGTCGATATCCAAAATGTCGATGTCATCTTCTTTTTCAAGACGATATTTATTCACACCAACGATCACTTGGGTTCCGCGATCAATGTCTGCTTGACGCTGAGCTGCGGTTTCTTCGATGCGAAGTTTGGGCATTCCTGAGGCAACCGCTTTGGTCATGCCGCCCATCTCATCCACCTCTTGGATCAACTCCCACGCGGCATCGGCCAAATCTGCCGTTAGCTTTTCAACGTAATACGAACCGGCCAGCGGATCGACCACATTGGTCACGCCTGTTTCCTCTTGCAAGATCAGCTGCGTATTGCGCGCGATGCGGGCCGAGAAATCTGTGGGCAAGGCAATCGCTTCGTCCAAAGCATTGGTATGCAGCGACTGTGTCCCGCCCAAAACCGCAGACATCGCTTCATAGGCTGTACGGATCACGTTGTTATAAGGGTCTTGCTCTTGCAGCGACACACCAGAGGTTTGGCAGTGTGTGCGCAACATTTTTGAACGAGGATCTTTCGCGCCCAGCTCATCCATGATGCGATGCCACAACAACCGCGCGGCCCGCAACTTGGCGGCTTCCATAAAGAAGTTCGTGCCAATCGCGAAAAAGAACGACAAGCGGCCAGCGAATTTATCAATATCCATGCCCCGCGCCATGGCGGTTTTGACGTATTCTTTACCATCGGCAAGCGTATAGGCCAATTCCTGAACCAAATTCGCGCCTGCCTCTTGCATGTGATAGCCAGAGATTGAAATCGAATTGAATTTCGGCATCTCATTTGAGGTATATTCAATAATATCCGCAATGATCCGCATGGAGGGTTCTGGTGGGTAAATATAAGTATTACGCACCATAAACTCTTTGAGGATATCGTTTTGGATGGTTCCTGAGAGAACAGAGCGATCATGCCCCTGCTCTTCGCCTGTCACAATGAAATTAGCCAAAACGGGAATAACCGCACCATTCATGGTCATCGACACTGACACTTTGTCCAATGGGATCCCATCGAAGAGGATTTTCATATCCTCAACGCTGTCGATAGCCACACCCGCTTTGCCGACATCGCCGACAACGCGCTCGTGATCGCTGTCATAGCCGCGGTGGGTTGCCAAATCAAAGGCAACAGAGACACCTTGTTGACCTGCATCTAACGCGCGACGGTAGAATGCATTGGATTCCTCAGCCGTTGAAAATCCTGCGTATTGGCGGATCGTCCAAGGGCGTCCTGCGTACATGGTTGCCTTAACCCCACGGGTAAAAGGTTCATGCCCCGGCAGCGTGCCCATATGTGGCAAATCCGCTGTATCCTCAGCGGTATAGAGCGGCTGAACTGGGATGCCTTCCAGTGTATTCCACGTCAAATCCTCAACGGGACGCCCACGGAGTTCTTTTTCGGCGATCTTGCGCCATGTATTTTTATCCTGAGTCATAGTGCTTTCCTTATCGGAACAAACGCCCGCCCCATGAGGCAAGGCGTTTTTGAATTTCGGCTATTATTCGAACTCGATGATGACGTCATCTACGGCGAGGCTGTCACCCGCTGCGGCATTGACCTTGGAGACGACACCTTTGCGTTCTGCACGCAAAATGTTCTCCATCTTCATCGCCTCAACAGTACAGAGCGCTTGACCCTCTTGGACCTCTTGACCGACGTCAACGTCAACTTTGACGATCAATCCCGGCATTGGGCACAAAAGCATTTTAGACGTATCTGGCGGCAGCTTCTCTGGCATCAGTTTCGCCAATTCCGCTTGGCGGGGACTGCGCACATGGACCTTGATATCAGCGCCACGGCTCCGAATGCGGAACCCGCCCGAGACTTTGCCGACTTTCATCACCAATGGGTCACTGTCCACAGTCATATTGGCCAATTGATCGCCCGGGGTCCAATCCCCAGAGACACGCAGTTTCGTGCCATCCTCAAATGTGACGGTGGATCCATTCGGGTCTGCGGCAATGCTGACTGCGTAGGACTGTCCCTGCAAAGAGACCACCCAATCATCCCCAACGCGGCGTTCGTGGTTATCCATGCGGCCAGAAATTTTGGTGCGACGAATTTCCGCCACTCGGTTCATCGCCGCTGTTGACGCAGCGATGCGGCGCAGGTCGGCCTCTGGTAGCTCGACCCCTTGGAACCCGTCTGGATATTCTTCGGCGATAAAGGCCGTCGTCATGGTCCCCTCGATAAATATTGGATGATCCATCACGGCGGACAAGAAGGGCAAGTTATGTCCGATGCCTTCAACTTCAAAGCTATCAAGAGCGATCCGCATCTGTTCAATAGCTTCGCCACGTGTGGGCGCCCATGTACAGAGTTTGGCAATCATCGGGTCATAATACATGCTAATTTCACCGCCCTCATAGACACCTGTGTCATTGCGTACGACATGGCTCTCTAGGGTCACTTCGGCAGGTGGGCGATAGCGTGTCAAACGGCCGATAGAGGGCAAGAAGCCGCGATAGGGATCCTCGGCATAGAGACGGTTTTCAATCGCCCAACCGTTCAATTTGACATCGTCCTGTGTGATGCTCAGCGCTTCGCCATTTGCAACGCGGATCATCTGTTCAACCAAATCAACACCTGTGATCAATTCGGTCACTGGGTGTTCCACCTGAAGACGTGTATTCATTTCAAGGAAATAGAAATTCTTGTTCCCATCCACGATGAATTCAACGGTTCCCGCGCTCGCGTAATCAACCGCTTTGGCCAAAGCGACGGCTTGTTCGCCCATCGCTTTGCGGGTGGCTTCGTCCAAAAACGGGCTTGGCGCTTCTTCGACGACTTTTTGGTTGCGGCGCTGAATAGAACATTCACGCTCACCAAGGTAGATGCCGTTGCCATGGCCATCGCATAACACCTGAATTTCGATGTGGCGTGGCTGGGTGACGAATTTCTCGATAAAGATACGATCATCGCCAAAGCTGCTTGCTGCTTCGTTCTTTGAGGATTGGAACCCCTCGCGTGCTTCGTCATCGTTCCACGCAATCCGCATTCCTTTACCACCGCCACCAGCGGAGGCTTTGATCATGACAGGGTAGCCAATTTCATTGGAAATTTTGACAGCCTCGTCTGCATCTTCGATCAAGCCCATATAGCCTGGAACCGTGGAGACATTCGCCTCTTGAGCGATTTTCTTGGACGTAATCTTGTCGCCCATTTTTTCGATGGCCCCAACAGGTGGTCCAACGAAGGCAACACCTTCTGCGGCCAAAGCTTCGGCGAATTTTGGGTTTTCAGACAAGAACCCATAGCCCGGGTGAACCGCTTGCGCGCCCGTTTGACGAATGGCATCCATGACCTTGTCGATCACAATGTAGGATTGATTGGCAGGGGGCGGTCCAATATGGACAGCTTCGTCGGCCATGGACACATGAAGGGCGTTTTTGTCGGCGTCTGAATAGATAGCAACGGTTTTGATGCCCATTTTACGCGCCGTCTTAATCACACGGCAGGCAATTTCACCACGGTTGGCAATTAAAATCTTATCGAACATGTATCTGTTCCTTTCTTATTCGGGGTCGAAAGCGTCAGGGAAATTGGCCTTGATCAAATCAAGGTCCAATACCAACATCGCTTCGTAGTCTGTTGGGTCAAATGTCTCGGCGTCTAAGGGTTTCACTTCACGACCAAAGAGCCAGCTCAAACGCCCCGCATCTAGGTTGCCCCTCTCAAAGGGTTGATCCCAAAAATGTTCCATCAAAGCGCGAACAAAGGCGGTATCCGCGCGTTTATCCGCCGGCTTGCGATCGCGAAACCGCTCTAACGCCTTGAGGGGTGTCGCCCCTTTAGGATTGGGGCGACGAACAACAAAGTGAAAATCCGTCCCCGGAACACGTCCGGGAAATCCACGATGTTTCATCATATAAGGAAGAGCCATTTTCTAAGGTCACTTTTCTTCTGAAAAAATAGGTTTCTTGACAACAACACGCTGCCATTTTTCGCCTTTCCAAAGGCGGCTTACTTGCCCAATTTGGACAAGCGCATCGATTTGATCGCTTGCGCGTGCGTCTCTCACATCCAAGATCAAGGCGCCTGATTGGCTCACTTGTGTGCGGAAAAACGCGTCATAGGTGGAGACTGGGTAATGAAATCCACAAGATAAAAAGCTGACAGCCACGTCGACATTTTCAATTACCGACAGATCCTGATCATTCGGGTTGATCGTTGTGATTTTATCGCTCGGCGCGCCGTTTGCCACACAAAACGCTTTGGCCTTGTCTAAGGACGTGTAGGCGGCCGCATTTTGCGCAAAACCAAAATGTGTGCTGTCGTTGTCCTCAATGTCAATCAAGACGACATCGCATCCAAAGTCCGTATGAGCAAAGTAGTCAAAAAAGGCATACCCACAGCCTATGTCAGCAATCCGCGTCATGTTCAGCTTGCTCAACACTGGTTTCAGCGCCTCATATTCAGCCCTCAGAACCGCCAAGGTCCGATGGATGATAACATCTTGCTTGCCTTGGATCGCAGCAAGAAGAGGCGCGCGATCCCCACTCGTAAAGGCACGAATGAGGGCCCCAGGTTTATCAAAGTCAAACAAAACCTCTGATCTTTGCAACACCAAATTGAACACATCGCCGTCATCAAACATCGATATGTCCAATGATTTAATCTGCTGCGAGGCAGCCAAATCTTCTATTTTGTGTTGATCAAACATATTGACCCCTTCGTGTGACGCGCAATTGATAGACCCCTAAAGCGGAATGTTGTCGTGCTTTTTCCATGGGTTTTGTTGCTTCTTGTTGCGCAAGGAGGCAAAGGCCCGTGAGACCCGACGTCGCGTGCTGCGCGGTTGGATCACTTCGTCGATAAAACCTTTTTCCGCCGCCACAAAGGGGTTCGCAAAGCGATCTTCGTAGTCTTGGGTATGTTGTGCAATCTTTTCAGCATCTGCCAAATCAGCGCGGTGGATAATTTCCGTCGCTCCTTTGGCCCCCATGACCGCGATTTCCGCCGTCGGCCATGCATAGTTGAAATCGCCGCGAAGGTGTTTTGAGGACATCACGTCATAGGCACCGCCGTAGGCTTTGCGGGTAATCACCGTCACTTTGGGAACCGTAGCTTCGCCATAAGCAAAGAGCAATTTCGCGCCATGCTTGATCACGCCACCGTATTCTTGGGACGTCCCTGGCAAGAAACCTGGCACATCAACCAAGGTCAAAATCGGAATTTCAAAGGCATCACAGAACCGCACAAAGCGGGCGGCTTTGCGCGAGCTATCAATATCCAAACATCCCGCCAAAACCATTGGCTGATTGGCAACCACACCCACAGTTTGCCCTTCGAGGCGCATGAAACCCGTAATGATGTTTTTAGCAAAATCCTCTTGGATTTCATAAAAATCACCTTCATCGCCAATCTTGTGGATCAACTCTTTCATGTCGTAGGGCGTGTTTGCATTGTCGGGGATCAATGTATCTAATGATGCCTCAATGCGGCCCGGTTCGTCAAAGAAGGGACGTACAGGAGGCTTTTCACGGTTATTGAGCGGTAGAAAATCAACAAGGCGGCGCACTTCGGCCAAAGCTTCGACATCGTTTTCAAACGCGCCGTCGGCGACAGAGGATTTTTTCGTATGCGTAGACGCCCCGCCCAATTCTTCTGCGGTAACAACTTCGTTGGTGACTGTTTTCACAACATCTGGACCCGTGACAAACATATAAGAGCTGTCTTTGACCATAAAGATGAAATCGGTCATGGCAGGCGAATAGACCGCGCCACCGGCACAGGGGCCCATGATCACAGAGATTTGAGGAACCACACCAGAGGCCATGATATTGCGTTGGAACACTTCTGCGTAGCCTGCGAGAGAGGCAACGCCTTCTTGAATACGGGCCCCACCAGAATCGTTGATCCCAATGACAGGCGCCCCATTTTGGATTGCCATATCCATGATCTTGCAAATTTTTTGCGCATGCGTTTCAGAAAGCGATCCACCAAACACGGTAAAGTCTTGGGAAAAGACATAGACCATACGACCGTTAATCGTTCCCCAACCCGTGACAACACCATCCCCTGCAGGGCGTTGCTTTTCCATGCCGAAATCTGTGCAGCGATGCGCCACGAACATATCAAACTCTTCAAAGCTGCCATCATCCAGCAGCAAATCAATCCGTTCACGTGCGGTGAGCTTGCCTTTGGCATGTTGTGAATCGATGCGCTTTTGACCACCACCAAGGCGGGCTGTGGCGCGACGGTCTTCTAGTTCTTGAAGTATGTCTTTCATAATGTCCCTCTTGAAACTTTGCGCCTGTTTTACCTACATCCCATCGTAACGGAAAGCTAAATTCGGCAAATTTGCAAAGTTCTGCAAATACATATCTGCAAATTTGCAAATCTTCACGTTTTCATATGGACGATGACACCGTTTAACGGCATGCTGGGGTATGACTTCATTTGATCCCCCTCGCCTCTTTGATCGGCAGACACAACCCCATATTATAACGCTTGTGCTGCTGGCGAGCATTTCCGCTTTGGCAATGAATATCTTTTTGCCAAGCTTGCCAAAAATGGCCACGCATTTTGCCACAACGCCTTCTGTGATGGGCCTGACAGTGGGCATTTATCTCGCGGCAAGCGCAGTCATCCAAATTTTTTGCGGGCCCATTTCTGATGCAATCGGGCGGCGACCTGTGATCTTGTGGTCCCTCGCGATTTTCACCATTGCAAGCCTACTGACGCCTTTTGCCCCAAATGTGCAGCTCTTTCTAACCCTGCGCGCCGTGCAAGCAATGAGCGCGTGTTGCATGGTTCTCTCAAGAGCCATCATTCGCGACACAACGGACACCAATGCGTCGGGTTCAAAAATCGCCTATGTCACGATGGGAATGTCCGTTGTCCCCATGCTTAGCCCCGCAGTCGGCGGGTTTCTGGATGGGACCACAGGTTGGCAAGGAAGCTTTTTCCTAACTGGGGGTATTGGCGTCGTCCTTTTATTGGTCTGTTATTTCGATCTTGGCGAAACGGCCCCTGCCACGCAAAATTCATTGACACAACAGATCAAGGAATATCCAGAGCTGTTAACCTCTCCACGGTTTTGGGGATATTGCATGGCCTCAACATTGGGATCGGGGTCATTTTTTGCCTATCTTGGCGGTGCGCCTTTTGTGGGAAGCGAGGTCTTTGGGCTGAGCCCCTCGACACTTGGGCTCTATTTTGGGGCACCTGCGGTTGGATATTTCGTTGGGAACTTTCTATCAGGGCGCTATTCGATGACGTTCGGGATAGACGCTATGGCGACATGGGGGTTGATCGTGACGGCGGGTGGCCTCAGCATTTCCCTTTTGACTGCCTATGCCGGAACAAGCACGCCGCTTAGCTTTTTTGGCGGCATGGTCGCCGTTGGGGTTGGAAATGGCCTCACCCTTCCAAATTCATCGGCAGGTATGCTGTCTGTGCGGCCCAAATTGGCAGGCTCAGCCTCTGGATTAGGAAGCGCAATCATGATCGGCGGCGGCGCTCTTTTGTCAGCCCTCGCAGGTGTCATGTTAGATGGCGCCACATCGGACAAGCCTTTGCTGTGGATCATGTGGGTTCCTGCCGTTTTGGGGATCATCGTTATCCTGATGACTGCACGGCGCAATCGCCGCATGTCGCAATAAATCAACGGAGGTTCACACCATGTCCGTCAAAAAAATCTTTGCAGGTGCCAAACTAAAAGAAGTGCGCCAGCGCGTGTCATTGACCCAAAAGGAATTTGCCCAAAAGCTGGGCGTGTCGCTTCCCTATCTTAACCAAATGGAAAACAACAATCGCCCTGTGTCGGGTGCAGTCGTTTTGGCATTGGCGCAGGAATTCGGCTTTGACGTCACAGAGCTATCATCTGGCGATAATGAACGTATCCTCAGCGATCTGCGCGAAGCTGTGGCCGATCCGATTTTCACGGACACCGAGCCGCCTGTCTCTGACCTCCGATTAGCGGCAACAAATGCGCCGATGTTTGCGCGTGCGTTTCTTGAATTACACCGCGCCTATCGACAAACCCAAGAGCGGCTTGCGACATTGGATGAGGCCTTAGGCAATAGCAGCGCCAATTTCCAAGCCTCCCCCTGGGAAGAAGTGCGCGATTTCTTTCATTATTGCGACAACTATATTGATGCCGTTGATCGATCCGCCGAGCAGTTTTCCAAAGGACGTGAGGGGCCAAGTTGGGTCCGCGACAAAGCCCTGAGAAAATTAGAAGACATCGGTGTGCGTGTGCAATTCACGCAGACAACTAAAGTGCGCGAATATGATCCCAAGAGCCAAATTCTCTACCTCTCTGCCCATTCGCCAGAAGCAAGCCAAACCTTTCAAATTTTGCTACAACTGGCCCTAATGACCCAAGATACCTTGTTTGAGGCCACCTTGGATTTTGCGCGCTTTCAAACCCACCAAGCCAGAGACATCGCCAAAATCGGGCTGGCCAATTATTTCGCAGGTGCGGCCCTCATGCCTTATCAGGAATTCTTGGCCACCGCGCGGGCAGAGCGGCACGATTTGGAACGCCTGACACGCATATTCGGTGTCTCACTGGAGCAAGTCGCCCATCGCCTCTCCACGATGCAACGTCCAGATGCCAAAGGAATCCCGTTCTTTTTTGTGCGCATAGATCAATCAGGCACAATCACCAAACGCCACTCCGCCACGCGATTGCAATTTGCCCGTTTCGGAGGCGCATGCCCCTTGTGGAATGTGCATCAAGCCTTTGAAACACCGGGGCGGTTTTTACGACAGCTTGCGGAAACACCTGATGGGGTACGCTATATTTCATTAGCCTGTGAAGTGTCCAAGTCTGGCGGTTCTTTTGGCGCCCCTGTTCCTCGGTTTGCAATTGCTTTGGGCTGTGAAATTCATCACGCAGATCAATTGGTCTACACGGATACGATGGACCTGACGACACCAGATGCCTATGAGCCCATCGGAGTGTCCTGCCGTTTGTGCGAAAGACGCGATTGCCATCAACGATCTGTTCCCCCATTAGAGCGGCAGCTAAATGTTGATCCGTTCAATCGCGATCGGCTTCCCTATTCGGTGAATTAATTCAATCGCACTGGTTTATGCATTTGGCGGCGCACAAGATCACAGATACGGTCAATGTGACGATCCGCGAGCGGATCTGATCCCGTCCGCGCACGTGAAAACAGCTGAAAGATTTTTACCAAAGCGTCATTGTGGCGACGCATAACATCCGAGGTCACCTTTGGGCGCGATATAACAAAGCTTTCATTGGTAAACATAAAAAGAACCCGTATTTCAAAATACTGTCATTCCAATCTTACACCTTAGGTTAATGGGACAAAATAGCACAAAGGTGCTAAAATTTATTTATTTAGACAAGTAAAGTATCCAATATTCCTGATATACGAACTTGAGAGTACGTTACTCATACCTTCACGATCACAGACAGATGTGTCAAATCTTCTAGACAAAAATTCGCGTGAGCTGGCCAGCACGTGCAATTAAACGACTCAAGGCATTTAGCGTTGTTTTGTTTTCCAATCTGGATGTATCCAAGGCTCAAGATTAGATGGCGGCAAAGGCGTTTGACCTAGAATATGATCGCTCATTTTCTCGCCCACCATAATGGAGGGGCCGTTGAGATTGCCGTTAGTAATCTGTGGGAAAATGCTGCTGTCTGCGACGCGCAAGGCATCAACACCGATCACGCGACCTTCGGGATCAACCACGGCTGTGGGATCTTTTGCGTCCCCCATTTTGCAGGTCCCACAGGGGTGATAGGCGCTTTCGACATGCTCACGAATGAATGCATCCAACGCCTCATCCGTCATCACATCGGAGCCAGGTTGAATTTCATGTTTCACAAAGGGTTCAAAGGCCGGCTGCGCGAAAATCTCACGGGTCAGTCTAATGCAATTTCTGAAATCTTCCCAATCTTTGTCATGCGACATGTAATTGAACAAGATTTTTGGGTCTTCTTTTGGATCAGAGGACCGAAGCGTTACAGAGCCGCGCGATGGGCTGCGCATTGGGCCAACATGGGCTTGAAAGCCATGCCCTTCGGCGGCGGCCTGTCCGTCATAACGCACAGCAATAGGCAAGAAGTGGAACTGTATATCAGGATAATCAACGCCCGCATTGGATCGGATAAATCCAGCGCTTTCGAATTGATTAGAGGCGCCCGGACCCGTCTTGGTAAACAACCACCGCGCGCCCACATAAGCCTTGCCCAAGAGGTTCCAATATTTGAACAGGCTCACAGGTTTGCTTGCGGCCATTTGGATATACAGCTCCAAATGATCCTGAAGGTTCTGACCAACGCCCGCGCGATCTGCAACCACGTCAATGCCATGGTCGCGCAAATGCTCCGCTGGACCAATGCCCGACAGCATGAGCAATTTTGGTGAATTGATTGCAGAGGCGGCAATGATCACTTCTTTGCTCGCGCTTAGCGTTTGAACACGGCCCCCTGTTTCATACTCCACACCCGTTGCGCGACCGTCCTCAATGACGATACGGCGCGCAAACCCACGCACGACCATGCAGTTATTCGTTTTTAATGCGGGCTTAAGATAAGCATTCGCCGCGCTCCAGCGCTGACCTTTGTAGGTCGTTTGCTCCATCGGGGAAAAGCCCTCTTGCTTTTGCCCATTGTAATCTTGGCTGACCTCATATCCCGCTTGCTGACCCGCCTCAACAAAGGCTGTCACCAAGGGATTATCCCTCTTGCCGCGTGTGACATGCAAAGGGCCCTCTCCGCCGCGCCATGTTGGATCACCGCCATGACCCGCATCATCCCAGTTCTCCATGCGTTGATAATAGGGGAGAACATCAGCGTAGGACCAACCATGCGCGCCCATCTCTGACCATGTGTCAAAATCGCGGGCATGACCGCGCACATAGACCATGCCATTGATACTAGAGGATCCGCCGATCACTTTGCCGCGTGGGCAAGCCAATTCGCGCCCTCCCAGATGCGGTTCAGGCTCAGAACGATAGCCCCAGTCATACCGCTTCATATTCATGGGAAAGCTGAGCGCCCCAGGCATTTGAATGAAGGGGCCCGCATCGGTCCCGCCGAATTCCAACACAAGCACCGAATGCCCCGCTTTAGACAAACGATAGGCCATCGCACATCCTGCGCTGCCCGCTCCAACAATCACATAATCTGCCTGCATCTCGGCTCCGCTATTTTATTGAAATTTGTGGGACGACGGTGTTTGAAATTCAAGCCAAACCACACGTCAATTTCATAAAAAATGGCGCGCAGATCCACCGCGCGCCACTTTGGATTTAAGGTGATTTATACGCCTTGGCCCTCAGGCATAGAATTGATCGCCATGACCTCTTTGCGATGCTTCATCGCGATGAAACCCAAGCAGGCCACATAAAGACCGATCACAACCGTTCCGACCCATGAAATCTGAAGCCACTGAGATTGGAACAGATATGTCAGAACAAAGAGCACAATCACATTGGCCCCGATATATTTGAACTTGCCCAGCTTTGCGACTGTTAGGCCCATGTTGTCTGTGTAAAGACGGATCAATGAGTCAAACGAGTTGATCACAAAGATAACGCCGACCACAACCATCGCCCAATTCATAAGGCCAGTGGTTTCGATACCTGCGGTAAAGTAGTGGTACAAAACCGCAAACCAGAGCGCCAAAGGAATGGATGGGATCACGAGCAATGCCGCAAGGAATTGCCATGTTTTCAATCCACCAACGAAGCGCGCTGTAAATTGGCCGATCATGATTGACCATGCAAACCACCAGAACAAGAAGAATTCGTGATAGTCAGACATTGGTAAAACGAACTTGTGCAAGTTGCCGAAATATCCACCTAGGTTAGAGGCGGAGGCCATGAAATCGCCAAAGCCCATTCCTGCCAAGACCCATGCCAGCAAGATCAAACCAAAGAACATCACAGTGGACGCCACGGACAGCAATTTAACGAATTTGATGTCAGTAGATGAATATGCCGCCGCGCAGATGACCAAGAATGTCAGCACATAGAAGGCTGGGATAACAGTTTCTCCATCGCCAACCATCGGAATGTAATACGGCAAGTAGATCAAGAACAGAGAACCCGTAAAGGCACATGTCGCAATGATAACCAAGTTATTAACCAGCTTAACAAGCGGAATTTCAAAGAATTTCACCCGTGGCTCAATCACACAGAAATAGAACCCTGTAAGAAAATAAAAGGCCCAAATCAAAAAGCCCCAATATCCGAATTCAATCGCCAAAGGATTGGTAAACCCATAGGCAGGTGTCGTTGCGACATCCGCATAGAGTGGGAAATCCCAAGCCAAAGGAAACATGATCAATCCAACATCCAAACCAGATGTGAACAAGATCGAGCAGAACACAAGCAACGACACAGGGTCTTTGCCCGTGAGTTCCAAGTTCCACCATTTAATTGTACAAAAAATAACGAGTGCAAACGCAAGTAGCACTCCAAATGATATGATGGATGTCATCATAATCCGTCCCTCCCTTTTTATTTTTGTAGATTGGTTGTGCCTCAAATGGGCAAACTTGCAAAGCCTTTTTTGATCAAAAGCTTGATTTAGACCTTAGTGGCGTTCATCGTTGGGGTGCGTAATTTGCGCGCCAAGACCGCTTCTCGCCATGTGATGAACGAAATCGCGCTCATGATCACACAGCCCCCTGCAATGACCCATGGATCAATGGGTTCGCCAAAAAACACAACGCCCAAGCTGACCGCCCAAACGAGCTGAAGGAAGGTGACAGGCTGCGTGACCGTTACAGGGGCCGCGGCGAAAGCAAGCGTCATTGTGTAATGACCAAGCGTCGCCACACAGGCCACAAGGAACAAGATAAACGTTTCATGCAAGGTCGGCATGACCCAATCCATGAGCGCGAGAGGAAACAATCCAACAGTTACAGAGAGGGATAACATTACGACCACGACAGAGGGGCTTACCAAGCCGCTGGTGCGTTTTGCAATCAAATACGAACAGGCAAAAAAGATCGCCGTAAAGACCATAGCGATATGACCAATGCCGATTTCACGAAACCCAGGGCGCAGGATGATGAGCGCACCAATCATCGCCACCAACACCGCCATGATCCGACGAAACGCCAAGCGTTCCCCCAAGAAAAGCGCCGCACCGAGGGTCACATAGACAGGCGTCATATAATTCATCGCCGTTACATCCGCGATTGGAATACGCGCCATGGCATAAAACCAAAGGGCCACGCCCAAAGAATGCGTAATGCCACGCAATCCAAAGAGCTTGAGGATAGATGGGCTATAGGATGTTTCCCGAAAAGATTTCAGCATCGGGATCAAAAGCACCAACCCCAAGGCATAGCGCAAAAATGCGGCCTCTGCGGCGGGAATGCGGGGGCCGAGGTATTTCACCAAAGCCGTTACGAGTACAAACAATAACCCAGTCACCACCATCCAAAATGCGCCTCTTAGGGCGGAGCTTGGATTTGACTGCGACATGGGGGACTCTCAACCTAGTGATACAGAATGAGGCTCGCCGCAATGGCCCACATTGTCAATGCAATTAAGCTATCCAAAATGCGCCAAGCAAACGGCGTTTGAAAAATTGGGATCAAAACCCGCGCCCCGTACCCCAGTGAAAAGAAAAAGACAAAGCTTGCACAAACAGCGCCGACACCGAACAGAAAAGGGTTGCTGCTTTGTGAGGAAATACCACCGAGCAAGACTACAGTGTCCAGATAAACATGCGGATTGAGCCATGTTAAGGCCAGACAGGTCAAAACAGCCGCCTTCAACGAGCCGCCCTCACCTTCTAAGGTCATCGCGCTACCGCCGCGCCATGCAGATAGGGCGCTTTTGAGACCGTAATATATTAGAAACGCTGCTCCCGCATATCGCATGAACACCTCAAGCCATGGCGTGGCTTGGACAATCGCCCCAAAGCCCGCAACACCCAAGGTAATGAGCGTCGCATCAGATAAGGCACAGACCAGACAGATCCAAAAAATATGTTGCTTGGCAATGCCCATTCTCAGGACAAAGGCGTTCTGTGATCCGATCGCCAGAATAAGGGACAAACCCAATAAGAACCCTGAAATCAGTGGATAATCCATAGTATGCCTTTTCACCTGATGGTCGTTTAAGGCCTACACTATGCAATTTCCAAAGTTAAGCTGTTTGGTCCAATTTGAGGGAGGTGGCAACATAAGAGCCCGCCTTTGTATTGGCAGCACGCTCTATGAGCCCCGTATCTAGTAAAGATTTCAGGCTTCGGTGAAAGGTTGGTTGTGTCATGCCCTGAACAAGCAAATGCGATTTGATGTCATCTGATTTCGCAACACCCTCACGATTTGAGTTCGCTTCAATGACAGAGATAACAGCGTAAAACACGTCTTTCTCATTCTGGCTGAGATCCCCCAAGCCAAGGTCGTGTTCCATCCCAACCAGCAATTCCCTGAGCTGGGCAACATTAAGATATCGTTGTAGAGGCATGTGTGGTTCCTAACAATCATGCTTTACGTTAACGTTAACACTGTGAAGAAACTAACAATCTTTGTCTCACTAATCCACAAAAAATACGTTTTGATAGTATAACCAAGTGTATACACCTTTAGATCACTGACATCAGAAAAGTTAACGATGTACTGTATTCAACCATAAGGCAGTAATAAACATACATTAATGTTTATAAAGACATGGACTTATGACATATCACAACTCTTTCAGCAAAGAGAGCTATATCAGGGCTGCCCTGAACTCATGTGCGATTTGGGTCAAAATGACTTTTCAAAAACAAACAAATTGATAAAAGCCGCAGGGTCCCCGCGGCTTAATCTTTTCTCTAAGCGAGCGTTACAGCTGTGACATGACCTCATCGCTGGCTTCAAAGTTTGTTGTGACGCGTTGAATGTCATCGTCATCTTCTAGGGCATCAATTAGCTTCATCAGCTTTTCCATACCTTCCAAGTCCATCTCAGTCGTTGTGGAAGGTTTCCAAACGAGTTTGGTGGATTCAGATTCCCCAAGTTCCGCTTCTAGCGCGGTGGAAACCTCGTTCAAATCCGTATCAAGACACCAGATCACATGACCCTCTTCGGAGCTTTCTACATCTTCGGCCCCTGCTTCAATCGCGGCCATCATGACTGTGTCGCTATCTCCAACAGTTGCCGAATACATGACCTCGCCCTTACGTTCGAACATGAACCCAACGGATCCTGTTTCGCCAAGGTTTCCGCCATTTTTGGAAAAGGTAGAGCGCACATTAGACGCCGTCCGATTGCGGTTATCTGTCATGGCTTCGACGATAACGGCGACCCCATTGGGACCATAGCCTTCATAACGGATTTCTTCGTATTCTTCGCCGTCCCCTGCTGTGGATTTCTTAATCGCACGCTCAATGACATCTTTGGGCACAGAGTTGGATTTGGCCTCTTTGACGGCCATCCGCAAACGTGGGTTTTTCTCTGGATCAGGATCGCCCATTTTCGCCGCAACCGTGATCTCTTTCGAGAGCTTGGAAAACAACTTTGAACGCGCCGCATCTTGGCGACCTTTACGGTGCTGAATATTTGCCCATTTTGAGTGACCCGCCATAGTACCCTCCGTTTAAACTTTCATTTTGGTTTCTATAGGATAGGCAAGCCACAATGGGCAAGCCTTGGGTTCGGTATTTTTGGCATTATCCCTATTATAGAGGCCAAATCAAAGGAATGAGCGCTGAGGCAAGGATGCCAATGCTGAGGTTTAGGGGAATCCCCACCTTCATAAAGTCGGTGAATTTATAGCCACCGGGCCCGTACACCAGCATATTCGTTTGATACCCGATAGGTGTTGCAAAAGAGGTAGAGGCCGCAACCATGACCGCCACGACCAAGGCACGGGGATCTATTCCTAATGCCTGTGCTATGCCGATCGCGATTGGCGTCATAACAACGGCGACCGCATTATTTGATACCAGCTCTGTTAAAACAGACGTCAAAAGATAGATAATCCAAATGATCAAAAACACAGGCATCGCCCCAAGATACGGCGCGATTGAATTGGCAATCAAAGCAACCGCGCCAGATGCCTGCAAAGCGGCCCCAATCGCAAGCATCGAAAAAATCAACGCAAGCAAGCGTCCATCAACAAAGGAAAAGGCTTCTTCTGCATCAATGCAGCGCGTAAACAAAACCAAAGCAACAGCAATGATGCTCAGCATGAGGATCGGCGCAACGCCCAATGCCGCAAGCGCAACAATGCCCACCATCGCGACCAAAGCGATTGGTGCATGGCTTCGACGAAACGCACGCGCAGACGGGCGAGAAACGTCCACAAGCCCCATTTCCGCCGCTAATCGCTGAATATCCTCGGGGGCGCCTTCTAACAAAAGGGTATCGCCCACTTTGACGACAAGCTGATCCAACTGACGACCAATGTTTTGGTTTTTACGATGCACCGCCAAAGGGTACACCCCGAACCGACGTCTGAGACGTAGATCCCCTAATTGACGGCCAACCATTTTACAGCCGGGCGTGATCAAGGCCTCAACTGTTGTCGTTTCAACCGCTGAAATTTGATCGACGCGCTTGAGGCTCTTGTTTCTCTGAAGGCTCAGCAATTCGGTCATTTGCGTGCGCAATACAACGCGGTCCCCAACCTGAAGCGCGACCCCCTGAAGGTTGCGGCGCAAAGAGGTATCCCCACGCACAACATCGATCAAGCGAACGCCTTCGCGTTTGAACAGCTGAACCCCCGTCACTTCGCGACCAATGAGGTTGGACTCAGGCGGAATGACAGCTTCGGTAAAGAATTTCATCTTGGATTTATCCGAGAGCAAATTGGCCATACTTTCCCGATCTGGCAACAGCATCGGCGCGATAAAGCGCAAATAAATCATCCCCCAGATGACCAAAACGATGCCAAGCGGCGTGACTTCAAAAATACCAAAGGCTGCTAATCCCTGATCCCGCGCAACCCCATCAACCAAGAGGTTTGTCGAGGTTCCAATCAGGGTCAAGGTTCCCCCAAGGATCGCGGCGTAAGAGAGCGGAATTAACAGCTTGCTTGCAGAGAGGCCCAAGGTTTTGGACAGTTGAACAAAAACGGGGATCATGACCACAACGACAGGCGTGTTTGACACAAATGCAGAGGCCACAACCACAAAGGCTATCAGCATAACTACCGCCAAGGCGGGATTTGTCTGTGCCTGTTTATCGGCGAGACCAGTAAAGGCATCCAAGGCCCCCGTCCGCACCAATGCGCCCATGATGATGAACATCGCTGCAATGGTCCAAGGCGCAGGGTTAGACAGCACCGCAAGCCCTGCATCATAGGGCAAAATGCCTGTGATAAGCATTATGGAGACACCCGCAATCGCGACAACTTCGGTGGGATAGGATTCCCGAACAAACAGCACAAACATCGAAATGACGACCAAAAGGGCGACAATCGCGGGCGCGTTTGGAATAAAGGTGAGGTCGTCAATCATATCAAGCTATTTCGGTTGAATGCACAGCTAGTGTACCGCTCGCAGTGGCAAAGACAAGCGCCCAAGGGTCAAATCGGGGCAGAGCTTTGTAAAAGTCCACCTTCGCGCACCATTGCGACCTTAACAGCCTTGCCGGTGCGATCATCGGTTTCGACATAAAGCCCACTAAGAGTTGCCTCGCCCATCGCGGGCGAAAACCGCGCTTTGGGCATACCTGTCACAAAGCGGCGCATCGGTTCAGATTTTTCCATCCCAATGACGGAATTATAATCACCGCACATGCCTGCATCACTTTGATAAGCGGTCCCTGCGGGTAAAATCATCGCGTCGGCTGTGGGGATGTGCGTGTGCGTTCCCACAACCACGCTCGCGCGCCCATCGCAAAAATGGCCCATGCCCATTTTTTCTGATGTGGCTTCGCAATGAATATCAACCAAAGCCGCCTGCACCCCGCCGCCCAGCGCATGAGTGCGCAAGACCTGATCAACTGCGGAAAAGGGATCATCAAAGGCCCGCTTCATAAAGACTTGACCCAAGACCTGTGTCACAAGAATTTTGCGCCCCCGCTGATCGGAAAACACGCGTGCGCCACGTCCGGGTGCATTCTTGGCAAAGTTCAGGGGGCGAATGATGCGTGGCTCATGTTCGATGAATTGCAACATGTCTTTTTGATCAAAGGCATGATCCCCAAGCGTGATACAATCCGCGCCCGCATCCAAAATCGCTTTTGCATGCTCACCGCTAAGACCCATACCGCTGGAAGCATTTTCACCATTGACCACGACGAAATCAAGGCGCCATTCGCTCTTGAGCCGTGAAAGGTTTTCACTCACAGCGCGCCGACCAGCACGCCCCATAACATCGCCTAAAAACAAGATTTTCATGCGCAAAGCCCTAAGACGCTTGGCCCAAAAGAGCAACCCCTAGCGATTTGGCTCAATGATTTCGGTTTCCGTTACGATCATATCAAGCGGCTGATCCGTCGGCTCGAGAGGAAGGCTCTCCATTTCCTGTGCGCTGAATGCATAGCCAATTGCCAAGGTCGGGCGTTTGGCGCGGAGCAATTCCAATGTGCGATCATAAAACCCGCCACCATATCCCAAACGCCCCCCATTGCGATCAAACGCGACCAGTGGAACGATCACCAATTCAGGTTCAAAAAAATCATCGACCTGAGGAATTTGCGCACCAAATGGCCCCTCTTTAAGGTCACAATCTGGTTCCCAGCGCGAAAATAAAAGCGGCTGTCCTGCGGCTTGAATAACGGGTACTCCAACGGCGCCATGCGCGCTTGCTTCGGCCATGGCATCGAGAGGGTTTATTTCGGTGCGAATAGGCATGTAACCTGATAGCGGCACACCACGATATCCTGCTAAGACAGAGGACAACAATCCCCCATCATTCCCAAGGGACGCATCAAATGCGCCTTTGCGCGCGGCAAATGCAGTTTTTCGCGCGGCGGCTTTTCGATCCTCTAATGTCGTCATAACAGCATGATCCCTGCAAGGCCCAAAAAGGCAAAAAATCCCACCACATCCGTGACCGTGGTTACAAAAGCGCCTGATGCTAAGGCGGGGTCTACGCCCATGCGTTCAAGAACAACAGGAATGCCTGTGCCCGCAAAGCCCGCCACAATCAAATTCACCACCATAGCCAAGGCAATCACATACCCCAAGGTTAGTGAGCCAAACCAGATATATCCAACAGCCCCCATCACAACCGCAAAGATCAACCCGTTGATTGCGCCGACCAAAGCCTCACGCCGGATAACGCGCCAAATGTTGGCGCCCGTCAAATCTTTGGTCGCAATCGCGCGCACGGCAACGGTAAGGCTTTGTGTTCCCGCATTGCCGCCCATGGAGGCCACAATCGGCATCAACACGGCTAAAGCAACCAATTGGGCAATCGTCGCCTCAAACTGTGCAATAACCAGAGAGGCCAAGATAGCAGTCACAAGATTGACCGCGAGCCAAGGCAACCTTTGTTTTGTCGTTTCAAGAACACTATCCGACAGGCTGCTTTCGCCGACACCCGCAAGGCGAAGAATGTCTTCTTCGTGCTCTTCGTCCAAAACAGCCATCGCATCATCAATCGTGATCATCCCGATGAGCCGGTTTTCTTCGTCCACGACAGGGGCCGAAATCAAGTGATATTGGTTAAATGCATAGGCGACATCTTCTTCGTCCTGCGTAACAGGGATGACTTGAAACATGTCCTCAACAATATCCACCAGTTTCACATGCCGCTTGGACGACATGAGCTTGCCCAGGGTGACATTGCCGACTGGATGCATGCGCGGATCAACCAAAATCACATGATAAAATTGATCTGGCAGGTTTTCCTCATTGCGCAAATGATCAATCGCTTCGCCCACGCTCCAATGTTCAGGGGCCATGACGAATTCACGCTGCATAAGACGACCAGCGGAATATTCTGGATATGAGAGCGATTGTTCAACCGCGACACGATCCGTGTCATCCAAGGCCCCAAGGATCGCCTCTTGTTGGGGTTCATCCAAATCCTCAACAAGGTCCACAACATCATCGGTTTCAAGTTCGCGCACCGCCTCCGCAAGGGTTTGCGGCGTCAAAAGCTGAATAACCTCTTCACGGATGCTTTCATCCAATTCAGAGAGGATTTCACCGTCAAATTCAAAATCGTAAAGCTGGATCAATGCGCGCCGGTTTGGAGTGCTTGCCTGTTCCAAAATATCCGCAATATCCGCGGCGTGAAGCGGTTCCATTCGCGCAATTAGCGTGTCGCGATCTCCGGCTTCTACGGCATCAAAGATGGCCTGAACGGCTTTGCGATCCAAAACATAGGCGTCATCGCTTTCTTGCTCTAGAAGCTCTATCTGATCCATTGTTTTGTCCCCAGCATTTACTTTGCTTTGAAAGTTCGGTTAGGTCTTGAACCTGACAAACAGGTTGGTTGTTTGGCGACATGGAAACGACAAAATGAATCACACACAGCCTCCCTCTCTCATTAAGGGACATATCCTTCGGTTTAAAGCGAATCCTTTCACATCACCGATTGAAGAGGCCGCATATTTGGACACCACTGGCGCAATTTTGCTGATGGATGGAAAAATTGCTGCTGTGGGATCTGCTGATGATTTGGCCAAGTCCCACCCAGAGGCGCACATAGTGGATTATGGCGACAAAATCGTCATGGCAGGATTTGTCGATGCGCATGTGCATTATCCCCAAACTGGGATTATTGCCTCTTGGGGGAAACGTCTCATCGACTGGCTCAATAGCTATACATTCCCAGAAGAAATGCGCTTTGGTGATCCCCTCTATGCCAAAGCAACGGCTGAGACGTATCTGGATTTGGCCCTTGCCCATGGCACAACCAGCATGGCGAGCTACTGTACCATTCATCCGCAAAGCGTAGATGCCTTATTTGAGGCGGCAGAGGCGCGCGGGATATGCGTTGTAGCGGGGAAAACCTGTATGGATCGCAATGCCCCCGATGGCCTACGCGACACCGCGCAATCCGCCTATGATCAAAGCAAAGCTCTATTGGAAAAGTGGCACAAAAAGGGGCGCGCGCACTATGCAATCACGCCCAGATTTTCACCCACCTCGACCCCAGATCAGCTGAGCGCGCTGGGGGCGCTTTGGGCGGAACACCCTGACTGTTTGATGCAAACGCACCTGAGCGAACAAGCGGATGAAATCGAATGGGTCAAAACCCTGTTTCCTGAGGCCCGCGATTATTTAGACACCTATGAACAACATGGCCTCTTGGGGGCGCGTGGTCTTTATGGGCATGCGATCCACTTAGAGCCGCGCGAAATAGACAGGCTCCGCGAGATCGGCGCAGGACTTGTGCATTGTCCAACATCAAACATGTTCATCGGCTCTGGCCTCTTTCAAACCGCCAGCCTCGCCCAGAACGGTCACAAGATCGGGTTAGCCACCGACACAGGGGGCGGTTCGTCGTTTTCCATGTTGCGCACAATGGCCGCCGCTTACGAAATAGGTCAGCTTAATCACACACCCTTGCACACGGCTCAGCTTTTGTGGCTGGCAACTGTTGGCTCTGCAGAGACGCTGCATTTAGAACATGAAATCGGCAATATCCAAGAGGGCAATTTCGCGGATTTGGTTGTGCTTGATCTCGCCTCAACACCTGCGATTGCCCAACGCCATCGCAATGCCTCAGATGTTTGGGAAGCGATTTTCCCAACCATCATGATGGGTGATGACCGCGCGATTGCAGATGTCTGGATTGCGGGAGCGCGGGTTTTGAATTAGGCTGCATGGCAAAGAAAAAATGATTTTAGCCCAATGCAACAGCCAATTCGCCCGTCGATCTCAAAAATTTCAAACAGCAAAGAACTGCGTCGTTGGTATTGGCGTAAAGATGAACTCCTGCCCTTTGCCCGCAAGTTAGGTCTCAAAACAACAGGAGGAAAATTTGAAATTTTAGAGCGTATCGGCCACTTTATCGATACTGGTCATGCGCCAAAAGAAGCGCCTCATACCCCCAGATCAAAATATAACTGGCATAGCGCGCCGCTTGATGACAGCACGTTGATCACAGATAATTACAAGAACACGCAAAATGTGCGCAGATATTTTATTTCAGCACTGGGAGAGGACTTCAAATTCAACATCGCATTTATGGACTGGATCAAAGAGAATTCCGGACGAACACTCAAAGATGCCTGCCGCGCCATTAAAGCACAACAAAGCACACCTGGATTCAAAACAAAAATCAAAAGCCACAATCAATTCAATCAGTATACACGTGACTTTCTTGACGCTCATCCCGATGCGACCATGAACGATGTGCGCCGTATTTGGGCGCGCAAAATTCAACGCCCTTCGGAAGATGGTCGCCATGTGTACCATCCTGACGATCTTTTACTTGAATGATTTAGGCCATCAACCGCTTTACAAGTTTATTTTGCTGCACAATCGTTTGGGCCAGATCAATCGTTGTGATATGGCCGTCGCGTACGATTTGACGACCCTCAACAAAGACATCTCGCACCTTGTTGACGCCGATCAACACCAATGCGGCTGGATCCCAACTGCCTGCGGCTTCGATCCCGGTTACATCCCAGATCGCGATATCCGCGCGTTTACCAATCGCGATTTGCCCGCAGTCATCCCGTCCAAGGGTTTGCGCCCCGCCGCGTGTCGCAATCTCTAGCGCCTCGCGCGCGCTCATGGCATCAGCGCCATTGATCACGCGCTGCAATAGCATTGTCTGACGGGCTTCGTTCATGAGGTTGCCTGCATCATTGCTGGCTGATCCATCAACGCCAAGACCCACTTTCACGCCCGCATCGCGCATCTGACGCACAGGCGCAATGCCCGACCCAAGGCGGCAATTCGAACAAGGGCAATGCGCAACCCCTGTGCCAGATCGCGCAAAAAGATCAATTTCTTGCGCATCCAGTTTGACGCAATGGGCATGCCAGACATCATCCCCTGTCCACCCCAAATCTTCGGCATATTGACCGGGACGACAGCCGAATTTTTCCATTGAATAGGCAATATCTTCGTCATTTTCTGCCAAGTGCGTATGTAACATCACGCCTTTGTCACGCGCCAATAGCGCCGCATCGCGCATCAAATCACGACTAACCGAAAAGGGAGAACAGGGCGCAAGGCCCACGCGCACCATTGCGCCTTCGCTGGCATCATGAAACTGATCCACAACACGGATACAGTCGTTTAAAATATCTTGTTCCCGTTCCACCAGATGATCAGGGGGCAAGCCGCCATCGGACTCCCCAATGCTCATTGCGCCGCGCGTGGCGTGAAACCGCATGCCGATGTCTTGGGCCGCATAGATCGTATCATCAAGGCGCGATCCGTTCGGGTAGAGATACAAATGATCCGACGTCATAGTACAGCCAGACAAAGCCAATTCCGCCAATCCCGTCAGGGCGGATACGCGCATTTCCTCAGGCCCAAACCGCGCCCAAATTGGATAGAGCGTTTGCAACCAACCAAAGAGCAACGCATCCTGCCCCCCCGGAACTGCGCGGGTGAGGGTTTGGTACAAATGATGGTGCGTGTTCACCAAGCCCGGCGTCACGACGCACCCATGGGCCAAAACCACCTCTTCACCTTCTGATGGTTTCAAGTGACCAATGTCCGAAATCACGCCATCAACGAGACGGATATCCATGCCCGCAAGCTCGCGGCGGTGATCGTCCATCGTTAGGATCATATCAGCGCTTTTGATCAAGATAGATGTCATGTCAGCTTACTCCGCAAACAGCGTCAAATGTGGGAGGGCCGCGTTTAGAATATCTTGGTTCGCAGCCGCTACCAGCTGGCCGCCTTGATGCGCAGGACCGCCTGACCAATTCGTCACAACACCCCCTGCGGCCTCGATAACGGCAATAGGGCCGTGGATATCATACGGGTTCAGCCCTGCTTCGATGACCAAATCAACCTGACCGCTCGCCACTAAGGCGTACGCATAACAATCCATGCCATAACGCACGAGCTTGGTCTGAGAGGCGACAGCCTCGAATGCGGCGCGCTCTTGTTCTGTGCCAACTTCTGGAAAGGTCGTCATGAGGATGGCTTGATCAATGCGGTTGGTGCTTGAGCTCGCAAGCGGTCTTTGCCCCATCGGGCCTTCAACATAGCTATGACCCAGCCCCCCTACAAACCGCTCACCGATATAGGGTTGATCAATAAGGCCGAAAATGGGACCATTCTCCGTGCTGGCTGAAATGAGAACGCCCCAAGTGGGTGTTCCCGAAATAAAACCACGTGTGCCGTCAATCGGGTCCAAGACCCATGTGATCCCTGAGGTACCGCTTTGCTCACCAAATTCTTCGCCGAGGATTGCGTCATTCGGGCGATCCTTGGCCAGAATATCGCGCATGACCTCTTCGGCCGCTCTATCCGCGATTGTGACGGGATCAAAGCCGCTCGCATCCTTATTGTCGGTGACAATTGAAGCTTTGCGAAAATAAGGGAGGATCACAGAGCGCGCCGCATCCGCAAGGCGATGGGCAGTTTGGACGATGTTGTCCGCGTCTGAGATGAGGTGGTTAGGAAGTGTTGCTGTTGTTGTGGTCATTGCGCCCCCAAGTGTTATAGGGGCGCTAAACAAAAACTAGCTAAAAATCAAGCGACGTCGCTTAACACGCGCGCGAGGTCGAACAAACGACGGCGTTGGTTTTCCGGAATTGCATAGTAAGAGCGCACCAATTCAAGCGCCTCTTTGTCCCCCATGAGGTCCGCTGGAACGGAACTATCGCCCGCCGCAGCAGACTCGTCATTGTCTAGGCCATCGAAAAAGAAACTGATTTGCACATCAAGAGCCGCGGCAATATCCCAAAGACGGGACGCGCTGACACGGTTTGCACCTGTTTCGTATTTTTGGATCTGCTGAAATTTGATACCAACTTGCTCTGCCAATTGCTGTTGCGTCATGCCTACCAACCAACGGCGGTGGCGAACTCGTTTTCCAACATGGACATCAACTGGGTGCGTCATGTAATATTTCCTTTTTTTCCAGACTGCCACTTGGCAAAGGGCTATGACGACAGGGTCGCCATTTTAATTCCGCTGCGCATCCCTACAGCATTACGACGAATGTACCATAAGAAAGTTACCTTGCAAGGCACTAAAAATTGATAAATACGTACTAAAATGGATCAAAACCTGCTTAAGGCGAGTGAATTTTTGCACTTTCGTACTATGCTTGGTTGAATGATGTCATTTTTGGATAGACGGCGCAAAAACGTGATAACCCTATGAACTTGACAGGAGGTTTCTGAAAATGAAGGCTTTTCATATCCCCAAGCAAGGCGATCTTGCAGAAATCATGAACATTTCCACACCTACTCCAAAAAAGGGAGAAATTCGCGTAAAAATTCACGCATGTGGGCTCAATTTTGCGGATCTACTGATGCAAAAAGGCACCTATCAGGATACGCCTGAGGCGCCTTTTACGCTTGGAATGGAGATTTCAGGAACGATTGACGCCATTGGTCCGGACACAGAGGCTCCAGAAATCGGTCGACGCGTGGCCGTTTTTGGCGGTCAAGGCGGGCTTGCGGAATACGGCTGTTTTGATGTGAACCGCTGCGTTGTCATTCCAGAGAGCATGTCCTTCAAAGACGCCGCTGCCTTTCAAATTGCATACGGCACCAGTCATGTCGCACTTGATTATAAAGCAGGGCTAAAACCTGGGGAAACCTTAGTGGTTTTGGGTGCTGCAGGGGGCGTTGGCTTGACGGCTGTTGAAATCGGCAAAGTCATGGGTGCCAAGGTCATTGCCGTGGCCCGTGGTGCGGACAAATTAAAGGTCGCTCAGGAGGCTGGTGCAGATCATGTGATTGACGCTGAAAGCGACGACCTGAGAGGTCAGATCAAAGCCTTGGGTGGCGCAGACGTTGTGTATGATCCCGTTGGGGGCGAGCAATTCAAAGACGCCTTTCGTGCCTGCAACCCCGAAGCGCGGATCATCGTGATTGGCTTTGCCTCTGGTGAGGTTCCAAAAATTGCCGCCAATCACCTATTGGTGAAAAACATTACTGTACAAGGGTTCTACTGGGGCGGATATTTAGCGTTCAAACCAAATGTGGTCACGGATAGCTTAGCAACCCTTCTCGATTGGTACACCTCAGGGAAAATCAAGCCCCATATCAGCCACACTTTCGACCTAGACAGCGCAGGCGAGGCGCTGGATACCTTGCGAGCCCGCAAGTCCACAGGCAAGGTCGTTGTACAAATTTCACACGACTAAACAGTTATTCGGTTTTTTAGGCGACAAAGCCTTGAAAGCCGTTTAAACTATGACGATATTACATCCGAACAGCTGGATTACCAGTTCGTGCAATAACTTGGAGGCATTTATGGCACAATTCGACACACTGCGTTCTGCTGCTGGCGTAAACGCGGCGCAGATCGATCAAGGGCTTCGCGCCCATATGAACAAAGTCTATGGAACAATGTCTGTAGGCATGCTCATCACTGCTTTGGCAGCATGGGCGATTGCGGGACTTGCGGTTACAACCGACCCTGCACAGGCCGTTGGCCAAATGCAAAACGGCACAATGCTCACATCTTTGGGTGCAGCAATTTACACATCAGCCTTGAAATGGGTTGTTATGTTTGCCCCTCTTGCCATGATCTTCGCCTTTGGTGCGGTCATGCGTCGGGCATCTGCGCAAGCGGCACAGCTCTTCTTCTTTGTCTTTGCGACATTGATCGGTGTTTCCCTTAGCTCGATTTTCATTTTCTACACGTCTTATTCCATCGTACAAACGTTCCTCGTGACATCCATTGCATTCGCTGGCTTGTCTCTCTGGGGCTATACAACCAAGCGTGACATTTCCGGTTGGGGATCTTTCCTCATCATGGGTGTGATTGGTATTTTGGTTGCATCAATCGTGAACATCTTTTTGGGCTCACCTGCGATCATGTTCGCGATTTCGGTACTCGGTGTTTTGATCTTCGCAGGCCTAACAGCCTATGATACGCAACAAATCAAAACCGAATACTTGGCGCATGCGCATCATGGTGATCAAGAATGGTTGGACAAATCAGCCATCCACGGCGCGTTGAACCTATATCTAGACTTCTTGAACATGTTCCAATTCTTGCTCATGTTTATGGGCGATGGTGAATAAGCTTCGCTCTATAGAGAATTCAGGGTCGCCTTGGGCGGCCCTTTTTTATGACCAGATGAAGTCATCCGCGCTTAACTCAGATGTCGCGACATCCCAAAACAATATCTCAAGCCCCTGATAGGCAAAGACAGCGCCGTAAGATGTATCGGACACATGATCCAAAACGGTATTTGCGGTTAGCCCCGTAAATCCGACAAGCGAGACCTTATCTAGCCCAGCTTCAAAATCTGCGCCTTGGTACGTAAATTCCGACGTATCAACGGTCACATCAGACAAATCTACCGCAACAATAACATCCGACCCATCATTAGGGGCAAAGACAAAGGTATCGGCACCGATGCCCCCCATCAAGATGTCATCCTCTTTGCCACCATCAAGAGTATCAGTCCCACCAAAGAAAATTGACTTGCCATCACCAATGAGGACATCCTCGCCACGATGCCCATCAAGGATGTCGTTATGAACCCCACCGACCATAATATCGGCGCCCCTTCCCCCTGTGAGGCGGTTTGCCCCAGAATAGGACACAAGGATATCATCACCATCGTCACCAGAGAGTTCATTCGCCCCAAGCGCATCGTAGAGAATGTCATCTCCATTACCGCCGGACACCGTATCCGCGCCTTGGCCGCCAATGAGGAGATTAGACACATCATTTCCAATCAAGACATCATTCTCAAAGCCACCGATAGCATCCTCAACAATGGTATCCTGATAGATAATGACATTCCCCTTCAATCCCCCCGCATCAGAGATTGACCCAGGCACAAGTGAAATATATTGCTCTTGATATGACTGACTGAGGTCAAGGGTGTCATGACCTTCCGTGTCAAAAACTGTCAGAGCAATTGGCACAAATTCCAAGTCCACATCATCCCAATACCCCCCAACATTTTGGGAATACCCGTAAGTCGTATCGCCAATATTTGCCTCAACGTTTGAGCCATAAATATTGTGAATGGCCAAGATGTCCGCCGGCATTGGCGTCAAGATATAGGCATAATCCGCATCGACGTTTGGATTTTCGTTTTGATCAAAATAGGACATGACCGTCATTTGCCAGCTATCATTGGCAAATGCGGCATCGCGATCGAAATCAGTCCCATCATTGTCATCGTCACCAGCATTATAATTGCCAGGATGCGCTAAACCCAGTGCATGGCCGATTTCATGGATCATCGTCTGCAGGCTATAACTTGCATAGTCGACGGTTATCACATCACCCCAATAACTACGCGACCAATCTGGTTCAATCCAATCTTCTGAAATCACGATTTCGGAATAGGTGATCACTCCGTTGTCATCCGCCTCATAAGAAGAATAGGCTTGGTCTCGTCCTTCATGGTAAATCCAAAGATCTGGGTCGCCGTCATTCAAAATTTCAAAGTTGAGGCCAGACACCATTTCCCAAGCCTCAAAGGCCGCAAGCGCAAAAAGCTGACCTGCTTGGTTCAGGTCCGATATCTTGACCGTAATTGTTCCACCAACCGAGACATCAAATTTATGCGGTTCGTCGTCTTCGTGATACATCCACCCTTGATCGGTGAGCTGATAGGCGATCTGATCTAGGGTATATATTGGCTTCATAAATAGGACCTGTAACACTTAACTCTTCTGGAAACTTACCCAAAAGACCAGTTCAGCATATCCCAAAGCAATATTATTCCAAGGTAAAAAACAAAAAAGCCGCTCAATGAGCGGCCTTTTCAAATACAATTTTAAGGGATCAATTACTTGATCTTGCCTTCTTTGTACTCGACGTGCTTGCGTACAACTGGGTCATACTTGCGTACAACCATTTTTTCGGTCATTGTACGCGCGTTTTTCTTAGTGACATAAAAGTGTCCGGTGCCCGCGGTCGAGTTCAGGCGGATCTTGATTGTGGTTGGCTTCGCCATAAGTCGTCTCCTGCGTCGGGCACAAGCAGGCCCGTGAATTCATTAGAGCCTGCCTTTTACCTATCCCACCGCCCGAGTCAACCGCTCTTGGATCAAATAAGCAATATTTTGGCGACATTGCCCGTATTAGTCTGCGCGGACCACCTATAAGCCGGATTCTGTCCAAGGGCTATGCCCTTTGGATGACCATTCCTCTCAGGAGACAGTTGCCTGCATCCCTCTAGCTGCCAACCCGAACCTCTGGGCCAAAGTATCCCTGCGGTGATATCGGTTGCCCGATCAACCCCGCGCGAGGTTCCTATTCGGCATTGCTCCCGGTGGGGCTTGCCATGCGGGACGTGTTACCACATCCCCGGTGGGCTCTTACCCCACCGTTTCACCCTTACCTCTGCAAGCAGAGGCGGTTTGTTTTCTGTGGCGCTCTCCGTCGGGTTACCCCGCCCGGGCGTTACCCGGCACCGTTACTTTGTGGAGTCCGGACTTTCCTCGAACACAAGGTCCGCGGCCATCCAGCGATCCGCGCACTGCTGCGGTTACGGAGTTATCGGCGAAACGTCAATGCTAAACCGTCAGGCCAAACCGTTCGGCCAAGTCCGCCATGACACCACAGTCCCATTCATCCAATGGGCCATCTTCCCAAGGTCGAAACCGCAACCGCACAGCAGGTAGAACCAAGTCAGGGAGGGACACATCATATCCAACCTGTGCCGCATTCTGCAAAAATGTCGTTTCACATAGGGGTAACGGCTTTGGGTCGGGCTGAATTGCATATCCCATCATGGCAAGCTGAGACCATGGGAATCGTGGCCCTGGATCAATTTTGCGGCCCAATGACACGTCAGAGTGGCCTAAGATATTTTGCTTTGGAATAGACCAGCGATTCATCATCCCCCGCAACAGATCAACAAGGGCCGACATTTGCAGCATGGGAAAGGGCTGAGCTCCATCATTTGCCAATTCGACTCCGATAGAGTGCGAATTCATATCCGTTTCACCACGCCAATAGGATCGCCCCGCATGCCATGCCCTGTCCTGCTCTTGGACAAGCTGTGTCACGCGTCCATGCGCGTCGATGACATGATGAGCCGAGACTTCATGCTGAGGATCACAGAGGCGATCTATGGCCGCCTGCGCTGTGTCCATCGCTGTATAATGTAGGATGATATAGCTTGGCCCCTCAGCATGCTTGCGGGGGCCAAAATTAGGAGAGGGGCATTGCAACATGCCCGCCCCTTATTGCTGAACAGCTGCGCGGAACGGCGTTGGGTCCCAATAACAGGCAAACCCATCCCCATCTGGATCCAACCCTTTTGGATCGCGCTTCGGGCCCCCGCGTTTCAAGAAATCTTCTTGTGCTTGGCTGGAGGATGCATATTTCGCACAATTCTTGGCTGTGCGCGCATCCGTATTGAGAAAACTGCGCGTATAAAGCTGAACTCCAATGGGGTTTGATGTCTCAATCGCATATTGCACGATATTTGGACGATCTGTCCCTGAGCGCGTTGGAACCGCTGTTGGCTCGATCACAGTATAAAGCTGACGGTTACGCGCCAATCGCTCGGCGTCGCTTTCGATTGTTTGACGCTCAGCAACAGCGGTAAAGTTGTTTTCATCAGACAAACCTGGATTGTCAGGGTTAACGGATCCCGTAAGGTTTGTCGCATCCAAAGGCGCCGAGAGCGGGCCATCCAAGGGCGTTGTTGTCACATCAGACGGTGCAGGAAGGCCAGAGAGCTGCGCATCACGGAGGATTTGATCCTTGTCCCCTGCCCCGACATATCCACTATTTGGGATCGCCGGCTCACAAGCAGCAAGTGCCAAGCCTGAAAGTGCCATCAAAATATACCGCATACCCATCATCCCATTTGCCTTGTTAGACAGTGTCTTACCACCATTTTGACGGTTTGGCTGTAAATCCACAAGCCTGCTCGAGTGCGTAAGCGGTATTCAGCAAGTCACCCTCTTCGAACGGACGCCCAATAAGCTGAAGTCCTAGAGGCAGCCCTGAGGCATCTACACCCGCAGGGATCGAAATCCCAGGCAAGCCTGCCAAGTTGACCGTAACCGTAAAGACATCATTCAAATACATTTGAACGGGATCTGCATCCGCCATCTCGCCTAAACCAAAGGCCGCAGAAGGTGTTGCAGGTGTCAAAATCGCATCAACGCCAGCTGCGAACACATCATCAAAATCCTTTTTGATGAGCGCACGCACACGACGGGCACGGTTGTAGTAGGCATCATAAAACCCCGCAGACAACACATATGTCCCGATCATAATACGGCGCTGAACCTCTGGTCCGAACCCTTCGGCGCGGGTTTTTTCATACATCTCGGTGATGCCGTCGCCCGCTGCAAGGTTGGCACGGCGCCCAAAGCGCACGCCGTCATAGCGCGCCAGATTTGATGAGGCTTCTGCAGGCGCAATCACATAATACGCAGGAAGCGCGTATTTCGTATGGGGTAAAGAAATATCAACGATTTCAGCGCCCGCATCGCGTAGCATCGCTGTGCCTTCTTCCCAGAGCTTTTCGATTTCCACGGGCATGGCGTCCATGCGATATTCCTTGGGAATACCAATTTTCTTGCCACGAATGTCACCTGTGAGCATTGCTTCAAAATTGGGAACTGGAATATAAACGCTTGTGCTGTCTTTGGGATCATACGAACACATCGCTTCTAACATGATCGACGCATCGCGCACCGTTTTGGTCATTGGACCCGCTTGATCAAGCGATGAGGCAAAGGCCACAACACCCCAGCGCGAACAACGGCCATAGGTCGGCTTAATCCCAACAATGCCAGTAAAGGCCGCAGGTTGACGAATGGACCCCCCAGTATCCGTCCCCGTCGCCGCCAAACACAAATCGGCGGCCACAGCAGAGGCCGATCCACCAGACGACCCGCCCGGTGTCAATTCACGTTCATCAACCTTCCATGGGTTCACGGCATTGCCGTAAACAGAGGTTTCATTGGACGATCCCATTGCGAATTCGTCCATGTTCAATTTGCCTAACATAATCGCACCAGAATCGCGCAGGTTTTGGCTCACAGTGCTTTCATATTCGGGTTTGAACCCGTCCAAAATGCGGCTGGCCGCTTGGCTCGCGACACCTTTGGTACAAAACAGGTCTTTGATCCCGAGGGGAATGCCGCACATGTCTGGGGCGTCGCCACTGGCAAGGCGCGCATCCGCTTCTTTGGCTTGCGCGATGGCTAAATCAGGCGTCTTGTGAACATAAGCGCCCAGCGCGTCTGCGCCATCAATGGCGTCAAGGCAGCTTTGCGTTAGCTCAACCGCACTCACATCTTTAGAACGAAGCTTGTCGCGGGC
>CBFHNR010000018.1:0-41086 GCA_965657215.1 uncultured Paracoccaceae bacterium
CGCATGTGGCAAATGTTACTCAAATCTCTAGACGAAGTTGGCAGTTCGCCCAATTCCATGATGGCGGCTGAAATGGCGTTGATCCGTATGACACATGTCGCGGATTTGCCTTCGCCTGAGGAATTGATGCGCAAGCTTCAGGAAACCCCTCCGCCCCCACCACCCTCTGGCGGTGGCGCCCCGCGTGGGTCAATGGGACATAGTCAAACATCCGCAATGGGTGCTCAGAACGCGTCGCATGCCCCTTCATCCGGTCCCGTTGCCACCTCAACGGGTGCGGTTCAGGCGGTAGCATTGGAAAATTCACTCGCACGGTTTCCGACCTTTGAACATGTCGTGGAATTGATCCGCTCTAACCGTGATGTGAAACTCTTGGTCGAGGTTGAAGGCTGCGTTCGATTGGCGAATTACCAACCGGGGCGCATTGAATTTGTACCGACCGATAATGCACCCTCTGATCTCGCGCAAAGATTAGGCAGCAAGCTCCAAGCGTGGACAGGCAATCGTTGGGCCATCAGTGTTGTCAGTGACGGTGGACAGGAAACCATTTCGGAAAAAAACGATGCGGCGGACCTCGCGCTGAAAGCCGAGGCAAGCGCTCATCCCATGGTTCAAGCCGTCATGCTTGCCTTTCCGAAATCGAAAATCACCGAAATCCGAACCCAAAACGATATCATCGCGAGAGCACAGGCAGACGCCCTGCCTGAGGTCGAAGATGAATGGGACCCCTTTGAAGAAGACTAATCAGGAGACATAACAATGTTTAAAGGACTTGGCGGCATGGGCGACATGGCCAAAATGATGAAGGCCGCACAGGAAATGCAGGGCAAAGTTGCACAAATGCAAGATGACTTGCATTCAATCACCGTCCAAGGTGAAGCTGGCGCGGGGCTTGTTAAGGCGACCTGCACAGCCAAGGGCGACCTCAGCGGTTTGGACATCGATCCCTCCATCTTTAATGGTGACGACAAAGAAGTCGTCGAAGATCTTATTCTCGCCGCCATCAAAGACGCTCAGCAAAAAGCCAGCGAACGTGCCAAAGAAGAAATGTCAAAAATTACCGAAGGCCTTGGATTGCCTGCGGGTATGAATCTGCCCTTCTAAGGCATGGCCGATACTCAGGACATCGATGCCTTGATCGACCTTATGGCCAAGCTCCCTGGGCTTGGTCCACGGTCCGCGCGCCGTGCTGTCCTGCATCTGATTCGCAAACGAGGGCTTTTGATGATGCCGCTTGCCGATCAAATGCAGCGTGTGGCAACAACTGCGCGGGAATGTCTAAATTGCGGTAATATCGGGACATCCGATATTTGTGACATTTGTTCAGATGATCGACGCGCAAATGGTGAAATCTGTGTGGTCGAAGACGTCGCGGACCTCTGGGCGATGGAGCGCGCAGGCGTATTCAAAGGACGCTATCATGTGCTTGGGGGAACGCTTTCCGCTTTGGACGCCATAGGGCCTGATGAATTGGGGATCCCTAAACTCATGGATCGCGTTGTCAGCGAAGAGATTAAAGAGCTCATCCTCGCGCTTAACGCGACAATTGATGGCCAAACAACAGCGCATTACATTGCCGATCAGTTAGAAAACCAAGTCAGCGTGACCTCATTGGCCCAAGGCGTGCCAATCGGCGGTGAGCTCGATTATTTGGATGACGGCACAATCTCAGCCGCACTCAAAGCTCGCAAAAAAGTTTAACTCTAACGAAAAAAGCTCCAGACAGGGCGTCCGAAGCTTTTGCGATTTTGTATGATCTGTGTGGACTTAGTCGTCCAACTCAGGTTGATCATCACCAGGTAAGTTAAAGAAGCTATCTGCATCGAGGTAATCGTTAGAATCCTCTTGATCCGCATCCTCTTCGTCTTCGCGCAATGTAAAGGCTTCAAGACCCTCAATCGCAGACGGTATTTTCGGCTCAGCTTCCATACCCAAGGATTGCTCTGTGCTCACCAACTTGCGGCGTTCATCATCGCTCATGACAGACCCATCAGCCGCTTTTTTCGCAGCAGCTTTTTGCACAGCAGCGTCCAATTCTGATTGCTTACACAACCCCAAAGCAACCGGATCAATAGGTTGAATGTTGCCAATATTCCAATGTGTCCGCTCACGGATGGCTTGGATCGTTGGTTTTGTTGTGCCAACCAATTTTGAAATCTGGCCATCGGTCAATTCAGGGTGGAATTTAACCAACCAGTAGATCGACGCAGGGCGATCTTGGCGTTTTGACAATGGCGTGTAACGTGGCCCGCGACGCTTTTCTTCGCCAACTGCAGCTGCGTTGAACTTGAGCTTTAGTTTTTGAAGCGGATCTTTTTCAGCAGCATCAATGTTTTCTTGATCAAGCTGATTATTGGAAACAGGGTCAAACCCTTTAACACCAACCGCGACATCACCATCAGCGATCCCTTGGATTTCAAGTTCATGCATACCAACAAAGTCAGCAATCTGCTTGAACGTTAATGTGGTGTTGTCAACGAGCCATACTGCCGTCGCGCGTGCCATAATTGGTTTGGACATATCCGTCACTCCTTAATACATTTTCCCCGTTGCCTGACCTGCAGGCGGCCTTTTCCAAGGCGGGTTACCAGTGTAGGGGAACTTGTGGGTGTCTATATACGTCTTGCGACGGAAAGGGAAGAGCGAATGAACATCATCAGAAATCTTATTGCAGCAGCCTCCATGCTAACCAGCTCGGTCGCTTGGGCCGATGAATTTGACTACTATGTCATGGCTCTAAGTTGGACACCGAGTTTTTGTGAATTAGAAGGAGATGCCAAGAATTCTGATCAATGCGATCCACGGCATGACTTTGGCTGGACCCTGCATGGGCTTTGGCCACAATATCACCAAGGATGGCCATCTTACTGTAATACATTGGAACGACAGCCTTCGCGGCAAATGACCAATTCAATGACAGATATTATGGGAACTTCTGGCCTTGCGTGGCATCAGTGGAAGAAACATGGGACCTGTAGCGGTCTTTCGGCGCGTGATTATTTTGACCTGTCACGCACAGCATATAGCTCTGTCACACGCCCCGCGGTTTTCAAAAAATTGGATAAAACGGTTCAATTACCAGCCTCAGTTATCGAAGATGCCTTTTTGAAAGCGAACCCAGAGCTGGACAAGGACATGGTCACAGTAACCTGCCGAAATCGACATATTCAAGAAGTGCGAATTTGCCTGTCCAAATCCCTCGATCCTGTGCCCTGTGGACGCGATGTGATCAAGGATTGTTCGATGACGAAAGCGATTTTGCCGCCGGTTCGCTAAGTAAACCAAGCCCGCCGAACGAGGTTCAATCCTGCAATCAACAATACGGCCAATGTCGCCAATTTAAAGCGACGTTGGTCAATGTTTTCTCGAACCAATGAACCGACATACAAGCCAGCTAGGGCAGGTAATAAAAGGCTCGCGGAAAAGAGGGCTGTCGATGGGGTCAATATCCCCGAAACTGAATGCGCAAAGACCAACATAACGGCGCCTAGTCCATAGATGACGCCTTGAACCCGAATTTGTTCCGCTTTCTCCGTATTGAGTGCCGTCAGATACGCCACGGTGGGAGGCCCCCACACACCAGACAATCCCCCTGCAAACCCTGCAAAAGCGCCCATCGCTAAGCCACCTGCATTGCCTTTGCCGACAGGGATTTGCCATCCAATCAATTGGATGAACGAGAACAAGACAACCAAAGCCCCAAGGCAGCCAAGCATGAGGTCTGTGGGAATGACGCGCACGAGTTGAGAGCTCGCCAGTAAAAAGATGGCTCCAACAATCAGAAATAGACGAAATTTGATGACGGATGCACGTGCAGCATCAAACCCCTGTCCTAAAGCCTGAACCCCATTGGTCACAACCGTTGGCAGAATCAAACCCGCCAAGGCAAGCTCAGGGGTCAAAAACATGGATAATCCCGAAATCAAGATCATTGGCATTGCGAACCCAACGACGCCCTTAACAACACCCGCGACTACAGCGACCATAAAAACAAGGCCGATTGTTGTGGTGTCCAGATTTAAAATGATAAGCTCCATAATCTGTGCTTAGCACGCAGAGAAAAAGAAACCACCGAAATTTCGTTACGTAATTAAAAAACAAAAAATGATTGTTTTGTGAATTTTTGTTGCGCTGCACCTGCAAAGTGACTACAGTTTGACTCGAAAAATGAGAGGATAGACCCATGGCGCATGACGGACAGGACATGAATTTGAACGAACAAGTGCTCATCGGTGACTTGTTGACACTCACGGGTCAATCAATCGCCCCTATCGAAAAACTGCTCGAACAAGCAAAAGAAAACGTGCGTTCGCAGATATCCAAAGACGGTCGCGTGTCGGCAGGCTTGATCGAAATGCATCAACAGGCCGCGCATGGCTTGGCATGGTTGGCGACATATGTTGAATCTCTCCGTCAAATGGATAAATGGGCGCAAAACCTTCAGGCCGACGGGCGCTTTGGCGAGATTGAACAGATCATCCTCCAGATCGCATTCGGCGAATACCTTGCCCAAATCCAAGGTGGTATCGCAATGAACCAAGGGGAAACTCTTCGGTTAACTGATCTTGGCCTCAGCCCGATGGACCGCTGTTTTCAAGAGCCGGCCATCGTGACATTGATTGCCGCGGGAAATTCACAAGCGGCACGGTCACGTCTCGTAGAGTTGATGCAAGAGCAATCGGCAAACGTCACAGTTGGGCACAGCGGTCTTGACGAAGAATTGGAAATGATCCGCGATCAATTCCGCCGTTTTGCCGTGGAAAAAGTCGAGCCATTTGCACATGACTGGCATCTCAAGGATGAGCTCATTCCGATGGAAATGATCGAAGAGCTTGCTGAATTAGGCGTCTTTGGATTGACCATTCCCGAAGAATTGGGCGGATTTGGCCTATCCAAAGCGTCTATGGCGGTTGTGTCCGAAGAGCTTTCACGCGGCTACATTGGCGTCGGATCGCTTGGGACACGCTCTGAAATTGCCGCTGAATTGATTGAATGTGGCGGGACAGAAGAACAAAAATCACATTGGCTTCCTAAAATTGCCAGTGGCGAAATCCTCCCAACTGCGGTCTTTACAGAGCCAAACACAGGGTCCGACCTCGGCGCACTGCGCACGCGCGCCGTCAAAGATGGCGACGAATACGCTGTGACTGGCAACAAAACATGGATCACGCATGCATCGCGCACCCATGTTATGACCCTACTTGCTCGGACTGATCCAGACAGCACAGATCACCGCGGTCTTTCTATGTTCTTGGCGGAGAAGACACCTGGAACAGACGAAGCCCCCTTCCCAACAGAAGGCATGAGCGGCGGAGAAATCGAAGTTTTGGGCTACCGCGGCATGAAAGAATACGAGCTTGGCTTTGACAACTTCAAGGTCAAAGCGGAAAACCTTCTCGGTGGCGAAGAAGGCAAAGGCTTTAAACAGCTGATGCAAACCTTCGAAAGCGCACGCATCCAAACTGCGGCCCGCGCTGTCGGCGTTGCGCAATCCGCCCTAGATGTGTCGATGCAATATGCTCAAGACCGCAAGCAGTTTGGCAAGTCGCTAATTAATTTCCCACGTGTTGCGAACAAGCTCGCCATGATGGCCGTTGAAATCATGGTAGCCCGTCAGTTGACCTACTTTAGCGCCTTCGAAAAAGACAACGATCGCCGCTGTGACCTAGAAGCAGGAATGGCAAAATTGCTCGGCGCGCGCGTAGCATGGGCCTCTGCGGATAATGGATTGCAAATTCATGGTGGCAACGGCTTTGCCCTCGAATACAAAATCAGCCGCATTTTGTGCGATGCACGTATTCTGAACATCTTTGAAGGGGCCGCCGAAATTCAGGCTCAGGTCATTGCGCGCCGATTGATGGACTAAGCCTAGGCTTAATTGACACTGTAAAGGCGCCCTTGTTGGCGCCTTTTTTATTGCCATAATTCGTTTGGCTTTCCCCTTAACCTTTGTTCAACGAACGGTAAGTTAGACCAAAAGGAGATCCCATGAAATTCGTCTTGTCAATGTTAGTCGTCCTTGGCGCGGCCAGCTGTGGGGCCGATGAAACCGTAACCGCTTATGGCGGGGCTCATACTGTTTGGCGGCTCGTTGAGATGGGCAAGACACCTGTTACATCAGACATAACAATAGAATTTCAAGACGCCGGCAAAGTTGTTGGGAAAGCGCCCTGCAATCGATATATGTCGCAAAACTCTGCTCCCTACCCTTGGATCAAGCTCTCCCCAATTTCATCAACACGCAGGGCCTGTTCTGAGCTAGCCCTTGAGGGGCGCTATTTGAAAACATTAGCCACAATGAATGAAGTCGAAGTTTTTCAGGACACGCTCGTATTACGCTCGGACAACGGAGCCGAAATGATGTACACATCTACGCCCGCTTTGGACTAAGCTGAACAACGACAAAGAGGATCGCAGCACAAGCCACCATTGTTGGCCCCGCCAATGTATCCAATTGATACGACACAACCATCCCTAAAATAACGGCAATCATACCGATCAAAACACTAAACAGCGCCATCCCTTCAGGCGTGCGCGCAAGACGTCGCGCTGCAGCGGCAGGAATGATCAAAAAGGCCGTGACCAACAAGGCCCCGACGACTTTGACAGAGATCGCAGTCGCCAAAGCCAACGTAAGTGTCAGCCATAACTGTTCACGTCTCCCGTTAATTCCGACAGACGCCGCAAGATCATAGCCGACGGTCATCGCAATAAGTCGCGACCACCGATAGGCAATCGCCCCAAGAACAAGGATAGCGCCCGCCCAAATGATGTAGAGGTCGCCCCACGACACCGCCAGAATATCGCCAAACAACAGCGTTTCGAGCGACACGCGCACATTTGGCATGAGGTTCACCGCAATAAGTCCAAAGGCCAGAGCGGAATGGGACAACACGCCCAACACTGTATCCGTCGCAAAAACCCGATTGTCCAAACTATAGAGCAAGAGTGCCATCGCTCCTGCGATAAACAGAACACCAACAAAACTGGACACACCGAGAGCCAAGCCGCCAGCGATCCCCAAAATAGATGCATGAGACAAGGCATCGCCAAAATAGGCCATCTTACGCCACACCACAAAACATCCCAACACGCCCGTCGCCAAAGCAACAGCTAAGCCCGCTAAGGTGGCGCGAATGATAAAGTCGTCAAACATGGTTATCCTTAGTGATTGTGTGCATGATCATGGTCATGCTCATGTCGATAGAGCGCAAGCGCGCCTTTGGTCCCTTTGCCGAACAAGGCACGATATTCAGGCGCAGTTGACACGACATCGGGCGCGCCTTGGCAGCAGATGTGGCCGTTGAGGCAAATAACGCGATCAGAGGCGCTCATGACAACGTGCAAATCATGGCTTACCATGACAACGGCACAGCCAAAATCAGCACGTAATTCATCGATCAATTCATAAAACGCCGCCGACCCAGGTTGATCCAATCCCTGTGTCGGCTCATCCAGCATGAGGACATCTGGTTTCCCAATTATTGCACGGGCTAATAGAACACGTTGGAATTGACCGCCTGATAAATCCGAAATTTGGCGCAGCCATAAATCAGAAATCCCAACCACATCCAACGCAGCTTGAGCGTCCTTGTCCGACACCTTGTGAGGCAAGGATAAAAAGCGGCGCACGGTTATCGGGAATGTTTTTTCCACCAACAGCTTTTGCGGGACAAATCCAATCTTTAACCCGTCTTGACGGATGATTTTCCCTTTTGACGGCTGAATTGCACCCGTTAGCACATGCAGCAATGACGACTTACCAGACCCATTTGGCCCAACAATCGTGACAATTTCACCAAGATCGACGCTGAAATCAACATGGGTCAGAACGGGCTGTGCATCGTATTGAACACTTACATCTTGCAATGAAATCAGAGACATAGTTTATTTTCCGTCGCAGTCAGGGCAAATACCATCGGCTTCTATTGCCACGGAGGTCACGCGAAATCCGGATTCTTGCTGCATATCAGAGAGCCGCTTTTCCTGAGTGGTTTCTATGGCTTCTGCCACTTTGTTGCATTCACTGCAAATCAACATCGTCGGAGTGTGGTCCTGATCAGGATGCGTACAGGCGATATAAGCGTTGAGCTTTTCCACACGATGCACAAGCCCTTGTTCAACCAAGAACCCAAGCGCACGGTACGCAATAGGCGGCTTCGATCCAAACCCGTCCTCTTTTAAGCGCTCCAGTACATCATAAGCGCCCATGGCCCTGTGGTGCTCCAACAAGACTTCAAGCGTGCGTCGACGAACGGGCGTGAGGCGCAGACCGCGATCCTGACACACCTGATCCGCCGCTTGCAGCGCCGCATAAACACAAGATCCGTGATCGTGTTTTTCAAAACCAATTATTGAGGACATCGAAAATTCCAAATTTGACTTGATATGTTATAACATAACATTTATAGCCGCCGCAACCGAAACCTTCCTATCACTGGTGAACCTATGTTGAAAACTATCTCTGCTGCTCTTTTGTGGACAACTGCGACCTCGGCAATGGCTGAGGGCAACATCAAAATCGCCACTGACATTGGTGTCCTTAGCTCAATAGCGACGCTTGTTGGCGGAGATGTGGTTCACGTTGATCGTGTCATTCCCGTGAATTCAGACCACCACAACCTCACCCTGAAACCATCGCAAGTGCGCGCTTTGAACAATGCCGACATTGTGGTGTGGGTCGGCGACGGTTTAAGCGCTGCGGTTGGGCATACGTTGGAAAATGGTGGTGGCGACAAAATCATCATGACCCTAACTGAGGATCATAACCTACGTCATTTAGACAGCAGAGACATCGAACAATTCGGAAGTGAAGGTGACGATCATGATCATTCCCACGGTCACGATTACGGCCATAATGATGATCATGAAGGTGAGGCCATCGATCCCCATGTGTGGCTAAATTTTGAGAACCTAAAAATCACGGCCAAACATTTGAGCAATAAACTTTCTGAGCTATCGCCTAATAACGCCACCCAGTTTGCGGCAAATACAGACAAGCTTATTGCTGATCTCTCCGATATTCAGACCAGAGCAGATGCGCTTTTTGATGGTATTGATGACGCACATTTCGTCACGAGCCATGACGCCTATCAGTATTTCGAGGATCAATTCAATTTTGAACTTGAAGCTGTGATTACTGGAAGCGATGGCGCAGAAATCGGGCCGAAAACATTGTCAAACTTGCTTGAGCATATGCATGATCATGTTCCAAGCTGTATGATCGTGGACCCCCGTGAAGGGACAGCGCTCGCAGAGCAAATCGCCAAAGACTTGGACCTGACAGTTGTATCTCTGGACCCGACAGGCGACAACCTGGACGCCACACGAAACAATGTTCTTGGGTTGATGAACGAAACAGTTGATGCCTTTGCGCGTTGTTTTAAGATCAATACATAGGATTGGAATTTCGACCCAAATCTCAACAGGATTGTGCCTATAAAGTTGGCCCATCTTCAATCTAATTATTACAGAATGACGGGTGGGCCTATCCTGATATAGTTTCATCATAACCATGAGGTGAGCATGCAACAGAGTCAAATTGATATCCTCGATCCCGCGCGTGCCAACGCCCTTTTCGTGACCCTAGGGATGAGGGATGTGGTCGAGGTTAGTGATGAGCTACCGCCATTTTTTCATCAAATTTACTTTTGGGAACCTCAACAGGCCGAGGATTTAGGCCGCGATGGGCATCCTAAAACTGGCAAAGGATTGATCCCTGATCTAGGCCTCCCGCGTCGAATGTGGGCGGGAGGTCAGCTTGAGTTTCTAGCCCCATTGCGTGTTGGCCAAGAGGCCACAAAAACCAGCATTGTCCACAAAACAGCCCAGAAAAGAGGGCGGACTGGACCTTTGGCTTTTGTCACCCTGTTGCATGAAATCTCACAAAATGGAAAAATCTGCGTGCGGGAATTCCAAGACCTCGTTTATCGAGAGGATCCAGACCCCGCTACCCCGTCGCCACCCCCTCAGATGGCGGACATGGATGAAACGGACCATCAAAAGACGGCCTTTAGCTCAACACAACTTTTTCGCTATTCCGCCCTGACCTTTAACGGGCATCGCATACATTATGATCTTGATTATGCGCGAGACGTCGAAGGATATGACGGTCTTGTCACACATGGACCTTTGCTCGCGCAACTCTTTATGCTCCAAGCAAAACACCATTTAGGGTCCCTCTCAAAATTTTCATTTCGCGGAACAGCACCCCTTATGCATTTTGAAACAGCGGACCTATGTTGGAAGGATGGGCAAAGCTGGGTACGTGCGGCTGATGGGCGTGTGTGCATGACGGCACAAAGTCACGCTTAAAAGCTTGCTTCTGGGCGAAAGCTTTCTGGAATTTCGTCAAGCCCCTCCAAGATCAAGTCAGCCAAGACATGCGCCATTTTTGGCGCCATACCTAGCCCAATCTTAAACCCACCGTTCAAAATAAACGCATCTGGATCAAGGGGATGTTGCCCAATAACGGGTGCGCGGCTTCGGCTTCTGGGGCGGACCCCTGCCCAGCGCGCCAAGAGTGGGGCCGATTTCAAAGACGGCAAAAACGCCCGTGCACGTTCAATAATCTTATCCAATTGATCATCCGTAGAGGTCGGATCTTCATAGAATCGCTCTGACGTGGACCCAACCGCGACAGTACCGTTTTCGTGCGGAATGATATGCAACGTGTCGGCAAATAGCTGGGGTTGATCGCGTACATCTAGCTGAAACAGGGCCGCCTGCCCTTTGACGCCATTGCCAAATTGACGGGGTCTGTTGGCGCTGATCCGATCAATGTCATGCACCCCTGTCGCCCAAACACAGCGCCCTTGATCGGGACCATCCACAGAAATGTTCACACCTGATTTCGTCAAAGCAGAGGCCAATGACAGGCAGGCCGCTTTTGGATTTATGCGTCCCGTCAAAGTGTCAAAAATCCAATGACCTGTCGGAGAAGGTGTCATCCAATCCCCCATGTCATCCACTCCTAAAACACGCCAATTCGCCTGACCTAACCAGAGCGTTTTGGCGTTCTCAGACCGTTGATGGGCCAATTCAATGTGGCGCTCTTCCAAGATTGGTTGAATTCGACCCAATCGCGCGTATCCACTTGATTGGGCAGAGCATGCATCGACTTCTTTCCAAAACACTTGCGCCATGAGGAGGCTGTCTAATTGGAACTGTTTTTTATCGTTCCAATTTTCGGGTGTATGGGGTGCGAGTGCGCCGACGATGCCACCACTTGCCCCAGAAGCGAGGCCATTGGGGTCGATTATTTTGACCTTAGCACCCCGTTGGGTGAGGACCCACGCAAGCGACAAGCCCAAGATACCAGCACCGCGAATTGTAACATCTACCATTGCAAGCCCACATTAGTTGTAGCAATGTCCTAGTGACGATTACCGTCGGAAACAAGGCCCCTGAACATGACGCAGACATCCGCGACGTTAGAATGGCGAAACGACGCAATACCCGTTTCGACGAAATTCGATGACCCGTATTATTCGTTGGACAGCGGCCTGTACGAAACCAAACATGTCTTTTTGTCAGGTAATGATCTTCCCAATCGATTTTGCGATGGGTTTCATATCGCTGAACTAGGGTTTGGAACAGCTTTGAATTTTTTAGCGGCCTTGGATGCGTGGCGTGGGTCTGATCAAAAGGGTGCGCTTCATTTTACAAGTTTTGAAGCCTATCCAATGTCCGTTGAGGACATGCAAAAGGCGCATGCTCAGTTTCCCGAAATCGCACTCCTTGCCCACGAATTTGGGCCTATATGGCAATCTCTCTTGGACACTGGGACCGCAGCTGGACGAGATTATCATTTGACACTCATCATAGGCGATGCACGCGAGATGTTGAAAACGTGGACTGGAATGGCGGACTGTTGGTTCTTGGACGGGTTTTCACCTGCTAAAAATCCTGAGCTGTGGGAACAAGATATTCTAAGCGAGGTCGGCAAACATACAGCCCCAAACGGGACCGCTGCGACCTATACCGCCGCGGGATTTGTGCGCCGCAATCTAGAAACCGCCGGATTTTCCGTTACCCGTATCCAAGGCTACGGCCGCAAACGTCATATGACCCAAGCTCGAAAAGTAGACCAACATGCAGAGTAATACGCGCCTAGGCATTATCTTGATGGTTCTCACCACCATCGTCTTTGCATCCCAAGATGGGCTTTCGCGTCATCTGGCTTCAGAATATAATGTGATGATGATCGTTATGATCCGATATTGGTTTTTTGCAGCCTTTGTCCTAACAATCGCCTCCCGTCATGCCGGTGGTTTGAAAGAGGCCGCACGCACATCGCAGCCCGTTTTGCAAATCACGCGTGGCCTATTGTTGGCAGCTGAAATTTGCGTCATGGTCTTAGGGTTCAAGCTTCTTGGCCTTATCGAAAGCCATGCAATTTTCACCAGTTACCCGTTACTTGTGGCTGCCCTCTCTGGGCCTATATTGGGCGAAAAGGTTGGGTGGCGCAGGTGGGGCGCAATTGGCGTTGGATTTATTGGCGTCCTCATCATCCTACGCCCGGGCGTTGGTGTGTTTTCCCCAAATGCGATCGTCCCACTCATTGCTGCGTTTCTCTTTGCCATCTATGGATTGCTCACCCGATTTGCCGCGCGCAAAGACAGCACCGCGACCAGCTTTTTCTGGACTGGGGTTGCTGGGTCCGTTGCGATGACCTTCGTGGGGGTTTGGTTTTGGGAACCGATGACATTGGCAGATTGGGGCTGGATGGCATTGTTATGTGTTACTGGCGCGCTGGGGCACTATTTACTTATCCGCTGCTACGAAGTGGCCGAGGCCAGTGCCGTGCAACCTTTTGCCTATTTGCAACTGGTCTTCGCCTCTGTTTTCGCGATCTTTATTTTCGGTGAAACGCTAGAAACGCATACGCTGATCGGAGCGATCATTGTTATTGGCGCAGGTCTATTCACCTTGTGGAGAGAGCGGCAAAAGTCCTGATCCGCGCAGTTCCTGTGAAAAGGGAATAGGCAGGGCTGTTTGACCGAGGCGCGCGCGATAAACGGGCAAGCTTTCGGTGACACGCATCACATAGTTTCGCGTTTCCTCAAAGGGAATCAATTCAATCCAGTCAATAATATCCACCTCTGATGAGCGAGGATCACCATAAAGCGCGCTCCATTTTTCGGCTCGGCTTGGGCCCGCATTATATGCAACAGACATGAGCACTGGATTGCCAGTGAACCGTGTTCCAAGTTCCGCCAAATATGTGGTCCCAAGGGCGGCGTTATATTCCCAGTCTTCGGTCAACCGATCCTCTAGATACGGCACCCCTAAATCGCCTGCCATCTCTTCGGCAGTTTTCGGCATAAGTTGCATCAACCCTTTGGCCCCAACAGGTGACACAACCCGCGGATCAAATTCACTTTCGCGTCTTGAAATGGCCAAGGACAGCTCTGGTTTAACCGGCCACTGGATGTCGATCATGGGATGAAGCGCAAAGTAAGGTCTCGCAAATGTGCGCCCTTGGCTGGCTGCGCGCTTTCCAACCATAACGAGGACATGTGGTTTGTTTGCCTCTTCTAAAAAATCGGCGAGCTGCAAGATTTCAATATCGGTAAGGGTCTCTGCCAAATGAGTCATAAACCGCTCTGCTAGGGAATGTTGTTCCGCCGCAAACAACAGTATGGCTGATCTAAAGACGCTGCTCTCGACAAAACTGGCCGTGCGCCAATCGGGCAATTCTGAACGATCCGCAAAGGTTGGGTCAATGGTGGCCCCAATTTCTTCAGCGGCTAAAAGGCCATAAAAACTTGTTTGATGATCGGCCCCCAATTCAAAAGCTTGCTGCGCTTTGTCAGTTTGACCATTGGCTTTATAAGCGCGACCCAACCAATAATACCCCCGACCTAATGAAATCGGCGTATCGACCGCAAACAAAAAGCGTTCAAAATGCTGAACCGCATCGCTTGCTTCATTAAGACGTGTCAGTGCCATATACCCTGCGAGCCATTCCAATTCGGCATAATCATCTCCTTCCGACAAGAAGTGATTTGCCGCAATTTGATAGGCTCGGCCAGCTTTGCCATCTCTCAAAAGATTGCGGGCAAGGTGCTTGCGTGACGTTGCCCAAGCTTCGGGATTTCCGAGGCTAACAGCAGATTGACTGGCTGGGATAATCATCTCGGCTGCTTCATCTAAACGCCAGGCCCGCGTGCGAAATTCATAGCGCGCATGAACGATCAGAGGGTGTGTTTTGAGGGCATCAGGAACAGCATCCAACAACGTGTCTGCAGCATCAGATTTATGTCTCACGGCGATACGCGCCTTGGCGAGGGCTTGAAGGTCCGCTCCAACAAGTGGGAACATCCTCTCCGTATCTCTGTCCCAATCCTTCCATAGGACCATTTCCAAACGTTCTTTGGACAAGGGCGTCACGTATGATCCGAATTCAGACACAATCGCGTCAAACGTCTCTGTATCCATTGAGAAATTCAGCCAAGCATTTTGCAGGATCAGTTTTGCTTTGTTCGCTTGATTTGATTGCTCCAATGCGCGGGCATAGATCAATGAGCCTTGCGCGGTTTGAGGCAAATTTTCATCGAAGAACGCCAACACGGTGTTCGACGGCGCTTGGGCAAAATTCTTTTCCGATCGTCGAATTAAGTAGGGCAAACCGGGCCAATCTGGATTGCGATTCAAGAAATCTATGGTCGCTTCCTGTGGTCCCCGTCCCGACCTTAGGAAATGCCACAAAATGATGTCTCGCCCCAAGTCTCCGTCCTTGGCCCCAAGCGTGACGGCCAAAGACCAATCTTTGCTCTTCATTGCATCAAACGCCTGCGACAAGGCACGATCAGGGGTTTGGCTCGCCGCTGAGGTGGCGATAAAACCAATAATTAGTGCAATTCTGCGGATCATGGCTTGCTTTTTTCCCTATGAAGACGGATAGACATATCGGAATTTAGTCTGGTGGTGGGTCCATTCAATTAACGTTAATGTTATGGGCAATCCTCCGCCGTTGCAAACGGGCGTTCCGATATGGACAGGCCCAATTAAAAAGGAGTGTGTCATGTTAAAAGGCTCAATGCCAGCTTTGGTCACGCCGTTCAAAAACGGCGAAGTAGATCTGGATACACTCAAAAAGCTCGTCGAGTGGCATATTGCTCAAGGATCACATGGTTTGGTCCCCGTCGGCACCACAGGCGAAAGTCCAACCCTATCGCACGATGAACACGAGCTTGTTGTTGAAACCGTTGTCAAAACCGTCGCAGGTCGTATTCCTGTGGTTGCAGGTGCTGGTTCAAACAACACAGCCGAATCTTTACGGTTGATGCAACATGCAAAATCTGTTGGCGCTGATGCTGCCCTTGTTGTGACGCCTTACTATAACAAGCCAACACAAGCAGGCCTCATTGCACATTTCAAAACGCTGCATGATGCGTGTGAGCTACCTATCGTGATCTACAACATTCCCGGTCGCTCTGTTGTCGATATGTCCCCTGAGACAATGGGCGAATTGGCCGCGCTACCGCGTATCATAGGTGTCAAAGACGCCACAGGCGATTTGGCGCGTGTTTGCTCGCAACGTTTGACCTGCGGCAACGAATTCCTTCAGATTTCTGGTGAGGATGCAACGGCGCATGGGTTTAACGCTCAAGGTGGTATCGGGTGCATTTCTGTGACTGCAAACGTCGCACCTGCCTTGTGTTCACAACTTCAAGAGGCTTGTTTGAACGGTGATTACAAAACTGCTTTGGATATCCAAGACCGCCTTATGCCGCTTCATCACGCTATCTTTACGGAGCCTGGTTTGGTCGGTGCGAAATACGCGATGAGCGTCTTAGGCCTTTGCAGCGACGAAGTCCGCTTGCCTCTGACGCCACTCACCGATGGCACCAAGGTCAAAGTCGAAAACGCGCTAAAACACGCGGGACTAGTTTAAGGCCAAAGTTAACGGCATTTCGCCCATCGCCGCGCGATACCACTCAATGATTGCGCGGCGCTCTTCGGGTTCCATCCATGTGACATTTGCAGGCGGCATGGCGACACTGCGACCCGATTGCAGATAAATCTGTTTCGCATAGGATGTTATATCCGCCGTCGTCTCCAAATAGACCTGTTTCGGAGCCGCGCGTATCCCATCATAAAACGGCTCACGTGCGTGACACATCGAACAGCGGCCCAAGACGATGTCTTGGACCTCTTCATACCCTTGTGCTGCGGCAAATATATGCTGACGCTCGCTCAGCGCGGCGTCAGTTTGTTCACTGTTCGCCGCTGGTCCGCCAAGGGTTGAGAGCCACATGATCAAGATAAACAGAATTGTTGTCACCAACCACGTCCAGGTCGGCTGACCTTTGCGGGCATGCATCGTGTTAAAGTAGTGACGGATGGTAACCCCCATCAAAAATACGAGCGCCGCGATAAGCCAGTTATATTCGCTCGCAAAAGCAAGCGGGTAATGATTGGACAACATCAAAAAGATAACGGGAAGCGTTAGGTAATTGTTATGCGTTGAGCGAAGCTTCGCGATGCGCCCGTATTTGGCATCTGGGGTCCGCCCTGCTTTTAGATCAGCGACCACAATACGTTGGTTTGGCATGATGATAAAAAACACATTCGCCGTCATGATTGTCGCCGTGAAGGCCCCAAGGTGCAGCATCATCGCACGGCCCGTGAAAATTTGATTATAGCCCCACCCCATTGTCACAAGAACAAGGAACAGCAAAATCATCAACACAGTGGGACGTTCTTTTAGACCGCTCTTACAGAGCCAATCATAAATGATCCATCCGATGCTCAACGAGCCAGCAGAGATCAATATACCCTGCCACAGCTGTAAATCGGCTTTGTTCGCATCAATGAGATAAAGTTCGCCCCCAGCCCAATAGACGATCATCAACAAGGCCGCGCCAGACATCCATGTCCAATAGCTTTCCCATTTGAACCAGGTTAGGTGATCAGGCATCGCGGAGGGCGCAACCAAATACTTACGTACGTGATAAAACCCGCCGCCGTGCACTTGCCACTCTTCGCCATGCGCGCCCTCTGGCAAATCATCAGATTTGCGAAGACCCAAATCCAAAGCGATAAAATAAAAAGACGACCCAATCCACGCGATTGCGGTAATGACATGCAACCAGCGCACGGCAAAGGCCAGCCACTCCCATATTATCGTTAACTCATACATGCCCTGCCCCTCGCAAATTTCTCTTGCACTTTAGACTGTGGTCTAATTTACTTGTATTGCTAAATAATCCAAGCTGTTTCAAGAAAAGCCGAAAAATGTCCTATATCGACAACATCCGTACCTTTGTTCGTGTGTACGAACTCGGCAATATGTCCTCAGCCGCACGCGATCAACGCATTTCGCCCGCTGTTGCATCGGCGCGCATCTCTCAGCTAGAGGATCATCTTGATGTGCGTTTGTTCCAAAGGACGACGCGCATGTTGTCTGCAACCGAACAAGGCAAGCTGTTCTATGCAGGCGCGCTTCGCATTTTAGACGCGATCGATGTTGCCGAAGCCCAAGTCCAAGACATCACACAAAGCCCACGGGGATCGATTTATGTATCGGCACCATTGGGCGTGGGCCGTCGATTGGTTGCCCCTCTGGTTCCAGAATTCAAAGTGAAATATCCACTCATTGATGTTCGCCTTCGCCTTTCTGATCGCAAAGTGGACATGACCGCCGAAGGGTTGGATGTCGCTTTTTTCCTCGGAATTCCCGAAGATTCGACGCTAAGGATAAAGAAAATCGCGGATTGTGAGCGGCTATTATGTGCCTCACCCAAATATATCACATCGCGCGGTCAACCCCAGACGCCAGAAGAATTGACGGATGGAACACATGACTGTTTGAACCTCAGGTTTCCCGGAGCGTCTGAATTCCAATGGCCCTTATTGGCGAACCAGGTAGTTAAGCGCTATGCCGTCAAAGGCCCATTTGAATCTGATGATGGCGATATTCTCACCGATTGGGCGCTTGAGGGGCATGGCATCGTGATGAAACCCTATTTTGACGTGGCCGAGCATTTGAAATCAGGCGCCTTAGTTCCGATCCTTACACAATCGCCACCTCTCAAAATTCAAATGGCCTGCCTCTATCCCCACAAAAAAAAGCAGGATCCAAAATCCCGCTTGTTCATTGATTTTATGACAGAGCGCATGCAATCGCGCCTCACTGAATTATTGGCTTAGCTTCCGCGATAGGTGGAATATCCAAACGGGGACAAGAGCAAAGGCACATGGTAGTGATCCTCTTGTGACATGCCAAAGCGAATTGGAACCACATCAAGGAACCTTGGATCCTCTGGCGGTGTTCCAGAGGCATCTAAATAATCCCCTGCATGAAACACCAACTCATATTGCCCTGTTGAAAACTCATCTGAAGGTAAAATCTGTTGATCTGTGCGCCCATCTGAATTTGTTACTAAGGATTTCAGAAAATGACGATCCTCCCCCTCAAGGCGATACAAATCAATTTTCAACCCTTCGGCGGGACATCCCCGCGCCGTATCCAAAACATGTGTCGTTAGAAATCCAGTCATTCCTGTGGTCCTCAAATGGTTTTGTCACATACTGACGTAATCCCCGAATAGCACAAGCTGATCACTAAATTTAAGCTGTTTCAAAAATTCCTTGAAAGTCTGCTATATTTAATTGGAATACAACAACATGAATGACTTTGGGAGACATCGATGACGCGCTATCCTCGCAATATGATTGGATACGGTGCTAAGCCGCCACAAGCGAATTGGCCCAACAACGCCAAAATCGCTGTGCAATTCGTCATCAACTACGAAGAAGGCGGCGAAAACTGTGTGTTACATGGGGATGCGGCGTCCGAGGCGTTTTTGTCGGAAATCGTTGGCGCAGCGCAATGGCCCAATCAACGTCACTGGAACATGGAAAGCATCTATGAATATGGCGCACGGGCTGGGTTCTGGCGGCTTCACCGTTTGTTCAACGATCTAGAGATCCCCGCGACTGTCTACGGGGTCGCAACTGCGCTTGCACGCAATCCTGAACAAGTGCGCGCAATGCAAGCCAGCGATTGGGAAATCGCTTCTCATGGGTTGAAATGGGTCGAACACAAAGACATGTCCCCCCAAGACGAAGCCGAACAAATCCAAGAAGCCATAAGGTTACACACAGAGGTCACAGGCGAACGCCCTAAAGGCTGGTACACTGGGCGATGCTCTGAAAACACGGTCCGCTTGGTCGCTGAGCAAGGGGGCTTTGATTATATTTCAGACACCTATGACGACGACCTTCCGTATTGGGTGACTCTCAATAACCAAGATCAACTGATTATCCCATACACGCTAGATGCCAATGATATGCGCTTTGCCACGCCGCAAGGGTTCAACACAGGCGATCATTTTTTCGACTATCTCAAGGATAGCTTTGATGCGCTCTATTCTGAGGGTCAATCAGGCCAGCCCAAAATGATGTCCATCGGGCTGCACTGTCGCCTCATCGGGCGACCTGGGCGCATTATGGGGCTCAAGCGGTTTATGGACTATGCCAAATCGCATGCCGATGTTTGGTTTGCCAAACGAATAGACATTGCACAGCACTGGGCGCAGCATCATCCGCCAAATCACTATGAACGTCCCTCCGAAATGACACGCGCGCGTTTTGTAGAGCAGTTTGGCGGCATCTTTGAACACTCGGCATGGATCGCGGAGGGTGCCTATGAATTAGAACTGGGTTATGCGCATGATACGGCGCTCGGCTTGCACAATGCCTTGGCCCGCATCTTTCGATCCGCGTCGGATCAAAGCCGTCTAGACGTGCTAAACGCGCACCCTGATTTAGCAGGCAAGCTTGCCGCTGCAAAACGGCTCACTGCAGAAAGCACATCCGAACAAGCCGGAGCCGGACTAGACGCATTAACAGACGCGGAACGCGACCAGTTCAGCCAACTCAATTCTGACTACGTCGCAAAACATGGGTTCCCCTTTATCATTGCGGTGCGAGACAACACAAAAGCCAGTATCTTAGAGGCCTTCAAACGACGTCTCAGCAACCCAACGGATGTCGAATTTCAAGAGGCCTGTAAACAGGTCGAACGCATTGCTGAACTCCGCCTGATCGATATTTTACCATGACCCAAAATATCCATATCCAAGACATCTCGCCTGAGGCCTTTGCCCCTTTCGGAGAGATCATCCAAATTGACGGCTCCCCTGACAAGATCATCAATATGGGCATGTGTGGTCGATACCATGATCGCGCGTCTTTGGATGTGAGAGATGGGCGCATGGGCCTCAGCCTGTTCGACGCCACACCGCGCGAGCTACCTTATGACCTCACGATGATGGAACGTCACCCCTTGGGAAGCCAATGCTTTATCCCGATGGCCCATGTTTCATTTTTGGTAATCGTTGCGGAGGATGACATGGGCCGCCCAGCACGACCGCTCGCCTTTCAAACAAAACCCGGCCAAGCGATCAATTTTCACAAGAACACGTGGCACGGCGTTCTCACCCCGCTTCATGCACCGGGACTATTTGCTGTTATCGACCGTATAGGCGAGGGACAAAATCTAGAAGAATTTTTCTTTGACACACCATATGTTGTTGCGTCAGAGTTTTAATAACCGCCCAAAAGAGGCGGATCATTCAGCACGGAGGGAAATATTATGGCTGATACTTCAATAGGAACCGCAGAACAGCTGCGCGACCCAAATTACACACCACCCCTAGCCAAAGCAGTTCCGCTTGGCATTCAACACGTCTTGGCGATGTTTGTGTCAAACGTGACACCTGCAATCATCATCGCAGGCGCCGCTGGCATCGGTTTTGGGTCTGATCAAGGCGCACTTGGCTTTCCTGACATGACCTACATGATCCAAATGTCCATGCTCTTTGCAGGCATCGCCACGTTGTTCCAAACGATCGGCATGGGTCCCGTTGGCGCGCGTTTGCCAATCGTTCAAGGCACATCTTTTGCCTTTGTCCCTATCATGATCCCAGCCGTAGCAGGGCTTGGAACTGCTGGACTTGCGGGTCTCATGACAGGTGTTATGATTGGCGGCATTTTCCACTTCTTGCTTGGAACCTTTGTCGGACGCATCCGCTATGCGCTGCCTCCCTTGGTGACTGGCTTGATCGTTTTGATGATCGGTCTCGCCCTTGTGCGCGTCGGCATTCAATACGCAGCGGGCGGCGTTCCAAACATGGGCAAGCCAGTATTTGGCTCTTTGGCTATGTGGACACCTGCCTTGGTTGTGATCGTTGTCACGCTCGCCATCAAATTCTTCACCCGTGGATTTATGTCCGTGGCGGCCGTCTTGATCGGTATACTCGCAGGCTATGTCGTTGCCTACATGATGGGCCAAGTCAACTTTGGCAACATCGGTCGCGCGGCACCATTTGCAGCCCCCATGCCATTCAAGTTCGGCTTTGAATTCAACGTGGCGATCATCATCGGGATGTGTTTCATGTCAGTCGTCTCTTTGATCGAAACTGTCGGTGACGTTAACGGCATCACCAAAGGTGGCGCAGGACGCGAAGCAACAGACACAGAAATCGCAGGCGCGACCTACGCAGATGGTGTCGGAACAGCGGTTGCAGGTATCTTTGGCGGGCTCCCCAACACATCCTTTAGCCAAAACGTTGGCCTCGTCGCCATGACAGGGATCATGAGCCGTCACGTTGTGACAATCGGTGCGATCTTCTTGATCATCTGTGGGTTTATTCCCAAGATCGGCGCAGTCATCAACACTGTTCCAATCAACGTTCTGGGTGGTGGTGTGATTGTCATGTTCGGCATGGTCTGTGCCTCTGGTGTGAACATGCTTTCAGATGTGACATGGAACCGTCGCAACATGGTGATCTTTGCGATTTCATTGGCAATTGGCCTTGGCCTTCAACTTGAGCCATCTGCGCTTCAGCACATGCCAGCAACAGCGAAAATCTTGCTTACATCTGGTCTACTGCCAGCAGCAGGCTTGGCAATCATCTTGAACCTGGTCTTGCCAGAAGACTTGGACTAAACACCTTCGCCAAAACCAGAAAAGCCCCTGCTCATGCGGGGGCTTTTGCGTTCAAGGCATCCCAAAAATAAAGCGCCGCCCCCTATAGGGGCGGCTCAATTAGGTCAAACCAAGCAAACCGGAATTATTCGGCTGCAATCGCATCCGCTTTCTCGACGCGAACGGCCGAGAATTTGAATTCAGGGATCTTACCATAGGGATCAAGTGCGGGGTTGGTCAATATATTCGCCGCCGCTTCAACGAAAGCGAATGGCAAAAACACCATATCTTCTGCAACGGCACGATCTGCGCGCGCCATGACAACAACACTACCTCGCTTGGTGCTGAGGCGGACATGCCCCCCAGGTTCCACACCCAATGAGCGCAAGGTCTTGGGATGCAAGGAACAGTTCGCCTCAGGCTCAACTGCATCCAATACTTTGGACCGACGGGTCATCGACCCTGTGTGCCAATGCTCCAACTGACGTCCTGTTGTCAAAATCATTGGATACTCTGCATCTGGAACATCGTCTGGCGCAATCACAGAGGCTGGTGTAAATTTAGCCCGCGCACCTTCGCGTGGGAAACCGTCTCCAAATACAATCGCCTGCCCCGGATCTTCGGGGGACAGCGACGGGTATGTCACCGCATTTTGCGCTTCTAGACGATCCCAAGTGATGTTGCTCAGAGACCCCATATTCAGCTTCATCTCTGCAAAGACATCCGCAGGACCCTTATAATCCCAATTCAATCCAAGACGGTTCGCCAATTGCACTTCGATCCACCAATCTTCTTTGGCCTCACCGGGTGGTGGAACAGCAGGGCGTCCCATTTGCACTTGGCGGTTCGTATTGGTCACAGTTCCAGATTTCTCAGCAAACGCAGAGGCGGGCAAAATCACATCCGCATAATTGGCCGTTTCCGTCAGAAATATATCCTGAACCACGAGGTGATCCAATTTGGCCAAAGCGTCGCGCGCATGTTCCACATCTGGATCGGACATCGCAGGGTTTTCACCCAAAATATACATGCCCTTGATGTCACCATCATGCACCGCATCCATGATTTCGGTAACGGTCAACCCTTTTTCAGCTGAGAAATCCCCAGAGTTCCAGACAGAGGTAAAGGCGGATCGCACACCATCATCTGTCACCGTTTGATAATCAGGCAAGAACATCGGGATAAGCCCCGCATCCGACGCCCCTTGAACGTTGTTTTGACCGCGTAGCGGGTGCAGACCAGCACCGGGTTTACCAACATTGCCTGTCATCAACGCAAGTGAGATCAAACAGCGTGAATTATCGGTTCCATGAATATGCTGTGACACACCCATACCCCAGAAAATCATGCCAGCTTTGCCCTTGGCAAAGGTCCGCGCCGCCGCGCGCAGTTCTTCGGCAGGGATACCACAGATGTCTTGCATTGCTTCGGGCGAGAAGGCTTTTAAATGCTCTTTCTCAGCTTCCCAATTTTCAGTGAATTGGTCGATATAAGCTTGATCATATAGCCCTTCTTCAACAATCACATGCATGATGGCATTCAACATCGACACATCCGCGCCAGGTCGGAATTGAAGCATATGCGTTGAGAACCACTTGAGCGCCTGACCACGTGGATCCATGACGATCAGCTTGCCACCACGTTTTGTAAATTGCTTGAAATAGGTCGCAGCGACGGGGTGGTTTTCAATTGGATTACACCCAATCGCAATAGCTACGTCCGCATTTTCGATTTCATTAAAGGTCGCCGTAACCGCACCCGATCCAACATTTTCCAAAAGGGCCGACACAGAGGATGCATGACACAACCGCGTACAGTGATCGACATTGTTGTGACCAAACCCCTGTCGGATCATCTTTTGAAAGAGGTAGGCTTCTTCATTCGTGCATTTCGCCGATCCAAACCCCGCAACCGCGCGTCCGCCATCATTGTCACGCAAGGATGCTAAACCACCCGCCGCCGCATCGAGGGCTTCGTCCCAAGTTGCTTCACGGAACACCTCACTCCAATTCGCAGGGTTCACATTCAAGCCCTTTCCTGGCGCATCCTCACGACGGATCAAGGGCTTGGTAAGGCGATGCTCATGGTGGATATAGTCAAACCCAAAGCGCCCTTTGACACAGAGCCGCCCTTCGTTGGCAGGGCCGTTAATACCTTCAACAAATTTGACGCGCCCATCTTTGATCTTGAGATTGACTTGGCACCCAACACCACAAAACGGACAAACACTTTTGACTTCGTCGTCATAATCAGCACTGTCACCAACTTGGTTTTCGTCCACGACCGTCGAAGGCATCAACGCCCCCGTTGGACAGGCTTGGACACATTCGCCACAGGCCACACAGGTGCTATCGCCCATTGGGTCCGCAAAATCAAAGGTCGGATAGGCATCATGACCACGGCCCGCCATCCCAATGACATCGTTCACTTGGACCTCCCGACAGGCGCGGACACAAAGACCACATTGAATACAGGCATCTAAGTTGACGCTCATAGCGACATGGCTGTCATCCAACAGAGGAATGCGCTCTGCCTCTAATGTCGGCAATCGGCTTTCGCTAATTCCATTTAGGTCCGCCATATCCCAAAGGTGGCTGGATTTATCATGTGCCACCTCACGCTCAGGCTGATCCGCCAATAGCATTTCCACAACCATCTTGCGCGCAGATGTGGCGCGCGCAGTTTGCGTATGCACAACCATGCCATCTTGGGGTTCGCGGATGCAAGACGCCGCAAGCGTGCGTTCGCCTTCGATTTCGACCATACACGCCCGACAGTTGCCGTCAGGACGATACCCAGGAGCCGGCTTATGGCACAAATGTGGAATAACCAATCCGCGGCCATTTGCAACTTCCCAAATGCTCATTCCGCGCTCAGCGACAACCTCTTCGCCGTCCATGGTAAACCGAATTGTGTCAGACATGCTCAGACTCCTTGCTTTGTGACCTTATACACCACAGCTTTGCTCCTGTCTGACTCTCAATCACGACACACGACTGCGTTTTTACGCCAAGCGAAATGATGCAAGGTCGTAAAATACACTATCGGAAACGATAAAGGGTCGACATGCCAAACAGAAGGCTTAGAACTAAGGCAACTCACAAAACAAGGAAGCGGCATGTCCACTCTCACTTTGGTCCGTCACGGTCAGGCAAATTCAGCAGCGACAACAGAAGAAGACTATGATTGCCTGAGTGATAAAGGACGGCAGCAAGCGCAGTATTTAGGCGATCACTTTCGGTATATTGACGCACAATTCGACGCAATTTTTGCAGGGACATTGCATCGTCAACAGGACACTGCACAGGCATTGCGTTATAGCTGTCAGGCGGACCTTCAAACGGATAAGCGATTGAATGAAATCGAATATTACACCTTGACCCAGCAGCTTATTGATCAGTTTGATATTGACCGTCCTACTGGGGAATTTGGACATGTAAAACATTTCCATACCCTCTATGATCTCTGGTCAGACGACAAAATTGAAAATCCACCAGAGACCTATGCAAACTACGAAACCCGTGTCCGCGACATGCTAGAAAACATGCGCCATGCAGGGCCCAATGTGCTGGCTGTGACATCTGGTGGGATTATCGCGATGGCAATCAAACTGGCCCTTGGGTTGGACAATGATGGGCTTGTGAAATGTCTGCTCGCAGGTATGAACACAGGGGTGACCAAGCTTCATTATATCAACGGTAGCTTTGGTCTTTTGCAGATGAACGCCATGCCTCATTTGGAACATCCCGATCGCCTTGACCTGCGAACATTTTACTGATCCAGTCACTCCTGAAATTAACGATCAACGGATGAAATATGACGCATTTATGGGTACGCGCCGAGCAAAGAAATAACGAAGATCGCGTCGGCATAACGCCCGATGGCGTTCGTAGTTTGATGGAACAAGGGTTTCAAATTACCGTTGAACACAGTCGATCACGCATAATTCCCGACCAAGACTATGCTGCCACTGGGTGTGCTATGGCGGCTGAGAATAGCTGGCCCAGCGCACCTAAAGACGCCATAATCTTTGGGCTAAAAGAGCTTCCTGAGGATGGAACGCCTCTGATCCATCGGCACATCATGTTTGGACATGCCTACAAGGACCAACATTCAGGCAAGGCCCTATTGCAGCGGTTCAAAGCTGGGGGCGGAACGCTTTATGATTTGGAATATCTTGTCGATGAAGCGGGTCGGCGCGTCGCTGCCTTTGGCTATTGGGCTGGGTACGCAGGGGCTGCGGTTACGCTGAAATGTTGGGCCGCGCAAAAAGACGTCTCAATTTGTGGTCCAGTACAATCCTATCCTCACAAGGACGCCTTGCTCGCCGACCTAAAAACCATGATGACATCACATTCTTTACCCAATGCCATTGTGATTGGCGCCTTGGGACGCGTTGGTACTGGGGCAAGTGATCTATGCGAGGCTCTTGGGATAGAGGTGACAAAGTGGGACATGAAGGAAACTGCAAGCGGCGGGCCGTTTCCTGAAATTTTGGACCATGAGTTGTTCTTTAACTGCATCTTGGCGCGCCCAGACACCCCCGTGTTTGTTCCCGCAAGTGCCCTCACCAGTGAGCGGCGATTAAGAGCTATTGGCGATATCGCATGTGACCCTGATAGCCACTATAACCCAATTCCTATCTACGATCGTGCCACCGACTGGGACGCACCTGCATTTCGCGCACACAACGAGCCCGTTTTAGACGTCATGGCCATTGATAACCTACCCTCCCTCTTGCCTCTAGAAAGCTCGCAGGATTTCGCTGAACAGCTGTTGCCATCCTTGCAGAGTTCAAACAATTTGGACGGTGGCGTGTGGGGCCGCGCATTCACGACATTCAATCATCACATAAACGAGGTATGATATGACAATTCATTGGTGTGGCACTGGCCTATCCGCCGTTCCGGGACTTCGGCGCCTTTTGGAGAATGGTCAAGACGTGGTGGTTTGGAACCGCACACTTGACAAAGCCCAAGACGCAGTTGGCGATCTCACGGATAATTTGCGCAAGTTTGACATGGATAGCCTGGCCGATACTGTTGAAAAGGGCGATATCATCGTTTCAATGCTACCTGGTGATCTTCATGTGCCCTTGGCAAAAATCGCAATCGCAAATGAAGCGCATTTTGTTAGCTCATCCTACATTGCCCCCGAAATGCGCGCCCTAGATGATGCGGCAAGAGCAGCAGGCGTGTCCTTGATCAACGAAGTGGGTCTTGATCCTGGGATCGATCATTTGATGGCGCATCACTTGGTTGAGGACTATCGAGCCTCTGAGGCCTGTGACGATGCAAACGAAATCAGCTTTATTTCCTATTGTGGTGGTATCCCCAAGATTCCAAACCCATTTCGATATAAATTCTCATGGTCGCCGTTGGGTGTTCTCAAAGCATTGAAATCACCATCAAAATCAATCAAGAATTTCGAGGAATATGATGTTGCGCGTCCTTGGGATGCGATCACATCCTATACGGCGCCTTTGGAGCAAGAGGAAACATTTGAGGTCTATCCAAACCGCGATAGCCTTCCGTTTATGCAGCAATATAAATTTGACCCGAACTGGAAGGTCAAAAATTTCGTGCGCGGCACACTTCGCCTAAATGGATGGAAAGACGCGTGGTCCCCTGTTTTCCAAGAAATCGAAACCCTGTCTGGACCCTCAGGGGATCAGCGGCTTGCCGAAATGTCTGACGAATTCTGGGATAAAAACGCCTATGATCCCGATGAACCAGATCGCGTCGTCCTCTGTGTCAGCCTTAAGGTCGAACGCGATGGCACACCTGTTTGGCACAAAACCTATGTCATGGATGCATGGGGGGAAAACGGCGTAACAGCGATGGCACGACTCGTCTCTAATCCAGTGTCCTTTGCAATTGAAGCCATCCAAAACGGGGACATCTCATCAGGGGTTCACGCAGCGCCAAGTGATGCAAAATTGGTGCAAAATTGGATGACAAAAATCGGCACTCTCGCTCAATATTTGGATGCTAAAAACCATCTACTCTAAAGGGTAGGAAATTTCTTTTTAGGACTCTGGGTAAAATTTGCACAATTCTTGCTGTTAGTACTCACAAGACACGTGCTTATCCGGAGACCTAAATGCTGCCCTTTAAACAGACAGTAACTGCATGGGATGTTATTGAACCCCTGCTTGAAGACGCAATTGAAGAGTTCTTTGAATTTATATTCGCGGATCCTGATCTAGAAGAAATGATCAAGGATCAAAGCGTCCCACGCTTGAAAAATGTTCTGCGCAACCATTGGCAACAGGCGCTCACCGAGGGATATAACTCAACATACCAAGAACGGATGGAACGCATTGGCAACCACCATGCACGCATTGGTCTGACGCCAGAGGTTTTCTGCGAAGCCTACGGCGTCGTGTTGAAATCCGTTCAACGTCAAGCAGCCGTTAAGTACAAAAACAATCCGAAAAAACGCCAGCTTGCCAACGAAACCATGACAAATGCCGTGTTCATGGATCTCGCAAATGGTATTGCCACTTACTCTCATGTGATTGACGACAAGCGTCATGTGACAGCTGACAAAATTTTGCTTGGGTCAAGTGAATTTGAAACGCGCATGGCACAATTGTCGAGCGAAATGCACACATTAGGTAGCTCCGTTACTCAGATGAACTCCTCCATCCAAGAGATCGGCCAAAGCGCGCAGAAATCCACGAGTTTCGCCCGCGAAGCAACAACAAAAGCAGATAGCGCAGCCGCATCCATGACCTCCGTTTATGATGCGTCCGAAGAAATCGGTTCATTCTTGAATATCATCACTGAGATTGCCGACAAAACCAAACTATTGGCCGTAAACGCCGCCATTGAGGCCGCTCGAGCCGGCGAAGCGGGGAAAGGCTTTACCGTGGTTGCGGATGAAGTGCGCCAACTCGCCGAAGGCACAGAACGGGGCGCAAAGGATGTCGCAAGTAAAGTTGAAGAAATCCGAAATGCCGTCACCGGTCTAAAGACCACCATTGAAGGTGTGCAAAAAAGCTTTAGCCAAGTTTTGCAATCCTCAGACAATATCGAACAGGCCGTGTCCGAACAAAAAGACGCCTCTCAAGCAATGAGTGAACGCATGCTCAACTTGGAAAACACCGTCGAAGAACAAATGACCAATTTGTCAAAAATGTTCAAAGACATGGAAAATATACTGCACGACTAAACCCAAATAGGACCGAAACCAAAATGTTCTTTGACAGTCAGCCCAAAGATACGTGGACATTGATGTCTCCGTTTTTAGACCAAGCTTTAGACGCCTTTTATGAGGCGGTCCAAGATGACCAACATATTGCCAGCCTCCTTGAGGGGCATGACATCATGCGTCTAAAACAGCTTCAAAAAAAGCACTGGCAGATGACATTTTCGGATGGCTTCAACTCAAGCTACCAAGAGCGCATGCAGCGGATCGTCTTGGCCCATGCCAAGATTGGCCTAGAGCCAAGCATGTATTGTGACGGCTATAGCGCGTTTTTGGATAACTTGATGGAATTGGCCAATTCGCATTACAAAAAGTCCCCCAAAACGACTGTTGCCATTATCCGCGACACAATCTCAACTGTGATCAAAGACCTCAGCTTTTCAATGGCCGCGTATCAAGATTTCGCCAGAACAGCCGCTGTTGAAAACGCTCAAGCAACAGTGACCTACGCCAACGATTTCTCTGGCAGAATGCGGAATTTGAACGACGACGTTTCGGCGGTGAACACGGCTGTTGCGGATATGAATGGATCGATTGTCAACATCTCTGACAACGTCGACGAGGCTGCCAATTTCGCAAATGCAGCAACTGAACGCGCAAATTCCGCCTCTGCGTCCATGAAATCTGTGGCGGATGCCTCTGAGGAAATTGGGTCCTTCTTGAACATCATCACTGAGATTGCTGATAAGACGAAATTGCTTGCGGTAAACGCGGCGATTGAAGCCGCGCGGGCTGGTGAGGCTGGCAAAGGGTTTACGGTTGTTGCGGACGAAGTGCGTCAATTGGCCGAAGGCACGGACGCCGGTGCCAAAGACGTTGCTCTGAAGGTGGATGAAATTCAAAAATCAGTGGAAATGTTACAGCGCACAATCGAAAACGTTCAAGACAGCTTTACCCATGTTTTGGGTGCCACCGATAAAATCGCAAGCGCCGTTCACGTTCAAAAAAGCGGATCGCAAGATATCGCGGACAAACTGGTCAACATTCAGGGGTCTGTCGAAGATCAACTCAAAACAGTTGGACAGCTGATCTCAACGGCGGAAAAAACGCTCAACCCTTAAGAAAACAGTCGATAATATAGCCAATTCGGCAGGAACTGTGCCCCGCGAAACACCCAACTAAAGGGGCGCGGAAAGGCACAGTTAAACGACTTGGATCGCATATGAGCCATCATATGACCCGATGCAATTTCTGGCGTCATTATTGACGGCATTTTGAAATCGTTTTTGTCTGTGAGGCGCGTTTTGATAAACCCAGGGTGCGCAATTTGCACGTCAACATTAGTGGATTTCAGGTCATAGTAAAGCGACTCTGCAAGCCCTAGCAAGCCCGCCTTGGACGCAGAATATCCGATGGCTGCGGGCAATCCACGATAGGCGGATAGGCTCCCTGTTAAGACAACGTGACCAGAATTACGCGTGATCATAGATGGCAAAACATGGCCCAAAACACGCATAGCCCCCGTAAAGTTCACATCAATCATCGCCAGTGCCTTGCTATGATCCCAGTCTTGCGCCGCCATTGGCCAATAGACACCCGCCAAATAAACGATGCCATCGACCTCCCCTATAGTGTCGACGGCAGATGCGATGCTGTCATCATCTTGCACATCGACTGGAACGACAGAACACGGGCCGCTCACCTCTTTGGCAACTGTGTCTAATGCCGCCTGATTACGTGCTGAGAGGATGACTGTTGCACCTGCTTTGGACAAATCCTTTGCCAAAGCCGCCCCTAATCCGTCGCTTGCTCCAATGAGCCAATAGCGTTTTCCACTAAAATCACGCATGATATTTTCCTATTCTATACATCATATAAATCGCCAAGACCTTTAGAACAGAGGGCATAATTGCGTAGGCAACACTCAGACTGAGCAAGCCGTTTTCAGTTAGGGCATTGGGATCAAACCCTGTAAGCTCAAGTGCTGGCAAAACCAAAATCGCAGCAAAGGCTAATGCGAGTTTTGAAGCAAATGACCAGAGACCAAAGCTTATATCCGCAGGGTGGTTTTGTGATTTCAAATGATTTGTGAAGAACACAGGCATCAACGTCATATCCGCGCCAGTTGTGGCACCTGTAACGATGCAAATCACAATGAACGGCACAATGGATCCAGTGCCTAAGCCGAAGGCAAACACAAAACTGATCAAGGTCGCGATCATGGCAGCCAATAGCACAGGCACAATTCCAAAACGTTGCGCAAGGTAGGACCATAGCGGTGAGGACACCGCCGCAGACAGGAAAAATATCACCAACAACGGACCTGCTAAATCAGCCGATCCAAGGCGATATTCCACGAAAAACAAAAACAATGTGGATGTGATTGCGACTGGGGCAGCGTTCAAAAATCCCAGCAACAAATATGGCCTCAGCGCAAAGGCCAATGTTGCAAATGAGCTTTGGGCAACCTCGATTGCATGGGTTGTCCAATGGCTATACGTTGCCACAACAGCAACGATCGCCAATCCCAAAAAGCCCAGCGCAAATCCCGAAAACGGGGTCTCTATGAACAAGGCCAAAACCGTCGGCGCAATCGCCGCCAAGCAAATCCCAAGCAATTGACCCGTTTCTCGCCACCTTGCGACGATGATCTGCTCTGCTTTAGTGAACAAAATAGCGCATTGGGAATAGAGGATAATGGTCAACAGGCTAAACCCTGTGAACACTGCAGCAAGCGTTAAGGCGAACCAAAGGATGGGTGACATCGGTGCTGAGATCGCAAATAACCCGATCATGCCTGATACCATCAGCGTTGCCCCTATGATCACCAGCGCACGGATATAATCCTTGGCGCGTGAAACCAATCGCCCTAGCAAGGGGTCTTGAACAACATCGAGCAGTCGCAACCCAAATAGCACCGCGCCTAGGGCCGTCAGGCTAACGTCATAGGTATCCACAAAGTATTTGGGCGCGTGGATATATAACGGCAGCCCCGCCGCCCCTAGCAATGCGCCGAAAACTGCAAACGGCACTTTTGCCTTGATCATCAAGACACCTCTTGTTGCGGAGGTGTTGTGCGATCCCGATATTTCGCACCCTTGAGCCACAGCTTAAGAGCTTGCCAATGGATCAATCCTAGAACGCGGCGCGATCCAAACGGCCGTCGCACGCAAGACCATATAATGTCACGGTTCCGCAGTGGTCGCCGCGGACCAATAAGGTTGGCCATGACCCCACCGTGAGGAAGTTGCAGATCAATCCAAATGCCGACCTTGTCATCGCGAATATCAAAGCGGAATTCATATGTCCCATCTATCGGTTGAAAGGGGCTGACGTGGAAAATTTTGTCCGCAAACAAACGCTGATCCCGCGTAATCGGAGATAGATCGGCGTTGCGACAGATATAAGAATGTCGATCCCCAAAGGTGTTGCTCACCTCTGCGATAACGACGCATAACGCACCATCGGCATTATGACACAACCAAAAGCTCACTGGATTAAAGACATGCCCTAGTATGCGCGGTTGTGCCAACAGCTGAATTGGACCTGCTAGCTCAATATTAAATTCCGCCAGAACCTGACGTACCCACTCGACCCCTTTGCCGTGTTTGGGCGCACCACCATGATCACGATCTCTTAGACTAAACAGGCCCGATTTGTTCAAAGAAAATAACCAAGGCGCCCGGCAGGGTTTGTCTAAATCAAGCAAGACATAATCAATAGAATACCGAAAAGCGTTTTTTAAATCGCCTCGACGTCCATGCCACGTGGTTCCTTGGATAAAATTTACATTGGTCATTCGGCGACAATAGGCTGATTAAACTTCAGCTGCATCCCTTCGACAACATCCAACGCACTTGAAAGCCCATCTTCATGGAATCCATTTTTCATCCATGCTCCACAGAACCACGTATTACGAGCCCCGTTCATCTGGGCGATTTTGCCCTGTGCATCCAGTGCCGCCAAATCATAAACAGGATGGCGAAGCGTAACTTGATCGTAGATAAGCTCTTCTTTGATCGGTTGCGTCGAATTCAAAGTGACAAACATCAGATCATCATGAGGAATTGGTTGCAAAGAGTTCATCCAATAGGTCAAATCGATCCGCTCAGATTGTTTATTCTTGGTCTCTGTGTAGACCCAGCTTGACCAACATTTGCGGTTCTTTGGCATCACGCTTGTATCTGCATGCAAAACAATATCATTAGATTGATATTTCACAGCACCAAGCAATCTGGATTCTTGCTCTGTTGGGTCTTTCAAAAGGGCCAGACTATCATCCGAATGCGTGGCAAAAATAACGTCATCAAATTGTTCTGCTTCGTGACCGAATGGTTTTACCACAACCCCTGTTGCGTTCCGTGTCACCGCCTCAATTCCAGCGCCTAGTCTAATATCAACACCCTTGGTCCGCATCGCTGATTCAAGGCGGGTGACATATTGCACAGACCCCCCATCGACGGTGTACCATTGATGCTGACCCGTATGGCTCAGAAGGGCATGGTTTTCGAAAAACTGAAGCATTGCATGTGCAGGGAATTCTAAAATCTGTTCCGTCGGAGTGGACCAAATCGCACCTGACAATGGCAGCAAATAATAGTTCTTGAACCACTCGCCTGTTCCGAGTTTCTTGAGAAAATCTCCAATCGTGAGATCAGGATCACGGCTTACCTCTAGCCCTTTGGAATTGAACCGCACGATATCTCGCACCATCCTCAGGAACTTGGGATTTATTGCATTCTTGCGCTGTGCAAAAATTGCGTCAAGTGAGGCGAGACCGTATTCAAGCCGTCCCCCATCAATCGACGCACCAAAGCTCATGTTGCTCTTGGTAACGGGGACATCCAACTCTTCGAACAATTTTACCATGTGAGGATAATTGGCATAGTTGAACACAATAAACCCTGTATCGACGGGCTGATCCCCATTTTTACCGGCTACTTTGGTTCTCGCATGCCCGCCCAATCTGGGCTCTGCTTCAAAAAGGGTAACAGTGTGATCTTTAGCCAAGGCATGAGCCGCACCCATTCCTGTGATACCGCCCCCTATGACTGCTATATTGCGTTTTCCAAAGGCGTGGCGTGGGCTGTTCATAATCGATCTCTTTTTGTTATTTTAGTTTTGTTACGGCCCAAACCCAAATTTGGATGTATTTTTTACGATCGTTTTGATCCAATACAAAGGTAGCACCGTATCCAAGCTAAATATACACACTAAAGGCCTCGCACTGGGTTTTAGATCATGATAGGAGTAAGGCTAACACCGAACAACAAGGCAAGTACCTGAAACGTGACAGACCACCCTGCAAATAACCAGACATGGGTTCGGTATATTACGTCAGTACGCGACACCCAAGACGTTGACAGTTTTGAACAGCTCTTCAATCACTTTGCGCCCCGCATAAAATCGTTTCTCATGCGATCCGGCGCTGATGCCACAATGGCCGAAGAATGCGCTCAGGATGTTATGGCAACCGTTTGGCACAAATCGCATTTGTTTGATCCAGCCCGCGCAAGCGTCTCAACTTGGATTTTTACAATCGCTCGAAACAAACGCATTGATGCTCTTCGCAAGCAACGTCAGCCACAACCAGAAGACCTCTACTGGATGGAAGACCATGAACCAGATCACGAAGCGGTTCTAGGACTTCAACAGGAGGCTGAACAGTTGAAAGAAGCCGTGTCAAATTTGCCTGAAAAACAACGCCTTCTGGTCGAGCAAGCCTATTTTGGTGATCTTTCACATAGTGAAATTGCAAAAAAAACTGGCCTACCTCTGGGCACAATCAAATCGCGTATTAGATTAGCCCTAGACAGGCTGCGCCACACAATGAAGTAAAGACGAGAATTATGACCACATCGATTAATCATCATCTGACTGAAGACCTGATTTCGGGGTATTCCTGTGGGTCTTTGCCAGAGGCCGTGAGCCTGGCTGTTGCGACGCACGTGTCCCTCTGTGATGAGTGCCGCGCCCGCTTGGAAAGCCATGACGCCTTGGGCGGGAGCCTACTTGAGACTGTTTCGACGGAAACCGTGGCGACTGGGTCATTTGCCCAAACAATGGCCAAGATCAAAGCCACACCAGATGTTCCAAAACAGCGCCCAGCTCCGTCAAACGTTCCGGCCCCGTTGCAAGATTATATTGGAACGCGCCTTGAGGACATCAAATGGCGCTCCATCGGTATGGGTGTCAAACAAGCGATTTTGCCGACGTCTAAAGGTGCCACTGCGCGGGTTCTTTATATTCCTTCAGGAACGGCAGTCCCTGATCACGGACATAACGGTCTTGAGCTTACGTTGGTTCTTCAGGGCGCGTTTCGTGATGAAAGCGGTGAATTTGGTGTCGGAGACATCGAAGTTGCGAACGAAGAAACTGATCACACGCCCGTTGCTTTTGGGGATCAGGATTGCATTTGTCTAGCGGTCACGGACTCGCCTCTACGGTTCAAGAGTACATTCCACCGTGTGATTCAACCGTTCTTAAAAATCTAAAGCTGTTAAGAATTGCTGATGCAGTTCAGGCCCCGCAACCAAAATACCCTTGGTTTGCGGGTGGTGTGAGTTGAACCGCAACTCGTGACCCCTTGCATCGCTCACTTTGGCACCTGCTTCTTGAGCAATCAAAGCCCCTGCGCAAATGTCCCATTCCCATGTCGGCCGTAGAGTTAACATTGCATCGAATTTACCTTGGGCAACCGCGGCAATGCGATACGCCAAAGACGGCCGATAGTGCCGTTTGAAACTGGGGACAATCCCGCCTTTCCACCGTGCAGGCTCTTCTATCGGGCGCGCACCTAACACAGTCGCCTGAGCAATGTCAGAAGCCTCGCTTATCGAGATAGGCTGCCCATTCAAAAAGGCACCGCACCCCAGCTCCGCTGAATACAGCAAATCACGAGCTGGCAGATAGATCACGCCATGCGTAACGATACCATTTTCAACAATCGCTAAGGAATGCGCCCAAGATTTTTCTTTGGCGATAAAGCTGCGAGTCCCATCAATTGGGTCCACAACAAACACTTTGTCGCGCTCTAATCGCGCATCGGAATCTTCGGTTTCTTCAGAAAGCCATCCATAGTCTGGCCGCTGATCACATAACCCCTCAAACAAAGCCATGTTGACCGCAAGATCAGCCTCGGTGACTGGACCTGCGCCATCTGGCTTGTGTTCTATGCCAAAGTCGGTTTGCCAATACTGTAGCGCAATATCGCCTGCGTCCTTGGCACATTGAATAAGAAGATCAAGATCCCGCAAGGGTCATTCCATCGACCAATAACGACGGAACGACCGTCGATAAATGTGCTCTTGCATCATTTGCTGGAACCAAGCGTTTCAACATATCGATCAAGTTCCCAGCAATTGTAACGCCGCTCACAGGATATTGAAGTTCTCCATTTTCCACCCAAAATCCAGCGGCCCCACGCGAATAATCACCCGTTGTGGAATTGATTGTCGAGCCAATCATTGACGTCACCAAAAAGCCAGTCCCCATATCGCGCAACATATCCTGATGACCCGTGCTACCCTGTGTCAGCGCAACATTCCAAGACGCAGGCGACGGCGGTCCACTAATCCCGCGCGCCGCATTGCCAGTTGGCGCCATGTTCAATTTGCGCGCCGAGGCCAAATCCAAAGTCCATCCTGTCAATATACCGTTTTCAACAATAGCTCGGCGTTGGGTTGGCAATCCTTCGCCATCAAAGGGACGGGATCCATTGGCCCGAGGGCGATGCGGGTCCTCAATCAAGGACAGCTCTGATGGCAAAATTTGCTGCCCTAACAAATCCTTGGCCCATGTTGACCCACGTACCACTGATGCACCATTCACAGCCCCCAAGAGATGGCCAATCAAGCTCGATGAGATACGTTCGTCAAATAGAACGGGGTACACCCCTGTTTTTGGCTTTTGTGGGTTCAGGCGTTGAATAGCCCGCTCTCCCGCGGAACGACCAATGTCCTCTGCAGACCGAAGATCAGAGGCAAATATACGCGTATCGCCATCATAATCTCGCTCCATCGCCACGCCTTCACCAGCGATAGCCACACAAGACAGGGACGTATGCGTGCGGCGATAGCCTCCTGAAAATCCGTTTGATGTGGCAATATGCACTTCTCGCTCTTCATACCCGCTCCCGGCTGCTTGAACCTGTGTCACGCCTTTAATCGACGCCGCTGCACTCTCGGCCTCTTTTGCAATAGCTTCTAGTTCAGAGGGGTCAGGCTCCGACGCTGTGTCATACATTTCAAGCTTGCTCACATCCAAATCAGGGGCAAACATGTCAGGATCCGCCAAACCAGAATAGCGATCTTCAGGTGCCTCTTTCGCCATAGCAACAGCACGTTCGGCCATGCGCTCTAACGTCATTGGTTTGATATCAGAGCCTGACACGATGGCCTGACGATCCCCGATGAAAACACGCAACCCAATATCAACACCCTCTGAGCGCTCAGCATGTTCTAACTTATGCTCCCGCACCTCTATCGACAGCGATGTCCCGCGCAATGCAATGGCATCCGCACTATCTGCCCCTGCTTTTTTAGCAGCAGACAGCATGTGTTCCGTCAAAGCCGTTAATGAATTTTGATTTTGTTTCATGGGGTCCAACTTCTTTTCGCGAAAACTTAGACAACCCTATGAACCAAGGCAAGCAAGTAAGCCCCCTGCAACAAAGAAATAAAGGGGTACTTGATTTATAACGCCAAAGACGCCAGTCTATTTCCATGAATTCAATTACCCCGATCCATCCCACGTCAAAAGGCGAGGTTGTCTCTTTTCAAAGACCTGAATTCGCCCTGATCCTCTCTGTCTATGGTCGGATGGTGGCCGCAGGAGAATGGCGAGATTACAGTATTTCCGCCTTGAAAGATGTCGCCGTCTTTTCTGTGTTTCGGCGCACTGCTGAACACCCTCTCTACAGGATTGAAAAGCGCCCAAAATTGCGTAACAAACAGGGGGAATACTGCGTTGTTGGCATGGATGGCCAAATATTGAAACGGGGTCATGATCTCAGAACCGTTTTACGCGTTTTAGAAAGAAAGCTCATTCGCAGTATCGACTAAATTAAGAACGGCAAATTTACGTCGATGGTCTGACTTTGGATTCGACGAGAACAAAATAAGAACATATACTATGATTCATGTTTGTAGAGCTTTCGATCACATCCAATTTCACCTTTCTCACGGGGGCCTCACACCCTGAGGAATTCGTGACGCGGGCGGCACTATCGGGGCTTCCGGCTATTGCCATTGCAGACGTAAATTCCGTCTCGGGCATCGTCCGCGCGCATACCGAAGCCAAGCGCATTCAGCGCCTTGTCAACGAACGCAAGGCCTCACCACCCATGGGACCGCCGCGACCAAAACATATCCCCAAGCCCCCATCTGTAGATATCTACAATGTCCCGCGCCTTATTCCAGCCGCACGCATGCAATTCACAGATGGCATAGAGGTGACAGTCCTCCCCGAAAACCGCATCGGCTGGGCGAACCTATGCCGCCTCATTTCCAAGGGCCGCTTACGCAGCAGCAAAGGCAGCTGCACTGTGCATCTCTCCGATTTATTCGACCACGGAAGCGATCTAACGCTGTTGCTTCACCCCCCTGCTGTGCTCCCTGAACAAGACGGCGCGGGCGAGTGGTGGCCAGCGGCGCAACGGGTGACGCGCCGCTTTACTGAGCAAAGCTATCTCGTTCTCTCCCCAACCTATAACGGCGAAGATCAAACGCGCTTTGACACCTTGACCGATTGGGCGAAAACGCTCGGCATCCCAACAATCGCAAGCGCCCGCCCCCTCATGCACCATAGCCGACGACGCAAACTGGCCGATGTTGTAACGGCTATCCGCACAGGCACACGCATTGATGCCTTGGGATCACAAGCCATGGCAAATGGGGAACAACGCCTACGGTCTTATCCAGAAATGGCCCGCATTTTTCGCAATCACCCAGAGGCACTTGCCCGAACGATCACAATCGCCCAACGCGTGACCTTTTCACTAGATGAATTACGATATGAATACCCCTCCGAATTAACCAACGGTGAAACAGCGTCTGAACGGTTAAGGCGCCTCGCTTATGAGGGGTTGCAATGGCGCTATCCCTATGGCGCCTCTCAACGGGTAACTGAGTTGTTGGAACACGAACTCGCCCTTATTCAAAAACTAAAATACGAACCTTATTTCCTAACCGTACGTGATATCGTGGCCTTTGCACGGCACCGTAATATTCTCTGCCAAGGGCGTGGATCGGCGGCGAACTCTGTTGTCTGCTATTGTCTTGGCATCACCTCCGTGAGCCCTGAAATCGGCACAATGGTATTTGAACGTTTCGTATCTGAGGCCCGAGATGAACCCCCTGACATCGATGTAGACTTTGAACATGAGCGCCGCGAAGAAGTCATCCAACACATTTATGATCGCTACGGCCGTCACCGCGCAGGGCTATGCGCAACTGTGATCCATTACCGTGGGAAACGCGCAATCCGCGAAGTTGGGGCGGCAATGGGATTAACCCAAGATACCATTAGCGCACTGTCATCACAGCTCTGGGGGTTCTTTAGCTCAAAGGGCATCGAAGAGGACCGCATGCGCGAAATTGGTCTCAACCCCGATGATCGCCATCTGCGCCAAACTCTTGAGCTTATTTATGAAATCATTGGCTTTCCACGCCACCTCAGCCAACATGTTGGCGGCTTTATCATTACCGAAGGGCGCTTGGATGAATTAGTCCCCATCGAAAACGCAACGATGGAGGACCGCACCGTCATTTGTTGGGACAAGGATGACATAGATGCCCTCGGCATTCTCAAAGTGGACGTTCTTTCCCTTGGTATGCTGACCTGTATCCGCAAAAGCTTTGATTTGCTGCAAACCTATATTGGCGAAGACTATACTCTGGCGACCCTACCACCAGAGGATCCTGTGGTCTATGACATGCTCTGCAAAGCCGATAGCATTGGGGTCTTTCAGGTTGAAAGTCGCGCGCAAATGAATTTCCTCCCGCGCATGCGACCCCGATGCTTTTATGATCTCGTCATCGAAGTCGCCATCATCCGCCCTGGCCCAATCCAAGGCGATATGGTTCACCCCTACATTAGACGTCGCAACGGCGAAGAGCCTGTGAGCTTTCCCTCAGATGCCTTGGGCGAGGTCTTGGGCAAAACACTTGGCGTCCCCCTCTTTCAAGAACAAGCCATGCAAATTGCGATCATTGGGGCAGGCTTCACACCGGACGAAGCGGATCGCCTCAGGCGCTCGCTTGCAACGTTTAAGAAACATGGAAACGTAAGTGAATTTCATGACCGCTTTATCAAAGGCATGCGAAAGAATGGCTATGAGGATGATTTTGCCGAGCGGTGCTTTGCCCAAATCGAAGGGTTCGGGTCCTATGGGTTCCCTGAAAGCCACGCCGCAAGCTTTGCCCTTTTGGTCTATGCAAGCGCGTGGATCAAATGCCACCACCCTGCCATTTTTGCATGCGCCCTCCTCAACTCACAGCCCATGGGGTTCTATGCGCCAGCACAAATTGTCCGAGATGCACGCGAACATGGCGTCACCGTCCGCCCTGTCTGTATAAACGAAAGCTTTTGGGACAACACAATCGAGTACGATGCAAACGGCCAGCTTGCCTTGCGACTTGGGTTTCGCCAAATAAAAGGCCTCCATGAAGAGGATGCACATTGGATCACCGCCGCGCGTGGAAATGGCTATCATTCCGTCGATGATGTTTGGCGACGCGCAGGTATTCCCCCCAAGCTCATTGCGCGACTGGCCGAAGCCGACGTCTTTGCCAGCCTTCGTATATCTCGGCGAACAGCCCTATGGGACGCCAAAGCGATTACAGCGGCAAAACCATTGCCTTTGTTTGCAAATGATATGGACGGCGAAGCTATATTTGAACCTGATGCCAATCTCCCCCAAATGAGCCTCGGCGAAGAGGTCGTAGAAGATTACATTGCCCTGCGCCTCAGCCTAAAGGCACACCCAATGAG
>CBFHNR010000018.1:41185-49420 GCA_965657215.1 uncultured Paracoccaceae bacterium
GGTCTCTGGCAAACAGGCGGCTTGCTTCAAATCCAACCCTGTTGGAATCGGCAAACAATGCAGGGCCGGTGTCGCCACATATTCCGCATATCCCCCACCGGGGAGCAAGGCACAAACCTGATCCCCCAGAGACACGTTATGAACCCCATCGCCAATGGCAACAATTTCACCTGATGCTTCTAGCCCTGGTAAGTCACTCGCGGTTGGAGGAGGATTGTAGAGCCCAGCACGCTGCAACGCGTCGGGACGATTGACCCCGGCGTATGCAACCTTGATCACCACATCGCCATAACCTGGGACTGGAATGGGACGTTCGGTCGGAACAAGAACGTCGGGCCCCCCATGTTCGCGAATTTCAATTGCCTGCATCGTCTTGATCATGATGTACCTTTTTCTTGTAGTATCTATTGCCCTGGCAGCTTGGGCCGAGATGAGGGTGAGGGAGCTTTGACCTTTGAAAACAGCCATTGCGGACCAGACAAGAGCGCTTTGGTCAATGGATTGGCATTCGCCTGTGATTTCACTTTTTCGAATTGCATGACGTTTTCAATACGACGGTCTAGGAAATCCCAAGTTGGTTGATTGTCAAAACTGTCATCCCCCAACCAATAGAGAACAGTCGATGCGTAGACGGCACTTAACGTTGCTCTCTTGGAATACCAATTGATGTCTTCGGACGTATCCCCAAGTGTTGACCAAATCAGATCACTGGTTCCCCAAATCAGCTTTGCACCATCCGCTGCATGTTGGGGGAGCGAAAACAAGGTTGTCCCACGGCGCACAGCTTCCTTGTCGGCAACAGCCTCTAAACGCAGCCGAACGGCGAGCGCGACACGGTCGCGGAATTTGTAGGAGCCAAGGTCCAACTCCTTGAGACGGGATACCATGTCTGCGTCCCCTGCGCGGTGAAACGCAATGGCAAGCTCTATGGCGCCACGAGGAAACAACAAGCGCGACATCGATTCGTCTACGCCTGCATCGATACAAGCGGCTTTGAAGGTTTCATCGCTCCATCCATCAAACGCGACATGCAGTAAAGCCGCGTCCAAAAGTTTGGATTTCATGTCTGTTTGTGCCTCGGTGCTCATAAATTTGTCCTCTCACTCCTACTACTAGACAAAATAGGGCGAACTTGCTATAGCGCCACTTCCTGCAATCTATTGCAACTTTAAACTAGGAAGGTGGTGACAACCACATGCAGGTTAGTGTTCGTGACAATAATGTCGATCAGGCGCTTCGTGCCCTGAAGAAAAAGCTACAACGCGAAGGCGTATTCCGCGAAATGAAGCTCAAGCAACATTTCGAGAAACCGTCGATCAAAAAAGCGCGCGAAAAAGCTGAAGCGATCCGCCGTGCCCGTAAATTGGCGCGCAAGAAAGCACAACGCGAAGGTATGCTCTAAGCACATCTTAATGCGAATTAAGAAACCCTCGTGCCTTTGGTTCGGGGGTTTTTTTATGCCAAGTAGGCAGATTTTGAAGGGGCCAAGTTCGCCTCACTAAACAAAGGCATATTATTCTTTATGTGCCGCTCGACGAGATTACGAGCCTGCCGCCCACCAATGAGAGGGCGCGCAGGTGTCACAGGATCAGAATTTTGCGCAATTAAATTTAGCTTGCGCTGATCTGCAACTGTCAAAGCTTGAATCGCCATTGGCCCTGGGTACAGGCTTTCGCTCCAGCATCCGTGGGCTAAAATAACCTCATGTGATCCACAAAATAGATGCACATACGTGACTGGTGCACGTTTTGGCATTTCTTCAACGCCCTCTACTTCGGTCAAATGCTTGGAGGCGACTAAGACTTCTTTGGTTCCAAACATCCGACGTGCAATTTTAGACCTGATCAACATTCTGTGCTGAGGTGAGACCATCATAGGTGTCTCTGGGACGTCACAGCCTAATGAGCCCGTGTCGAACAAAATCGGGGCGTGTTTAGGATCGGATACAGAGTGTGCAACATGATGTAGGCGCTGGAATCCTCGGTCTCGTGTGAGAACTCTGTTCCCCTTTTTCAGTGTTTCCACTGCGCGTGGACCTTCGCTGGTTTCGATCAAAGTTCCGGCCGCAAAGCAGGCTATAACAGAATTATCTTGGGTATAGGCGGCGGCGGTGCGATTACCATCGCTGTCAAATTGGATTGACGTCGAATTTCCGGCACTTCCTGCGTTGATGATCGAAGTGCCCGTTGCAGGACCTTCAGTTACCGTTAAGCCATTTGCATTAATGGCGTAAGCATCAAGCGTTTCTCCCGTCGCCTCATTGGTTAACGCTACGGCGCGGGATTCTCCATTTCTTGCGTTCGCACCCGTAAAAAGTCCGCCTGACGTCGGAAAAATTGTATATATTGTATAGCTTGAGTTTGTAGGATGAGGGACACTGTAAACAGAACTATGACCTAGATTTAAAAGCCCGTTTACGGCACCATCTGCACGTGAGCTCTCATAAATTGCGCCATTTTGGTCCAAAAAGGAGACCGTATAATTCGAGGGATCTTCACTTGTTTTTAGCGTGATCTCCAAAAACTCTGTGACACTCAAATTCGACACGTAGTGAATTTCAGAAATGAACCCAACCTTCACAACATAAACCCTTTTCCAAATTGCCGTTTTTACAAGGCACGAAACCTTAGTAGTACAACGGCAGGACTAGGATTTTTTTAGGTTTTAGTCGGCTTTAATGAGCTCAATATACTTTTGGAACATAGAGTTCGTCGGGTAAAACACGTCTTTCATAGTCGGGATTAAACACACGATCCGGCAGAGTGACTTTTTCATGGTCGACCTCTTTGTAAGGAATTTTGCTCAGAATATGTTCGATGCAATTTAGACGTTCTCGTTTTTTGTCGTTCCCCTCAACGATATACCAGGGTGCCTCAGGAATGTTGGTTCGTGAGAACATATCCTCTTTGGCTTTGGTATAATCTTCCCATCTGATACGGCTTTCTAGATCCATAGGCGACAGCTTCCATTGCTTCATCGGATCATGGATACGCATCATAAACCGAAGCTGTTGTTCCTCATCCGTGATCGAAAACCAATATTTCAACAAAATGATACCAGAGCGAACAAGCATGCGTTCAAATTCTGGAACATCTCGGAAGAACTGTTCGACTTCATCATCGCTTGCAAACCCCATGACGCGTTCGACACCAGCCCGATTGTACCAAGACCGATCAAACAGAACCATTTCTCCGCCTGCCGGAAGGTGTGGCACATATCGCTGAAAATACCACTGGGATTTTTCACGTTCTGTTGGTGCAGGAAGCGCAACAACACGCGCGACCCGAGGGTTCAAGCGCTGTACAATGCGTTTAATCACTCCCCCCTTGCCCGCACTATCACGACCTTCACAGAGAATGAGGACTTTGGCACCAGTTTCAGCCACCCAATCATGAAGTTTGATGAGTTCAATCTGAAGCCTGAGCAAATTCCGATAATAAGTCCGACGATCCAACATATCGGGATGCTTTTCGTTATAAATCTTGCGGATTTCTGCGCTGATGGCGGGTTGATTGAATTCGCCCTCAAAGAGATCATCTAGCGTCTCTTCTAGTTCTGCTTCAATCCAGTCTTTCGTTTCATCAAATCGGTCTGCCATCGTCTCTCTCTTTGCTTTTGGACGTGATACATTCAAAATGTAACAAAGCCATTTCATACCATCTGGGAATACGTGTCAGACCCGTATTTTCCAATGCTATCGCAGGCAATCCTCGCCTAGGTTTGCGCTCTGTTACTATTTTTAAGCTCAGTCCACAATTGAACGTCCATGTAAAATATTGAGCGCCACGCAATAGTGCAAATATTCCGCGTGCCCTCCTTCATATTAAATCATTACATTTCAGAATGTTGGAAGAGTATGGAAATCTAATTTATCCCCAATCTGGCCACATTTTCGCCCCAAACGTTAACTAGCTCAGACCTGTTGTAAATGGTGATCTGTTAATTCCGTAAAAATTTCGTCCGACAAATCGGCGAAAAATTGGGCAGGGAATGGGATGACTGAACAACTTTTGAATACTGAATTTGCGACATCTGACGGCAGCAATAATCCAGACCATTGGGATGTTGTCGAAGTTAACTCTAGCCAAATCTCCGCTATGGGTGGCTACCTCGGCATTACGAGCCAGAACGACGGCGATAGTTATATCCAGCAAACGGTTCACAACATTGATACAACAACAGATGCAACCTTTAGCTTTAGTTATTTTGACACCTCAATTCAGGTAAACAATCCAAGTATTTTCAAAATTTCAATTTTGGATGATCAAGGAAACGTAGCCTACGATTGGGAATACACGTCCAGCACAGCAGACACGCTAACATTCACGCCACCGAGTGAGTCGTTCACTGTTAGGCTCGAAAACAACACGGTCAACGACATTTACGGGATGCCCGTTTATCTTGAATCAATCAGCTTGGATGCAACGAATTTGCCTGATCCAATCGTACCCTGCTTTGGCAAAGGGACCTTAATCGAAACAGAGAACGGCCCACGCAAAATCGAAGATCTCGAAATCGGTGATCTCGTGGTGACGGTTGATAATGGACTTCAACCCATTCGTTGGATCGGGTGCTCGGAATTAACGGCAACAACCCTGTCAGCACATCCAAATCTTGCGCCGATCCACATTCCTGCCAATTCCTTAGGAAATGGAACGCCAACCGTGGATTTAGTCGTATCCCCACAACACCGAATTCTGGTCAAATCAAAAATCGCACAGCGGATGTTTGATACGGCTGAAGTCTTGATTCCCGCAATTAAACTCGTTGGGATTGCCGGAATTAGACAAAATTTCACACCAAAGCCTGTATCCTACTATCACATGCTGTTCGATCAACATGAGGTGGTTATCTCTAACGGTGCAGAGACCGAGAGCCTATATACGGGACAACAGGCGCTTAAGGCTGTCGGCCAAGACGCTTATCGGGAAATCACCTCTTTGTTCCCTCATATTATGGACCCCGCATATGTCCCACCGCAGGCGCGTTTAATCCCCAAGGGCAAACTCATGAAGCAGCTCGCCGAACGCCATGCAAAAAACAACAAGCCACTTGTTCTGTCTTGATCACTCAACAGGGAGCGCCGTTGTTTTGAATACGGTGCGAAGCGCAAAAGAAGACTGCATTTGCGTCACTCCGGGAAGTCGGGTCAAATATTGACGGTGAATGCGGGCAAAGTCTTCTGTGTCTTCGGCGACGAGCTTGAGAATGTAATCTGCGGTCCCTGCCATCAAGTGGCATTCCAATACATTTGGAATCCGCGCCGCCGCTTTTTCAAAGGCTTCTAAGACTTCGTCTGCTTGTGCGGACAAAGTGATTTCAACAAAAATAGTCGCTGGCACCCCGATTTTGCGCGGATTTAAGAGGGCGACATAATCCCTGATAAAGCCATCTTTTTCTAAACGTTGCACCCGTCTATGGCACGCAGATGCAGAGAGATGAACGTGATCTGCCAAGTCCGCATTAGACATGCGGCCGCTTTTCTGAAGTATAGACAAGATTCGACGATCAATCGAATCTAAGGGAATATCACGCACTAAATTGATCCTATTTCTGCAATTAGTCGAATGTTACACCCATAAACGATCACTTTATGGATAAAACCACAAGAGACTTCTCAACAATAAATGTGTCTATCCTAGCGATAGACGAACATAAAAATCCAATGTCCAGCTTGTGATATTTGGGATAGCTTGCACGTTTTCATGAAAATATAAAAATGCCGCTACGCGCGTAGGAATGACCCCACGTAGTTTTCCTAAAGGAAAAGCCCCCGATAACGGGGGCTTTAAATATTATTTTTTCAAAGAGTCGCGAATTTCCACAAGGATATCCAATTCGCTTGGACCTTTTGGCGCTTCTGGCGCTGGCTCTTCTTTTTTCTTGGTTTTGTTGACTGCGCGCACAAGCATGAACACAACAAACGCAATGACCAAGAAGTTGATAATCGCCATGATGAAACGACCGTATGCAAAGACGGCTGCGCCGGCTTCTTCTGCATCCGCCATACTTGCAAATTCGCCATCGCCAAGCAAAACATACAAGCTTGCAAAATCAACTCCGCCCATAAACAAGCTAATGATCGGATTGATCAAATCTGCGACCAAGGACCCAACGATCGCTGTGAACGCGGCACCAATAATGATACCAACGGCCATGTCCATGACATTTCCCTTGGCAATAAAATCTTTAAATTCCTTTAGCATTGTCTCTCCCTCTTAAGACGTTGACGTGGCCGATATTGAATTCCCCCAGCCACAGATGTGATTTAACGAAATCACACCCCTGTTTTCATGGGAAAAAGGTATTATGTAAATCAAAATCGACCAGTGAGGAAAACTAATGTCTATTCAAAACCATCCCATTAATACGAAATGGCCTGCGCAAAACCCTGAAATAATTCAATTATATTCATTCCCGACCCCCAATGGCGTTAAAATATCAATTGCACTTGAAGAGATGGAATTAGAGTATGAGGCCCATCGCGTGACGCTCTCTGATGCAGATGTCAAAAGCCCTGAGTTTCTGTCCCTAAACCCCAACAACAAAATTCCAGCGATTATTGACCCCAATGGCCCTGATGGCGACATGATTGAGTTGTTCGAAAGCGGTGCAATTTTGATTTATCTCGCTGAGAAATCTGGAAAATTCATGGGCACGAATGACCGTGAGCGGTTCGAAGTCCTAAAATGGCTTATGTTCCAAATGGGTGGTGTCGGTCCAATGCTTGGCCAGCTTGGTTATTTCTATGCTTATGCTGGTGCCAAAATAGAGGATCCCCGCCCTCGAGAACGGTATATCAACGAAGCCAAGCGTCTTTTGGCCGTGATTGACAAACAGTTAGCCGATCGGGATTGGATAGCAGGTGATTTGTCGATTGCCGATTTCGCAATTGCCCCTTGGTTGGCGGGAATTGGACCGGGATATGACGCCCATGACGTGGTCGAATGGGACAGCTATTCAAACGTACATGCTTATCTAGATCGGTTCACATCCAGACCAGCGGTTCAAAAAGCAATCAACATTCCACCACGGTAATATAACGGAAAGCAGCGTTGCACTATGCGGCGCTGCTTAGGCACTCCGGAGTGAACGCTGTCGCATGTTTTGCACAACGCGATAGATGCTCAGCGCAATTATGGGTGAGAACTGAATAAGGGCTGGCGCAAGTCCGTCCCAATCATCCAAAGCGGCCCAATGCAGAACAGTGAGACCAGCAACGACATAAGTCAGGCGTTGCAAGCGTTTCCAACGTTTTGGACCCATCTTGCGCAGTGCATAATCCATTGATGTCAGAGCCAAGGGGATAAAAATGAGGAATGCCACCCAACCTGTCCAAATATAGAGTTCGCCTACTTGGGACATAACCCGATCCACGGACCCCCGATCAATCACATAAAAGAGCGTATGCAATAGAGCATAGCCAAAGGCGGCCACACCAAAGTATCGGCGATTTCGGACCAACCAACGCGGACCTCGCCACCCTGGTAACAACATAACCAATGGCGTTGCCATCATTGCGATAATGGTAAACCGTGCCGCGAATTCACCTGTTGGGTGAAGCGCTTCATGGACGGCGCGCCCATCTTCGGCGGTAATCACACCAATCGAAAGGCCAATAGCAGGGACGGACAAAAGCACCCATAGATAATAAGGTGACAGATATTTTTTAAACATGTTGAGTTCCTCGTAGACATTACCATTAAAACGAAGAACCCCATCAATTCCGTCGAAATTATTAGAGAAAGGGGCCAAAAGACCCCTTACCCATTATCCGCGCAATTCACCGCCTGTTGCCTTGACCACTTTTTCAACGATCTTGGCTGACACCGCTTCGATGTCTTTGTCCTTGAGGGTCGCCTCTGTGGGTTGTAGGCGGACAGTCATCGCGATGGATTTCTTGCCCTCTCCCAACGCGCCACCAATAAATTCATCAAAGACATGCACATTTTCAATAAGCGCCTTATCTGCACCCGCCGCCGCATTGATCAAAGTCAAGGCTTCGACATTTGTATCGACGACAAAGGCAAAATCACGATCCACCGCTTGCAAATCATTCAAGGCAAGCGCAGGACGCGTTGCACTTGATTTGCGTGGCATTGGGATCTCTTCAGGCCAGATGCTAAAGGCGACGGCGGGACCTTTGACGTTCATCGCCTCTAGAACACGGGGATGCACTTCACCAAAGACGGCAAGCATCTTTTTCGGGCCAAGGCAAATCCGACCATGACGACC
>CBFHNR010000019.1:0-48832 GCA_965657215.1 uncultured Paracoccaceae bacterium
GAGTCGACACTATAAATGGTGGCGCGGGAAAAGATATAATTGTTGGTGGTGTCGGCGCTGACCTAATAACAGGTGGCGCAGATGAAGACCTGTTTGTATTCGAGGTCAAAGAGGACTTCGGCGACATCATCACAGATTTTGAAGTTGGCATAGATAAGATCGCACTTTTTGATGCTTTAGAGACATCAGATCTAGCTGGTAAGACATTTGAAGACGTCGTTAATCTCGTTCAAAGCGGTGACGATACAGTTGTTGAGATGAGCCTGGATGCTACAGCTGGCAGCTGGGTAACCGTAACCACATTACAAAATATCCAAGAATCTAGCCTCACTCAAGAAAGCTTTCATGGGCTAGATAAGATTGGAACTATAATAGACCCAATTGTGGACGCGGGTTCTAAACCTATATCATTGGCCAAAATGGTGGCTAGCGAATTCATTTTCACAGGCATAAACGGAGTACAGTCCAAAGGTAAAGTAGCAGACCTTGCACCCAATAATACACCTATCCACTCAGCAGAGCTGGAGGAGACAACCGATGGTGCTGTGGATATATCGGATGTCATTACCCAGCTTCGTCATATCGTCGGCTTACATGAACTAACTGGCTTACATAAAGCGGCTGCGGACAATGACACTAATGGTAAAATAGAAATTAGTGACGTGATTAGCTCACTTAGACAGATAGTCGGGCTACAGGATGCGCCAAATGCTCATATTGTTGATGCCGAAGGTAATCACCAATTTATGTTTGATCAAAGGGTTGCTGATTTGTACTTAGTTGCGCCAGGTGATGCAGACTTGTCATGGAATCCGTTAGACCTAATTTGAACTTAAACTGTAAATCTACAAGGTCAGTCGTCAAATAAGTGAGTTAATTTAATCAGCCGGTACCACAAGAATAATACATTCTTGTGAAGCACATTGGGCTCAGATTCGTTAATTTTCAAACATATATATATCGAAATCTTTTTAATCGACTCTTGCTACCGCTCGAGGCTTTCTAAATGAGTTGAAGGTTTCATTTCTTCACGACTTTCAACCGTTAGCGCTAAATGTGTTTTTTGTGCGTTGTGAACCTTCAGACTGCATGAAAGTTTAGCATTACATAAAGCTTGTAAAGTGAGCATTAGATGAACCTTGTGTCGTGAAAAGCCTGGGGGCTGGAGATGCGTTAATAGCTCAAGCTGCAAGGTGACATGCGTTAAGTCCCACGAGCAGGCTCTACCCAGCGGTAACCTGTGAAGCAACGGAAGTCGGCAATGTGGCAAACGATTGCTTGCGTTAAGAAAGCGGCGTTTAAAGGGGAGACCGCTCAACCGCCCCCCACCTAAAATGGTGACGCTACATTGCCTGAGGTTTCCGACGGACTGGCTCCGAAAGAAAATCAGCACTTGGCCGAGAAGGCTAAGTGTGTCCGCAGTTCAGCGATGACTAATAAGCAGAGGTTTCCGCAAGACTTCACCAAAAGAAAATACAGTAGAGCAAACACAAAAGAAGCATTCACCAAAGACCGCATGCCTACATTCAAGCGCTACCCTAGTATCATGTTTACTAATAGTGACTTTACCTCTGCTGACAGTTAGTGACTTTAAAAAAGCAGCATAGATTAGAAGTCGACAACGTTTCTGATGCTACAGTAGCTAACGGTATTCCAGCTAAACGCTGAATTCTTCAGTGAAGCGTATCAGTTCCTTCTTTGTCCAGCCAACACGCTTAGAAGATAGCATTATTTTGCTGAGCTTTTTCTGTGCAGTTAAGCGATACAATGTGCTTTCAGAAATGCTTAGAAACTTGGCGGCTTCTTTTGAATTTAGTACAAATTTTTCCATCGCAATCACTTAGCGAACATCAATACATTATCAGCACTTAGGCCATTATCACTCGCAAGCACCTGTGACCACTGCTCCAGCACCCATGCTAAATGTTGGCGATGTTCAGGGCGGGCGTAGATTCCAGTCACGCTGTTATCTTTGTGGTTAAGGATTCTTGCCGTATACGTACGATCTAAGCCATTTTCTTCGAGGTAAGTTGCAATCCCACCTCGAATATCGTGTAAGGTCCAATGTTCCTCAATGCCTGTAAGCTCATCTAGCTTCTGCTTTAACTTAGAAAATCCGCTGATTGGTTTAGCACCAGCCGTTGTCGAAACTACATACTGTCCCTCATGGTTTCCTAATTCATTAATCAACTGTTTAGCCAATGCGGGCAAAAAAACATTGATGCGTTCACCTGATTTGTTCCGCTCTCTTGAAATCACCAAAGAGTTTTCATGGACTTCATGTGCTTCTAGTCGCGCAATTACAGCCTCTCTCTGACCCGTGAGAAGCAACAGCTTAACAAATAGTTGATTGCCAGGTGATAGCTTATTTGCCGCGCTGTAGATTGCTCTCAGCTCTTCTAGGGTTAGCACTCGATCTCTGCTTTGTTCTTTGATCTTTGGAATCCCTAGAGCAAGATTTCGTTCGACGTAGTCCTTACCTAAACACCACGAATAAAACTTGCTGATCAATGCGAGAGTTCTATTGGCCATCACTGGAGCGCGTTTATGGATGCTATCAATGAGGGCAACGATGTCTGCTTTCGTGACATCCTTCAAAGGCAGGTGTTTGAAACGTGGCAGAATGTCTGCGTGAGCAGATCGTCTATATTCTTTTGCTGTTTTGGGTTTCTTTTCTGAAATGTAGAGAGCGTCAAACATGTCCCAAGCCGCTTGAAAACTCAGCCCCTTTGTCTTTGCATTCTTCTTCTCCGTTTGTGGATCAAGGCCATGTGCTAATTTAAGCCTTTCTGCTTCTGCAAGCCTCCTTGCTTCTGCGGCAGATATTGTAGGCCACTCCCCAATAGTCGTCTTCAGCATGCGTCCGTTGAAGCGATACTGCAAGCTCCAGGTCCGCTTACCACTATTCGTTATCCGCAATTGCAATCCTCTACCATCAGTGAGGGTAATGCGCCCCGTTAATGGGATTGATGTGTTCTTAATGATTTGTTGTGTAAGGCGCATGAATCCTCAAATGGGGCTACATTGGGGCTACTAATATGATATGAAATTCTTGTTATCATTGAAAGAACTAAGTTACTGCACATAAGCAATACATTGATATTAATGCATATATGCAGTAGATATGTAATTGAACTGATTGAAGTAACAAGATGAAAAATTCAGGAGCAACTGACTTTTAATCAGTGGGTCGCAGGTTCGAATCCTGCACGGCTCACCACTAACCAAATTTTATAATTGTTTAGAACGCCGAAGTGGGTGACTTAATTCTGTTGTCCAATCGTAATGCGGATTGGTTCTAGACCATCAATGCCACCCGTTAAATTGTCTCCTTCTTCCACTGATCCGACGCCTTCGGGCGTGCCGGTCATGATGACGTCACCCGCGTTGAGATGATAAAATTTCGAAAGATCCATGACGATGTCAGTCACGCTATGGATCATTTTGGAGAGGACGGAATCTTGTCGTCGGATACCGTTGAGGTCCAGATAAATCGTTTGATCCGCAATCTCCCCGAACTCAGAACGCTTTGTTATTGGTGCAAAAATTGCGGAGGCTTCGACATCTTTGCCTGTGTCCCAAGGGCGCTGTTTGGCTTTGGCGGCGGATTGTAGATCGCGTCGTGTCATGTCCAAGGCACAGCAATACCCAAAGATCGCGGCAATGGCCTCTTCTTCATTGGCGCGGAAAGTGGGGGCGCCGATGGCGATCGCGAGCTCCATTTCATAATGGTAGTTGCTGGTTTCTGGCGGATAGGGAATGGTTGCGCCAGAGAGTGCAGAGGACAGAGCTGATTTCGTGAAATAGAATGGTGCGGAACGGTCGACCTCGTTTCCCATTTCCTCGGCGTGGGCGGCATAGTTACGGCCCACGCAAAAGATACGGTGAATTGGGAATTCTGCTTCTATTCCCCGAACGGGAATGGATTTGATTGGCGCCGGATCGAATAGATAGGTCATGGTGCTATGGTCCTTCTGGAGTCTCTTGTTGATCGAGCTGTTTTTGCAAAAATACTAGATCAAGCCACCTGCCAAATTTCTTGCCCACTTGAGGCATGCGAGCGGTTTCTGTAAAGCCAAGCGAGATGTGCAAGCCGAGTGATGCACTATTCTGGGCCTCAATACCCGCGACCAGCACATGAAGTCCCTGCGCACGTGCCGCCTCAATCAAGTGTCCTAACAAGGCCCGCCCAATTCCTTGTCCGCGATAATCACTATGCACATAGAGCGATAGCTCCGCCGTTTGGGCAAACCCATCAAAGGCCCGCCAAGGGCCGTAGCTGGCGTAGCCTGACACATTGCCGTGTTCATTGGTTGATACGAAAACTGGATACCCCTGCGCATCTCTCGTTGACATCCAATCAAGGCGGTTTTGAACGTCTGCGGGATCGTCGTTCCAGATGGCTGTCGTATTCAAAACGGCATCATTATAAATGTCCATAATGGCTGGCGCGTCTTGGGGGGTGGCGGGTCTAATGATCATGTGGGTTAATCGTTATCTGAAAGATCGGATCCGGCCCCAGCGCGCGAGGCTTCGGTGGCGGGAACATAGGTGGCAAAGGCGCGATTTTCTAAACTCTTCTGTGTCGTTTCTGGATAGAGTGGAGGTGTGCGCAAGCTACGCGAATAATTGCATGTGTTGGTCGTGACTTCGACCCGATTACAGTCTCTAACATAGGTCTTTTGATCAATTACGGTACCATCAACTAGGACTGCGAATTCAATATTTCTTGCCTCAGCTGCCGCATCAATGAACGGCAGTAACAAGATGGGATCAATGGTCGGGCCCAGATTGTAAACTGTCTCTGTTCCAAGGTAATCCCCCAAAGTGGGACCGTAGCAGAGGGCGGACAAGGATGCGTTCCCATTGATCAGGCCCTCCCATTCGAGCCCCTCGATCCTGTCCAGATGTTGGGCGAGCGTCGTTAGAATATCGACGCCGCGCATGTGGAACCAGCGTGCCACAAATGCGGCTTCTTCGGCGATCCCCCACGGGAGGCCACTGCCTTTGGTTGCTTTGGCGGCTAAGGCTTCGACTTCGCTTTGGGTTAGGGCGATTTGAGATGTCATTGATGGATCTCATTGGGAAAGGGCTGGCCTTGGAAGAGGCTAATGCGCACCCATTTGTCTGATCGTGGATCGAAATGTGTCGCCCCAAAAAACGCAAGTTTGCAGCGCAACAAATCAATCGGAAGCATTTCGTGGCCGATAAGGTTATCGCGCACCTCTGAGTAGGGATATTTTTCGACCAATTGCACGCGCCGCGCCATCAATCGATGCTCAGGATGTTTGAGCAAAAATTCAGCCAGCGTCGTTGTTGTGTTCTCTTGGCACAGATCATCAAAATAGCGCCGCGCCATGATGGATGACCCGAGAGGCTGTTCTAAATCTGCGCCGTCTTCTTCGTGACGCTCACCCAATCGTGGTTCAAGCTTTTCTTCCGACACGTACCAAAACCGAGCATCGGTTTCAGGATTGTCAAAGTCGAGGTCTAGGGCCCAGTGATACCGCGTTTTTAAAAGGTCAACTTGCGACCCAATGCTCTGGCCGCCGTCAATGCGAAACCCTTTGTGTTCATCCGCGCTCATGCAGTCTGTCAAGCCATCCACAAGGTCGGAAAACGGCTCTAACAATAGGGAAACGAGCGCTTCTTGTCCCTCTAAGGATAATGACTGCGACCAATTCCAGAGCCGATCCCATGGGGTTGGCGAGGCCCAATCGAAGACCTCTAAATGGGATTGAATGGCGGATAAATCTTGGCGGAGGTCTGAGAGTTTTGTGACCTGAATAGGATGCTGAGATTGCCATGCCCGCGCATTTTCGATTGCGGCGTCCAGGGCCGAACGAAAGGCTTGAATGCTCTCTTCACTGGCGGTTTGCTGGGCGCGCACACGGGCAAGCGCCTCTTCTTTGGCCATGATCCAATTGTTCAAAAGCATGGGATGCTTGACCAAAAACGGCGCCATGCCCAAACCAGTCGAATTCCCAACGCCAAGGCGACGTTTTATCATGGGATCCAAGGGAACGGCGCTCTCTCCCCCTTTGACCATGGCGAGATGCTCGACGATATCGACAGTAAAGGCGCGAATGAGCCAAACGCTAAGCATTTCGGCTTGGAACGGTGCATTTAACTCGGCGCGCTGTTCGATCTGAACCCGATCTGCGGCGCCAAATTTGCCTGACCCATACACGGCCGTTGTGCGCATCAGGTAGCCGACATTGTCGATTTCTGACAGATCAGGCTGTTGTCCCACGGCGAGCCGATCCACAACATGGGAAAATAGGCGCACGGAGCGATTTGCGCGGCTGAGACAGAGCTCGTTTTGAGAAACGCGGCCCGCCTCTTGATAGGGGACGTTCTGTTCAAGCCGGTCCAAGTCTTGGGTCGTAGGGATGCCGTCAAACAATGTAAATGTCGCATCCCATGCGGTGGCAATCACGCGATCAGAGCGCATCTCATCAGGCAGGTCATGCGCAAAGGCAACTAGGGAATAGGTGCGATGTGGTCCCCGCATTTGATAAACGGCGCGTCCAACACCCGCGTCGTCAATGTCCCAAAAAGGGCGTGTAAATTGCCATCCCTCGGATTGGATACGGCGCAACAGTGTTCGCAAGAATGACAACCGACTTGGATGCGCTGATCCCATCCGAGCCAAGCGCATCACGGTTTCAGGCGTGCGATAGAATGCAGAAACGTCTGGATAGGTTGATGTGTCGATATCAGCCATTATCTTCCTCCGCCTCAAAGCTATTTGCGAAAAAGCGACGCCAATTTTCGCCCATGACACCTTGGATATTCTCGGCACTCATTCCTGTCGCGGAGAGCCCCGTTTGGATGGCGTCAAAATGGCGGTTGTCTTGGAACCACGTCGGCATCGGCGGGAATCCTGGGTTGGATGCGCTGCCTTCGCCGTAATCAATGGACTTGGTCCAGCGCCCTACACGCATCCATTCGACGATGCTATCAGGTTGATCTTGGCAGAGGTCGGTTCCAATCCCAATGTTCTCTGGCCCCATCAAATCGGCCGTTCGTGCAATCATATCGCAGAAGCTCTGAACTGTGCAATTTGAGCCGTCTTTCAAGTGATGTGGATAGATCGAAAAGCCAAGCATGCCGCCTGTTTGCCCAAGAGCGCGCAAAACATCATCCGATTTATTGCGCAGCGCCTTATGCCAGAAGCTTGGGTTGGCATGGGTGATCGCAATCGGGCGAGAGGACTGTTCGATCGCTTCTAGGGTGGAGCGTTCTCCAGAATGGCTCATATCAACAACGAGGCCAACACGGTTCATTTCGCGTACAACTTCTTTGCCCATGCGCGTTAGACCGGTATCATCCGCTTCATAACAGCCCGTCGCCAAAAGGGATTGGTTGTTATAGGTCAACTGCATGAACCTGAGACCCAAGGTCTGCAGAATTTCCACTAATCCAATATCATCCTCAATACAGGACGGATTTTGAGACCCGAAAAAGATCGCCGTGCGATTGGTGTCTTGGGCCTTGGCGATATCATCCGCTGTGCGACCTTGGAAAATGAGGTCGGGGTATTGTTCGAACCATCTGTTCCATTGCTCGATATTCAGAACGGTTTCCCGAAAATTTTCGTGATAGGTAATGGTGACGTGAACCGCATCAACATTACCCTCGCGCATTTGGCGAAAGACTTTTTCCGACCAATTCGCATATTGCAGTCCGTCTATCCGAGCAGATGTCATGAAAACCCTCATTTTTTGAACAGATTAGGGGCGTCGATCCTATCGAGCAAGGCACAAATGCGAAACAATATGGGCGTTTGCGGCATGTGACCCGCTTAGGTGCCTGCGATAACCAATGTCGTCTCAAGGGTTGAGCAAAGATCATCGAGGTCTTTGGGGGTTTCGCCATCTGTGAAAATTGTATCGATTTCGGAAATCGACGCGATACGCGCAGGGGCCGTGCGATTGAATTTAGAATGATCCACAACAAGGAATGTCCGCCGTGATTGTTTGATCACGGTTTGGCTGACGCCGACTTCTTGGATATCAAAATCCAACAGATCCCCGTCACTATCAAGGGCGGAACATCCAATCACCGCAAGATCAAATTTGAACTGTTCGATTGTCCGAGAGGCCAAGGGGCCGATCAAGCCACCGTCTGAGCGTCTCAAAGCCCCGCCTGTCACAATGACCTCACAGTTTTCATTGGCCGTTAGAATATTCGCAACGTTTATGTTGTTGGTCACAACCGTCAAATCTTGGTGGTCCAATAAATGCTCTGCGACGGCCTCTGTTGTTGTTCCGATGTTCATGAACAATGTGCAATTTTCAGGAATTGTTGCGGCGCAGGCTTTGGCAATTTGCAATTTAGCGGCGGCATTTAATGTGCGCCTTTGGCTATAGGCGATATTTGTTGTACCAGAGGGTAAAATAGCCCCGCCATGAACACGCTCTAACTTTCCCATTTCCGCCAAATCGCTGAGATCGCGCCGGATGGTTTGGACGCTGACACCAAACCGAACGGCAAGGTCATCGACGCTGACTTTGCCCTCGGTCTTGGCAATGTCCAAAATATCAGGATGTCGGAATGTTTGCGTCATTTTCGTCTCATGATTTGGGTCTGTGCCGCTTTTGCATAAGGGATTGAAGAATTCATCTGCATGCGGGGAATTTGGTTGATATTTTTCGTTTTAACTATATGAAACAGATAAACGAAAGCAAACGAATATTTTGCCCAAGGTGGATTTAGCATGACGGTTGACTATGACGTACTTGTAATTGGCGGAGGTGTAAACGGCGTTGCGATTGCGCGTGATGCTGTGGGTCGCGGATATAGCGTTGCCTTGGCGGAAATGAATGACCTTGGTTGGGCGACATCCTCAGCCTCAACCAAATTGTTCCATGGTGGTTTGCGGTATCTTGAGTATTTTGAATTCGGACTGGTGCGCAAGGCGCTCATCGAACGCGAAGCGTTGCTAGAGGCGATGCCGCACATAAGCTGGCCTATGCGCTTTGTCTTGCCTTATCATTCTGACATGCGTTTTGACGGTGACACACCGACCTCTCGGATACTGAACCGTATATTCCCATGGCTAAAAGGACGTCGCCCCGCAGCGCTATTGCGGCTTGGTTTGTTTTTATATGACAACATGGGAGGGCGCAAAATCCTGCCCGCGACGACCTCCGTTGATTTGACGACTGACCCAGCGGGTGACCCACTAAAGGCCAAGTTTGAAAAGGCTTATGAATACTCAGATTGTTGGATCGAAGATAGCCGTCTGGTATCCCTAAGTGCCAAAGATGCCAAGGCTCGTGGCGCCGACATCTGGACGCGCACCAAAGTCGTTTCAGCCAGCCGCCAGAGCGATCATTGGATCGTGACGCTACGCGATATATTAACGGGCGCTGAGCGTTCTGTGACCTGTACTGCACTGGTCAATGCGGCGGGACCATGGGTTGCGGATATTACGGATGACACGGCAAAAATAGACACTAAAAAGGGCGTTCGCCTAGTCCGCGGTAGCCACATTGTGACAAAGCGATTGTTTGATCACGACAAATGCTATTTCTTCCAAGGTCGCGATGGGCGCATTAGTTTTGCCATTCCTTATGAAACGGATTTTACGCTTTTGGGGACCACTGATGCGGCGCATGAGGATGCGGATACCTCGCCTGAATGCTCGGACACAGAGCGCTATTACATGTTGAATTTTGCCTCTGAATATTTTGAAAAGCCTGTCACGCAGGAGGATATCGTGTGGTCCTATTCTGGTGTGCGCCCTCTCTATGATGATGGGGCATCCTCAGCAACAGCGGCCACGCGTGAGTATGTTCTTGACCTAGACCAAACAGCGGCGCCTATCCTAAGTGTGTATGGCGGCAAAATCACAACGCATCGCAAGCTTGCCGAAGCGGTGGTTGATCAACTTAACGAAGCTTTTGGCAAAAGTGACAAGACATGGACCAAAGGCGTCGCACTCCCTGGGGGCGATTTTGCAGTTGAGGACGTCCAAGCCAAAATTGACCAAGTCATGGTGGATTATTCGTTTTTGACCACAGTTTGGGCCCGTCGCATGATCAAAGCCTACGGAACAGAGGCCTGGGACGTCTTGGGGGATGCGCAAACCAAAGAGGACTTGGGTCAAGAGTTTGGCGCTACTTTGACCAAGCGCGAGGTTGATTGGTTGGTGGCGCAAGAATTCGCCGTGACAGCAGAAGACATTATCTGGCGTCGGACCAAATTGGGTCTCAGGCTCAGTTCGTCTGAGATCGACGCCTTGAACGCATATTTACAAACGCTTGAAATTCCGCGCGCTGCATAAACGCGTTGCATCTTGGGCGGGGATCGGCAGAATTAGAAAAAATTTGGGAGGGACGAGATGACATTTATCCTAGCGATTGATCAGGGAACAACGTCGAGTCGCGCGATTGTGTTTGACAAAGACATGACGCCGATTGCGAGTGCGCAGCAAGAATTTCCGCAACACTTTCCCGATTCAGGCTGGGTGGAACATGATCCCAATGATCTTTGGACGACGGTTATTGAAACCTGCCGCGATGCTTTAAACGCTGCCGATATTACGGCCAGCGACCTCAAAGGGATTGGCATAACCAACCAACGCGAAACCACCATTATTTGGGACAAAGAGACAGGCGAGCCCGTCTATAACGCGATTGTTTGGCAAGATCGCCGGACCTCTGGCATCTGTGCCGAGCTACGGGATCAGGGGCACGAACCTTTGTTCACAGATCGCACAGGCTTGCTTTTGGATCCGTATTTCTCAGGCACCAAGGTCAAGTGGATATTAGACACTGTTAAAGGCGTTCGCGATCGAGCTGAGGCAGGCGACCTCTTGTTTGGCACTGTTGATAGTTATCTTATTTGGCGCCTGACGAATGGTGCGTCTCATGTAACAGACGCCACAAACGCAGCGCGGACCTTGCTGTATGACATCAAGGCAGGCGGCTGGAGCCAAGAGATCTGCGATATCCTCAATATTCCCATGTCCCTCTTGCCAGAGGTCAAAGATTGCGCCGCTGATTTTGGAACGGCATTGGCCGAACATATCGGTGCCGATGTTCCTGTTTTGGGTGTGGCAGGGGATCAGCAGGCCGCGACTTTGGGACAGGCATGTTTCGAACCAGGTATGATGAAATCCACCTACGGAACAGGTTGTTTCGCTTTGCTGAATACGGGCGATACCCCTGTTGCCTCTAACAATCGATTGCTGACGACAATTGCCTATCAATTCGACGGCAAGCCGACTTATGCGCTTGAGGGGTCCATCTTTATTGCGGGTGCGGTTGTTCAGTGGTTGCGCGATGGATTGGGCATCATTCAAACTGCGTCTGAGACCCAAGCGTTGGCAGAGCAGGCGGATCCAACCCAAGATGTGATCGTTGTCCCCGCCTTTACCGGCCTTGGTGCGCCCTATTGGGATGCCGAGTGTCGAGGAGCGGCCTATGGCTTGACCCGAAACTCTGGCCCCGCTGAATTTTCCAAAGCTGCCTTGCAAAGCGTAGGTTATCAAACGCGCGATTTGTTAGAAGCGATGCGGGCTGATTGGCAAGGCGCGACGGATGGCGGCGTGCTTCGTGTGGATGGCGGTATGTCCGCAAGCGATTGGTCGATGCAGTTCCTATCCGACATCATCGGGGCCTCTGTTGATCGTCCGACTGTTTTAGAAACAACGGCTTTGGGTGTTGCGTGGCTCGCAGGAATGCGCGCGGGTCTATATCCGACGCAAGTGAATTTTGCGAAGACTTGGAAGCTCGACAATCGGTTTGAGCCTACGCTAGGTGCTGATGAACGCGATACAAAATATGCACGTTGGAAACGGGCAGTTGAGGCGACACTTAGTCTCTAACAAAGGGATTTATTCTCGGTAGAGCGATTTGAAGTCGTCATAGGCCGCCGTAAATGCGTCACTGTATTTGTTGTTAAGTTCAAAGGTTTTGCTGATGCTCGGCGTCGTGCAAACGGTGTCGATTGGATCCCCTGTATGAGCCAACATTCCCAGTCTCGCAGCGCCCAATGAGGCACCTAAATCGCCACTTTCTGGTCGATGAATTTCGGTATTCAAAACCGTTGCAATCAGCGCAAGCCAGTAGTCCGAATTTGACCCACCCCCCATTGCGATGAGCGAGGTGAGTGTGCTTCCTGCATCAGAAAGCGCCCTTTTGTTATCGAGCAAAGCAAAGGCCACGCCTTCAAGGACAGCTTGGGTCAAATCTGCGCGCGTTGTGGAATGTGATAATCCATGAAAGCTTCCCCTGACATGGGCATCGTTGTGCGGCGTGCGCTCCCCTGACAAATACGGCAAAAATCGAACAGAGGTCGGCGCGCGCAACTCTAACCCCAGTTCCTCAACGAGATCGGGCGCTGATGACCCCATAATCCCCGCGTGCCAATTCAAGGCATCCACTGCGGACAAAATGACCCCCATGTGATGCCACGTGTTCGGAATTGCATGACAAAACGAATGAACCGCGGTTTCAGGTGCCGCAGAATAGCTATCCGTTGCCGTGAACAAAACGCCAGAGGTTCCCAAGGATAAAAATCCCTGACCATTTTTGATCACACCTGATCCAATTGCCGTGGCCGCATTGTCCCCAGCACCGCCTGCAATGACAGGGGTTCCCTTTATCCCCCAACGCGTCGCAAGTTCGGGCTTTAGGTGACCTGACTCCTCGTTGCCTTCGACGAGATGGGGCATATGTTCGACACTTAAACCCACTGCGGAGAGCAATTCGCTTGACCACGTTCTAGAGCCCACATCTAGCCAACTGGTCCCTGATGCATCTGAGAGATCCGATACATAGTTACCAGTCAAATAGAAGCGAAGATAATCCTTGGGCAACAGAACCTTGGCACATTGAGCAAACACATCAGGTTCATTTTCAGCAACCCAAAGCACCTTGGGCGCCGTAAAACCAGGAAAAACGATATTGCTGGAAATAGCCCTAAACGCCTTATTAGTGTCTAATTTTTGAGCCTGAGCATGCGCCCGCGTGTCGTTCCACAATAGACAAGGTCGCAAAACAGATCCATCCTTAGCAAGCAACGTCGCCCCGTGCATGTGACCCGATAATCCGATCCCCTGAACCTTGGCCAATGCGTTAGGGGCTGCCTCCTTGAGTGCATGCATGCACTGATCCAAGGCAGTGACCCACTCCTTCGGGTCTTGTTCCGACCATCCGATGTGAGGGCGTTGAACCGTGAGCTTGGCATGCGCGCTGCCTACGATGGTCTGGTCGTCATTGATCAAGATGGCCTTGATCCCAGACGTTCCCATGTCGATGCCTAGATACATAATCACCTCATTGCGTTTCTGGCATCTTAGCGTGTTGTAAAAAAATGAAAAGACGGGCGGAATTGGCTTTTGCTTTGGTGCAATGCAAAATACGATGCAGGAAACAAAGATTGCAGATATGTTAGAAAATAAGCGACTACTCTTTGGTGTATTGCCTGTCCTATTGGCCGCAATTTTGTGGGGGACAACGGGGACACTTCAAACCTTACTGCCGTCGAGCAAGGATCCCTACGTCGTGGGTGCATTTCGGATGCTCTTTGGGGCGGCAACTTTGTTGATTGTTGCGTGTCTTTATCCGCACACACGCAAGGGCTTTGCGCGGCTCCCAATGATGAAAATTATCGGCGCTGGCATCGCGATTGGGGCCTATAATATGCTGTTCTTTGCAGGCGTCCTGCAAGCCGGAGTAGGCATTGGAACAGCAATCACCATTGGCAGCGCGCCGATCTGGGTCACATTAATCATGTTCGCACGCTTCGCGACCCTACCCAGTCGGCGGCAGGTGTTTGGCCAAGCCCTTTGCATTTTTGGCGCGGTGCTTTTGGTTTTGCCACAAGGACAGGTGGCGGTTCCATTGATCGGGGTCGCTTTGGCGCTTGGATCTGGATTGTGCTATGCGCTCTATTCTTTGATCTCAAGCGAAGTTTCCAGTGACATACCATCAAATACTCAGGCCGCAGCGACCTTTGGCGTGGCTGCAGTCGTGACGTTCCCTGTGTTAGTGATGCTCCCTGTTGAGTGGGCTTTTGCACCACAAGCTTTGTCAACGTTGATCGCCTTGGGCGTTGTTGCAACGGGTCTTTCTTATGCGCTCTATACATGGGGTTTGCGATCTGTGACGGCGTCTACGGCTGTCACGCTTGCCTTGGCGGAACCTTTAACCGCATGGATTTTGGCGACAACGGTTGTCGGAGAACGCGTGACGCTTGTGTCTGGTTTAGGGGCGCTATCCTTGTTCGTCGGCATTGCTATAGTGTCTCTAGCGAGGCGTTAGGGGGATGGATATGTCGCAAAAATCGATTGCAAAAATGTTGACAGTTGTACCTCTTCTCGGGTTCAAAAATGGAAATTAGAGCGTTTTTATTTAGCTTAACTTGCCTATTGGCTGTTCCTGCGTGGTCCAAGGATCTAACCGTGTTTGCCGCGTCCAGCCTCAAGTCGGTATTCGATGTTTTGATCCCAGAATTTGAAGGAGAAAGCGGGTCTGTTGTGACGGCTGTTTATGCGTCGTCATCCACTCTTGCGCGGCAGATCGAACAAGGCGCGCCGGCGGATGTTTTTGTATCGGCCAATTCCGTTTGGATGGATGTTTTGGAAGACCAAGGCCGCATAAAGGCATCAAGCCGTCGCGATGTGATTGGCAACGATTTGGTTATTGCCTCTGGTCTGCAGGAGCTTGGTACATTCTCGCTAGACGATCAAGATAGCGCCATGACCGAGTTGCTGAGCGAAGGTTTGGCTATGGGGATGGTCACAGCCGTTCCTGCGGGGATTTATGGTAAACAAGCGCTTGATTACTTTGGGCTTTGGGAGCGGTTGAGCGATGCTGTTATTCAAGCGGACAGTGTTAGATCGGCGTTAACCTATGTTGCCCTTGGTGAAGTGGGGTATGGGGTTGTGTATGCGTCTGATGCACTGGCGGATCCGCGTGTCGAGGCCCTTGCAACCTTTCCTCCTCAGGCGCACGACGCGATTGTTTATCCTGCTGCGGTTGTGTCAGACACCAAGACTGCAGAAGCCGATGATTTTGTTGAGTTTCTGGGGTCTCAACACGCGCAGGACATTTTTGTAAGCTTTGGATTTCGTTCTCTGCCTTAGCGCAGATTTATATCTGGTGAGCCTCCGGCGGGAGTATTTGCACAAAGCTGAAGCAGTGTTTCAAAAATGCTAAGGTAAAGTGCTTGCCCTTTTGGAGTTGGGTGCTTAGGTCTAGGGCAGAGTAAAGGAGACAGCCCCATGATGGCAATATATGGACCAATCGCACTTATTTTGAATGTCGCTTTCTATTTCATGATTGCGCATATTATCATGAGTTGGTTGATCAATTTCCAAGTGTTGAATTTGCACCAGCCTTTCGTGTCGCAATTGTGGTATGGGTTGAACCGTGTTCTTGAGCCGATCTACACGCCTATTCGTCGGGTGTTGCCTGATACGCGGCCTTTGGATTTGGCGCCTTTGGTGGCCTTCATCATCATAATTTCCTTGCGGGATTATATCCTTCCGACGCTCTTGTTCTAAGGGGTTGTTTCCCTAGGCTTGATGTGGGAAACCTGAGGTGAAGAGAGCAGTCATCTAACAGGTTTTTTGTGTCGTCTAACGCCCAACTTTTGCGCGATGTTTTTGGATTCGACGGGTTTCGGTCGGGTCAGGAAGAAATCGTGCAAGCCGTTGCAGATGGCGAAAATGTGCTTGCTATTATGCCGACAGGTGGGGGCAAGTCGCTCTGTTATCAATTCCCTGCATTGATCCGTGACGGGTTAACCGTTGTTATATCACCGCTGATTGCCTTGATGCGGGATCAGGTGCGGGCGTTGCAAGAAATTGGCGTGGCTGCAGGTGCCTTGACCTCGGGCAATACCCAAGAGGAAACCGATGCGGTTTTTGCGGGTTTGGATGCAGGGACGCTCAAGCTTTTGTATATTGCGCCAGAGCGATTGGCGTCCGCTTCGATGCTATCGGCATTACGTCGGTATAACGTCGGTATGATAGCGGTGGACGAAGCCCATTGTGTGAGCCAGTGGGGGCATGATTTTCGTCCCGATTATTTGCGTATTGGGGATTTGCGTCGTGCGCTGAATGTGCCCATTTCCGCGTTCACCGCAACAGCGGATGCAGAGACGCAAACCGAAATTGTCACCCGTCTGTTTGATGGCCAAGCTCCGCGCACATTCTTGCGGGGGTTTGATCGCCCCAATATTCATCTGGCGTTTTCTGCCAAGGATGGTCCGCGTCAACAAATTCTAGACTTCGCTGAAGAGCGCAAAGGCAGGTCGGGAATTGTCTATTGTGGTACGCGCGCCAAAACCGAAGGCTTGGCCAAAGCCTTGAGCGATGCGGGGCATACGGCGTGTTTTTATCATGGCGGAATGGAGGCCGATGATCGGCGACAGGTCGAGCGTAGATTTGCCGTAGAGGATGGGTTGATCGTTGTGGCGACGGTTGCCTTTGGGATGGGGGTGGACAAGCCTGATATCCGCTGGGTCGCTCATGCCGACCTCCCCAAATCTATTGAGGCCTATTACCAAGAAATTGGCCGCGCTGGGCGCGATGGGGCGGCGGCGGAAACATTGACCCTGTTTGGACCTGATGACATACGCCTGCGTCGCAGCCAGATTGACGAAGGACTGGCCCCTCCAGAGCGACGCAATGCAGATCATGGGCGGTTGAATTCCTTGCTTGGGTTGGCAGAGGCGTTGAGCTGCCGACGGCAGACGCTCTTGGGGTATTTTGGCGAAACGTCTGAGCCCTGTGGGAACTGCGATCTTTGTGATGTGCCACCTGAGGTGTTTGATGGCACCGAGGCGGTGCGCAAGGCCCTGTCTGCGATTTTGCGCACCAAGGAATATTTTGGAGCAGGGCATTTGATTGATATCTTGCTTGGCTCAGAAACGGATAAAGTGAAATCAAACGGTCATGAGAGCCTGCCCACCTTTGGCGTTGGGCGCGATTTGATGCGAACCCAGTGGCAGGCAATTTTTCGTCAGATGATGGGCCATGATTTGATCCGTCCTGATGCGGAACGCCATGGCGCCTTGCGGATGACGGATGCGGCTTTGCCAATTTTGCGCGATGAGGCCACAATTACCCTTCGCAAAGATAGCATTCGTGCCGCGGCGAAACGACGTCCTGCGGTCAAAACCTTGGTCAGCGAAGAAGACGCGCCTTTGCTCTCTGCGCTTAAGGCGAAGCGGCGTTATTTGGCGGAAACGGCAAATGTGCCGGCCTATATTATTTTCAATGATCGTACCTTGATCGAAATGGCGGAAAAGCGGCCACAGACCTTGGATGCTATGATGCAGATCTCTGGCATTGGCGCGAAAAAGCTAGACAGTTACGGAGATGCGTTTTTATCCGTCATAACGGGTGAAGCGACGCCCGAGATGCATCCGACACGACGCAAGCTTGCGGGTCAAGCAGGGGCCAGCGTTTATGACCGCCTCCTAGAGGTTCAAGCGGACCTTGCCCAAGGGGCCAGTGGCATTGATAAACCTCTCAGCTGTTCTGCATCCCTATTGGCCAAAATTGCGAAAACGCGTCCAAAAGACATGCATGGGTTGGTGCGTATATTGGGGGAAAAGCGGGCGGAACGCTTTGGATCTGCGTTTTTGGCGGTTCTCGGCGATGCATGATGCTAGACTTTCGCGCCAGACTTCCTAAGTCAGTAGTAACAAAAGGAGCCAAATAATGTTCGTAGTCGTTTCACCTGCCAAGAAAATGGACATGTCATCCGTGGATGTCGGTCCTGTGACAGCGCCCGACTTTATGGAGGATGCGGATGTTTTGGCCAAAGCTGCGGGCAAGCTGTCCAAGCAAGGGCTGATGGATTTGATGCATATCAGCGATAGCCTTGCCGCCCTAAACAAAGAGCGTTTTGCCAATTTCGGGGACCAAGACAAAAAGGCCGCCGCCTTTGCCTTTGCGGGCGATACCTATCAAGGGTTTGAGGCCGCGACATTGAGCGAAGATGCGGTGCGCTGGGCGCAGGATCACATGGGCATTTTATCGGGTCTTTATGGTGTCTTGCGACCTTTGGATGAAATTGAACCCTATCGATTGGAAATGGGAAGCAAGCTAAAGGTTGGGCGCAAACCATCGCTTTATGCCTATTGGGGATCGCGCTTGGCCGAGACTTTGAACGCGCGGGCTGGCTCCGTTGGTTCGGATGTTTTGGTGAACTGTGCCAGTCAAGAATATTTTGGCGCCGTGGATCAAAAGGCATTGAGCCTACGGATCATCACGCCGACGTTTTATGAGCCCAAGCCCACGGGTCCAAAAATTGTGAGTTTTTATGCCAAAAAAGCTCGGGGTGCGATGGCGCGCTACATTGTAGAAAATCGTTTGACCAATCCTGAGGCGTTGAAGGATTTTGATCTTGGCGGATACGAGTATCAGCCCGACATGTCATCCCCTGATAATCCAGTGTTCTTGCGTAGTTTGGACGCAGCCTAAGGGCGCGTGACAAATGCTGTGCTGCAGCGTATAAGGCGGCAAATTTGGATGTTTCAAAGGATAAATAGACATGACTGTGCAGGTTTTCGGCCATAAATCCCCTGATACAGATTCCACAGGGTCCCCGATTGTTTGGGCGTGGTATTTGAATGAAATCAAAGGCATCGCTGCCGCGCCCAGGTTGTTGGGTGAGCCGAACACTGAGGCGGCTTTTGTTCTCAAGCGCTGGGGCTTGGATAAGCCAGAGATCATCAGCTCAGTTGAGGCGGACGCGCCTGTTGTGATTGTTGACACCAACAACCCTGCAGAACTGCCCGAGGGCATCAATGACGCCGATATTCAGGCGATCATTGACCATCATAAATTGGTGGGCGGTCTCGAAACCAAGGGACCAATCGACATCACAATCCGTCCTTTGGCTTGTACGGCAACGATCATGTATGACCTCATGGGTGATGATGCGGCGAAGATGCCAGATGCGATCAAGGGCGCGGCTCTGTCGTGTATCCTCTCTGATACGTTGGAATTCCGCAGCCCAACAACAACCGATCACGACCGCGCCGTAGTTGAAAAACTGGCCGCTGATTTGGGTGTTGATATCGCGGCCTATGCCTCGGAAATGTTTGAGGCAAAATCAGATGTCTCTGCGTTTTCGGATGCTGAACTGCTGCGCATGGATTCCAAGGAATACACTGTGGACGGCAAAGGGTTCCGCGTGTCTGTGTTGGAAACGACAGCGCCTAAGATGGTCTTGGATCGTAAAGATAGCCTTATGGCGTCGATGGTTGATGTCGCCAAAGAAGACGGCGCAGATCAAGTTTTGCTCTTTGTGATTGATATCTTGAACGAAGAGGCGACGCTTTTGGTGCCGAATGATTTGGTCAAGACAGTTGCCGAGAAATCCTTTGGGGCCGAGGTTACGGGTGACACCGTTGTCTTACCTGGGATCATGAGCCGTAAAAAGCAGATTATTCCGAACCTAAAAGTCTAAGACTGGGGCGCTTTGAGCGCCCTTTTACATTTATTCACGCTCTTTTACATAGGTGACCCATGTCGCAACTTATTCACTCTTTGTCAGATGTCTCTGATCGTTACAAAGCCTTGTTCGTGGATCTTTGGGGCTGTGTGCATGATGGGGTTCAGGCGATGCCTGCGGCGGTGAAAGCCTTGCAAGAGTATCGCGCAAAGGGTGGGATTGTGGTCTTGGTCACCAATTCACCGCGTGCCCGCGCAGGTGTTGAAAAACAGCTCAAAACCTTTGGCGTTCCTGATGACGCATGGGACACGATTGCGACCTCGGGAGATAGTGCGCGATCCGCAATGTTTCAGGGTGTCGTTGGGCAGAAGGTGTATTTCATTGGCGAAGAGCGTGACTTGCCATTTTTTGAGCCCCTCAGTTTGCTGGATAACCCGATTGAGATAACCCGCGTGCCTTTGGCCGAAGCGGACGGCATCGTGTGTACGGGGCCATTTGATTCCATGGCAGATCCTGATGACATGCGCGGTGCGTTCTTATTGGCAAAGACAAATGGGCTAAAGCTGTTGTGTGCGAACCCTGATATTGTGGTGGATCGTGGGCATATTCGGGAATGGTGTGCTGGTGCGTTGGCGAAGCTCTACACAGAAATGGGGGGCGAGAGCCTCTATTTCGGAAAACCGCATCCGCCGATTTATGACCTTGCGCGGCGGCGGCTTTATGCTGTGGATCAAGACATCACAGATGATCAAATCTTGGCAATCGGGGATGGGATCCTAACCGATATCAAAGGGGCCGTTGGCGAAAATATCGATTCTTTGTTTATCACAGGGGGCTTGGCCGCAGCGGATACAAAGACCCAAGACCAACCCGATCCCGAAGCTCTAGAGCAGTATTTGGCCCAAGAAATGATGTCTCCTACATATTCGATCGGATTCTTGCGCTAAATATCACTTGATTATTCTGCAGTTGCAAAGTAATAAAGTTACAAAATTTGGCAATCAATAGTTTAATTGTTGCTTTATGACTTTGAAGTGCGGAGATCGAAATGTTGGACAACCAGCCACGCGGAACAATTTGTATCGAAGATATCGAAATGGGAATGACGCGCTATATTCGCAAAGTCGTGACCGATCGTGATATTGAAATGTTTGCCGAAGTCTCAACTGATCGCAATCCTGTGCATTTAGACGACGCCTATGCCAATGACACCATCTTTGAGGGACGGATTGCCCATGGGATGTTGACGGCTGGATTGATCTCTGCGGTCATCGGTGAACAGCTTCCAGGTCATGGCACAATCTACATGAGCCAAACCCTCAAATTTATGGCACCTGTGCGCCCCGGTGATTTGGTCTACGCTGAGGTCAAAGTGACAGGCATTCAAATCGACAAACGCCGTGTGACTTTGGAATGTAAATGCGAAGTGGATGGCAAAAAAGTTTTGGTTGGGGAAGCCATGGTTATGGCACCAAGCCGCAAGTTTGACTAAGGCGTTTGGGGCTTTGCCCCGCCTCCCTTTGGTCGGCCCCCCAGAGTATTTTTGCAAAGATGAAATCCTTGGGGTTATTTTGTAAAAAATGACGTGACTGTTGGCTTGCGCCTTTGGGGATGTGGCGTTACGTCTTGGGCATGAGAATTATCCGAGATTATATCTTTGCTGATGAAGCCGATAAAGGGGCGAGCGTCGCGATTGGGAACTTTGATGGGGTGCATATCGGCCATCAAGCTGTGATTGATATTGCGCGTCGTGAGGCTGATGCTTTGTCCGCCCCTGTGGGTGTTTTGACATTTGAGCCGCATCCCAGAGCGTATTTTGCGCCCCAGAGCGAACCGTTTCGTTTGATGAGTGCTGAGGCGCGCGCCACACGTTTGGAGAAACTGGGTGTTGAGCGGCTTTATCAGTTGAATTTTAATGCTGCCTTATCTGCGCTCAGTCCGCGTGATTTTGCGAAGAATGTGATCTCTGAGGGATTGGGCCTATGCCACGTGGTTGTGGGGGCCGATTTCTGTTTTGGGCAAGGGCGGTCTGGGACTGTTGAAGACCTCTGTGCCTTTGGTGAGGAATTTGGGTTTGGGGTGACGGTTGCGCCTTTGGTCACGTTTGAGCAGGGGCAGGTGTCCTCAACCTCCATCCGTCAGGCCTTAAGTGAGGGACGCCCGCGGGATGCGGCGACGCAGCTGGGGCATTGGCATCGCATCGAAGGTCCCGTGATTGGTGGCGAACAGCGCGGTCGTGAATTGGGCTATCCCACAGCGAACATGTCTGTGGATGGGTTACATTTGCCCAAGCTTGGCGTCTATGCGGTTTTGGTTGATATCTTGGATGGTCCTTTTGCAGGGTCTTATCATGGGGCGGCTTCCTTGGGTGTGCGGCCTATGTTTGGGGAAAATACGCCAAATATCGAAACGTTTATCTTTGATTTTACGGGCGATATTTACGGGGCAAATGTGTCGGTCGCTCTTGTTGATTATTTGCGGCCAGAGTTGAAGTTTGATGGGTTGGACGCTTTGATCACGCAGATGAACGCGGATTGCGATAAGGCCAAAGAAATTTTGGCCGCGCTATGAGCGACGAGATTTCCATCAAGCGCGAAGGATTGTCGCCCAAGTTTTGGGAACGCAAACCTTTGACCAAAATGTCCCAAGCGGAATGGGAAGCCTTGTGTGATGGCTGTGGCAAATGTTGCCTCAATAAGATCGAAGACGAAGACTCAGGTCAGGTGTTTTTAACCCGTGTTGCCTGTCGGTTGTTGGATGATCAATCCTGCCATTGTGCGCAATATGACATCCGTCATCAATTCGTCCCTGAATGTATCGTGATGCGTCCTGACAATATTGATCAGCACGCGTATTGGATGCCGAAAACCTGTGCGTATCGACTGCTTTGGCAGGGCAAACCCTTGTTTGATTGGCACCCTTTGATTTCAGGCGATCCTGAGTCCGTGCATCAGGCTGGTGTCTCTGTGCGGGGGATGACGGTGCCCGAATTTGATGTGGGCGAAGATGATTGGGAAGATCACTTAATTGAGGAGCCTCAGTAATGTTTTTTGCATCAGATAATTCCGGCCCCGTGCCACAACAGGTGTTGGATGCACTCGCTTCTGCGAACACGGGATATCAAAGCTCTTATGGCGCGGATAGCATCATGGATGAGGTGCGCGATCAGATCCGCGATATCTTTGAGGCGCCAGAGGCCGCGGTCTATTTGGTTGCGACTGGAACGGCGGCGAATGCTTTGGCATTGGCCACGATGTGCGAGCCGTTTGATACGGTGTTTTGTTCGCCTGTTGCGCATATCCATGAGGATGAATGTAATGCGCCAGAGTTCTATACGGGCGGTGCCAAACTCACGCTTGTTGGTGAGGGTGACAAAATCGGGTTGGATGCCTTGCGGAGGTCGATCGAGGGCGAAGGTAACCGGGGCGTCCATGGGCCACAACGAGGGCCAGTGTCCATTACGCAAGTAACTGAAAAGGGTCGTATTTATTCCGTTGAGGAGATACGTGGCATCTGTGATCTTGCGAAATCCTACGGGCTGTCTGTGCATTTGGATGGGGCGCGCTTTGCCAATGCGATGGTGGCCTTGGGATGTACGGCTGCTGAGATGACGTGGAAAGCGGGCGTTGATGCCGTGAGCTTTGGTGGCACCAAGAATGGGTTGATGGGCGTTGAAGCGGTTATTTTCTTTGATCCAAAACTGGCTTGGGAATTTGAATTGCGTCGCAAACGTGGGGCGCATTTGTTTTCCAAGCACCGCTATTTGTCCGCTCAGATGCAGGCCTATTTGAAAGATGGGCTTTGGTTGGATATGGCCGCCAAAGCAAACGCAAATGCGGCGCATTTGATAGCGGGATTGCGCGACATTGATGCTGTGGAATTCGTCTATGAACCAGATGCCAATTTGATGTTTGTGCGTATGCCGCGCGTTTATCACCAAGCGGTCCTGTCGCAAGGGGCGATGTATCATCTGTCACATGGCGATTTAGACGGCGATCCCGATGAAATCTTGGAATCTCGCTTTGTCTGTGACTGGTCTATTGAAATCGACCAGATCGACAGGTTTTTGGGACTGCTTAAGGCCGTAAACGCCTAAGACTTGCGTTTTACCCCGATTCCAAAGTAAAGCACCGCCATGTTTACAGTAGCTGCACTCTATCACTTCACCCGTTTTGAAGATCACCTGTCTTTGCGGGGTCCTCTTCAGGAAAAATGCGATGCTTTGGGCATCACTGGTTCTCTTTTGCTGGCCGCCGAAGGGATCAACGGAACCATTGCGGGAACGCGTCAAGGGATCACTGATATCTTGGCTTACATCCGAAGCCTTCCTGGGTGTAGTGACCTTGAGCACAAAGAAAGCAGTGCAAGCCTGCCGCCGTTTCCACGGATGAAGGTCAAGCTGAAAAAAGAAATCGTCACGATGGGTCAACCTGATGTGGATCCAAAGGCGCGTGTTGGACACTATGTCGAGGCGAAGGATTGGAACGATTTGATCCAGTCCCCTGATGTTGTCGTGATCGATACCCGCAATGATTACGAAGTGGCGATTGGCACGTTTGAAGGGGCGATTGATCCCGAAACAAAATCTTTCCGTGAATTCCCCCAATGGTGGGAAGAGAACAAAGATCGTTTTCACAATAAACGCGTTGCGATGTTTTGTACGGGTGGCATTCGCTGTGAGAAATCCACGAATTACCTCTTGGGCCAGGGCGTTCCAGATGTGTACCACCTCAAAGGCGGTATTCTGAAATATCTCGAAGAAGTTCCCCAAGACGAGAGCACATGGAATGGCGACTGCTTTGTGTTTGATGCGCGTGTTTCTGTGGGTCATGGGCTAAAGGAAGGTCCGCATCAGCTATGTTATGCCTGCCGCCGTCCTATTGAACCCAAGGATATGGAGCGTGCAGATTACGAACATGGCGTGTCCTGTCATCAATGTGTGAATGACACTTCAGAGGATGACAAAGACCGGTTCCGCGAACGCCAGAAACAAATTCGTTTGGCCCGCGAACGCGGTGAAACCCATATGGTGGGTTACGACGGAAACTAGTTTGGAACGAAGGGCACAAGGGGTCTAGGTTTTGCCGTCGGCCTTGGCTTTCTATCACAGACAAAGCCTTCTAGTGTGACGGCTTTGACGTTGTTTTCACCGCACTCCAAAACACCTTTTTCCATATTGTCGATCACCCGATGGCTTTTGGAGAATGTGGAGTGAGTCCATGTCATCGCGACAATCACAAAGATCGCGATGAAACCGGCTAGGGTTAATTTTTGAATATCACTCATTCTTAGGCTCGCAAAAGCAGGCTGCCTAAATGCAACCTAACGAAAGTATGCAATTAGCTTGCCAAGTTAGTGCGCGATGCGTGGACGGCCTGTGGCTTCGACGGTTATTGTCCCCTCAACAAAGACGTCTCGCGCTTCTGCATTGGCCTTGCGTATGTCCTTGCTGATGGTGATCTGAATATCCTCTGCGCCCGCTGCCTCCGCTTCCGAATAGGCTTGATCCCTTAGGACCGCTTCGAGCGTGGCAAGAGCTTTGTCTTCGGTGTTGAAATCCTCGGGTCCTTCCACCAAATGAACGCGATATTTCCCTTCGGAGGGGGAGGTCACTGTACCGCTTGCGCGCATGGTGATCCGACCCACGACAGCGCCAATCGCATTGGCAACCCCCGCATGTTCAGGAAGGATCATATCACATCCCAATGTGTCCCCAACAGCGGGATAGTAATTGGGGGCCGAGGCGCCCAAGCCGATGACAGGAATGTTTAACCCCGTGTCAATGCGCACGATCCCTTTGTGACCCGCTAACCCACGCTGCATCAGGACATGTTGTGCCAACTGTTCAGGGGGCAGGCCAAAGTCGCCCTCTTCGACAAAAGCAGTCTCTAACAAGGCTAAAGACGTCTGATATGTGAGCCTATCTTTGATCATCTGGGCCATCTCAAGTGGATCGCCTGAGAGGATTTCACCGGCTCCTGTGCGACGACGTCCAAAGAGCAATAGAGCCTTTTCAGCGGCCCCCCGATCCCAGACGGACACGGATCCCAAAACATGGCTTGCATCTGATGGCGTGAGACCCGCAACCTGAACAATACCTCGGGCGACAAGCCGTGTGAGGCATTGCGTATCAATGCGGTTTTTCATGACAGCGCAGAGCGGCTGAATGGTCTCTGTAATCCGCTGATAGAGCGCATCATCTCGCTCTGATAAACCACCTGCATCAACGCCTCGAACACGTCGCACGAAGCGCCCGTCATATTCCCCAGGCAACACAGAGCGAAGCTGTGCGTCCAATTCATTATTCACGATCTCGGGGGCCTCATGGGCAACCAATGAAATGGGCAAAACGCGCCGAGGACCAAGCGTGACGCCGCCTTTTAGCCCCTCAGCAATAAAATGCACCTCGCTATCACCGCCAAGTCCCGTGGTGCGCATTGCAACCGCTTCGACCATGGTGCGAAAGGGGCCAACTTGGGCACCAGCGGGATCAATGGCGGGGCGACCATTGCGCAAGAGGGCAACATCGGTTGTCGTGCCGCCAATGTCAGAGACCAAAGCATTCTCCGCCTGCGTCATCCAGCGCGCGCCAACAATCGACGCCGCAGGACCACTTAGGATCGTTTCAATCGGCTTTTCACGGGCTTGATCGGCGGACACCAAGGCGCCATCGCCGCGAACGACCATCATCGGCGCGGTGATCCCTTGATCCCGTAGCGTCCATTCAGCGCGATTTATGAGGCGATCAATCATCCCGATCAAACGCGCATTCAAAACCGCCGTCAGCGCCCGCTTGGGGCCGTTCAATTTAGCTGAGAGCTGATGAGAGGCTGAGACAGGTGCGCCCGTGACGTCGCGAATAATCTCAGCGGCCCTTGTTTCATGTGCAGGGTTGCGGGTGGCAAATTGCCCAGCAACGGCAAAGGCGGAAACGCCTGTCAATGAGCCGAGCCAATCGCGCAGCGTGTCTTCATCCAAAGGATGCGCTTGACCGCCTGCATGATTATGGCCGCCGTGTAGGATGACGGCAGGATCGCCCTTAAGCGCGGCATTCAGCCCGTGTTTTTCCAGATCGCTTTCCTTGAACCCGATATAGACCAAGGCAACGCGTCCGCCTTGCCCTTCGACGAGGGCATTGGTGGCAAGGGTCGTTGACAAAGAGGCCATCGAGATATCCGCAGGATCAACGCCAGAGGTCGTCAAAACGGCTCCGACAGCTTTGCCAATGCCCTCTGCGAGATCGTGACGCGTGGTCAGGGATTTGGCGCTGGCGATCACGCGCTCTTCGTTCTCGATGATCACCGCATCTGTATAGGTTCCGCCTGTATCAACGCCCAATAGATATGACATGGTTCCGCCGTCCTTTTGTTTTTCCTCAAAATAGGGCGCAGTTCTCCATGGGCATGCCCATTTGCGTCATTATTGGGGATTATTTTCTAGGCGCGCTAAAGCCCATTTTGCCGCCTCTGCAACCGTGTCATCCGTGTCTAACACGAGCGGTTTTGCATGATATGCCAAGTCTCCGTTCCCTGAATTCCCAATCGCATAGAGAACATTGCGCACGAACCGATTGCGACCTATGCGTTTGATCGGACTACCGGAGAATTTAGCGCGAAACGCTGTGTCATCCAAGGTCACAAGAGAGGCTAAATCAGGTGCCGCCAGGTCATCGCGCGCGTGATACCGTATGTCGCTGGCTTGCACTGCGAACTTATTCCACGGGCAGGCGGCCAAGCAATCATCGCATCCATAGATATGATTGCCCATCTTCTCGCGCAGCTCGATGTCAATCGGGCCTTTGTGTTCGATGGTGAGATAGGAAATGCACCGCCGCGCATCGAGCTGATAAGGGGCGGGAAAGGCATCCGTTGGACAGACATCCAAACATTTGCGACAGGATCCACAGTGATCAATTTCGGGGCTATCGCTGGGCAGGTCCAAGGTCGTAAAGATCGACCCGATAAAGAACCAATTGCCCAAATCGCGGCTCACCAAATTTGTATGCTTGCCTTGCCACCCAAGCCCCGCCGCCATACCAAGCGGTTTTTCTGAGACAGGCGCGGTATCGACAAAAACTTTGACTTCACCGCCGCCCTCTTCGATCAACCAACGCGCCAACCGTTTGAGCCGCTTTTTGACGAGGTCGTGGTAGTCCTTGTTTTGCGCGTAGACTGAAATTGCGCCTTTGTTCGGGTCTTTCAGAACATCGCGGGGATCATGTTGGGGCGTATAGCTTTCGGCAAGCATGATGATGGACTTGGCCTCGGGCCAAAGAGCGGCTGGATTGCCGCGCCACTCCATCCGATCCGCCATCCATGCCATTTCCCCATGCATGCCTTTTGCGACAAAGTCTGACAACCTGTCTGGAACATGCGGTATATCGGTTGGACGACACACCCGCGTGAGGGAAAACCCTTCCTCGCGGGCCTGCTGTAGAAGCTTGTCTTTGAGGCCGTCCACGGCGTTAGAAGTCTAGATCGCTATAGTGGCTGGGCGGTGGAAAGCCAGACACTTGATCCGCCAAAATCCGACGAAATGCGGGACGCGATTTGATTTTGGCGTACCAATCTTTAACAACAGCAGAGCGGTTCCAATCCACATCGGAAATATAATCAAGGGACGACAAATGCGCAGCCGCTGCAAAATCAGCCAAAGTCATTGTGTCCCCAGCCAACCACCGACGATGATCCAAGAGCCAGCCCATATAATCCAAGTGATATTTGATCTGTTTCGCCCCTGCTTTGATATTTTTGGAATCAGGGAAGCCTTGGCCAGAAATCTTCTTGTGAACCCGCTCGTAGAGCAGCTTGGATGTGACTTCGTGATGGAATTTATCGTCAAACCACGTCACCAAACGACGCACTTCGTAACGGGCGGCGGCATCGCGGGGCATCAAGGGCACATCGGGATAGAGGTCTTCTAAGTATTCGCAGATTGCCGCGCTTTCCGTCAGGATCATCCCGTCAATGCGCAAAATTGGAACTTTACCAGCAGGATTACGACGGAGGAATTCTGACCCTTGTTCCCAATATTTCTCTTCCACCAATTCAACTTCGATCTTTTTCTCGGCAAGGCTAAGACGCACTTTGCGGCAAAATGGGGAAAGAGGGAAATGGTACAAACGCAGCATTAGTAAAGTCCGAGATAAGTTGTTCTGTCTTCAATGCCCTGTTGGGCAAGTTTTTTCAATCCTCGAAACAGGATGATCTGCCGTCTCGTGCGATTGTTGCCGCCCCATCAAGGATTGCAGCGCTTCTTTTTTTGACAAAAGCCGAGGGCGCACCGGCAGAGCGGTTCTTGGGATTGGGCAAAACAGCGGCGAGGCGTGCGGATTGAAGAGAGGACAGATCGGCGGCATTGACCCCATAGGTGGTTCTGGCGGCCTCTTGGATGCCAAAAACACCTTCGTCAAATTCGATGACGTTGAGATAGACCTCAACGATCCGTTCCTTGGTCCAGAGCAATTCGACCACGGGGGTTAACACCGCTTCTAATGCCTTGCGAAGCCAAGAGCGCCCGTGCCAGAGAAAGACGTTTTTCACCACTTGTTGTGAAATCGTGGACGCCCCGCGATTGCCGCCCTCATCAATAGCGGCGCGAATGGCGTTCATATCAAATCCCCAATGCGCACAGAAATTCGCGTCCTCCGCGGCGACAACCGAACGGGCGGCATGGGGGCTTATTTCTTCTATCGGGGTCCAGTCGTAGGAATATGTCCCAAAGCGTTCATTTTCCGATAACATATAGGGTGTTACTGGAATGGGGATCCAGCGAAAGGCAAGGATGACGAGAGCGATCAAAGCAATGATCCCCAATGCCCCTCGAACCACCCAACGCCGCACGCGCCGCATGAGGGGAAGAGATGCCTTGGATTTCTTTGCCTTCGTCGTTTTCCGTTTCGCCATTCCGCTCGCCTTTTGAGCTAGATAATACCCGAGGTCGGCCCCGTGACCAATGTCGAAACGAAGGTTGGCGGAATTTTTCAATTACATGTGGTTAAAATAAAAAAGCCGCCCAATTTGGACGGCTCTTTTGGTTTTAGTGTTTTGCATTTATTCGGCTGGAACGGCTGATTGTTCCAATTCGATGGGATGCGCGATTTTGTTTAGCATCTCTTTGGGGCAGACTTGGATGAACTTGCTCTTTTCCAAATCCCAATGCTGTAAAATATCGCCCGCCTTGACCGATCCTGTTTCGCGGTAATGCGCTTCGATCAATGATTTCAGCTCATTTTCCCAATGATCAACGGTCACGGCACAGGTCACGAGTGTTTCCATGTTCAACATGGATTGTGTTGTGCCATCTGCGTCATAGAGATAAGCCATACCGCCCGTCATACCCGCGCCAAAGTTTGCGCCGATTGTGCCAAGGATCACGGCTGTTCCGCCTGTCATATATTCACAGCCGTTTGAGCCACATCCCTCAACCACAACTTTGGCGCCAGAGTTACGAACGGCAAAGCGTTCACCGGCGCGACCCGCGGCAAAGAGATAGCCATCTGTTGCACCATAAAGGACCGTGTTGCCGATGATTGTATTGTCTGCGGCAACCAATGGGGACACCATCGGAGGACGCACAATGATCATCCCACCAGAGAGACCTTTACCGACATAGTCATTCGCATCCCCTGACACTTCGATTTTCAGGCCGGGTGCTGCGAAGGCCCCCAATGATTGACCAGCGGAGCCTGTCAATTTCACCGTCAAGTGATCTGGTTGAAGCGAATTGCGCATGCCGAAATTGCGAACAATATGGCTAGACGTGCGCGTGCCCACGGTGCGATGTGTGTTTTCCACTGCGTAGGACAGCTGCATCTTTTCCCCGTCGTTCAAGAAGCGGGCGGCATCGCGCACAATTTCCGCATCCAAGGTATCGGGAACTGGGTTGCGTGGGCGATCACGGTCATATGTATTGCGATCTGCACCATCCACAGTGATCAACAACGGGTTGAGGTCCAAGTCATCCAAGTGATCAGATCCACGGCTTACTTGGCTGAGCAAATCGGCGCGGCCGATCACTTCGTCAATAGAGCGCGCACCGATAGAGGCGAGGATTTCGCGGACTTCTTGAGCGTAGAAGGTGATCAAATTGACGACCTTATCCGCGTTGCCTGTGAACTTGTCACGAAGGGCTTCGTCTTGGGTACAGACGCCGACGGGGCAGGTATTGGATTGACACTGACGCACCATGATGCAGCCCATTGCAATCAAGGCGGCTGTTCCGATGCCGTATTCTTCGGCACCCAACATTGCCGCCATGACAATGTCGCGACCCGTGCGCAAACCACCGTCGGTGCGCAATGTGATGCGGTCGCGAAGGTTGTTCATTGATAGAACTTGGTGCGCCTCAGTTAGACCCATTTCCCATGGAAGACCCGCAAATTTAATTGACGTCGCAGGAGAGGCACCTGTGCCGCCGTTGTGTCCTGAAATCAGGATGACATCGGCCTCGGCTTTGGCAACGCCTGCGGCAATCGTACCAACACCAGAGGCGGCCACCAATTTGACGGTCACTTTACAGCGTGGGTTGATTTGCTTGAGGTCATAGATCAACTGCGCCAAATCCTCGATAGAATAGATATCGTGGTGTGGCGGTGGTGAGATCAAGGTGACGCCTTTGGTTGAGTGGCGCAAACGGGCAATGAGGTCTGTGACCTTCATGCCTGGCAATTGCCCACCTTCACCTGGTTTAGCACCTTGGGCGACTTTGATTTCCAATTCTTCGCACTGGTTGAGGTATTCAGCAGTAACACCGAAACGACCAGAGGCGACTTGTTTGATCTTGGCCGAGGGGTTGTCGCCATTTGGCTCAGGGTGGAAGTGCGCTGGATCTTCGCCGCCTTCACCTGAATCCGATTTCGCACCGATGCGGTTCATCGCAACGTTAAGCGTTTTATGCGCCTCAGGGCTAAGTGCGCCCAAGGACATACCCGGCGTTACGAAACGCTTGCGGATCGATGTGATGCTCTCAACTTCTTCCAATGGGATCGCATCGCCCAAAGGTTTGATCGCCAAAAGGTCACGCAAATGGATCGGTGGATTGGCTTGCATCCGTGCGGAATACTTTTTCCACATGTCAAAGCTGGCTTTGTTACAGGCCGTTTGCATCATGTGCATTGTCTGTGCTTCCCACGCGTGGGTTTCACCCGATTTGCGGGCTTTGTAGAAGCCGCCGATGGACAGAACGCCATCCGATGTCCACCCTTTGGAGTGGATCTCTTCTGCCTTTTTCTGGATGCCGCTGACACCAATACCAGAGATACGGCTCATCAAGCCTGGGAAATATTCTGCACACATGGCACGGGACAGACCAACAGCCTCAAAATTCAGACCGCCCCGGTAGGATGAAATAACCGAGATTCCCATCTTGGCCATGATTTTCAGCAAACCTTGGTCAATAGCTTCGCGATAGCGCGCGACGGCTTCGGTCAATGGCCCTTGAAGCAAGCCACGCTCGATGCGATCTGCAATGCTGTCTTCGGCGAGGTAGGCATTCACGGTTGTCGCGCCTGAGCCAATCAAAACGGCGAAATAATGTGGATCGATACATTCTGCGGACCGTACGTTCAATGAACAGAATGTGCGCAGACCGCGACGTGTCAAATGGCTATGAACCGCAGAGGTTGCAAGGATCATCGGCATTGCGATTTTATCAGCATTTGAATGCTGATCTGTAAGAACAATGTGCCCTGCACCAGAGCGCACCGCATCCTCCGCCTCTGAGCGGATGCGTTCCAATTCAACCTGAAGCGCCGAAGACCCTGCGTTTGTTGGGAAGGTACAATCGATTTCAACAAGGTTCGCGCCGAATGTCGCTTTGACTTCTTCCCATTGGGAATTGCCTAGGAACGGGCTGTCCAGAACAACGATTTCTGTTTGCGAGCTGCTCTCGTCGAGGACGTTTTTCAGGTTCCCAAAGCGTGTTTTCAACGACATCACGCGGAATTCGCGCAAGCTGTCGATCGGGGGGTTCGTGACTTGAGAAAAGTTTTGACGGAAGAAATGGCTCAAGGGGCGATATTTCTTGGACAAAACCGCGCTTGGTGTGTCGTCGCCCATAGAGGCCAATGTTTCTTTGGCATCTTCGACCATCGGTGCCAGAATTTGCTCTAGCTCTTCGATTGTATAGCCTGCCGCGATTTGACGTTTGCGTAGGTCATCACCGCTAAAGATCGCCTTTTCGGTGACAGTCTCTAGTTTCTTATCAAGTTCATTGATCTTGCCAACCCAGTCGCCAAAGGGCTGGGCTGCGGCCAAGGTGTCTTTGATTTCAGTGTCGTGGAAGAGTTTGCCTTCTTTCATATCAACGGCAAGCAATTGACCTGGTCCAAGCGCGCCTTTTTCACGGACGGTGGATTCGTCTGTTGGAACCATTCCGATTTCAGAACCCGCAATCAAAAGACCGTCGCCTGTGATGACATAGCGCATTGGACGTAGACCGTTACGATCCAGTCCCGCACAGACCCAACGTCCGTCTGTCATTGCGAGCGCAGCTGGGCCATCCCAAGGCTCCATGACGGAGTTGCAATAGGAATACATATCGACCCAAGGCTGAGGCAGGTCATTGGCTTGCTTTGACCAGCTTTCAGGAACCAGCATCGTTTTCGCCATAGGCGCATTGCGCCCAGCGCGGACCAAGACTTCAAACACCGCATCCAGCGCGGCAGAGTCGGACGAGCCGCCTGGAATGATCGGCTTGATGTCTTCGGCCATATCGCCAAAGGTTGAGGACGCCATGCGAATTTCATGGCTCTTCATCCAGTTCACATTGCCCTTGAGCGTGTTGATTTCGCCGTTATGCGCCAACATGCGGAAAGGCTGTGCCAACCACCACTGAGGGAAGGTATTTGTTGAATAGCGTTGGTGATACAGAGCGAAGGCGGATTCAAAGCGTTCGTCCATAAGATCAGGGTAAAAGACCGCAACTTGTTCGGCCAACATCATGCCTTTGTAGATGATCGAGCGGCACGAGAGAGAGGCAAGATAAAGCCCTGTGACACCCGCAGCAGCAGCCGCTTTTTCAATACGGCGACGGATCACATAGAGTTCGCGTTCAAAGGTTTCTTCGTCCACACCCTTGGAGTTTGAAATCAAGATTTGTTCGATCTCTGGACGGGTCGCGTTTGCCTTATCTCCGAGGCATTCGACTTCTACGGGAACATGCCGCCATCCATAGATGAAATAACCCATGCGTAGAATTTCGGCTTCGACGATTGTTCGACAGGTTTCTTGCGCGCCGAAATCGGTGCGAGGCAAGAACACCTGACCCACGGCGACCATTTCGTCGTTGCGGGGTTCGTGACCTGTGCGACGGATTTGATCATAGAAGAAACGCACAGGGATCTGGACGTGAATACCCGCACCATCCCCAGTCTTGCCATCCGCATCAACCGCCCCACGGTGCCAAACCGCCTTGAGCGCCTTGATGCCGTTTTCCACGACTTGACGGCTTGGTTTGCCATCAATGGACACAACAAGTCCAACACCACAAGACGCGTGCTCTTCGCTTTCGTGATAGAGGCCATTTTCAGACATCCACTTGCGTTTTGCTTCTTCTGCGGCGACCCAGTTTTGATCATAAATAGTCATGTTTTAACCCTTCCGTTTGGGGGTAGGGGCGCATGGCCCCAACGTTCAAAAATATGTTTGATTACTCAGCGGCGATTGCGGCTTTGGCGTTCAATTCGTTTAGAATTGCATCCGCCGTATCGCGTCCATCGCGGATCGCCCAGACGACGAGTGACGCACCGCGGACGATGTCACCCACTGCATAGACGCCATCCATGGCCGTTTTACCTGTGCCAAAGTCCGCTTTGACTGTGCCCCAACGTGTGACTGGCAACTCTGGTTGGTTCCAAAGTGTTGGCAAGTCTTCTGGTTCAAAGCCAAGCGCCTTGATCACGAGGTCCGCAGGTTCCACATAATCGGACCCTTCGATGATTTCTGGGCTGCGACGACCCGTTGCATCCGGCGCGCCTAAGCGCATGCGTTGAACAACGACGCCTGTTACAGGATCACCTTCGAACGCCTTGGGTGCGGCGAGCCATTCAAAGACCACGCCTTCTTCTTCGGCGTTTTTAACTTCACGTTGTGAGCCGGGCATATTGGCGCGGTCGCGGCGATAGAGGCATTTCACTGAGGTCGCGCCTTGGCGGATCGCTGTGCGCACACAGTCCATAGCCGTGTCGCCACCGCCGATGACGACGACGCGCTTGCCTTTGGCGTTTAATGTGCCGTTTTCGTATTCTTCGACTGTATCGCCAAAGTTCTGACGGTTCGAGACGGTCAAGTAATCCAGCGCGCGTGCGGTGCCTTTGGCCTCTGTGCCGTCAACATCGAGATCACGGGTTTTGTAGACGCCTGTTGCGATAATCACAGCGTCATGTTTTGCGCGGATATCGTCAAAGGACATATCTTCGCCAACATTGGTGTTCAGCTCAAGTTTGATGCCGCCATCAGTTAGCTGACCATTGCGGCGCATGACGACGTCTTTTTCCAGCTTGAACCCTGGGATACCGTAGGTGAGCAAACCACCAGCGCGATCATAGCGATCGTAAACGGTGACTTGGATGCCTGCACGACGCAGGTGATCCGCCGCAGCCAATCCACCTGGACCCGCACCAATGATACCAACCGATTCGGCGCGCTCATGAGAGGGTTTGATTGGTTTGACCCAGCCCTCTTCCCATGCTGTGTCCGTGATGTATTTTTCAACAGCACCGATGGTGACGGTTTCGTGGCCAGATTGCTCAATCACACAGTTACCTTCGCAGAGGCGGTCTTGTGGACAGATACGTCCACAGATTTCTGGGAAGGTATTGGTCGCTTGAGATACCTCATAGGCCTCTTGCAAACGGCCTTCTGCGGTTAGCTTTAACCAGTCAGGGATGTTGTTGTGCAAGGGGCAATGGGATTGGCAATAAGGCACACCACATTGGCTGCAACGGCTTGCTTGTTCTTCGGCTTTGGCCTTTGCGAACTCTGAATAGATTTCGCCAAAGTCTTTGTTACGAACGTCTGCTTCGCGTTTCTGAGGCATAGTGCGCTCGATGTTCACGAATTTTAGCATTGGCTGTTTTGCCATTGGTGCGACTCCATAAAATGAGGGTTTGGAGATCACGTACATCAAGTGATACAGAAAGAAAAGGCATAAGTGTTGACCTAAATTATGAAATTATCCAAAATTGCCCTCAGAATTATGATGATTGTGTAAAATAAAGAACCGATGCGGACCTATATTTGAGAATTCCATTATTTTGCATGGGATGATAGGACAGCGGCAACGATATTATTATGAAAGTTTTCTATGCCCGTCCTTCATCTCGTTTTGGTTGCTCTTATACAGGGTATCACTGAATTCTTACCCGTCTCCTCTAGTGCGCATTTGATTTTGTTGCCCAATCTCACAGGGATGGAGGATCAAGGTCCCGTTATTGACGTTTCTGTCCACTTGGGGACCCTGGTCGCAGTAGTTGTCTTTTTCTGGCGCGATGTTTGGTTTGGTCTGAGTGGTTTGCCAAATTTGGCGCGCGGGCGGGTTGATACGGATCAAAGCCGCTTGGCGCTGAACCTCATTATTGCAACCATTCCTGCCATTGCGCTGGGCCTTGTTCTTAAGGTGACGGGTCTCAGTGATGCGATGCGGGGAAGTGTTGGATTGATTGGGGCGACGATGTTGGGCTTTGGCCTCGTGTTGTGGTGGGCTGATAGCAAACATGTTGAAACGGGCGAAAAACAGGACTGGTCTTTGGCGCAGGCATGGAAGCTTGGGCTTTGGCAGGCGCTTGCCCTGATCCCTGGTACCTCGCGGTCAGGCATTACCATTACGGGTGCGCGTGTGATGGGGTTCAAACGTCAAGACGCCGCCACGATTGCCATGTTGATGTCAATTCCGACGATCCTTGCGGCAGGAGCCCTAGAAGCGCTGGATGTGGCGCAATCGGCGAATACGGCCATTCTCATTGACGGGGCGATTGCCGCGGTCTTTGCGGCGGTCTCTGCGTTCTTGGCATTGGGATTGATGATGCGTTTGCTCCGTTCTGTGACCTTCCTGCCCTATGTGATTTATCGCGTCGTCTTTGGCGCGGGCCTGATTATTTGGGCTATGGTTTAACTTTGTGTCAAAGCTTGACGCTTGTGACGGAAACGCACAAAGTCAGGCCAACTCAAAAGGAGTTTTGCAATGTCAAAACATGTCTACATTCTAAATGGCCCAAATTTGAACCTGTTGGGACGTCGTGAGCCAGAGATTTACGGTCACGAGACCCTTGATGATGTGGAAAAATTCTGTGCCGAAGTGGCCAAGACGGTTGGTTTGTCCATAGATCTCAAGCAATCGAATTGGGAAGGTCAAATTGTGGATTGGATCCATGAAGCGCGTGACAACGCAGCGGGTATCATCATCAACCCAGCCGCGTTGACGCATACCTCCGTCGCGGTGCTAGACGCGCTCAACACCTTCGATGGTCCTGTGCTAGAGGTGCATATTTCAAACGTCCATAAACGAGAATCGTTTCGGCATCATTCCTACGTGTCTTTGCGCGCTGATGGCGTTATCGCAGGTTTCGGCGTTCAAGGGTATAGCCTCGCCGTGTTGCGCATGGGCGAATTGCTAAAGGGATAAGAGATGGCAAACCCTCTCTATGATGCATTGTTTGGCGCGCATTTGGGTCAAGACACACCGTTTTTGATTTTATCCGATGACCATGTGGTCACTCATGATGCGTTCCTCAAACAAGCCGCGCGATTTGCAGGGTTTATTACGGATGCAGGATTGGCTGCTGGGGATCGTTTGGCGGTTCAGGTTCATAAATCGCCTGAGGCGCTGGCTATTTACGCCGCTTGTGTTCAGGCCGGTGTTGTCTTTCTGCCGCTGAATACGGCCTATACAGGGTCTGAAATTGAATATTTCATTGAGAACTCTGGTGCGAAATTGGTTGTCTGCGATGGAGCGTTTCAGGACGCTTTGTTGCCAATCACGTCCAAATATGAGGCGCGCTTAGAAACCCTAAATGCGGATGGAAAAGGCAGCTTTGTTGATCATGCGGCCTCTTTTCCAGATCGCTTTGACACAGTGGACCGGTCGGGCGACGATTTGGCGGCGTTTCTATATACATCAGGAACGACGGGGCGCTCCAAAGGGGCGATGCTGAGCCAAGATAACCTATTGTCGAATGCGCAAACGCTGGTGTCGTATTGGCAGTTTAGCCGCGATGATGTCTTGCTGCATGCCTTGCCGATATTCCACACGCATGGGCTTTTTGTGGCGACGAATGTGTGTTTGTTAGCGGGCTGTCAGGCGCGGTTCTATGCGGGCTTTGACCAAGAGGCCTTGATCCGCGACATGCCCAAGGCCACCGCTTTGATGGGCGTTCCCACGTTTTACACGCGGTTGTTGAGCGATGCGCGGTTCAATAGCGAATTAACCCAAAATATGCGTCTGTTCATTTCTGGCTCTGCGCCTTTGTTGGCAGAAACGCACAAGCAATTCCAAGACCGCACAGGGCATCGTATCCTTGAACGCTATGGTATGACCGAAACGAATATGAACACGTCAAACCCCTATGATGGGGACCGACGTGCGGGAACCGTTGGGGTGCCGTTGCCAGGTGTCGAAGTCAAAGTCTGTGATCCAGAAACGGGGGCAGCTTTGCCAGATGGTGAGATTGGCGTTCTAGAAGTGCGCGGCCCCAATGTGTTCAAAGGCTATTGGCAGATGCCTGAAAAAACGCGCGAAGAGCTACGCGAAGATGGGTTTTTCATCACTGGTGATCTCGCAATGAGGGATGTGGATGGCTACATAACCATCGTTGGACGTGGCAAAGACCTTATCATTTCTGGCGGATACAACATTTATCCAAAGGAAATCGAACTGGTATTAGATGATCAAAAGGGTGTCTTGGAAAGCGCAGTTATAGGGGTTGCTCATCCCGATTTCGGGGAAACTGTTGTCGCCGTTTTGGTTGCTGAGCAAGGGGTTGCCCTTGATGAAAGCTCTTTGAAGCGGGCGGTCTCTGAGGATCTCGCGAAATTCAAACATCCACGATCCTATCAAATCGTGGACGAGTTACCTCGCAACACGATGGGCAAGGTTCAAAAGAATATTCTGCGGGATAGATATGCGGGCTTGTTTGCGACATGATAGCCGCTTGTCACTTTGTTTTGAAAATTTATAACGGTCGATTCGAGGACCACTCAGGTAGCAGGATTATATGACACTTAATATCCCAAATATCCTTACGATCTTGCGACTGTTGTCGGCACCAGGCGTCGCGGTGATGTTTTTGTATTTCACGCGGCCTTATGCGGATTGGCTTGCCCTTATACTTTTTGTGTCCGCGGCGGCGACGGATTGGTTTGATGGCTTTCTGGCGCGTGCTTGGAAACAGGAAACCAAACTCGGTGCGATGCTCGATCCAATTGCAGACAAGGCCATGGTCGTCATCGCCTTGATGGTAATTGTTGGCTATTCAAGCATGTCGCCTTGGTTGGTTTTACCTGCAACAGTTATTCTATTCCGCGAAGTCTTTGTGTCCGGGTTGCGCGAATTTTTGGGGGATACGGCTGGAACGCTCAAGGTCACAAAATTGGCCAAATGGAAAACCACTGCGCAAATGATAGCAATCGCGATTTTGTTTTCCCAAGGTGTGTTTGAACATTATTTCGGGATGTCGGCCTATGGCATGGACAATGCCTTGGTCAACGACATTCTAACCGGTGCAGAAGAAGACTTGCACGGATTGTCGTGGAAATTTCAGGGCATGATTTGGGCAGGGCGCATTGGATTGGTCCTTTTGTGGATCGCTTCAATCTTAACCTTGATCACAGGGATCGACTATTTCCTCAAGGCCCGTCCCTTCCTAAAGGATAACGCATGATGAACTTGCTCTATTTTGCATGGGTTCGCGAACGCATTGGTGTCCCGAAAGAAGCCTATGAAACGCAGGCGACGACGGTTGCAGAGTTGATTGATGAACTGATTCAAAGAGAAGAACGTTATGCCGTTGCGTTCTCTGATCTTACATCAATCAGAGTGGCGCTGGATCAGGAATTGATCGACGATTTATCCACCTCTTTGTCGGGTGTCCGCGAGGTAGCGTTTTTCCCACCCATGACGGGTGGTTAAATGCAGATTAGCGTTCAACAAGAGCCGTTTGATATCGGTCAAATCACGAATGACTTTAGCAAGGGTCACAGCCACATGGGAGCTGTTGTGACGTTTACGGGTATTGTGCGAGATAGCGATACGGATGACTTGAACGCGATGGAGATCGAGTATTATCCTGGCATGACCGAAAAAGCGATTTCCAAGATTGCGACAGAGGCAAAATCTCGGTGGTCTTTGGGGGATGTTTTGGTCATTCACCGCTTTGGGCGGCTTGAACCAGGCGATCAGATCATGATGGTCGCAACAGCCGCGCGCCATCGCAAAGACGCCTTTGATGCGGCGGAATACTTGATGGATTATCTCAAATCACGCGCTCCTTTTTGGAAAAAAGAAATCACGCGTGATGGCACCGCTTGGGTGGATGCAAAGTCAGAGGATGAAGACGCGCTGTCGCGTTGGTAATCCCCTATTTCGGTGCTGAAATCTTTTCGATATAGGCGCGCATTTCTTCGGCCTCTAGGCGGGCTTCTCTGAGGCCATCCATTGCGGCGCGAAGTTCAGCTTCGCTTTGATTGAGCTGGCTCGACAGCTCGGATTCACGTTGTTGCAAATAGGCGATTGCTTGATCGCGAGATTCTTCTGCTTCGTGAAGCTCTTGGGACATGCGTTCGAATTCACCGATGTCGGATTTTGACACGCGGGTAAAGCGGTGCACGACCCAATGCGCAAACCAACCCAAAGTAAAGACCACAAAGAGAATGATCGCAATCGCGACTATAAATTCGGTTCTATTCATCTGAGGCCTCTGGCTGCTGTTGGATGAGTTTAAATTCAATGCGACGGTTCGTTTCACGACCCTCGGCTGTTCCGTTATCGGCGATTGGCTCGGCTTCGCCATACCCGTTTGCAACGAAGCTTGATGTCAAAATGCGTCGCCGTTGAAGCTCCATCAAGACGGCTTGAGCGCGGGATTGGCTCAGCTCTTTGTTCATGGCTTCCCCGCCTTGGCTATCGGTATGGCCCGCAATTTCCAAGGCGATATCGCCACAGGTTTCAAGCACAGCTGCGATATCGTCCAATAGATTTTGACCGTCGAGGTCCACGCGATCTGACCCCGGTTCGAAATTGATTTTTCGCTCGACCAATAGCTCAGAAATTTTCGCAACGCATGTTTCTGGATCAAGTGAATTGTCCTCAACAACAGGGGGCGGCACGTATTCCAAGGAAATGTCCACGCTCTGCGATGTTGAAATTTTCTCAGCGAGCAATGAGGCAATATCCGCTTTCGCAGTATCAAGGCTTGTTTTGCCCGAGACGCTTATGGTGTCAGGAGACACGCTGATTGCGCCTTGTGTGAGTTGAGACAAAGCCTCAAGCGCGGTTAACACACCGACGGACCACGACGTCGGCAAAGCAGGTTCAAGGGTTGTCGATGTGTGAACAGCGTCTCGACCAAAGCGCGCCTCAGCAAGGCTTTGTATCATCGTCGATGTGGTCTGATCCCGAACAGTGCCGCGCAGTTGAACCATGCCCTCTGGGCTAAGGGTTGCGACAAATTCCGATTCTGACGTATCGGTTTCGACCACAGGCTTGGTCAAAATTGCCGTGAGCTCATACCCAGGTGGCAAAGATTGCTTGAGCGCATCAACGGTTGTTTGGAAAAAATCTGGATCGGTGGTTTCGTCGGCCACCAATTTGATTGAGGTATTGGCGAAGGTTATCGTTGCCTTTTCAAACTCTGACAGAGAGGCCAGCGCCGTTTTGGTGGCTTGCGGCCATGTCTGTGTTGGCATGCCCAATCCGACTTGACAGTTCTTTGATCCAGCAAGCCCCAATAAGTCTACGGATTTAACGATATCGGCTGACATAGCCTCAGATGCGGCGGAACAGCTGTCGAATTTCAAGGTGTCACCCTCTTTGACAGCCCGCAGAGAATAGGGCGAAATAACAGGGCGTGGCGCTGTTAGGTCCAGCACCAAATCAATGCTTTCTGGTTTCTGGCGCAACAATTCGCGCTCTAACTGGCGCTTTTCGGTTGGTGTTTGAGCCAAGGCAGAAATTGTAATTTCACCATCCGCGACTGAAATTTTTGCTTTTTCAAACTTCTCTAGGCTCTCCAACGCAAATCGCATGGATGTGGTCCATGTCGCAGGAGCGGGGTAATCTGCACTATCTAAGAGATCTGTGAATTTTTGATCCCCTGCCATGACGTTCAATCGCGCGACGAGGTCGTCATAATCTTGGCCCGTGGGGATAATCCCAATCGCAGAGAGACCGGCGTCATTGCGCAAAATATTGACTGAGAATTCAGGAATGTCGACTTTGGAATTTTCCAAGACTGTCATCTGGTCAATCACCCGTGCGGCATCAACCGTTCCGCCGGCCACTGTCAACGCTTGGAAGCGTTCCACTTCATCGGGGGCGTTCCCAATGACAAAAACCTGAAGCCCATCCGCGGCGACATCCGCCCATTCCAACCCTTCGGCAGCAAGAGAGCGGCGCACTGCATCGGTTGAGGTTTCTTCGATGATGCGCGCCCCAAAGAAGGCAGTCACAATGGAAAGTCCGGCTGCTGCGATAAACGCGAGACCGACAAATATGAATGAAGAGATGCGCATCCTAGTTCCAACTTTCCCAAAGTAGTGACTTGATACGCGAAAAACCCGTCTGAGATCAATCACATGATGACGGCTAAGGCGAAAAACAGCACAGGCAACAAACCTGCGTCCCGATTGGATCTAAAAAGCATGACCAAGACCCCTCCGTCATCATAGTCGATCCGGGTCATTTGCCAGAGCATATGGGCCAAAAATGCCGGTGCTGCGCCAAGGGCTATCAAGAGGTGAAGCCCCGTCAGGCTAGGTGTCGCGAGATAAATCGCTATCGTCAACAAAACGGTGCTCAAGACAGCAAAGCTATAGAGCCACTGATGCGAGTTGGTTCCAAAGAGGCGTGCCGTCGATTTTATGCCGATTAAGGCGTCGTCTTCGGTGTCTTGATGCGCATAGATGGTGTCATAGAACAGTGTCCACACAATACCCGATAGATATAGAATGACCGCTGGCCAGCCTATTGATCCTGTGTGGGCGGTATAGGCAAGCAATGCGCCCCAATTAAACGCTATGCCAAGGAAGACTTGAGGCCACCATGTAAACCGTTTGGCAAAAGGGTAAACCAATACAGGCAAGAGCGATAGAACGCCCAAACCAATAGCAGCCCAGTTGAACGTGAGCAAAATGCCAAAGGCAATTAACGCTTGTAGGCCCATCCACGCAACGGCTTGCTTTACACTGACCTGTCCCGATGGGATTGGACGTGATTTGGTGCGCTCAACAGAGCCGTCAAAATCGCGATCTGTGATGTCATTCCATGTGCATCCTGCACCGCGCATTAAAAAGGCACCTACACCACAGCTGAGGAATATCCAGAGATCGCTCCACCCCGCCGTATTGGTTTGCAATAGACCAATCAAAAGCCCCCACCAGCACGGCAAAAGCAAGAGCCATGTGCCAATTGGACGGTCTGCGCGGGATAGGCGCAAATAGGGTCTTGTCCAAGCGGGAGCTTTGGTATCGACCCAATTCCCACGGACAGCGTCGGAAACTTGACCATTCGCATCTGGTAACTGCGTTTTCATGGGCCTATGTATACCTCTATGACAGCAAAGATTAGACTATATGTAGATCACCCACTTGGGGTTGCGCAATCCGTTCCACTGGATCGTGATCAAGCGCATTACTTATTTGGTGTGATGCGTCAAGCAGTGGGTGCAAAAATTGCCCTCTTTAATGGACGCGATGGGGAATGGATCGCAACGGTGTCTGAGGCGGGAAAACGCGGCGGCACTTTGATCTGTGATGCGCAAAGCAAACCCTTGCAAACGCCCCCTGATCTTTGGCTGATTTTTGCACCGATCAAAAAAGCGCGTACGGATTTCATTGTTGAAAAGGCTACGGAAATGGGCGCTGCGCGGATAATGCCCGTTCAAACAGAGTTCACCAATTCCGAACGCATTCGCCAAGATCGGCTTCAGGCGCATGCTGTTGAAGCATCGGAACAATGCGGGGGGACGTTTGTTCCGACGGTTGACGACTTGCAGAAACTGACGCGCCTTTTGGATCATTGGCCTCAAGAGCGTCAGCTGCTCTTTTGTGATGAGGCCAAAGTGGGCGACGCGTTGAGCCTTGCTGATTTATCTCAAGGGCCATGGGCCATTCTGATCGGTCCTGAGGGCGGGTTTTCAGATAAAGAACGGGCGCGGCTGCATGCACAGCCGTTTGCGCATCCAATCAGTCTGGGACCACGAATTCTCCGTGCAGACACCGCGGCAGTGGCGGCTTTGACGCTTTGGCAGGAACATAAAGGGGATTGGTCATGATCCGTCCAGAAGCCAAAGAGCGTCTTTATCAATGGCGAGAGGCTGTTATGGGTCTTGGGCTCATCGCCCTTGGCCTCTATTGGGCGCTCAGCTTTTATGGGATTTTACAGTGGATCGGGTTCATTTTGATCCCCTGTGGGGCCACTTTGATTTACATCGGCGTCCAACGCGCGCGGTTTCGTCAAAATGCCGATGGTCCTGGGATTGTTGCGGTCGTAGAGGGGCAAATATCCTATTTCGGACCTGACACTGGTGGCGTGATTGATATCGAGGACATCTCGCGTATCTCGCTAAAATCTATCGCTGGTCAAAACGGCTGGTGGCTTGAACAAGCCGCGCAACCTAGTCTGTTCGTTCCCGTCAATGCACGCGGGGCAGAGGCGCTTTTTGATGTCTTTACGATGTTACCAAACCTAAATATTGATCATATGGTTCATAAACTGTCGCAGAAAGACATACACGAGATCTTGATTTGGCAGAAAGACAGTTACCTTGAGCCCAACAGATACTTACATTAAGCAAGACACAAACAACCCTATGCCAAATGAGCGGCACACATTGATCGGAGTGAAATCATGTCTATCCCACAATCAGGCGGCGGTCCGATCGAACGCCATGAACAAATGGCGGAATATTTGGAATCAGGATGCAAACCAAAACAAGATTGGCGCATCGGAACTGAGCATGAAAAATTCGGCTACTGCAAAGATACGTTAAGACCTCTGCCGTTTTCGGGCGAGCGGTCGATCGAAGCGGTCCTATCTGGGCTACGGGATCGTTTTGGCTGGGCTGAGGTCCGTGAGGCAGGCCAGCTTATCGGGTTGGAAAAAGATGGGGCGAATGTGTCCCTTGAACCGGGCGGAGCATTGGAATTATCTGGCGCGCCCGTTGAGAGCATTCACCAAACCTGTGACGAGGTGAATACGCACCTTCGTGAAGTTAAAGAGATTTCCGACGAAATCGGCGTCGGCTTTATCGGTCTGGGCGCGGCTCCGACGTGGTCGCATGAGGAAATGCCTCTCATGCCCAAGGGCCGTTACAAGCTGATGGATGCCTATATGGGCCAAGTTGGGACATCAGGTCGTTCTATGATGCGCCGCACCTGTACCGTTCAAGTGAATATCGATTTTGGATCAGAAGCGGACATGGTTCAAAAGCTTCGTGTTGCTTTGGCATTGCAGCCTGTCGCCACGGCCTTGTTTGCGAATTCCCCGTTTTTTGAGAACAAAGTGAACGATCACAAAAGCTGGCGTGCCCGTGTGTGGCGTCATATGGATGATGCACGCACAGGCATGTTGCCGTTTGTTTTTGACGAAGGCTTTGGATTTGAGGCTTGGGTTGAATATGCCTTGGATGTTCCGATGTATTTCGTCTATCGCGACGGTAATTATATCAACGCGCTGGGCCAATCGTTCCGCGATTTCCTAAAAGGCGACTTACCTGCCTTGCCGGGGGAAACCCCAACTCTAAGCGATTGGGCTGATCACCTCACGACATGCTTCCCCGAAGCGCGGATCAAGAAATTCCTTGAAATGCGGGGCGCAGATGGTGGCCCATGGCGTCGCTTGTGCGCGTTGCCTGCGTTTTGGGTCGGATTGTGCTATGATCAGTCATCCCTGGATGCCGCATGGGATTTGGTAAAAGGCTGGGATGCTGAAACGAGAGAAGAGCTTCGTATTCAGGCCTCTCGCGATGGGCTTCAGGCCCAAGTCGGCAAAATCAACATGCATGATCTAGCAAAAGAAGTCGTCGCCATTTCCGAAGCGGGCCTCAAGGCGCGTGCAATGCCGGGGGCTGGTGGAATGGTTCCTGATGAAACGCATTTCTTGAACGCCCTCAAGGACAGCTTGGAGACTGGCAAAACGCCTGCGGATGAATTGCTCGATCGCTATCATGGTGACTGGAACGGCGACATCTCTCGCATCTTTGCGGATTATAGCTACTGAGGCGCAAATACCTATAATTTTACCTGTTAACAGTTTCAGTAAGATTTACCGCGTAGCGTGAACTTGGGTGAAATTATAGGTGGTGACCATGGCAACGGATAACTCCGTCAGGCCGATAATCATCAAACGTAAGAAAATTGTCCAAGCGGACGGCCACCATGGTGGCGCGTGGAAGGTGGCTTATGCCGACTTTGTCACCGCGATGATGGCGTTTTTTATGTTGATGTGGCTATTGAATGCGGCAAGCGAACAACAAAAAGCAGGGATTGCGAACTATTTCAGTCCGACATTAACCGTTAACCGAACCAGCGGCGGTGGCGCATCGTCCTTTGTCGGGGATACGGTGTTTAGTGAGGACGCATTAATGCATCAGGGAACGGGTGCATCGTCCTTTTATCCGACCGAAGCGACGGGTGCGCGTGGGGCGACGGGTCTCAAAGATCAGGGTCAAGAGGACACCCCTCAAATGAAGGCGTTGCGCGATCTGGAGGATGCACTCAAGGCGCAAACAGGTGAGAGCGCGTTGGATGACCAGATTAACAAACACGTCATTACGCGCCTAACGGACGAAGGTTTGGTGGTCGAAATCTTTGATCGCCCTCAACACCCGTTGTTTCGGAAAACTGCAGAGCCGACGGAGTTGCTTGTTGCTTTGGTTGATATGATTGCAGGGGCGTCACACGTTGTGACCAACACAATCGCGATCGAGGCGCATGTGGCTGCTGACCCTTTGGTTCGGATACTCCCCAAAGCTTGGCCCCAATCTATTCGCCGCGCGGAAAAAGCCCGTGAATTTTTCTTGGATGCCGACCTTAGCAAAGAGCGTATTTCACGGATAACGGGACATGGGGATCAAGACCCTGCTGTTGGCAATCACATGGCCATTCGAAACAACCGAATAGAGATCATTTTTCTGAGAGAGTGAATTCCATAGAATTTTATCTATTAGCAAGTTGTTAAGTCAGCGCGCGTAACTGTTGCGATCAAGAAGTACTTGGGTCCGCAACAGAAAGGCGTTCAAATGACCATTTCCTCATCTCTTAATGCAAGTGTGGCGGGTTTGTCCGCGAATGCCAGCCGGTTGGCCACAATCTCGGACAACATCGCGAACTCCTCGACATATGGATACAGGCGCGTTGAAACTGATTTTCATTCGTTGGTCATTTCCGAAAGTGGTGGCACCTATTCCGCAGGTGGTGTGCGCACGACCAATAAACGCCTGATAGATCAAGGTGGATCGCTGATTTCTACAGGGAATGCTACGGACCTTGCTGTTCGTGGGCGCGGCATGTTGCCTGTTGCGCGGTCTTCTGATGTCGCATCAAAAGGCGAAGATTTACAAATGATGCTTGCGACAACGGGATCCTTTCGCACAGATTCGAGCGGGTATTTAACGACTGAATCGGGACTGGTCCTATTGGGCTGGCCCGCGAAACCAGATGGCACAATACCAAGCTTTCCACGTGATACCAGCGATGGACTGGAACCTATTCGAATCAATGTGAACCAATTCTCTGGTGAACCAACGACCAAGCTCGCGCTGGGCGTGAATTTACCTGCAACGTCAACGGATGAGGGGAGCAGTGGTGATTTCCAAGAATTGTCCGTGGAATATTACGATAACTTAGGGCGGTCGGAAAATATTCGGTTTGAATTTGAACCCGTCATTCCAACTTCTGGCTCGTCCAATAGTTGGACACTTCGCATTCATGACTCCGCCTCCGATGGGGCAGTGGTTGGGGAATATGACCTAACCTTTGAGGATGATCGAACGTCGGGAGGCACCTTGCAATCCGTGTCTACGACCAGCGGGGGAACTTATAATCCGACCACGGGGACGCTTATCTTGCAAGTGGCTGGCGGGCCCATGGAAATCGAAATTGGCAAGCTCGGGGATAGCTCTGGTCTCACCCAGCTGTCCGATCGTTTTGCACCGGTCTCCATTCAAAAAGATGGCTCCGCAGTGGGCAATATGACCAGCGTTGAAGTGGACGAAGTTGGCAACGTCTACGCCACCTTCGATACAGGCATATCCCGCAGAATATATCAGGTTCCTTTGGTCGACTTGCCAAATCCGAACGGCATGGTGTCTCAGGACAAGCAAACCTATTTACCCTCACCAGAAAGCGGGAGCTATTTCCTTTGGGATGCGGGCGATGGCCCAACAGGTGACATTGTTTCCTATGCCTTAGAAGAATCCTCCACCGATGTCGCGGAGGAGCTCACCAAGATGATTCAAACCCAACGCGCCTATTCATCAAATGCCAAGGTCATCCAAACCGTAGATGAGATGTTGCAAGAAACCACAAATATCATCCGCTGATAGGAAAGGTAGTCCACTATGTCACTTGGGTCATCCCTTCAAAACGCGCTGTCTGGCCTTAGGGTCGCGTCAAAGTCCGCGGAATTGATTTCGTCAAACGTCGCTAATGCGCTGACACCGGGATATGCGCGGCGTGAATTGTCGGTATCGGCAAATACAGCGGTGTCAGGTGGTGTGAAAATCAATGCCGTCACGCGACACGAAAATCTGGCTGTCCTTGGCGAGGCGCGCGTCGCATCGGCAAGTGTTTCAGGACATTCGCTCAAGGCCAATTTCTTCGAAAACATGACAATGGTCTTCGGTGAGATCGGATCAGAGTCGTCCCTGTCGCAGGACGTGGCGCACCTCTCTTCTGCCTTACTCGTTGCTCAGTCGCAGCCCCAAGATGAAACACGACTTGCCTCCGTTGTGAATGCTGCCAGCGGATTGGTTAATCGCTTTCACGCGATTTCGGACAAAATTCAGGGTGAACGCCAAAACGCAGATCACTCCATTTCTCTGACTGTCGAGGGGTTGAACCGCGACCTTAAACAATTGGAGCGCATCAGCCATAGTTTGCAACGCAGTCAAACTGTCTAACGTCATCGCCTTTGGGACAGATTTGTTGAATTGAGTTAGGAGGATTTCTGGTTCATCGTAACCTTCATGG
>CBFHNR010000020.1:0-35685 GCA_965657215.1 uncultured Paracoccaceae bacterium
GGTTCAAGAAAATTGTCGCCCCTGACATGAGCGCCCAATAGACGACCGTCAAAGGATGAACCATCAGGCGGACTAATTCCGTGTCAGATATTTTGATGCTGTTTCCACCGACAAAGACAGCCGTTGTTGGCTCGTTCGGAGTGGTCTTGTTTTGCTGAGCAATCGCCATTTCCAACCACGACAGCAAAGCAAGCTCGCGGCTTTTGGCGACAGTATGGATTGTATTGTCCGAGGTCTTCACCATCTGACGCCCAGGTTCCTTGAGGATGTCCTCAATACCATTTCGGAAAATCAACGTAGAGCGGTGAACCAAAACAGCGTCTAATTCATGAAGCTGACTCATAACAGATCGCAAATTTTCGCGCACCACGATGTCGTCGTCATATGCCGATTTTATCCTAAGATTGTGACCTTCTGACTTGATCCAAATTAGGTCCTCAACTTCAAGGTTATAGGCCCCAACCGTCAACCAACGCACAGCTTGACCAGTCTGCGAGGGCGATTTGGTATCTGTACTATATCTAAGAATGCGGTTTTGGACGAACCTGTACCAGCACAGCGAAATACAGGTTTCCAGAATAAGGAAATAAAACCCAGCGATCAAAATCAGCTCGGTCAAATTCAATCGATAAGTCTCAAATGCCAGATCCGCCGAGGCCTTAATAAAGGGCAAGGACAGGATCAGCACCAAAAGCGTCACTGCGGGTTCGTAAATATAACGCCACGCATAGGCACGCGCCACCGCGACCATTGCGAATTTAAAGCACACATATAAAACAAAAAAGATTGGGCCTTGTATGGTGAAATAAAAGGCCCATTCCGTCATCGTGACAGGCAAAAAGTAATGATAGGGATTTGCGAAAATAACGAGCAAAGCTGTCAGCAAAGCCGCCGCATAGAACAGACGGTCTGAAAACATCTTTTGAATATCATCAAAAGACAATGTATCCGTTTCACCAACAAGTAACTTTATACGCATAGCCAAATAGCACCAAACAAAGCGCGCCCTTTCAAATCACGAGATTGCAAGAGATTGCTCTATTTTTGTGGCGTCAATTGGACAAAAATCATGGCAATTTGGGCAACTGTTCCATTTTACACCTTTTTCGCCCTCAACTATACGCGCCTTCAATCTCAGAGTGTTTTCCGACCTTAGGTCACCTTGGAGAGATCACTCTGCACCATAGGCGATGATGTCTGCTTCGGTCACTTTGTAGGTTGTTGTGACGGTCAAAACATCCCCTGGTCCAAGCTGATCCCATGTGCCATTGCTGGTATTGGTATTCACAGAATCCCCGGTGTGATGCTCATCTTTTGTCACCGTCGCCGTTTCAATATTAGGGTTTGAAAAACTCCCTTTCGATCGATGATCATCGCTGATACTAATGTTTTCAATATAGGTGACACCTGCGTTTTCGATTTTATACGTATAGGTGATGACATCGCCTAGATTTGCGGTCTCAGTCGCAAAATCGCGGGTTTTTGTAACCTGAAGCTGTGGCTCGGGTCGTGGAAAGCGTAGGAGCAATTGTAGGATGCTGCCAATTTGCAAATATTCATCACCATAGCTAAACACGCCACCCCCAGACCGATCATCTGGACCGTTAAAGTCAACGGCAAACCCGCTTTGTGTTTCAGGCCGCCAGTGAAGTGCGTTTTTATCTCCATGGGTATGGTAGACATTGTGTGTCAGGTCTGGCAATTCAGATAAACTACTGAATCTTGAACCCGTCGACCCTGTTAAATAGGCCTTAGACCCAGGCTGTATATTGGTCCAGTTGTCCGGATCGTTTCCTGGCTCATTCACGGACCCAAGCTTGTTACCTGCCATCAACATTTTATTCTCCAGAACGCGATTGATCAATGTTGAGTCATCTGTCGTGGCATCCAACCGGCTAGCAATATTGTTGCCATCTCTGTCCTTAGGAATTGACGTGAGCCTTAACCTATCTGCCGCTGACATTTTTTCCATGATTGAACCGTTCAGAAGGCCTTTTTTGCCATACACTAAATCCGTCACACGAGGAGTGGAGCCCTTTTTGCCATCGGCAATAGAAACATTCTCATTTTGCGGTATAACATCACTATAAACGACCAAATCCCCGTCAGCATTCACCCAAGTCGTAAACGTCACACCATCAATGTTGAAATAATACTGACCTGCTGTTTCCACATCACGCGCGGACCCCAGATGCAAAAACGCTTTGTCCGCCGTCGTGCCATCTATCCTGTCTGCGTATCCGATCGTTGCCTGCGTCGCAAAGACAGCCGACAAGGCAAACACCGCCCAACCTCGTAACATTGACTAACCCACTCAAAAAAATTGTTATATAATCTCTGAGACCTACTCAATCTGGATTGAAATTTCCACATAACTTTCAGGATAGGCGCAGTTCGTGTACAACTTGTCCTAACGGGACAAAGACCACTATGACATATTTATTTCGGGGAATACTGGCTGGGATGGTAGGATTCGAACCTACGGTACACTGTACCAAAAACAGTTGCCTTACCACTTGGCTACATCCCAGCAGTGACGCGGTTCTTACGACGGCTTTATTCGGGGTTCAAGAGGGAAACTGAAAAAAACACGGCGCATATGGGTAAAATTCCTAAACCAATTTAACAACTTGCCCTCAAAGCCTTAGAATCCAGATTTCTGACCTATAATTCACTAAGATATACCAGAATCATTTTCAGGCTGTGCCGAGTAGAGTTGATGCACAGGAATGGCAGGTGACAACGCGCGAGGTCGTGATATCCTATCACTATTATTTTGCGTGTATTGGAGCATAGGATGCGACTGCAGCTATTTATTTTGTGTGTTCTTGGCCTTGCTGTTTGGTGGGGTGTGACATGGCCATCCTCCTCGCCAAATATTTCAGAAGGCGTCGGACAAGTCGAACAAGGGGCCTATGTGTTTGATGCTGCAGGCTGTGCAAGCTGCCACATGGCACCTGACTCAGACGACCGTCAGGCGCTTGGCGGTGGCAAAGCATTTAAAACACCTTTTGGAACCTTCGTAGCGCCGAATATTTCATCACATGAAACATTCGGCATTGGCGGGTGGTCCTTTGCGTCTTTTGCAGGGTCAATGCGCCATGGTGTTTCCCCAGAGGGCAAACATTATTTTCCGGTGTTTCCCTACACCAGCTATCAAAACATGACGGACCAAGATCTCAGAGATTTATGGGCCTATATGCAAACATTACCCGCTGTAGATACACCAAACGAGCCTCATCAAATAGCCTTCCCATTTTCCATTCGCCGCAATGTCGGTGTATGGAAATGGATCAATATGCCCAGCCGTAGCTCTGATATCCCTGAGCGTGGGGATTATTTGGTCAATGCCTTAGGCCATTGCGCCGAATGCCACACGCCCCGCAATGCGATTGGGGGAATGAGGACAGACCAGTGGCTGCAAGGGGGACCAAATCCATCAGGTCCAGGAAAAATCCCCGGAATTACTGGGGCAACGTTAGACTGGTCCGCAGAGGATATCGCGGAATACCTGAGGTCAGGATTTACCCCTGATTACGATGTTGCAGGTGGTGAAATGGTTGATGTGATTGCAAATACATCCCGCCTCACCGATGAGGATCGCCTTGCAATAGGACGCTATTTAAAAGGCATCAAATAGCTATGGCAATTTGATCCCGAACGCGCTATCTCAGCGGCGTGGCCCCGTAGCTCAACTGGATAGAGCAGCCGACTTCTAATCGGCAGGTTGAGGGTTCGAGTCCTTCCGGGGTCGCCATACTGTTTCGCCCTAACTGTGGTCGCGTTCAATTTCCCCTACCCCAACAATTTTTTGCAAATTGACGCTAAAGTAAGGCGTCCATTAGCCGTTAGTAAACCTGAAACACGTAATCTTGTCGAAACCCCCTTTGCCTCTAGGGAGAGCCCCGACAGCTTGTAACGATTTAGGTGGACATATAAATGGCAACGCATCTTGGTCTCTTGGCCATTCAGCTAACAGGTAACCCACAAAACGTGGCCTCGCCGACTGTGACCGGGCTCTATACAGCGGACTTTACCGACAACGGTGGCGACACTGTTATGGGCGCTGACCTGAGCGACCAAGAGATGGAAGAAATGACGCTGGAATATTCGAACACTGGGTTTGAAGCGCTCATTAATGGGGTCGATTATAATGATGTCTTCGAAGTTGACTCAGGATCAATGGACTTTGATGGTGTGAACGTCGACGGCTTCTTTGCCTATATGTATGATACCACCCAAGACATTGAAAGTTACTTCTTTTTCCCGCTCATTACCGAAGACGTCTCACATATCTCTGTCGGAAGCACGGTCACCGCGACGGGTCAACAGGACACGGGGAACACCATCGGCATGCCCTATGATCAGATCATGCGGGCCTCAGCCGTTGTCTGTTTTGCCAGTGGAACACGCATTTCAACAGCGACCGGATTGGTCAATGTCGAGGACCTGAGCCAAGGGGATTTGGTGTGGACACTGGATCATGGGTACCAACCAATTCGCTGGATCAGCGCGAAACATGTGCCTCACCCATTGATCGAAGCGAACCCCAAACTAACGCCCATCCGCATTCGCCAAGGGGCCATTCGCAAGAACGTTCCAAGCCGTGATTTGATCGTATCCCAACAGCACCGCGTTTATATCAAATCCACCATCTGCGAGCGCGTATCTGAGAGCCAAGAAGCCTTGGTTCCGGCCAAACAACTCCTTGCCTTAGAGGGATTTGAACTGGCTACGGATATGCACAATGTCACCTATTACCACTTTATTTTTGACCGTCATGAGGTGGTCATGGCGGACGGCGCTTTGGCCGAATTCTTCTACCCTGGGCCCCAAGCGATCAAGGCATTGAGCCCTGAGACCAAAGAAGAATTATTCACTCTTTTCCCAGAGTTAGCCGACATGTCCCTCACGGAGCCTGTGCCCTCTGCGCGGCCCATTCTTGCCAATCCTGTCGCCAAAAATCTGGCCCAGCGGCATGAGCGCAACAAGCAACCATTGGTGAACTAACCCTTTCTTTTTGGACCGATTTTCCCTATTGAGACGAGGTCCACAACACGAAAGGAAAAGCCATGGGTGCCAAGAAAATAACATGCCTTCGCTGCTCACAGATCAATCGCGTCAATGATGAGAAACCCTTGGAACAAGCGGTCTGTGGCACCTGCCGCAAGCCCTTGATGACAGACAAGGCCGTGGACATTGATTTCAACCTCCTGAACAAAGCCGCCAGCAATGATGAGATCCCCCTGATCGTGGATTTCTGGGCGCCGTGGTGTGGGCCGTGCAAGTCAATGGCCCCAGAATTTTCCAAGGCCGCACAGACCGTTTCGGGCAAGGCAAGGCTGGTCAAAGTCAACACCCAGACCCACCAAAAAGCAGGTCAGAAATTTGGCATTCGCGGCATTCCGACGATGGTCAAATTCAAAGGTGGCAAAGAGATCAAACGCCAATCTGGGGCCACACAAAGCGCCGCCATAATCTCTTGGGCTTTGCGCTAAAAGGGCGCTCAGTTTTGCATCGGTAACACGTCGGTATCGCGTCGGTACCCTACGACTGTTGCGTTAAGGGGGTCTTAACGCAGCCCAGCGCAGTGTCATCGCATGAGTACAGCCAAGTTCAAAACCCAATCTGAGCGAGACCAGCTTTTGCGCGATATGATACGCCTGAGCCAAGACAAAATGATCCTAAGCTTTATGCACGACTTTGTGCCGCCCGAATGGCACAGCCTCACGTGGGATATGGAAACACAGCCCAAAAAGGACAAAGTCACGCTCTACATCGACCAACCCGTGATCAAGTTCTTCCGCTCAATGGGATCAGGCTATCAAGCCCGCATCAACCACCTCTTGCGAAGCTACATGAGGCTCCAAGTGCAAGGCCTTTTGGATACGGAACGTGCGTTAAAGGAGCGGATGCAGGAGGGGGAGGAGGAGGAATTATGAATCGGTCCCCATACCGTGGGATTTCTGCCAAAGAAGCCAAGCTGCTTTATATTCAGGCCAATCAAGCACTTCGTTCGGCCAATGGGCCGGACGAGCTGTTCGATTAGGAAGCGTGACAGATCCATCCCCAAACATTGTGAGGATGTTACTCAATGTAAAGGGAATTTTAACGCAGTCCAAGCCTCGTATTGAGGCGCCAATTAGGATAGCCTCGGTTACAGTAAATCCAGACGCAGGATAAAGAATTTTATCTGATAATTTTGCTGACTTATTGATAAGAATTGCATTATCTAAGCGTGCATTGGTTAGGTTTGCGTCATTGAACCTAGCACATCTGAGGTCTGCTTTATTAAAATTGGCTCCTGAGAGTTGCGTTCCATTTAACTTTGCATGCATTAGCCAAGCATTTTTCAGGCGTGCAGCCCTCAAACATGCTTTGCTTAAATGTGCACCCGTCATGTTTACGTAATTAAGCCTTGCTTTTGTTAATTTTGCGCTGTTGAAATAGGCGTCTGTTAACCTTGCTGCGGTGAAATGCGCTTTGCTAAGATCCGCGAAATTCATATAGACCCCAGACAAATCCGCCCTATCAAAGTAACACTTGGTAAACAAAGCATGTTCAAAATTTAAGCCCACACCTTCCACACGTCTGAAATCACAAAACCGCAAATCAAGCCGATAAGGGTGCGGCTTCCTATCCCGCTCAAGAGCAATTCTTTTAGCAGAGCGTCGACCGATCACCGAAAATGCCATCTGCGTATCGGGCCGCATGTCTTTCTCTGTGCTTTTTGGGATAATACGCGCATTTTCTCTGAGATAAGCCGTCAAAATTTCCATGATTTGGATATGGAAATCGGCATTTTTCTGAGCAATCCGCTCTAGGGAAAGGATAGCGCCGACACGAACTTCGATATTTGGAACAGTGTATTCTTTTCCTGTTTCAAAATCCTTTTTGGTTTTTTCCGCGCCTAAGCTGGCCACCGCTGCGTTGATACGGTCGGTTACGAGGCCTTCTTCTGTTGCGGTTGTGGTCCGCTCATTGATCCATGTTCGGATCAGCGTAAAGATGAGAGTTGATACAGCAACCAGCGCGCCTAGCAAAAGTGCGCTGCCTTGCGCGAGATTGCGCAAAGTGTCAGATTCAATTGCGTTTTTAGCTGTCTCACTCCGTAGGTGTTTGACCATTTGATGGACAGAAATCACAATATCGTTGAGGTAAAAAACATAAGCCCCGATCAAAAGCGCCGCAGACGCCAAAAACACAACAAGAACATAGGGCTTGCCCACGACTTCCATCAAATTTTCAAAAGGTTTTTCATTTTCGGCAAAGGGCGCTCGACCATGGGTCATGATGATCCACGTTAAGGCCGCTATGAAACCCGCAGCCGCAACTAACCACACAGGTATTGAAATGACACCGTCCATAAAAATCTCTCAACCTATCGCAGTTCAACTTACGCGATATTCGCGCGGAAACAAGGCCAAAGACCGCCGCGCATCGCTGGGCCGATCCCACGGCCAAGCGATTTGATAGGTCGTCCTTCGACGACTCTTAGGATGTGTTTGATAAATAAATCGCACTGAACCAGAGTGCGGTCGCTTGCCCTCGGCCCAGCTAGGAAAGGTTGGGAATGTAACCCCAACCAGTTCAGTTTAGCGCGTAAACTTCTTATGTTTCATACGCTTAGGCTCTAGGGCATCTGGGCCTAGGCGACGTTTCTTGTCTTCTTCATAAGCGCTAAAGTCGCCTTCAAACCATTCCACATGCGCATCACCCTCAAAGGCCAAGATATGCGTACAAATCCGATCAAGGAAGAAACGGTCGTGTGAGATGACCACGGCGCAGCCTGCGAAATCGACCAAGGCGTCTTCGAGGGCGCGTAGCGTTTCAACGTCCAAATCGTTGGTCGGTTCATCGAGGAGAAGCACATTGCCCCCCTCTTTCAACAAACGCGCCATATGCACACGATTGCGTTCCCCGCCTGACAACAGGTTCAATGGTTTTTGCTGATCGCCGCCTTTGAAATTGAACGCCGAGCAATAGGCGCGGCTGTTCATTTGGGCATCCCCAAGTTGGATGATTTCCGCCCCGCCCGAGATTGCTTCCCATACGGTTTCGCCATCGATCAAATCATCACGAGATTGATCCACATAAGACAGTTGAACCGTGTCGCCGTAGCTGACGGTTCCTTCATCTGGGGCTTCTTGACCGGTGAGCATTTTGAACAGGGTGGATTTACCTGCGCCGTTAGGACCGATCACGCCGACGATGCCGCCCGGGGGCAAGGCAAAGGACAGGTCTTCGACCAAGAGCTTGTCACCCATCGCTTTTTTCAGGCCGTCAACTTCGATTACTTTGCCGCCCAAACGGGGGCCATTGGGGATGACGATCTGAGCGCGGGTGATTTTATCGCGCTCGGATTGGTTGGCCAATTCGTTATAGGAATTGATACGCGCCTTTTGCTTGGCTTGGCGGGCTTTTTGACCCTGACGCATCCATTCCAATTCGCGTTCCAGCGTTTTCTGGCGGGATTTGTCCTCGCGGGCTTCTTGGGCCAAACGTTTGGATTTCTGTTCGAGCCATGCGGAATAGTTGCCCTCATAGGGGATGCCGCGACCGCGATCGAGTTCAAGGATCCAGCCCGTGATATCATCAAGGAAATAACGGTCGTGCGTGACGATCAGAATGGTGCCTTTGTAGTCGATAAGGTGCTGTTGCAGCCATGCGATGGTTTCGGCGTCCAAGTGGTTGGTCGGTTCGTCAAGCAAGAGCATATCAGGCGCCTGCAGCAACAATTTGCACAAGGCAACGCGGCGACGTTCACCCCCTGAGAGGGAGGCAACATCGGCATCATCGGGGGGACAGCGCAGGGCCTCCATGCTGACGTCGATTTGGCTATCCAGATCCCAGAGGTTTTCCGCGTCGATCTTGTCCTGAAGCTCGGCCATTTCGTCGGCGGTTTCATCGGAATAGTTCATCGCCAATTCGTTATAGCGATCAAGGATGGCCTTTTTCTCAGCCACGCCCAACATCACGTTTTCACGCACGGATAGGGTTTCGTCTAGCTTGGGTTCTTGCGGAAGGTAGCCAACCTTGGCGCCCTCAGCGGACCATGCCTCACCGGTAAAGTCCTTGTCCATGCCGGCCATGATCTTCATCAGGGTCGATTTACCCGCGCCGTTGACCCCAACGACACCGATTTTCACACCGGGAAGGAAGGACAGATGGATGTCTTCGAAACATTTCTTACCACCGGGATAAGTCTTGGACACGCCCTGCATGTGATAAACGTATTGATAAGCTGCCATTGAGATGCTCCGCATTGAAACTGTGGTTTTTCGATGTGTTACAGGAATGGGCGGAGTGGGGCAATGGGGGAGCGCGCACCGCCGACCTCGGGGGGGCGGATCTTTGAGGGAAACGACGCGGTATATTTGTCCAGCACTGCCAAGGGGTGAGCAGATTGATAAGGTCGGCGATGCGCGGCGGTCCACGGACCGCTCTATCGCGCAGGCGTAGATTTTTCACCCCGCCTGTTGCGCAAGCAGCAGGCACGCGACTGCCCGCCCCACGGCGGGCGCGTTCCGCTCCCACCCGGGCAGCCGCTTCGCTATCAGATTTGAAAGTGCACTATTTTATTTCATCTTTTTGCAATAATCGGTATCCACAGAGCCTAGGCGTAATTCTTTGGGGCGTGATGAAACAACGTATTGGACTTTTCGGCGGATCGTTTGACCCTCCCCATTCTGGGCATGTGGATTTTACTCTGCAGGCTCTTAAGCGGTTTGGGTTGGATCATCTGTGGTGGCTTGTGTCCCCTGGCAATCCCTTGAAACCTAACGGCCCTGCTCCGATGGAACATCGGATGAAAGCGGCGCGTGGGATCATGGATCATCCCAAAGTGACAATCTCTGATATCGAGGCCCGCATTGGTACACGGTACACGGCGCAAACCCTGCGTTATTTGGTGGATCGCAATCCGCATGTGCAATTTGTCTGGCTCATGGGGGCGGATAATTTGGGCCAATTCAATCAATGGAAAGAGTGGCGTTGGATCATGGAGACCGTTCCGATCGGAGTTCTGGCCCGTCCCAAGTCGCGCTTGGATGCCTTGACCTCGCAGGCGGCCAAGACATATGCGCATCGACGCCTTCCCTCACATGCCTCGCATCTTTTGGGGCGCACGGATCACCCGATGTGGTGTTATGCCAATATGCCCTTAAACCCGATGTCGAGCACGGCCTTACGTGCATCCAAGTGACAGTGTGGTCTAATTTCTAAGAAACTTCATTTTGCCTTTGCACTTTGGGTAAATTTTGCACAGTTTCCCCGCAGGAGGATGCGTGTGTGGCCGTGTTAAGGATTAGTCTTTTTGGTGTTTTGGCAATGTGCTTTGCCTCTCTCACTCTCGCCAATGCCCCTGACGTGTCCGAGCGCCCTGTTGCCCGGCCTGGATCAACCCCGCCACCCAGTCTAGAGCGGCTCATAGAGAGCACGAAATTTGACGGGGATTTGGGCGTGGCCTTGATTGATCTGTCCACGGGTGCCGTGATTGAGACGCGCAATCAAAACATGCCCTTTGCGCCCGCCAGTGTGACCAAGGCGATTACAGGGATCTATGCTCTTGAAACGCTTGGCGCGGAATTCACGTTTGACACCCAAGTTGCAATGGCGGGCGACCTCATAGGGTCCACTGTGCAGGGAGATTTGATCTTAATCGGGTCAGGGGATCCGACACTGGACACAGACGATTTGGCGCAATTGGCCCAAGCGGTCAAAGCCAAGGGGATCACCCGTGTCACAGGGCGGTTGTTGTATTATGGATCCTCCATGCCTCAGTTACGGGTAATTGATGCCTCTCAGCCAAGCTTTGTAGGCTATAATCCTGCGCTCTCTGGGTTGAATTTGAATTTCAACCGGGTGTATTTCGAATGGAAACGCGTGGGGTCCAGTTATCAGACAACTGTCGATGCCCGTTCTGAATTTCATCGGCCCAAGGTTTCCATTGCCCGTGTTGGGGTGACGGATCGGTCTGGTCCACTGTTTACCTATGACGCGCGAAACGGTGTTGATCACTGGAACGTGCGGCGCAATGCCTTGGGGAATGGAGGGGGCCGCTGGTTACCAGTGCGTGATCCTGCGCGCTACACTGCCGAGGTGTTTCGCTCTCTCTTGCGCACCTCAGGTGTTGAGATCGGCGCCTTGGCTGATGTGACACAGCTTCCCACTCATGTGCCCTTCGCCTCACACAAAAGCGCACCATTGTCTAAGATCGTAGAAGATATGTTGAAATATTCAACAAACCTGACGGCGGAACTTATTGGGCTGAGAGCCAGTCAAACAAGTGGACCTGTGGCGAGCTTATCCGAATCCGCGACAAGGATGCAGGAGTGGGCCCGGACAAAGCTTGGTATGAAAACAGCCCTCTTTGTGGATCACTCTGGATTGGGTGACAAAACGCGCATCACCCCTGCGGATATGGTCCGCGCGTTAACGGCAAAGTTTGGACGTGATCCGATCTATGTTGAACGTCTCAAGCCCATTGCCGTGCGCGATTGGCAAGGTAACATCGACAAAGCAGCGCGTCACCGCATTCAGGCCAAGACTGGGACTCTAAATTTTGTGAGCAGCCTTGCGGGATATCTCAATGGCGAGGACGGGCAAAATTTTGCATTTGTGATCTTTAGCCAAAACATGGATCAGCGCCGCACCACCCAAAACCCAAATATCGAAATGCCCAAAGGTGCGCGGACCTATAACACGCGCGCCAGACGGTTGCAGAGGTCTGTTTTGACGCGTTGGGCCGAGCTTACGGACCTCCGCTAAGTCACGCCGTCATATGGCGCGCGCGGCTGCCACGTTCGATCGCAGCGGCATGAAGGCGGTCAATCTTGAGCTCATAGCGCATTTCTTCAAGCAGGCGGAGTTCCGTTTCCAAAATCACTCCATCGGCCGCAGCAACATCACAGCACAAGGCATAGGCTGTTTCAAACAAGCGGTCTGGCAGATTATCCCGCACCAGACCAAAGAGGGCATCTAGCCCCTCTTCTTGTTCAAACAGATCAAACACGACCTGCGACATGATATTCAGGCGATCTTGGTCATATTCTGCAAAGATTGGAAGGTTATTCACCGCCCCTTGGATTTTCACCAATTCTGACGTGCGGATATTTTCATCCGAAACAGTAATGGCCACCATGAGTGCGACCAAACAATCTTGTGCCGTCATTACGTGTGGAGCTTCGCGTGTCACGATGGTAACCTTTCACCTAAATGCAATACGTATAGAATATTGACCATTCCCGTCACTATCAATAGGTAGCGTGGACGTTTATCCCAATATGCGATGAAAAGAATCGGAGAACCATCATGTCTAATCTGCGCGACGCAGCAATGAGCTCAAAAGCTTGGCCGTTTGAAGAAGCGCGCCGTGTGCTCAAACGCTATGAAAAGTCGCCGCCAGAAAAGGGATATGTCCTGTTTGAAACAGGCTATGGTCCCTCTGGTTTGCCGCATATCGGAACCTTTGGCGAAGTTGCACGGACAACGATGATTTTGCGCGCGTTTCGGGAAATATCCGACATTCCAGCAAAGCTGATTTGTTTTTCCGATGACTTGGACGGCATGCGCAAGGTGCCTGGCAATGTGCCCAACCAAGACATGCTTCAGGAGCATCTGCAAAAGCCCCTGACTTCTGTGCCTGACCCCTTTGGCACGCATGATAGCTTTGGTGATCACAACAACGCGATGTTGCGCCGCTTTTTGGATACCTTTGGGTTTGAATATGAATTCTATTCGGCCACAGATTTTTACCGATCCGGTCAATTTGATGAGGTTCTCAAGCGCGCGGTAGAGCGCTATGATGATGTGATGAAAGTCATGTTGAAATCGCTCCGCGATGAACGGCGTCAGACCTATTCTATCTTTTTGCCAATTCACCCTGAAACCGGCCGTGTGATGTATGTGCCGATGAAAGAGGTTAATGCCGAAACCTATACCATTACTTTTGACGACGAAGACGGCAAAGAATGGACGCTTCCTGTCACGGGGGGCAATGTGAAATTACAGTGGAAACCAGACTTCGGTGCGCGTTGGGCGGCCTTGGGTGTGGATTTTGAAATGTATGGCAAAGACCATTCCACGAATACGCCGATCTATGACAAGATTTGCGAAATTTTGGGTCACAAGGCGCCTGAGCATTTCACCTATGAATTGTTCTTGGATGACAAGGGCCAAAAGATTTCGAAATCAAGCGGTAACGGAATTTCCATTGATGAATGGCTCACCTACGCGTCAACGGAATCTTTGTCCTATTTCATGTATCAAAAGCCAAAAACAGCCAAGCGCATGTATTTTGACGTGATCCCCAAGGCAGTTGATGAATATCATCAACAGCTGCGCGCCTATGCGGGCCAAGATGAAACCGCCCGTTTGAACAATCCTGTCTTCCATATTCATGGGCACAACGTTCCCGCGTCAGATATGGTTGTGCCTTTCTCGATGCTTCTGAACTTGGCGGCTGTGGCGAATGCGGATGAAAAGGACCAACTTTGGGGCTTCATCCAACGCTACGCACCCGATGCAACGGCCGAGAAGAACCCGCAGCTGGATCAAGCGGCCGGATTTGCGGTGCGCTATTACAATGATTTCGTCAAACCAAACAAAACCTTCCGAGCGCCCACTGAGCTTGAGCGCGAGGCTTTGGTTGATCTGCGTGACCAACTCAAAGCCTGGGACGGGGGCTTGGATGCAGAAGAGCTTCAATCCCTTGTCTTTGCCTGCGGGCGTGACCGCTTTGATCCTCTTCGGGATTGGTTCAAGGCGCTCTATGAGGTTCTATTAGGTGCATCCCAAGGCCCACGGTTTGGCGGCTTTATCGCCCTTTACGGGGTCGATGAAACCATCGCGTTGATTGATGCAGGCCTCAACAGTGAGTTGATGTAACCGCATTGAGTTTGGCTTTGCCAAACACAGATACGTTAAAAGCAGGGCTTTGGCCCTGCTTTTTCATTTTGGTTACATCCTGTTGATCGTTGAAATGGACTCAATTTGTCCTAGCTCCTTTATAGAAAGGGGAATGGCATGCGATCATTTCTAGCCTCACTCTTGTTCATCTTGGCCTCGGTTACCTGTGTTTGGGCGACCCCGAATGAGCCTATCCAAGCCACGATTTCCGCGCAGCTCGATGCCTTCGAAGACGATGATTTTGAGCGCGCCTTCACCTATGCCAGCCCCCGCATCCAGCAAATCTTTGGCAACACCGCAAATTTTGCGAGCATGGTGCAACGCGGCTATCCCATGGTCTGGCGCAAGACATCGGTTCGGTTTTTGGACCTTACCCGATCTGGCAACGGCTACGAGCAAGTTGTTCAAATCAAGGACGTACAGGGCGCTATTCATTTCTTGCAATATGAAATGATCCAAATTGGTCAAGAGTGGCGCATCAACGGCGTTGCTCTTCTTAAGGCTTCTGATTTCTCTGTGTGACGCAACGGGCGCGCGCGTAGCCCCAAGCCGACGTTAAACCCTTGAAGATATCCCACCAGAAACATTCCGTTTCAAAAGGATATCTCATGAGCATTTCCACTGATTTAATCGTCGCCCCTTTTTCAGAGGGGCTTGATCTTTGGTCCCGAGACAATGGTCAAGCTGGGTCTGAGACCTATGCCCAAGGGGACGGTGCCGCCTTCATCCCAGGGGATGCCGATTTTCAGGGATGCCTAGAGATTACAAAATCGCTCCCCACAGAAAAGCTGCGTTATATGCAGGCAACACCTATGGTGTTAGAGCGCTATATTCGTGTCTCTGCACGGGTCAAGCTGATCGCGGGCAATATGCCAAGCGCGCGCATTGCCGGATATGCCTTGAATTCCAATGATCAACACGTCCCCGAAGTCCGCGCGGTCGGACCCAGCCAAACCTTGGACACCTATGGTAAGATTTTTGAAATCTCCGCCACCATTGGGCCTGGCGCGCGCACTGGTGTGGATATGGTCTGGGGCGCTTTGCCGAAATCTGGTCACTTTGGATTAGATTTTGAAGGCAGCATCGGCGGCATCATTCGCATTGATGACCTTCTCATCGAAGATGTGACGGATCACTTTATCCGAGACATGATCCCCTATGTTGATGTCCGCGATTTTGGGGCCTTGGGGGATGGGGAAACCGATGATCGCATCGCCTTTCTTGCGGCGGATCAGGCGGCCAATGGGCGCACGATCTTGGTTCCAGAGGGTGATTTTTATATCGGTTCTGGCTGTTCCCTTTCGTCTCGTGTGGATTTTCAGGGTCGCATTCTTATGCCTGATGATGCCCCCCTCATCCTAAGCAAATCCTATCGCCTCACGACCTATATAGATGCGTTCAAAAACGAAGAACTGGCCTTTAAAAAAGCGTTTCAAGCGCTGTTGAATAGTGGCGATCACGATAGTTTGGATTTGGGGGGACGGACGATTTCTTTGTCTGAACCTGTAGATATGCAAGCTGCCGTTGCCACCAAAGACACCTATGCCATTCGCCGCGTTATTCGTAACGGCCAATTCTATGCAACGGGTGATGGTGACTGGGAACAAGACATCACTATAGCGCGCGCAAGTTACACTCCGCAAAACCCGCGACAATTGACATCTGTTCATCATATAATGGCTCTCTCTGAGGGGTCGTTGGTCACAGGTGCGGGTGTTGGGCGCGAGGTCTATGTCACCCGAATTGATGCCCAAAACAACGTGATCCACCTCTCAGAGCCCCTGTTTGACGCGGATGGCACCCAAGAGTTCACCTTTACGCGGTTCAAATACATGTTGGATTTCAGCGGTTTTGAAAAGCTCTCTAAATTTTCGCTGCAAAATGTTGAACTGCACTGCAATGGAGTGGCCAGTGGTGTGAGCCTCGCCAAAGAAGGCATCACCTTTAGCATGCGCGATTGCTTTATCACCCGACCGCGTCATCGGGGGATCACCTCAAGCGGCAAAGGCTGCCAAGGCATGCTCATTGATCGCTGTCATTTTGTCACCGATGAGGGCCAAAGTGCCGCCCAAGATCGCGTGAGTATTGTGTTAAACGCCAGTGCGAACGATGTGAAATTGCGGGAAAACTGGGCCTCGCAATTCCGCCACTTTGCGATTTTGAGTGGTTCAAACAATATCATCAGTGGCAATCATTTCTACCAAGGGGACGGGCGCGCCGATGGTATTCGCATGGCAGGCTTGGCTTTGACGCGTTCAAATTCGGCGAGCACGGTGGTTGGAAACTACATCGACAATTGCTTTGTGGAATGGACAAATGAACATGACTCTAATCCTGACTTTGTTTCTGGCTTTGGGTTTTCGTCTCTTTCAATAAGCGACAATGTGTTCCTAAGTGGGGATGTGGCCCCTTGGTTTTCTTACATCGTCGTGAAACCCTATGGCACGGGGCATGGGGTATCGAATTTGACGGTCAACGGAAATAACTTCAGATCCATCAATGGCCAAATCGACCGTGTCGAGCGCATTGATACCACCTATGCCGACCTAGATCGCAATCGGTTCTGGGATATCCAATTCATGGGTAATAATTTTAACAACATCTCGACCAAGACCGAGAACCCTCTGCGAGTCGTGCACAGTCAAAATTCGGCGGCGACAACTTGGACTGTAGAGAGCAACGCCGCTTTGCCGTTTTCGGGATATGCGCGCGATGTTCAGTCGATTGTCGCCCAAGGCCCTATTCGCACAGGGTCAAATCGAACGATTTATACGACTCCCTATATCGATACGGAAAAGGGGACAGGCAAAACTGCGGTTCATGTGAAATGGTCTGACACCGTCAAAGGCAAGATAGGCATCAGTTTGCGATGTGACACATAAGGGCCCTTTGAACGAGACGAATTGAATTTCTGACAGGACGCCCTTACATAGAGAACAGCAAACGATTGGACCCTCTATGCCTGAACGAAATCAAGCCGCCCTCGATTTTCTTTTAACCCGCAGGTCGCGTCCTGCCAAAACGATGACAGGACCGGCCCCGACTGCGGATCAGTTAAAAGAGCTTCTTCAAGCCGCAGCACGCACCCCAGATCATGGCAAGCTAGAGCCATGGCGGTTTATCGTTCTTTCACGTCCCAAGCTCGACCAATTGGCCCAACTTGTTGATGCACGCGCCGAGGTGCTTGGATATGATGCCGACAAAACTGCCAAAGGACGGCGGCAATTTGAGGATGGGCAAATCTGTGTTGCCGTCATCGAGGTTCAAAAGCCGTCTGAGAAAATCCCAGCGATTGAGCAAACCTATTCCGCAGGGGCCGCGTGTTTGGCGTTGTTGAATGCAGGGTTGGCTGCGGGTTGGGGTGCCAATTGGCTATCTGGCTGGCCATCCCATGATCGCGGTTTTGTTGAGGACGGACTGGGGTTGAGCCCACATGAAAGCGTCGCGGGCTTTGTCTATTTCGGAACTGAAACATCCGCGCCACCAGAACGTCCTCGACCCAATTTGGATGAGATCGTCACGTGGCTTTGACACTGGTCTTTAGTTCCTTTTCCAAGGCAGTCTCCCAAGCCTTGGACCCCGCATTTAGAGCGGTCTTGCTCAAAGGCATCGCTTTGGCGATTGGCTTTCTGGTATTGGTCTTTCTCACCATAGGGCAATTGGCGAATTGGTTTTTTGCAGGGACGATTTCAATCCCGTTTATCGGGGATTTTGAAACATCCGCCGCCATTAGCATTGCCTCTATTTTTATGTCTCTGGTGTTGTCCGTGTTCTTGATGGTGCCTGTCGCCTCACTGATGTCATCGTTTTTCATCGATGATGTGGCAAAAGCGGTAGAAACAAAACATTACCCGCATTTGACCGAGGCAACGCCAACGTCGTTTTCGCAATCCTTAAAGGATACCGCAAATTTCTTAGGATTGATCATCGCTGCGAATATGTTCGCTTTGATTTTGTATCTACTCTTTGCGCCCTTTGCGCCGCTGATCTTTTGGTCGGTGAACGGGTATCTATTGGGACGCGAGTATTTTCAGCTCGTGGCCGCGCGACGTATTGGGCGCGCAGATGCCAAACGTCTTTGGCGTAAACATATTGGGACGCTTTGGATCGCAGGTATTTGCATGGCGGCACCCTTGTCGATACCGCTTGCAAACTTGTTCGTCCCTATCCTAGCGGCAGCGACGTTTACACATCTCTTTCACGGTCTTACTTCGGTCCCATACGCTGGAACCAATCTAGATCACGAACGGTAATCGCGCCGGTTAGAATAACGCTTGCGATGATGATCCAAAGAACCGCAGAAATCCCTGTGGTGATCCATGCTTTTTTCTTGAGGTTATGCACCTCTGGGGATCCTGCATGCGTTCCAGGGACAACTTCTCCGATGTCGCCTTGCGTGGTGAGGCGAATTGGGATCACGCAGAGAAACGTCATGAACCAAATAACCGCAAATAAAACAATGCCAGATGTAATACCCATAACGTTTCCTTTTTTCGCTAAGTTATACTTGTTCTAGTTCAACTAAGCAGCCGTTAAAGTCTTTGGGGTGCAAAAACAAGACAGGCTTGCCATGCGCTCCGATTTTCGGCTCTCCTGTCCCAAGGACGCGGGCACCGTTTTTAATCAGCTGATCACGCGCTTTTAGGATATCGTCCACTTCGTAACAAATGTGATGGATGCCGCCTGCGGGGTTTTTGTCCAAGAACCCTTGGATGGGGCTATTTTCACCAAGTGGATAGAGCAATTCAATTTTTGTGTTCGGCAGTTCGATAAAAACAACTGTGACACCGTGATCTGGTTCATCTTGGGGGGCGCCAACATTGGCCCCAAGCGTGGTGCGATATTGCTCAGAAGCTGCCTCAAGGTCTGGAACAGCGATTGCAACGTGATTTAAGCGGCCGATCATGGGTAGTCTCCTTTGTTTTGCAAGATATGCGATGTTTGCGAGATCCAAACAAGAGAACGCAAAGCCGCACCCTGCAAGTTAACCAAATGTTAGCCATCCTTTTCCAAAGTATCTAGGTGATTCAAGGGACATCATCATGAACACTTTGGAAGACATTACAAAAGGGGCCGCCTCCAGAAAACGTCCTATGATCGGCCTGACAATTTTGGTTGTTGAGGATAGCCGCTTTGCCTGTGAAGCGTTGCGGATTATCTGTTTGCGCTCTGGCGCGCGGATTAGGCGGGCGGATTGCCTTGGCTCAGCGCGGCGACATTTGACCACCTATCGTCCAAACGTGATGATTGTGGACATTGGATTACCAGATGGCTCAGGCATTGATTTGATCCGTGAGGTCAAACAAAGCTTTGATATCCCGCCCATAATCCTCGCAACCAGTGGGGATGAGTTGAACTATAAATCGGCTCTTAGGGCGGGGGCGAGCGGATTTTTAGCGAAACCATTAGAGTCAATTCATGACTTTCAATCTATGGTTCTGCGCCATTTTCCGGGGCGACCTGCTTTGCAATCGGTTCAGGACATAGGCGATCCTGTTGAACCCGATGAGCTGGCCTATCGAGATGATCTCTGTCACGCGCAGATTTTGCTTCAGGATGGAATGACGCCCTATGTGTCCACCTTTATCCATAGCATTGCGACCTCAGCCAAGGATCACGCTTTGCTCTCAGCATTGAGTGCGAATGATGCCCATAAATTGGATCAAACGCTCACATCAGCGATTGACTCTATTACTCCATTTTAGACGTTAGGGCGGGATCACTGGCAACACGAACAAGGCTCGTTAAATTCCCGAGGCGTTCCTTTTGACCGCCGGAAACGTCAAAATTCGATGGGCTGAGCCAAGAAGTAAAGGCTTCTTTCAAGGCGGGCCACTCGCTGTCAATCATGGCGAACCAAGCTGTATCCCGATTGCGCCCTTTGACCACAGCGGCTTGGCGAAAAACACCCTCGTAGCTAAATCCAAAACGCTCGGCTGCACGACGAGAGGCCATGTTCAACGCATTACATTTCCACTCATACCGGCGATATCCGTTGTCAAAAGCCCATTGCATCAGAAGGAACATCGCCTCAGTGGCGGCCCTGCTCCGTTGTAAAGCGGGGGAAAAATTAATGTGCCCAACTTCGATTGTTCCCATATCCGGGGCGATCCGCAGATAGGAACAGACCCCGAGGTATTTGCCGCTCGCGTGATCTTTGAGCGCGAAAAACCACGGGTCCGTCTGTGCAGCGACCTCTGTGGTCCATTTATAATACTGGGCTGACGAGTGAAACGGACCATAGGGCATATAGGCCCAATTCTGATCCGCATCCTTGAAGGCTTCAAACAGCTTAGCCGCATGTAGGTCAGGTCGCAGCCGTTCAAGCGTGACATATGTCCCACTCAATTCAGTTGGTAAGGCGGATGTCGCCCCCGACCAATTTGTCACCACATCACCAAGGTTTTCCATCGTCATCCCTGCATCCAACTCTACGCGACAGCCCTGAAAAGCGTCACGATTTAGGGTTTGAGGGCGTATCCCACACCCATTCAATTGCATAAGAATGGTACACTTTGGGATCAGGTATATCTAGGTATAAACTATTTCCAGACCTCTTTAGCTTGAGGCTCGTATCGCCTGTCAGCCGCCCTTGATGCATTGTGACCACTTTCGCAGCTTTGGGGACCAATTTATCCTCGAAGGTCACCCGAATGGAGGCAAATGCAGTGGGACGGAAAATATTGAGAAGTTGAAATTCAGTCTCTTTCAAATAGGCATCGCGTGTCTTCAGGACCAAGGATCGCGTGTATTTCCCCCCTTTTTTAATAGGCTTCTCAAAAACAAACTCATACCAATTCCGATTATCCAGACGTGTCGTTTCCTTGACGGGTCGGCCATACATTTCCGCTGAAATAATTTCACCCGCGTCGACGCCACAGGCAAAAATGGTTGATTTCACTTCCCCATAAACAACATCAACTTCAGCTCTTAAAATCTTGGTGGCATGTCTGCGATCCGCAGCAATGATCAACTCAGATGTCAGGCTGCGGTTAAATTCGTGACCATCATTATAATCCGTAATGTAAAATTCATTGAATTGCTGAAGATCAACAAACCCTTCGCGCAGGGTTGAAACCCCAAATTTTTGCAAAATACTGCGGACATGGGCTTTAACCGTTTCCTCAGAGATGGACAGTTGCTCTGCAATTTCCTTTCTGGTTGCCCCCTCAACCAAAAGAGGGACAAGCATCATTTCACGTTTTGTCAGTTCCGGAGGACGATGCATGCTACGACCAAATACTCACTAAAGTTAGATAACTTACCAGCTACATCTATATTTCGTAGAGGGTATTTCTACCAAAATGAATATTTGATCATATCGAAGGAGTATAAAAAAGCCTCACCCGTTAGGGTAAGGCTTAAATTTTAGGCAATTTTGTGGGTTTTAGTCTTGTGGAATAACCCGCAAACCCAGTTCCATCAACTGATCCGCCATCGGTTCATTCGGGGCATCCATCATCAAATCTTCTGCGCGTTGGTTCATCGGGAACATGATCACTTCGCGAATGTTGGCCTCTTCTGCCAACAACATCACGATGCGATCGATGCCAGCCGCACAGCCGCCGTGAGGAGGTGCGCCGTATTGGAAGGCATTGACCATGCCGCCAAAGCGTTTGCGCACTTCGGATTCTGGGTAGCCTGCGATTTCAAAGGCTTTGAACATGATCTCTGGTTTATGGTTCCGAATGGCACCAGACACCAATTCATATCCGTTACAGGCCAAGTCATATTGATAGCCCAACACTTTGAGGGGATCATCCATCAACGCATCCATGCCACCTTGAGGCATCGAGAACGGGTTATGTTCGAAATCAATTTTGCCTGTTTCTTCGTCTTGTTCATAGATTGGGAAATCAACGATCCAAGCAAAGGCAAAGCGGTCTTTGTCAGTGAGGCCAAGCTCTTCGCCGATGACATTACGCGCACGTCCTGCGACAGCTTCGAATTGCTTGGGTTTCCCACCCAAGAAAAACGCCGCATCGCCAACACCTAGGCCAAGCTGTTGACGAATGGCTTCTGTGCGCTCTGGCCCAATGTTTTTCGCCAACGGTCCAGCCGCTTCCATACCGTCCGCACCTTCACGCCAGAAGATATAGCCCATACCTGGCAAGCCTTCTTTTTGGGCGAATGCGTTCATACGATCACAGAATTTGCGGCTGCCGCCTGTTGGGGCGGGAATGGCGCGAATTTCTGTGCCCTCTTGTTCCAAAAGCTTGGCAAAGATGGCAAAGCCTGACCCACGGAAATGATCAGAGACAATCTGCATTTTGATTGGGTTACGAAGGTCCGGTTTGTCCGACCCGTACCACAAGGCTGCATCCCGATAGGAAATCTGTTCCCAGTCTTGGTCAACTTTTTTACCGCCACCGAATTCTTCGAAAATACCCGTCAAAACAGGCTGGATCGTGTCAAACACGTCTTGCTGTGTGACAAATGACATCTCCATGTCCAACTGATAGAAATCTGTTGGGCTGCGATCTGCGCGCGGGTCTTCGTCGCGGAAACATGGCGCGATTTGGAAATATTTGTCAAAACCCGATACCATGATCAGCTGTTTAAACTGCTGTGGTGCTTGGGGAAGAGCGTAGAATTTACCTGGGTGCAAACGGGAAGGCACCAAGAAATCGCGCGCGCCCTCTGGTGAGGATGCCGTGATAATCGGCGTTTGATATTCGCGGAATTCTTTGTCCCACATGCGGCGACGGATCGAGGCAACCACATCTGAGCGTAGCTTCATGTTGTTTTGAAGCTTTTCACGGCGCAAATCGAGGTAACGATAACGAAGGCGCGTTTCTTCGGGGTATTCTTGTTCCCCGAACACCATCAAAGGAAGCTCTTCTGATTTGCCCAAAACTTCGATGTCTTGGATGAACACTTCGACTTCGCCCGTTGGAATTTTGGAATTCACAAGGCTTTCGTCGCGCGCCAACACTTTGCCATCAATACGGATACACCATTCAGAGCGCACTTTTTCGATTTCGGCGAAAACGGGGCTATCCGGGTCAGCCATAACTTGGGTCATGCCATAGTGATCGCGCAAGTCGATAAACAATAGGCCGCCGTGGTCACGGACACGGTGGACCCAACCTGACAGACGAACAGTATCGCCAACGTTTGATTTGTTTAGTTCTGCGCATGTGTGGCTGCGGTAGGTGTGCATAGGTGTCACCCTTTTTTACATATGAATTTCGCTTGGAGCCGATACACAAGTTTGCGACCCAGATGTCAAGTCATGGCCCAACAAGATTGGCTTTAATCTCGCCTCTCAGGGCATTTCCGACGCGAATTTCGCGGGCTGTGTGTAATTCGTCCTTGTGAACGGAGGCGACGCGGACCTCGCCTGCCTTGATCTTGCGTTGGCGCAGGATCCCCGGCAAGCATCCATCTGAGAGGGGCGGCGTCACCCAATCCCCCTGTTCGAGGTGGACAAAGACATTGGTGATCGTGCCTTCGCAAAGATGACCCTTTTCATTCACATACAAAAGCTCATCAATCCCATCGGGTAAATTCGCCCGATCCGTATCATAGCGATGGCGATTGGTTGATTTATGTTTGAGCCAGACATCTGACGAGGCCAAAACATGATCCGCCATGGCAAGGCGCCAGTGCGCAGCCGTTGGACCAAGTGGCGCCTTGGTCAATTCAAATCCCCCATCACGGCCAAGGGTCAAGCGACACCGAAGGTCCGCCTCTGCGGAAAGGTCAGAGCAAAGGGATATGGCAGCAGAGCGGTCAAAAGGGTAGCCAAAGGCCTTGGCGCTTTGACACATGCGGTTCAAGTGAAGGTCCAAATCAACGCACCCGTCCCCAACCCCATAGCGAAAGGTTTCAATTAGGCGGCAGTTTTCGGGAGCGATGTTGCAAAGCGGGCTTTCCACAGGGCCTCCTCATATTCTGATGCACTGGTGCTATCATAGACCACACCGCCACCCACATTCAAACGGGCCGTATCATTTTGGATAACCAAGGTCCGAATAGCGACATTGAACTCTGATCGTCCATCCGGAGCCACCCACCCAATCGTGCCACAATAAATCCCGCGCGGCGATGTTTCCAAATCATGCAGGATTTCCATAGCGCGCACTTTTGGTGCCCCCGTTATCGACCCACATGGAAAGAGCGCGCGTAACGTATCGCCAAACCCGATGCCTGATTGCAATTGCCCCACAACAAGAGAGGTCATTTGATGCACGGTCGCATAGGTCTCTACAGAAAACAGCTCAGGAACCTTTACCGACCCGACGTTGCAAATTCGCGAAATGTCATTGCGCAGCAAATCCACAATCATCAGATTTTCTGCTTTGTTTTTTTCATCTTGCGTTAGAAATTCACGGTTTTTGCGGTCTTGGATCGGATCGATATGCCGCGGCTGCGTCCCTTTCATGGGGCGCGTTTCAATGCGGCCTTGTGGGTCTGTTCTAAAAAACAACTCAGGAGATCGACAGAGATAGGCCTGATCCGTCAGACCAAGTCCCGATAGATCAACAAAGGCCCCGTGTTTCACCGATTGAAGCTCAGCGAGGGTGTCAAACAAACCAAACGGGGACCCTTGAAAGGCGGCGATCATTTCAAAGGTAAGATTGGCCTGATAAATGTCACCCGCAGCGATGTAGTCCAAAACCTGAGTGCAGGCCTGTGCATAGTCGTCCTGATCCCACTTGGCACTAAACTCGCCCAAGTCATGCGAACCGCTGTGACGCTTGGGGTATGGTTGCGACTGAGGCCCATCATAGACACCAAAGCACAACAGCGGTTCGCGAAATCCGCCAAGACGATGCTTAAGGCGATCCTCGAAAGCATATCCCAATTCATAAGGGGCAAATCCCGCAACCCATTTTCCCTGACGCAAGGCCGCATCGATATTGGCCAAAGCCCTATCCACCTCTGACGGATCAGTCGCCAGAATGACGTCACTGGGGCTATGAAACCAATGATTTTGACGATCGGGAGCTGTGTCAAAGCGAATCTGCATTCACGGACCTTTCATGTTCTCGCATAACATATGCTGTAATTCCGAAACCGACAGTCCGAACACGTCTATTTTTATAATTTTTCCGATAAGACTTGAACCTGAGGCCACGATGTCTATAACCCACAACAATTTGCGCGCCACAGAATCTTTGGCGCCTTTACTGCTGCCATATTCAGAGGTCCGACCATGCCAAAAAGAACCGATATTTCATCCATCATGATCATCGGAGCGGGGCCAATTGTAATCGGCCAAGCTTGTGAGTTCGACTATTCTGGTGCTCAGGCCTGTAAAGCCCTGCGCGAAGAAGGCTATCGCGTCATCTTGGTGAACTCAAACCCAGCGACGATCATGACGGATCCGGGTCTTGCCGATGCCACATATATTGAGCCAATCACCCCAGAGGTTGTCGCCAAAATCATCGAAAAAGAACGCCCCGACGCGCTATTGCCGACAATGGGTGGTCAAACGGGCCTCAACACGGCGCTTGATCTAGAAGCGATGGGCGTCTTGGACAAGTTCGGCGTGGAAATGATCGGCGCAAAACGCGAAGCGATTAACATGGCAGAAGATCGAAAACTCTTCCGCGAAGCCATGGATCGCCTCGGCCTTGAAAACCCACGCGCCACGATCATTACCGCCCCCAAGCGGGATGATGGCACGACTGACCTCAATGAAGGTGTGCGCCTCGCCGTGGACGCCCTAGACGACATTGGCCTTCCTGCGATTATCCGTCCTGCGTTTACTTTGGGTGGAACGGGTGGCGGTGTTGCGTATAACCGCGAAGATTATGAATTCTACTGCCGCTCAGGAATGGACGCTTCACCTGTGAACCAAATCTTGGTCGATGAATCCTTGCTGGGCTGGAAAGAATACGAAATGGAAGTTGTGCGCGACACAGCCGACAACGCTATCATCGTATGCTCCATTGAAAACGTGGACCCTATGGGGGTTCACACAGGGGATTCGATCACTGTCGCCCCGGCCCTCACGCTGACGGACAAAGAATATCAAATCATGCGCAACGCCTCGATCGCGGTTCTGCGTGAAATTGGTGTGGAAACTGGCGGATCAAACGTTCAATGGGCGGTTAATCCAAAAGACGGTCGTATGGTCGTAATTGAAATGAACCCACGCGTGTCCCGTTCGTCCGCTCTGGCGTCCAAGGCAACAGGGTTCCCAATTGCCAAAATCGCCGCAAAGCTGGCTGTTGGCTACACATTGGACGAGTTGGACAATGACATCACCAAAGTCACGCCTGCGTCCTTTGAACCGTCAATCGACTATGTCGTCACGAAAATTCCACGCTTTGCATTCGAGAAATTCGCAGGCTCAGAACCACATTTGACCACAGCGATGAAATCCGTCGGTGAGGCAATGGCAATCGGACGCACAATCCACGAGTCGTTGCAAAAAGCGTTGGCCTCTATGGAAACGGGTCTCACTGGGTTTGACGAAGTTGAGATCGAAGGTGCCCCTGAGAAATCCGCTGTAATCAAAGCGATCAGCAAACAAACACCTGACCGCATGCGCACTATCGCACAAGCGATGCGCCACGGCCTAAGCAATGACGAAATCCACACGGTCACCATGTTTGATCCGTGGTTCCTTGAGCGGATCCGCGAAATTGTCGAGGCCGAAGACGCCGTGCGCGCCAATGGTCTTCCCCAAGATGCGGATGGCATTCGTCACTTGAAAATGATGGGCTTTACCGATGCGCGTCTTGCGAACCTCACAGGGTTCAAAGAGTCCGACGTGCGCCGCGCGCGTCATGGGCTTGGCGTGACGGCTGCGTTCAAGCGCATCGACACCTGTGCCGCTGAATTTGAGGCGCAGACACCTTATATGTATTCCACATACGAAGCCCCCGTTATGGGCGATGTTGAATGCGAAGCGCGCCCGTCTGATCGCAAAAAAGTCGTCATCTTGGGCGGTGGTCCAAACCGTATTGGTCAAGGGATCGAATTTGATTACTGCTGCTGTCATGCGTGTTTCTCGCTCACAGATGCAGGCTATGAAACGATCATGATCAACTGTAACCCTGAAACGGTTTCAACAGATTATGACACCTCAGATCGCCTTTATTTCGAACCGCTGACGTTCGAACATGTGATGGAAATCCTGCGTGTCGAAAAGGAAAACGGCACACTGCATGGTGTGATTGTTCAATTTGGCGGCCAGACACCGTTGAAATTGGCAAACGACCTAGAGGCCGAAGGCATCCCGATTTTGGGCACCTCGCCTGACGCGATTGACCTCGCCGAAGACCGTGAACGGTTCCAAGCGCTGGTTAACCAACTTGGTCTAAAACAACCCAAGAACGGCATTGCCTCAACGGGCGCAGAGGCCTTGGCTATTGCTGATGAGATCGGGTTCCCATTGGTGATCCGCCCGTCCTATGTTCTAGGCGGTCGCGCGATGGAAATCGTGCGCGATATGGCGCAGCTTGAACGCTATATTAATGAGGCTGTCGTTGTCTCAGGCGATAGCCCTGTTTTGCTAGATAGCTATCTCTCTGGTGCGGTCGAATGTGATGTAGATGCCTTGTCTGATGGGAAAACGGTTCACGTCGCAGGCATCATGCAGCACATCGAAGAAGCGGGCGTTCACTCAGGCGATAGCGCCTGTTCCTTGCCGCCCTATTCCCTAAGCGCTGAAATTATCGAAGGGCTCAAAGAACAAACTGAAGCCTTGGCTCTGGGGTTGAACGTTATCGGTCTGATGAATGTTCAATTCGCGGTCAAAGATGGCGATATCTATTTGATCGAGGTCAACCCACGCGCATCACGGACTGTGCCATTTGTTGCCAAGGCCACGGATAGCGCGATTGCCTCTATTGCGGCACGTTTGATGGCGGGTGAGCCGATGTCAAACTTCCCAATGCGTGAACCATATCGCGATGCCTCTTATGACGAGAGCATTCCATTGGGCGACCCAATGACGTTGGCCGATCCAATGCTGCCTTGGTTCTCTGTGAAAGAAGCGGTTATGCCATTCGCGCGCTTCCCAGGTGTGGATACGATTTTGGGTCCAGAAATGCGCTCAACAGGCGAAGTCATGGGCTGGGATCGCAACTTTGGCCGCGCATTCCTTAAGGCGCAAATGGGGGCTGGCATGGATCTGCCAACCTCAGGCAAAGTATTCTTTTCCATCAAAGATGCCGACAAAACAGATCACATGATCGAAGCCGCGCAAACCTTGATCACTCTTGGATTTGAGCTTGTTGCAACACGCGGAACCGCAGGCTGGCTACAGGCGTCAAACTTGGCGTGCAGCGAAGTGAACAAAGTCTACGAGGGGCGCCCCAATATCGTTGATATGCTCAAGAACGATGAAATCGCACTTGTCATCAACACAACTGAGGGAACCCAAGCGGTGAACGATAGCCGCGAAATCCGCTCCGTCGCGCTCTTTGATAAGATCCCATACTTCACAACCGCCGCAGGGGCGCACGCAGCCTCTCTTGCGATGCAGTCACGGACTGAAGGCGACATCAGCGTCAAACCGTTGCAAGGTTAAATCAAAAAGGCCGAGGGTATCCCCCTCGGCTTTATTCTTTGGGTGAGTTCATTATTTCAGACTATTGATGAAATAATTTAAGATTTACGCGTTTTCCAACGGCGATGAATCCAAAACCATTGTTCAGGATTTATACGAACACGTCTCTCAAGGCTATCGTTAAGATCTTGGGTCATTTGTAAAGCATCGCTGTGTTCAATCGGAGCTTCTAGAGAGATTTCATAGCTCAGGTCAGGTTGGCGAACGGCATAAGCCGGGACAACAACCGCATCAAATTTAAGCGCCAGCTCAGCAACCGATAAAGCGGTATAAGCCGTTTCCCCAAAAAAGGTGACAGGTTCTCCGTTTTTTGCATGCTGATCTATCAACACAGCCAAGGTGCCACCGCCACGCAAAAATGTAACCATTTCCTTTAAACCAGGGCGACCGCGTTCAAACAAAGGCGTGCCGATTTTTGATATGGACGCGATGTAATCCTCGTGAAAATAAGGATTGTTCATGCGACGATAGAGGCCACCGACAGAGAGGCCTGCGTGGATCAAATTTGAACGCACAGCGTCATAATTGCCAAAATGCCCAGAGACCACAATGGTCGGGCGTCCCGTAGATTGCGCCTGCTTTAGAATATCCAGACCTGGACCCGTGATTGGCATACCTATGACATGCTTGGAAAACTCATCTGGGGAAAAGAGTTCGGTCAATGTTATGCCAACGTTGCGGCACACCTGTGACGAGAGCGCTTTGGCGTCGTCAGGTGAGACTTCGGGCCAAACCTTGGCCAAATTATCGACGACACGTTTATTATAGCCAGCCAATGGCGCGACCACTCTGCCAAACAGCCAGCCCCCAAACCGGCGGCGCGGCTGAAACGGGATCAATCGGATCACCCAAAGGAACACACGAATAAGCGCAGCTTGAATGCGATATTTTCGAAGTAATTTAGAAGAGAGTGTCGATGTTTTCGCCACAGGTGACCTCTGGGACAGTTAAATTTTCTAGTAATTTCCTAGCACCTAAACACCTCAAGTACCAGTCACGTAAAGCTTTTCAGTTTACAATAGAATTCAATCTTTCTAAACAATATCGCTTACACTTTGGACAGAAATTGGCAAACAAAATGGCAAAAAAACCGACATTTGAATCAGGAATTAGGTCCGAAGTGGAATTGAAAAGGGCTTTAAAATACGCGCGATTTGCAGATCATGCAATTTTACGCGATATTTGGACAAATTTTTACATGGTTGCAAAAGACGTTTATCGATCAAATCACCCAACTCCCAAACAGTTGAACCGTATAAAGGACATGGGAGTCAAATCGATTTTAAGCCTACGTTCTGAGGATTTTTATGGATCCCAAACCGAACGTTATTTGTGTGATCAACTTGGGCTGAGGTTAGAGTTTTGCCCGATGACCGCCAGTCGCGCGCCCACTGTTTCGGAATTACAAAACCTGCTAGAGGCCTTTGACACCCTTCCTCGCCCCTTTTTGATCCATTGCAAATCTGGCGCGGATCGCTCAGGCCTTGCGGCGGCACTGTATCAAATTGATCACGACGGCATTGATCCAAAGATCGCCAAGAAAAAGATGCTCTCTCTGCGTTTTATTCACTTGGGATGGACAAAAAAAGGCATTTTAGGTGCTTTTGTTGATGCCTATGACACCGCAAGACAGGAAACAGGCATTACGCTGAGAGACTGGATTAGCACCAAGTATGATCCAGAAAACCTACAACGCGACTTTGATCAAGCATAATCCGTTTGAGCGGCACGCAAGGGGGCGGGTCCCGTTGAAGCCCCAACAACTAGCTGTGCTTCCCAAAGAACATGGCTCGGAACGTCAGACGGGTTTTCAATATTGTGGATCAATAACTCAGCTAATTTGCGACCTGCATCACGCACCGATGAACGCGTTGCCGTAAACATTGGGACCTCGCCCGTGTTCTGCATATACGAGAGATCATCATCGTGCGTTAGGATCGAAACATTCTTACCAACAACCAAGCCCAGCTCCTGAACCGCACGACGTACGCCCATCGCGACCAAAATAGATGACGTTAGAAAAGCAGTCGGCGCATTTTCTGCCGCCAACTGCTCGGACGCGATACGATACCCATAGTGTTCTGTCATTTCCTCAAAGAAAACGAGGGTGTCATCATAATCTACACCTCGCGACGTCAAAGCATCGATATACCCTTGGCGCCGTCGCAAGGCAAAATTCAGGCTAGACAAACCATTCAACAAGGCAATGCGGTGATGGCCCAGATCGATCAAAAAATCTGTTGCACGCTGAAACGCGCGCTTGTTGTTGACATCGAGCCACGTGTAATCCGCCTCGCTCCCCGGGGTGCGCCCATGCACCGCGAAAGGAAGCCCAACCGAGCGCAACAAATCGATCCGCGGATCCATGCTGCGAGGTCCATGCACAATGATGCCGTCAACAGATTTTTTGGCGGCTATCTCGCGATAATGGGTTTCTTCTTCGGCGTCATTCACAACAGACAGCACCATATCATACCCAGATTTCGAATAAACTTCGCCAGCACCCGCAATGAAATCTGCAAAGACTGGGTTCACCATCTCATTTGCGCCCGACACGGTCAAAACATGCCCAATCGACATCGTGCGCCCCATTGCCAAACGACGGGCTTGCGAACTGGGGCGGTAGTTGTATTTATCTGCCATCTGTTGAACTTTGAGGCGCGTTTCTTCGCGCACCTCTGGGTATCCGTTCAAGGCACGGCTCACTGTCGTTTGTGACAGTCCCAATTTCGTTGACAGTTCCTTTAAGTTCACTGAAGGCCCTCAAAGCGCTTTGATGGTTTCAAAAGTTGCAGCAGTTTAGAACATTTGTTCAAGCTGACAACATAAATATTATGCGGTTTTCACGCAAAATTCAATCTCAAAGCGCTTTGGCATTTCAGCCGAAGCACGTGGCAATACTCCATAGATTGCATCTAGGTTCAAAACCGAAACGGCAGCTTGATTTAGGTTTAGGAGTTTAAATACTCTGAAATCGCGGCTCTTGTCTCTTGAGACCAGATCAACGCCAACCAATAAGTGAAGCGATCAACGAAGGCCGCGTTATCCGCGATATCACCATAATAATGACGTTGCTCAAGCCACACAATCGGTGTGCTTTTCGCCTCTTTAGCGGTACGTGTCAGTTGATCCCAGAAAGGATCATTTGCCTCGATCAAGGTTCCATCTTCGCGCGACCCTTCGCACATGCGAGCCCAAAGCGCTTGCGACAAGGCCAATCCATCAATTTTTGTGCCCGCCTGAATTGCCTCGTGAACAACAGGCAAGATAAACCCTGTATGCCGAGATGACCCATCAAAAGCCACACGGCGCACGGTGTCAATGATCTCAGGGTTTGAGAACCGTTCATGTATGAGGTCCACATAACGCGCAGGCGTCATACCTGTAACGTCGCTAACGTGCGGTGACACTTCTTCGACAGCGATCTTTCTAAACAAACCCGCGATTTGCGGATCTTCCATACATTCTGAAATCGATTGCATGGACAGAATTTCACCTGGGTTGGATACAACTTGGTGCCCGCCGTTCAAAATACGGATTTTCATGGCCTCAAAGGAATGCACATCGTTTGATAGCGTCGCGCCAGCATCTTCCCAATTTGGGCGGCCCGCGCAGAAATCATCCTCGATCACCCACTGGCGGAAATTTTCATGCGTTACGGGACTTTGATCATCAATTCCGAACGATGCCGCCAAAGAGATTTCCTTGGGACCCGTTGCGGGAACAATGCAATCGACCATTGAATTTGGGAATGTGCAATTTTCATCAATCCATTGCGCCAAGTCAGGATCAGACAACTGAGCCAAGGACACAACGGTTTGCCGAAGGATGGCGCCGTTGCCTTGTAAATTGTCACAGCTCTGACCAGTGAATGGCCCCAAGCCCGCTGCGCGTCGAATGCGCAGCGCAGCAATCATCGCTCCAAAAGCCGTTCTTGGTGTGTCAGGGTTGGCGGCGTCATGTATGATATCGGGATGATTGGCATCAAAACCCTTGGTGACGGGATCGATATAGTATCCACCTTCTGTCACGGTCAGCGCGACAATGCGGATATCTGATTGCGCCATGCGTTCGATAAGCGGCCCGTTTCCGTCTTGGATCGGAACATAGTCAATCATCGATCCGCAAACTTCGGCAGAGCGTCCTTTTGGGTCCAACTCAATGAGCGTTGTCAGATAATCTTGGGACGCTAGTTTTTCGCGTTGGGCTTGATCATAACTGCGCACACCTGCGCCAATGATTGCCCAATCAAGCGCCTGCCCCGACTGCATAAGGCGATGCAAATACCATGCTTGGTGCGCGCGATGAAAATTTCCCAAGCCAATGTGAACAATCCCTGCGGACAGAGCAGAGCGATCATAAAGCGGTCGCTTTATGTGGCTGGGCAAGGATGCCAAACTTTCATTTGAAAGAGGAATAAGGGTATCATTCAAAATCGCTTGTGCCATTAGCTCATCCATTGTCCGCCGTCGACGTTGTAGCATTGCGCAACGATATAGTCGGCGTCATCGCTTGCGAGGAATACGGCCATTCCTGTTAGATCTTCTGCGCGACCCATTCGTCCGTAGGGAACACTTGAGCCGACTTCTTTTTTCTTTTGACCGGGGGCTTTGTTTTCATATTTTGCAAAAAACGCGTCGACACCATCCCAATGCTCGCCATCCACCACACCTGGCGCGATGGCGTTCACGTTTATCCCGTGCTCTATCAGGTTAAGCCCAGCCGATTGGGTCAAGCTAATGACAGCCGCCTTTGTTGCGCAGTAAACAGCAACAAGGGGTTCACCGCGGCGCCCCGCTTGGCTCGCCATGTTGATGATTTTGCCTTTGACGCCGTCCGCTATCATGGTTTTTGCAACAGCCTGCATCATGAACAATGGACCTGAGACGTTGATATTAAAAAGCGTGTCAAAGTCGGCGCGATCAATATCAACAATCGGAGCCGCCGAAAAAACGGCCGCGTTATTGATCAAGATATCAATCTGACCGAAGGCCTCTTTGGTGTCTTGAACCGCGGCGTCAATACTGGCTTGCTGAGTGACATCAAGAGGAACGGCAATCGCTTGATCCCCAAGCTCCCTCGCTGTTTGTTGCGCACGCGTGATGTCAATATCAGCAATCGCCACGCGCGCGCCCTCGTGGATATAGGCCTGAGCAAAAGCTCGACCTATTCCACGGGCCGCACCCGTAATGAGAGCTGATTTGCCATCAAGTCGTTTCATTCGAAGCGCAAACCTTCTTTGTCAAACTTGTGAACTGTGTCTGCGCGCGGTGTCAGATAAACGGTATCGCCGTATTTAAAGCTGACATCACCGCTTGCCCGCACCGTCATTGTGTCCGCAAGACCGGTTCCTGTGACATGGAAGAACGTATCGGATCCCAAATGTTCGGATACCGTAACAGTTCCCTGCCACTCGCCCTCTTTATCAGAGATATCAATATGTTCAGGGCGTACGCCAATGTGCTCAGCGCCATATTTCACAGCGGCATCGCCACCCAAAAGGTTCATTTTTGGTGACCCAATAAAGCCAGCAACAAAGAGGTTGCGCGGACGATGGTAGAGCTCAAGGGGGGAGCCGACTTGTTCGATATTACCCGCGCGCAAAACAACGATTTTATCCGCCATTGTCATCGCTTCGACCTGATCGTGTGTCACATAGATCATGGTCGTTTCCATGCGCTTGTGCATTTCGCTAATCTCAAGGCGCATCCCGACGCGCAAAGCCGCATCAAGGTTTGACAAAGGTTCATCGAACAAGAACGCAGAGGGGTTGCGCACAATCGCACGACCGATGGCCACACGTTGACGTTGACCGCCCGAAAGCGCGGCAGGCTTGCGATCCAAGTAATCCATCAAGTTCAAGGATTTCGCCGCTGCCTCAACTTTGGCGTCAATATCAGCTTGGCTAAGGCCTTCCATACGGAGGGGAAAGCCGATGTTTTTGCGAACACTCATATGCGGGTAAAGCGCATAGGATTGGAACACCATGGAAAGTCCACGCTTGGACGGCGGAACCTCTGTGACATCTTCGCCGTCAATTTCAATCGCGCCAGACGTCAGATCCTCGAGACCTGCAATAATTCTGAGCAAAGTGGATTTCCCACAGCCCGATGGACCAACAAACACTGCGAATTCGCCGTCTTCGATGGTAAGGTCCAGAGGCGGAATGACCTGAGTCTCACCAAAGCTCTTCGTTACGTTATTTAAAACAATACGTCCCATAATTCTTCCTTATTTCACGGCGCCGAAGGTCAAACCTTGGACAAGTTGTTTCTGACAGAACCAGCCCAATACAACGATTGGTCCCACTGCAGCAGTTGATACTGCGGACAAGCGACCGAAGAAGAGCCCTTCAGGTGCGCGGTTGCCTTCGATGAGTTTAGAGAGTGTCGCGGCATCAATCGTCGTAAGACGAACCGTCCAGTAGGCTTCGTTCCAGCAAAAGATAAAGCAAAGCAATGCTGTTGATGCGATCCCACCCCACGCAAGAGGAATGAGGATTTCACGGATTTCACCCCATGTGTTTACGCCATCCATCTTACCCGCTTCGATGATATCCTTCGGAATTTCTTTGAAATAGGTGAACAGCATCCAAATCACGATAGGCAGGTTGATCAAGCTTAGCACGATGATGATCAAGAAATGCGTATCAAAGAGGCCCATGCTCTTAGTCAAGAAGGTCATAGGATACAAAACCGCCGCCGCAGGGAGCATCTTGGTCGATAACATCCACATCAAGACGTCTTTGGTCGCGCGGCTCGGATTGAACGCCATCGCATAAGCGGATGGAATACCAACAGCCAAAGCAAACAAAGTCGCGAAAACGCTCGTGATGACCGAGTTTGTGGCGAAGCGCCAGTAGTCGTAGTTTTCGGTCATATTGAGATAGTTATCCAGCGTCGGCGTGAACCAAAACAAGAACTCTGGCTTCACAGCATCTGCGTCCGTTTTAAAGCTGGTGAGGACCATCCAAAAGATTGGAAAGAAGAACAGTAAGCCAACAGCCCACGCCAAAATCGGGCGTATCTTTGTTGAGAACCGTGAAGTTTGTGCAACGATTGCCATGATTTGCCCCTTATTCCATAAGTGTCTTGCCAATCATGCGAAGCAAAAAGATTGCAACGATGTTGGCGAGGATGACCGCGAAGATACCAGTCGCACTAGCGGCCCCGATGTTATTGTTTGCGAATTCACCGATGAGATACGGCAAGTTTTTGTTCCCGTTTCCGCGGCTCACGATTTCGATT
>CBFHNR010000020.1:35783-37760 GCA_965657215.1 uncultured Paracoccaceae bacterium
CCCGATGTTATTGTTTGCGAATTCACCGATGAGATACGGCAAGTTTTTGTTCCCGTTTCCGCGGCTCACGATTTCGATCTCAGCATAGAGCGAGAGGTGGAAAATAGCTTGGATCATCACCACGATCGCGATTGGGCGGGACAAATGCGGTAAGGTGAGAAAGCGGAACTGTGACCATGCGCTTGCTCCATCTAGGATGGCCGCTTCTTTCTGCTGCTGATCTTCTGACTGGAGTGATGTCATGAAAATAAGGACCGCAAATGGCGTCCATTGCCATGTCACCATCGTGATAACCGCGTAAGACGAGGTATTGGTCGCACGGAAGGATAGAGGCTCAATAGTTGGCCACATGCCAAAGAAGGCACCAATCACAGGTAGCTCGGTCAATCCAGTAATGACATTGTTCAGACCCGCAACTGCGATGCCCTGAAGACCAAGAACTGGATCAAGGATCATGTTGATCCACAAAACGGCATTCACCGCAGGCATCACGAAGAACGGGGAAATCAAGAGAACGCGGACAATTCCCTGACCTGCAAAGGTTTTGTTAATCAAAACCGCGATAAGAACACCCAAAGTGACCGTCAAAACCAGAATGCTTGTCACAATTGTAAGGCTGTTCTGAATAGCGAGAAGAAAATCTTTGTTATTCAGAACGAATTCATAGTTACCAAATCCGCGCCAGTTTGAAATGCTAGGCGTCGTCCATTCAGGGCGCCTCGTATTATTCAATACATAGCGAATAAACGAAAAATACAGCGTCATTGAGAGTGGAACAATCATCCAAATCAATAGCAAAACTACTGCAGGAGCTTGTAAGAGCCGTGGAAGTCTTCTGTCTGACATACCTGTATCCTCTAAGATAAATCACATACGTTCTTTATCAGCGTTTTATTTGGCATCATTTCGAAAGTTTTTATCGTACTTCGGGTCGATTGACCAACCCAAGTACCATAGAGAAAGGCCGGGCCGAAGCCCAGCCTTCCAAAGTTACGAGAACTTAGTCGTAGTAACCAGCTTCACGCATGATCGCATCTGCTGCCTGCTGAGCTGCTGCTAGAGCATCTTCTACAGACTTCGCACCTGACAACGCTGCTGCCATTTCTTGTGCGACAGCTGAACCCACTTCTGGGAATTCAGGAATTGCTGCGAACTGAACGCCTACGTATGGCTTGATGTCAGACGCTGCTGGAGCTGCTGAGTCGATCGCTGCCATTTCAGCCGCTGCGAAACCTGCAGCTGCTTGGAATTCAGGAATTGCGTATGTAGATGCACGCTGACCTGTTGGAACTGAGCCCCAACCGAAGTCTGGGTGGTTGCCTACAGCTTGTACGTACTCTTTAGATGTTGCCCACTCGATGAACGCGTGTGCTGCTTCTGAGTTTGGTGAACCTGTTGGAACAGCCATAGCCCATGCCCACAACCAGTTTGCACCAGCTGCAACACCAGCATTTGGTGATTGTGCGTAAGCAACATTTTCGTTTTCTAGGAAGGATGCGGCGATTGTCGCGTCGATCCATAGACCACACTTGTCTTCGTTATAAAGAGCAAGGATTTCGTTGAAAGAGTTGCCTTCTGAACCTGGAGGTCCGTAGTTGCCAAGTAGGTCAACGTAGAAGTTTACAGCTTGGTTCCACATTGCTGAGTCTAGCTGTGGACGGCCTTCTGCGTCAAACCATGCGCCACCGAATGAGTTCACAACAGTTGTGATGAACGCCATGTTGTCGCCCCAACCTGGCTTACCGCGCAAACATGCACCGTAAACGCCGTTGTCTGGGTCGTGCATCGCTGCTGCTGCGTTCATGACGCGTGCCCAGCTGTCGTTGTCGTTGATTGTAACACCAGCGGCATCAGTTAGGTCCTTGCGGTACATAACCATTGATGATTCACCGTAGAATGGTGCTGCGTAGAGTGTGCCTTCGTGTGACAAACCTGCGCGCATCGCTGGCAAGATGTCAGCTACGTCGTAGTCTGCGC
>CBFHNR010000020.1:37857-41227 GCA_965657215.1 uncultured Paracoccaceae bacterium
ACCAAAGTTTAGCGGCTCGATCCAGCCTGCTGCACCCCAGATTGGAGCTTCTTGCATACCGATGTTGATAACGTCGTATTGACCGCCACCAGTTGCTGTATCAGAAGTAACCTGCTCACGTAGAACACCTTCTTCTAGTGCAACCCAGTTAAGCTCAACGCCAGTTTCAGCTGTGTAAGCTTCTGCAACTTTTTGCATGTTGATCATGTGACCGTTGTTCACGATCGCAATTGTTAGTGAATCAGCAAACGCGCCTGTTGCCGCCAAAAGCGACATTGCAGTTGCTGCACCAAGAGTTTTCTTCAATAGCATCTGTTTCCTCCCAGATTTTCAGATTAACTGCGACAAAACGTACAATGATTGCTTTCTGCCAGTCAACTATATTTATTACGCGCGTAAAATTATTTTGAAAAATTAAATAAATTCAATACCTAAGCGGATTCTCGCATGACGAGTTTTCCGTCAAATAGCCGCTCAGATCCATCGCTTTGCGTTTCTTCACGCTCAACAACATCTAGCAAGCGCGCCACACTATGGGCCGCAATCGAATCATAGTCATGCGAAACAGTGGTCAAAGACGGACAGGTAAACCGAGAATAAGGATGATTATCATGACCAGCGACCCGCAAGGCACATCCGCTTCCTCGACCGACGCGCAGGCCAACCTCATATGCGGCTGACAAGAACCCAATCGCCAAACGATCATTACTGAAAAGAACAGTATTCCCAACCAGTTTGCGTGACGAGATAAGCTTTAATCCTTGTTGATACCCGATTTCCTCAAAATTCCACCCAGACCCATCAACGCTATGAACTGTCGCCTCAAATCCATGACGCTCCATTGTCTCTAGATAGGCGAACCGCCGTTTATTAGCATTCGGATTGGTCGGGTTTTTCATTTCAAAAAATACAGGGGGTTCACCAGTGCGAACCAGATAATCTACTATAATATCAGTAGCTTGCGGATTGTTGTGCCCGACAAATTCTAGGTTCAGATCATCGATATTACAGTCAAACAAAACAGTGGGAAATGTGGAGCAATATTCTTGCAAAGCCTCAACATTAGACGCCCGCCCCAGAGGGGCCAAAAGCACACCAGACGGCTTAATCCCACGCAAAAGTGCAAGGTTTTCAACTTCTTGATCAGGGGACCCGTGAGAGCTTAGCAATATTGGCCTGTACCCAGCTTCAATAACGAGATTTTCGATATTCCTTGCGATTTCAGCAAAAAATGGATCGGCAAGGTAGGGAACGATAATGCCGATGTTCCGTGTCAGTCGGCGGTTCTGGTTCATCGCATACATGTTCGGGCGATAGTCATGCTGTTCTAAAGCCGCTTCAATCCGAGCTTTTGTGGACGAACGAACACTTGCGGGATCGTTAAAATATTTCGACAGCGTTGGACGAGAAATGCCACTGACCGCGGCAAAATCTTCCATATTCTTTATTTTTTGTTCCGACATAGCGCCACTTGGACACGACCACAGAGAGCAAGTCCACCTTTATCACTTCGTTCTTTACATGATAAGCAATTAATTTTACGCGCGTAAAGTAAAAATTTCAAACAAGCTTGCTCCCTATCCATAAAGACAAGGAACAACTGAGACCTTATTGTGTGGACTTAGGGGTATCTTCGCCTTCAGTGGTGGCATCATCGTTGATCACATCCGCTTCAACGATGTCCGCATCTTCAACAACCGCAGGCATTGACGCGTCCTCGTCACTTGGAGTGCTCACCAAGAGTGGAAGCATTTCCAAACCAGTGGACGTCGCCACACCAGATTGGGGCGGTTCTTTCCATGCCATCGTGTCAAGCGCATCACAGCTGTCACAGACTGGCGCCCAGTCAGCATGCACAGTGTTACAGTTCTCACAGACCCATTGCGGACCACGCGGCGCGCTAAGTGCTTTGGTCAACCAACCCCGCACAACGTTGTCGTCACCGCCCTCACCGCGTTCAATCGCCGCCATAATTGTCAAAGACCGTGCATCCGCGTCCGTTTCTACCATGTCGCCCATCACAGAACGTGCGCCAGGGAAATCTTCTGCGGCGAGGTGAAGCTCAGCCATGACCAACTTAGATTCACGATGATCTGGTGCAGATTTCACCAATTTGGCAAATCTCTTGATCCGCGCTTCAGGTGTTTCTTCTGAATCAATTTCCGAAAAGACCGTTGCCAAGTCTGGGTGTGGTTGCGACGCCCATGCCTTGGTTATAACGCGCGTTGCGTATTTACCTTTGCCATCCTCAATGTAAGACCGCGCCGCCATAACGGCCGCGGGCACCAAATCGGGGGACAGCCGGTTTGCTTCGATCGCGGCCTCTTTGGCATCAATCGTATTGTCCTGATCCAAAATGTCCTTAGCTTGGGACAAGGCTAAAACCGCATCGCGACGTTTGTGGACATCACGTGGCAAAGATCCGTGCTTGAGTTTGGCACCAAGCGTCTTGCGCGCGCCAGTCCAATCCTCAGATTGCGCCTGAAGTTGTAATAGAACGTCCTGTGTTTCAACGTGCTTGGGTTTGATGTCAAATGCCTTCTGCGCAAGCTTTAGCGCTGTATCCGTATCCCCGTCTGATAGCCTTTGCTTCATGATCCCGCGCACACCAACAAACCGCGTTTTGGGATCTTGGATGAGGCTTTTGTAAATGACTTCGGCTTTGTTACGATCCCCAGTCAATTCTGCGGCCTGCGCGGCGACCAAATTTGTAAGCTCAGGCTTGTTGAGGAATTTTTCCGCCTTGGATGCTTTTTGCATCGCAACGTGACCTTCACCTGACGCCAATGCCAACATACCTTCGCTCAGCGCCTGATAGCCGCGACGCTCGCGATTACGGTAGAAGTAGCGCGAAAACGCAGTTTCATCACCGTTTATAAATTTCAAAACCGCGACGAGCAAAGACAGCACTTTGAGCAAGACCCATACGGCTACGATCAAAATCAACAGCATAATGACCGCTTGAATGGGGCTAAAGGTGTATTCCGTTCCCGCGACCGTCGCAGTGACATTGCCGATCAAGGCATTTTGGGTGTCCATCAAATAAGTGCCACCCATCGCAAGGGCTGCGACGATAACGACGAACAACAAAATTCTAACTAGTGAGAGTAACATAATAAGTCCTTATCAATTCGTCGCTGACAACAAGGTTTCAATAGTATTCAAGGCATCTTGGCGGGCTTTTGCAGCCTCCATCCAAGGTGACATTTCTGCTTTGGAGGCCTCAGGCAATGTATCCAATTCGGCCAATGTATCCGAGAGACGACCATCTTTTAGAGCCGCTTCTGCGCGAGATAAGACTGCATCAGCGTCATCTCCATCCTTGGGTGTAACCGAACGCGCCTGCAGCTGAGTTTTCAGGAAATTCCCG
>CBFHNR010000020.1:41323-48087 GCA_965657215.1 uncultured Paracoccaceae bacterium
TTCAGCCGCAATCGTCTCGGCATCATCGATCGTGTCAATCTGATCTTCGGTAACGGCGAGTGTGTCTGGTGTGTCAGAGGATTGAACCGAGTCGTCCAATTCTTCAGATTTTTTCTTTTTAACCATTACATCCCTCTAACACTTTTGGCCTAATCAAAACCAAGTTAATCGTGCTTGCCCCAGATCACAAGGCGTTATCACGTCGCAATCACTGCTTTGACACCGTCAATCATGGCCTCAAGTGTCGGCTTATCGGCCACTTGAACTGATGCGCTCTGTATTGCGCCAAACGCTTCAGACACTGCATCACTTAACGCTATGATATGATGATGTTGCCCCAGTTGAACTTGCTGCCCCACTATCGCAGCACTCCGCGGTGAGAACAGGGGAAGAATAACTGGTTTTCCCCCTGCCAACAGGCTCTGTGCCTCAGGGGATAAGGGGCGGTCTATTTGATCGTAAGCAATCACCTCTTCGCAAAGAAACCCCATGTTCTGCAAACTTTGGGCAATACGTCCTCGGCTATGCGTTCCGCGAATATGGATCAACCTGTGATCGGGCGCATGACGTGCCACGAGATCAATCAAATCGTCAGCAGCCCCATCCGCCGATAGGACCTCATACCCCTTGGTGCGCGCGGCCTCTGCTGTTTGATCACCCACACAATAGGCAAGCCTCCCAGACCCATGAGGCCCATGAGCCACCCCATTTTGAGATGTGAAAATGACCGCGCCAAAGGCGGATATATCTATGTCATGGGTGACTGGAACAATCGACAATGCTGGGCTGATGCAATATTCAAGAACCACACCCCTCTTGGCGAGTTGAGTGATGAAACGGTGCGACGACATCTCTGGTCGGGTCATCAACAATGTAGCAGCGTGATTGTGTCTCATAAGGTGCAATGCTATCTGCGTTGCAGTGGATAAACAATGGGATTGAAATGTCACAGAAACGATTGATATTTTTAGGACTAGAAAGCAGCTGCGATGACACCGCCGCTTCTGTCCTTGAGGTGACCAATGAGGGTGACCGGATTGTCAAATCGTCGATTGTGATGGGGCAAAATGCGTTGCACCAAAATTACGGCGGTGTTGTTCCCGAAATTGCGGCGCGCGCGCATGCGGAACGGATTGATATCGCTGTCCAAGATGCCTTGAGCACCGCACAAACCTCCCTGTCCGAGATTGATGTGATCGGTGTTACAGCAGGGCCAGGTCTTATTGGTGGCGTTCTATCAGGTGTGATGTGCGCCAAAGGATTAGCCGCGGGGACAGGTAAACCACTGATTGGTGTTAATCATTTAGCAGGCCACGCTTTGACCCCTCGATTAACGGATCGCTTGACGTTCCCTTACCTGATGTTGCTCGTGTCAGGCGGTCATTGCCAATTCTTGATCGTTAAGGATGCGCAAACATATCACCGCATTGGCGGAACGATAGATGATGCGCCGGGTGAAGCTTTTGACAAAACTGCGCGCCTGCTTGGGTTGCCTCAACCAGGTGGACCATCCATTGAACAGGCGGCTCAAGACGGTGATCCCAAACGGTTCAAATTTCCACGCCCCCTTTTAGATCGCGACGGATGCGATATGTCGTTTTCTGGATTGAAAACGGCCCTCTTGCGGACACGCGACGCACTGGTGTCCGAACAAGGCGGATTGTTCCAACAAGACATCAAAGATGTGTCCGCTGGGTTTCAAACAGCGATTGCCGATGTGCTTGCTGAAAAGTCGCGCCGCGCCTTAATAGAATACCTCGCTTTGGATCCCAAGGAACCAGTCATCGCCGTCGCTGGAGGGGTCGCCGCCAACACGTTTATTCGCTCACGACTACAAGAAATCGCAACAAGCTTGGGTGTCCGTTTCACGGCCCCGCCTCTTGCCCTGTGCACAGACAACGCCGCAATGATCGCAAATGCCGCCTATGAGCTCTACACCTGCGGTGTGCATCACGACATGACACTTTCAGCCCGCCCAAGATGGCCACTGGACACATCCCGCCCAGCGCTTTTGGGCAGCGGCAAAAAGGGAGCCAAGGCATGACACTTTCAGTCATTGGATCAGGTGCGTTTGGAACAGCTTTGGCCATTGCAATCGCCAAAGGGGGCAAGCCCGTCACACTTTGGGCAAGATCCCAAGCCGTGGCCGAGACAATGCAAGACGCACGCGAAAACAAGGATCGCCTAGCCAATCACAGTTTTCCTGACGCTGTCACAGTCACCGCAAATATCGAAGAGGCTACATCGAATGAAGTCCTCTTGATCGCTGTCCCAATGCAACAGTTGCGATCCGTCTGTGATTGCTTTGCAGATGAGTTTCACAACAAAACGCTCGTCGCTTGCTGCAAGGGGATTGAGCTAAATACAGGTCTTGGCCCTTGTGACATCCTGTCTGGGTATTCGGACAAAGTGGCCCTATTGACCGGCCCAAGTTTTGCTCATGATATTGCAGGCGGCATGCCAACCGCGCTTGTTCTGGCCTGCGCACAGACTGAGACACAGACCTATTTGCAAAATGAAATCAGCACGCCCACGCTTCGACTTTATACTAGCGGGGATACCGTTGGGGCGGAACTCGGCGGGGCGATCAAGAATGTGATCGCAATCGCCTGTGGTGCGACTATTGGAGCAGGGCTTGGCGATAGCGCGCGCGCCGCTCTTATGACCCGTGGATTTGCTGAAATGCAGCGAATGGCCATTGCTTTGGGCGGGGCCGACACAACGCTGTCAGGGTTATCAGGGTTTGGCGATCTGAGCCTGACATGTATGTCCGAAGGATCACGGAATTTTAGATATGGCTTGGCCCTTGGTCGTGGTCAGGTCTTTGACACATCGATCACAGTCGAAGGCGTCGCCACCGCCAAAGCAACATTGACCAAAGCGCAATCTTTGGGCATTGAGATGCCCATTACAGCTTGTGTTGATGCGCTTGCCTCTGGTGCGATGGATGTGCCATCCGCGATGAAACTCTTGCTCTCACGTCCACAAAAGGAAGAATAAATGCTTATTGCCCTCATTGCCAAAGATAAAGCCGACCACTTGGAAACCCGCAAAGCGAACCGTGACGCGCACTTGGGCTATATCAAAGACACAGGTGTCGTGTCCCAAGCTGGCCCTCTTTTGGATGAGACTGGGCAAATGTGCGGATCATTGGTTGTTTTGGATGTTGTGGACATGGCTGCTGCGCAATCTTGGGCCGAAAATGATCCCTATGCAAAAGCGGGATTGTTCGCCGATGTTCAATTGATTGCTTGGAACAAAGTGATCTAAGAGATGCGCTATTGGCTCTTTAAATCAGAACCAGATACCTGGGGATGGTCGGACCAATTGGCTAAGGGTGATCTTGGCGAAGAATGGAATGGCGTGCGCAATTACCAAGCGCGCAATTTCATGCGAGAGATGAAAATTGGGGATCGTGGGTTTTTCTATCACTCCCAAAAGGAAAAAGCAGTCGTCGGAATTGTCGAAGTTATTGCGACCTCTCACCTTGATAGCACCACAGAGGATCCTCGCTGGGATTGCGTAGATATCAAAGCCGTTCAGGAGGTAACAAAACCTGTGACCTTGGCAGAGATAAAGGAACACCCCGAGCTTGCGGATATGGTCCTCGTCAAAAATTCGCGCCTATCGGTTCAACCTGTGACAGACAATGAATGGGCCATTATTTGCGACATGTCTGGCACAAAACCCTAGATTTATAGTGTGAAATCGCTACCCTCTCATTAGGTGAGGGAGAAAATCATGACACTTTGGAATGTTTTTGCAGCGGCACTAGGAAGCTTTGTATTTGGCGCAATTTGGTACATGGCCTTGTCCAAACCATGGCTAAAAGCCGCGAATATTAAATGCGACGAAAACGGGCGTCCCGAAAATAGCAGCCCACTGCCATTTATACTGGCCGCTATTGCCATGCTGATCGTGGCTGGAATGATGCGGCATACCTTCGAAATGGCCAATATTGATACTGTTAGCAAAGGTCTGCAAAGCGGCCTTGGGATCGGGCTTTTCTTTATCTCACCTTGGATTATGATCAATAACGCGTACGGGGATCGACCCTTTAAATTAACGTTGATTGACGGTGGGTATGCGACCTTTGGCTGTGCGATTATTGGAATACTTCTAACAGCATTTTAGATCTAACAAGGTAAGCAGTTTTCAGATGCGACCTCCTCTCCTGACACGTCGTCAATTTCAGGTGTTAGACCTCATTAATGCAGGAAAATCGAGGGATGAGATTGCAAAACGTCTGAAGATTTCACCAGAGACCGTGAAATCGCACACCAAAGCCATCCAAGAAAAATTTAATGTGCCTTCCTTGCGCGCCGCGTCGCGAGACCTTCATGAGTATGTCACAAATTATACTCCCACAGGCTCTGATGGAAAATTCTTCCTAACAGAGGTCACGCGCATTTATGACGTTCATTCAAATTTCCATTCGGCCCATATGCATCATCGAAGCGAAGGCTACGTGGTCAATGGGACTCTTACGAAATTTCGCGTCGGCTTGCGCTCTCCTCTAGCGCCTCAAAATGTGACGATCAATGATCAGCCTGCTTCGAGAGTATCCAAAGTCGGAGAAACGCGAAATTATTATTTGGATTTAGAGCACCCTTTGACCCCTGGGGACTGGTTCGTTCGAGATGCCCATTACGACATTATCGACCCGCCTAATATTCGGTTTTCATTTACGGCAGAGCTCATTACTGCGCCAGTCGAAACCCTGACAATGATTGTGAATTTCGAAGGGGATCCACCGCCTAACCTTGGTGTCAACATACTCAAGGATGGTGAGCGTGTGGACATCAAAGATATCCATCCAGAGGCCAAAATCTCTATCGGTGATTCAGTCAAGCTCACACTGAATCACCCCCTTTTGCACTCAAGGTATTTCGTTCATTGGGACTAGTTGAATGGCGCAGAAAATATCTGCGCTTCGGTCACACCCAAAGTTTCTTGACTTAAATTGAATTCCAAACACGCGGCGCTAACTGTTTTATCTAACAAAAAGTGAGCTGAGTTTTGCACATCGTTTGGTTCAAGCGGGATCTACGGGTTGAGGATCATGCCGCGCTGGCGAAAGCAGCGGAGCGTGGGCCTGTGTTGCCTGTTTATATCATTGAACCTGAATTATGGGCGCAAAAAGATGCGTCCCTGAGACAGTGGCAATTTGTTCAGGACAGCTTGCGCGAATTACACGCAGATTTAGCACAGCTTGGCCAACCCCTTGTCGTTATGTTCGGGGATGCTGTGCAATGCTTGAGCGAGCTCACCGCGACCTATCCTGTGACAGATATTTGGTCTCATGAAGAGACTGGCAACATGTGGTCCTTTGATCGTGACAAACGCGTGGCTCAGTGGTGCAAGGACAATGGGATCGCATGGCATGAGATCCAAAACACGGGCGTCGTTCGCCGCCTAAGCTCGCGTAATGGCTGGGCTGGGCAGTGGGATCATTTCATGGCGCAGCCTGTTACATCCGCTCCTAGACTAACACCTATCAACACCACTTTTGAGTTGCCCGATTTCTCAAGTCGCATAAGCCTCACGAACGATGGCTGTCGAGATAGGCAACAAGGGGGCCGTCAACAAGGGATTGAGACCCTTCATTCCTTCCTTAATCGCCGTGGACGGACATATCGAAGTGCGATGTCCTCACCTCTCTTGGGTCAAGCGACATGCTCTCGGATATCCCCACATTTGACATGGGGCACAATGTCGATGCGCGAGGTCGCACAGGCAACATGGAGGGCGCAAACTGAGCCTCGGACACCGCAATGGCGCGGGGCGCTAAAGGCATTCAATGCACGCCTCCATTGGCATTGCCATTTCATGCAAAAACTAGAAGACGAACCAAGGCTGGAATTTGAAAACATGCACCCAGCTTATAATGGATTGCGCCCCTTAGACCCTGATGCGATCAGATTACAAGCATGGGAAAACGGGGAAACGGGCCTGCCTTTTGTGGATGCCTGTATGCGCAGCTTGCGTGCAACAGGATGGCTCAACTTTAGAATGCGCGCAATGGTCATGGCGGTTGCGAGCTACCATCTCTGGCTCGATTGGCGGGCAACGGGGCAGGTCTTGGCGAGATATTTTACGGATTATGAACCAGGCATTCATTGGAGCCAAGTTCAGATGCAATCAGGCACCACAGGGATCAACACCATCCGTATCTATAACCCCATCAAACAAGGCCATGACCAAGACCCCAAAGGTATCTTTACCCGCCGTTGGCTGCCCGAATTGTCCGCCATCAGCGATCCCTATTTGCAAGAGCCTTGGAAAGCCGAGAATGCAGGACAGGTCTTAGGCAAACTCTATCCGCATCCCATCGTGGACCCCATAGAAGCGGCGCGCACTGCCAAAGAGCGTATTTGGTCCGTGCGCTCAACCTATGGATTCCAAGCGGACAAAGCTAAAGTTTTAGCCAAACACGCAAGCCGCAAGAAGACCCCTAAACGACGCGCGGCCAAGACCTCTCCCGATCAACTTAGCCTGCCATTGTGAGGTCGATATGAAAATGCGCAAGAAATCAGACCTTCCCAGCAAAGACTGTGTGACCTGTGGGCGTCCCTTTGTTTGGCGCAAGAAATGGGCGAAAGTTTGGGATGAGGTTAAATATTGTTCACAGAAATGTCGGAGAGCAGGATGAGCACATCTGATTTATTTGCGTTTGACGCGCAAGAAGAAACGCTTGAGTTCACGGCGGACCGATCCAGTGCTTTGGCACGTCTGGACAAATTCGCCTCGCGGAGCGGTCGCCA
>CBFHNR010000021.1:0-3329 GCA_965657215.1 uncultured Paracoccaceae bacterium
GTTTGTTTATGCGTCACACCTGTCCCATTGGTTTGACAGTCCAAGGTCCAATCGTGAAAGACGACAAAAACATCATCCACGGTACGATGCACATCGATTTCAACGACATCCGCGCCAAAGGAAAATGCAGCCTGAATAGACGGTAGTGTGTTCTCAACAAAATCATGTTCAATCCGTCCAATATGTTTCGCACGACACAGATCATTGCCACGGTCCACGTTTTCATAAACTTGGTGGACGCCACGATGCGCGATCAATTTGGTCGCATCCTTGGAGGGCTGTACGGCCAAGAGCGATGAATTATTCACCCAGAGCGCCATAACGCACGATATTAAAAAGATATAAAACAACCGCATGATGAAATTCATCACATAGACGAAGGCAAAAAGAAAGAAAAAGGGCGGTTGCCCGCCCCTTGTCTAGTTAGTGAACACTTGCCTCGTTGGGGCGTTCTCGGTGGGTTGCGCCGACGCGATCACCGATGAGCAAGCCTTCTGCGCCGGCGCTGACGGCCAAGGTTTGTCCGTCAGCCACATCCCCAGCTAACAACATTTCCGCCAAGGGGTCTTGCAAGGCGCGTTGGATCACCCGTTTTAGAGGGCGCGCGCCGAAGACTGGATCGTAGCCTTCGTCTGCAAGCCATGCCCGGGCAGCGTCATCCAAGGTCAAAGTGATCTTGCGCGCAGCCAACCGTTTCATCAAACGCGCAAGCTGAATATCGACGATCCCGCCCATATCTTGACGCGCCAGACGATCAAAGATCACGGTTTCATCCAAGCGGTTCAAGAACTCAGGACGGAAATGCGCCCGTACTGCATCCATCACATCGCGCTTGGCATCGGCGCTATCCGAACCTTCGGGTAATTGGCTCAATGCCTGCGCCCCAAGGTTTGAGGTCAAGATGATCAAGGTCTGTTTGAAATCAACCGTGCGCCCCTGTCCATCCGTCAAAACCCCATCATCCAAGACTTGCAAGAGAACGTTAAACACATCTGGATGCGCCTTCTCGACCTCGTCAAACAGGACAACTTGATAGGGTCTGCGCCGAACCGCTTCGGTCAAGACACCGCCCTCATCATAGCCAACATACCCAGGAGGGGCCCCGATCAACCGCGACACCGCATGCTTTTCCATGAATTCAGACATATCTATGCGCACCATCGCATTGTCATCATCAAAGAGGAAATTCGCCACCGCTTTGGTCAATTCGGTTTTGCCCACACCCGTTGGCCCAAGGAACAAGAACGATCCAAGAGGACGGTTTTCATCATTCAGCCCAGCGCGCGCACGACGCACCGCATTAGACACCGCTGTCACAGCTGTCTTTTGGCCGATGACACGGCGATGAAGTTCGTCTTCCATGCGCAATAGCTTTTCACGCTCGCCCTCTAACATCTTAGCCATTGGAATACCTGTCCAACGCTCGACCACTTGGGCGATTTGCTCAGGTCGCACAGCTTCTTCGACCATGACATCCTCGTCATCGCGCGCCTCTGCTGCGGCGAGGTCCTTTTCCAATTGCGGAATAACCCCATAGGATAATTCACCCGCCTTGGCCAAATTGCCATCCCTCTTGGCTATTTCCAGTTCAGCCCGTGCGCGGTCTAGTTTTTCCTTGAGGTCACGGGCGCCTTCTAATTTGTCGCGCTCTGCTTGCCATTGGGCGGTCATTTCAGAGCTACGTTCCTGAAGATCCGACAAATCCTTGAGCAAGGTGTCTAAGCGGTCTTGCGACGCGGCATCATCCTCAAGGCGCAATGCCTCGGCTTCGATCTGCTTTTGCAAGATTTCGCGGTCCATCGCATCCAGCTCTTCTGGTTTGCTATCGACCTCCATGCGCAGGCGGCTCGCGGCCTCATCCACGAGGTCAATCGCTTTATCAGGCAAGAACCGATCCGTGATATAACGATGCGACAAGGTCGCGGCAGAGACCAACGCGCTATCGGAAATGCGCACCCCATGGTGTAGCTCGTATTTTTCTTTGATCCCGCGCAAAATGCTTATGGTATCCTCAACCGTTGGCTCGCTGACAATCACAGGCTGGAACCGACGGGCCAAGGCCGCATCCTTTTCCACATATTTGCGATATTCATCCAAGGTCGTTGCGCCAATACAGTGCAATTCCCCACGCGCCAAAGCAGGCTTGATCAAATTCGCCGCATCCATCGCACCCTCGGATTTACCAGCGCCCACCAAAGTGTGCATCTCATCGATGAACAAGATCACCTCACCAGCGGCGGCGCTAATTTCGTTCAATATCGCCTTGAGCCGTTCTTCGAATTCACCACGATATTTCGCCCCCGCAATCAAGGCCCCCATATCCAAGGCCATCAACCGCTTGTTCCTAAGGGATTCGGGAACATCCCCATTCACGATACGCAGAGCCATGCCCTCGGCAATCGCCGTTTTCCCGACACCTGGCTCCCCGATCAAAACAGGATTGTTCTTGGTGCGTCGTGACAAGACCTGCATCGCACGGCGGATTTCATCGTCCCGTCCAATGATGGGATCAATCTTGCCGTCGCGTGCGGCTTGGGTCAAATCCTGTGCGTATTTCTCTAAGGCTTCATAGCCATCTTCCGCAGTGGCGCTATCCGCCTTGCGCCCTTTGCGGATATCATTGATCGCCGCATTCAACGCCTGAGCCGACACATTCCCCTTGGACAGCGCGTCTTTCGCCGCCGATTTGCCAAGAGCAAGCGCCATAAGCACCCTTTCAACAGGAACAAATTGATCCCCCGCTTTTTTGGCAATCGCTTCAGCCTCGCCCAAGATTTTAGCGGTCGAGGTATCCACAAACACCTGCGTGCCCTCACCGCTGACCTGAGGAAGCTTGGCAACCGCGGCATCAACCGCTTGACGCACCACAAGGGCATCGCCCCCCGATTGCGTGATCAAATTGGTGGCAAAGCCCTGCTCATCATCCATCATCGCTTTCAAGAGATGTTCGGGCAAAATACGTTGGTGGTTTTCACGAATAGCAATGGTCTGCGCCGCTTGAACAAATCCGCGCGCGCGTTCCGTGAACTTGGTCAAGTCCATGGGTCTCTCCTTCTATAAGCGCCACTCCTTTAGAACACCCAACTCTTGGCATGCCCCTCTGTGGCCTTCTCGTTCTATTTGGGCATTTCCAAAATATTTTTCAAGATTTTCTAATTTTTTACACCAAAGGGCTAAAAACTATCCTTTTGTGTCTTTTATATCTACAAGGGATATACATGGATCACCAAATGCGCCTTATCAAAGTCACATATAGCAACATCACATATGACGCCAAAGAGGCAACACTCTTTGGTCTCGTAACCTTTGTCACAAGCAATGGCCCGATT
>CBFHNR010000021.1:3427-45549 GCA_965657215.1 uncultured Paracoccaceae bacterium
AGGGGCCGACAAAGGGGATCAAAAACGGATCACAACACCTGCGGATGCGATCAAAAACGGCTCAGACCATATCGTTGTCGGCCGCCCTATTTGGCAAGCGCCCGATCCCGCAATGGCCGCCCGTGCTATTCTAGAAGAAATGAAATCTATCTAATTTCATCTTTGCACGAAATACTCAAAAAACGGGGGCGCAGCCCCCAAATAAAACTGCAACAAAAAACCCCGCCAAAGGCGGGGCTTTTTGTTACCACTAAATTACGTGGAAGCTCGCTTAGCCCTGACGGGCTTTGAAACGGCGCTGCGTCTTGTTGATGACGTACACGCGGCCTTTACGGCGCACGACACGACAGTCGCGGTGACGCTGCTTGAGCGAGCGGAGTGAGTTCTTAACTTTCATAACCTTCTCCAGTCTATCGCGGCGCGTCATTTGCGCCATTGCAGGTCGTCCCCTAGGGGACAATGAATTCATGGTGGGCGGTACAAGGTTCGAACTTGTGACCCCTACGATGTCAACGTAGTGCTCTACCGCTGAGCTAACCGCCCGTACTTATACCAACACGCCCTTGTCCCAAAAAAAATGGGACGCGAAAATTCGCGCCGGTGTCGGGTCTATAAAAGTTTGTGTCAGCATGTTCAAGGGCTTTTGATATCTATTTGTTTTGGTTTATACACACCCAATGACGATTTTGCGTGAAAATACGGATGCATATCACCTTGGCCTGCCAGAAACCATTGGCACGGCACTTGTTTTTGCGTCTCCGCATAGTGGTCGAGACTATAGCAAAGCCTTTAGGAACATGTCGATTCTCGGCGAACACGCCCTGCGGAGTTCTGAAGATGCCTATGTAGATCTGTTACTTGAGGCGCTTCCTCAAATTGGGGCGCCACTGATCTGTGCGAGCGCGCCACGTGCCTTTGTGGATCTTAACCGCGCACCAGAAGAATTGGACCCCGCTCTAATCGCAGGGGCACGAAGCCGTGGACTTAATCCCAGAATCACATCTGGCCTTGGTGTGATTCCCCGTGTTGTCGCCCATTCGCAGCCCATCTATCGCGGCAAGCTCTCCCTTCAGGATGCAGAACAGCGGCTCGCGGAGTATTGGACACCCTATCATACAAAACTCACCGACCTCTTAGAGCGCACGCGCACTCTTTGGGGATACTCCGTCTTGCTTGATATTCACTCCATGCCCCACGAAGCGGTTTCGCAAATCAAACCGACAAGCAAACGCCCAGACATTATTATTGGGGATCGCTTTGGGGCCTCGGCCTCACAGCCCATTGTCTTGGAGCTTGAGCAGGCATTGATGGCCGAAGGGTTCAAAGTCGCGCGAAACGCGCCCTTTGCTGGCGCCTATATTACGCAGCGCTACGGCCGCCCCTCGTCTCATCAACATGCCATTCAAATCGAAATTGATCGCAGCTTGTATTTAGACGAAGCACGCATTGAACCATCCAGCCAATTCGAGGATGTGAAATCGCGCCTTACCCGTGCGTTTCGGACTTTAATCGAGGCCCACGGCGATCTCACCTCTTTGGCGGCGGAATAATCACCGCAAGCTGCGCCCTTTCAGAATCGCATCGGGTCCAAATTTTTGACGTATCTTATCGGTGGCGCGTTCTGCTGCACTTCGTTTTGCGGCATTGGGGTCTAGTAAATCCTGATACCGTTCTGCATCCGCCTCATCACAGAGATCGGACAATCCTGCCCCAATCAGGCGATAGGCTTTGCCCCTTTCCAATTGATCAAACATCACTTTGACATTGCGAAATAGGGTATCCGCCAATTGCGTTGCATCCCGTAGTGTCACCCTACGCGAGATGACTTTATGTGCCGAGGTTTTGACCTTGAGCGTGGCAACACGCCCAGCAAGCCCTTTGGCTTTGGCGCGATCTGATACCTTTTCACACATGCGCCACAGATGCCCCTCTAACAGATCAGGGTCTGACGTATCCTCAAAGAAAGTCGTTTCGTTTGAGATCGACTTCATCGGGCTGTTGTTGCTTACCGAGCGGGAATCTTGACCGCGCGCCAAATGCCAAAGCCGATCCCCCATCGACCCGAATTTCACCCTTAGGTCATCGCGATCCCATCGCAGCAGATCCGCAAATGTCCGAATGCCAGACCGTTCTAGCGTTTCCTGCGCACTGGACCCAACGCCCCAAATCAACCGCACAGGACGGTCGCGCAGAAAACCCTCTGTGTCGGCCTGACCAATCACAGAGAACCCGTGGGGCTTGTCCAAGTCTGATGCAATTTTTGCCAAAAACTTGTTATGCGACAACCCAATTGAGCCCGTCACACCCAATTCATCCTTCATCCGCCGCACCAGTCGCGCCACCATCACCGAAGGTGGCACCCCATGAAGCCGCTCCGTCCCGCGCAAATCCAAAAACGCCTCATCCAACGACAAAGGCTCGATCGCTGGGGTCAGCTCTTCCATCATGGCGCGAATTTGGCGGCTGATATCGACATAAAGCTGCATGCGCGGCTTAATCACAACCGCTTCGGGACAGCGTTTGAGCGCCTGAAACATCGGCATTGCAGATTTCACACCGCGCATGCGGGCAACATAACAGGCCGTGGACACAACCCCACGCCGCCCTCCGCCTATGATAACTGGCTTATCCGCCAAATCAGGGCGATCGCGTTTTTCCACACTGGCGTAAAAGGCATCGCAATCCATATGCGCAATACCTAATTGAAACAGCTCCGCATTGCGCACAACACGAGGTGATCGGCACTGAGAACAGCGACCAGATCCTTGGAACATATGCAAACAATCTCGGCATAAACTGTCCAAGATCACCCCCTCATCTCGCTTGAATTTTTGGGACTTTCTCCCTACCTATATCCTATAACAAATTTCAGGGACAGAAAATGGATCAAGCTTTTATTACAGACCTACTTAGCGAAAATATTGTTATTCTGCTTGTTGCAGCCTTTATCATTATTTCGATTTTTCTCGGTATTCGCATCGTTCCGCAATCGGAAAAACATGTGGTCGAACGGTTCGGACGCCTTCATTCTGTCCTTGGGCCAGGGATCAATATTATCGTTCCCTTCTTGGACACCGTCGCCCATAAAATTTCCATCCTAGAACGTCAGCTTCCGACCGCGGAACAAGACGCCATTACAACTGACAACGTTTTGGTCAAAGTTGAAACCAGCGTGTTTTATCGCATTACACAACCGGAAAAGACGGTGTACCGTATCCGCGACGTGGACGGAGCGATTGCAACAACAGTTGCCGGTATTGTGCGCAGCGAAATCGGTAAAATGGAACTGGACGAGGTTCAATCCAACCGATCACAGCTCATCACCAAAATCCGCGAAAGCGTGCATGCTATGGTGGATGACTGGGGGATCGAAGTGACCCGCGCCGAAATTCTGGACGTCAACCTAGACGAAGCCACCCGCGCCGCGATGTTGCAGCAGTTGAACGCAGAACGCGCACGTCGTGCCCAAGTCACCGAAGCCGAAGGTCAAAAACGATCTGTCGAATTGGCCGCCGATGCGCAGCTTTATGAAGCAGAACAAGTTGCCAAAGCCCGCCGCATCCAAGCCGACGCCGAAGCCTACGCAACCCAAGTTGTCGCCAAAGCGATCGAAGAAAACGGATTAGAAGCCGCGCAATATCAAGTGGCCTTGAAACAAGTCGAAGGTATCATGGAAGTCGCAAAAGGCAGTGGCGCCAATACCATTCTCGTCCCTGCCAACGCGCTAGAGGCCTTTGGTGATGCGTTTAAAATGCTAAAAGGGCGCGGATAATGGGGATCTTTTCGACATGGTGGGTTTGGATCGCCGCAGGAATTGTTCTTGCCATCCTTGAAACACTTCTTCCGGCCTTTATCCTCTTAGGCTTTGCCTTAGGTGCGATTGGAACAGGTCTATTGATGGCACTTGGCGTGGTCGTCTCGCCCTCTATGCTGATATTGACCTTTGCCGTGCTTTCGTTGATTTCGTGGCTCTTGCTACGTCAGTTTTTTCAGCTCAAAACTGGGTCGGTCAAAACATTTGACCACGACATCAACGACACTTAGACCAAATTAGTTTGGATCGCGCCAACGGTTTGCGATGGGGTAACGGCGATCCAACCAAAAGGCGCGCGGGCTTAACCGCGTGCCTGGCGCGGACTGAAATCGCTTGTATTCGCTGATATGTAGCAGGTGTTCGACCCGTTTGGCGTCCTTGATATCAAAGCCCGCGGCAACACAATCTTGGATCGAGCCATCCTGGTCCACAAGAATGTCCAAAATAGCATCCAAAACAGGATAATCTGGTAGGCTATCGCTGTCTTTTTGATCAGGGCGCAATTCGGCGCTTGGCGGTTTGGTGATGATATTTTCAGGGATAACAGCCCCCTCGGGACCCATCATCCAATCGCGGTGATTGGCATTGCGCCAATGACAAATCGCAAAAACCCGCGTCTTATACATATCTTTGATCGGGTTATAGCCCCCCGCCATATCCCCATAAATCGTGGCATAGCCCACCGCGACTTCGGATTTATTACCTGTGGTCAAAAGCATTTCACCGAACTTATTAGACAGCGCCATCAACAACAGACCGCGCAACCGCGATTGAATGTTTTCTTCGGTCAAATCTGGGTCTGTCCCCTCAAACAAGGGGGCAAGCGTATTGGTAATCGCCCCGCGCCCTTCGGCAATGGGGACAAAATCATAACGGCATCCCAAGTTTTCCGCCAATTCCTTGGCATCGTCCAAGGAGGCTTGGGAGGTATATTCCGACGGCAACATGACACAGCGCACATTTTCAGCGCCCAAAGCATCCGCCGCAATCGTCGCGACAATCGCGCTATCGATGCCACCGGACAAGCCCAAGAGAACCTTGGTAAATCCAGTCTTGCGGCAATAATCCCTTAACGAGAGAACCATAGCGGCATAATCGGTTTCCATTTGATCAGGAACAGAGGCCTTTTGTGCAGGCTGCACGCGCCAGCCGCCAGCCTGCTGGCTTACCTCAATATGCGCGATTGCCTCTTCAAAGAATGGCAATTGAAGCGCAAGCTCACCACCCGTGTTCAACACGAAAGACCCGCCGTCGAATACCTGATCATCTTGGCCACCGACCATGTTCAAATAGATCAGCGGCAGCCCCGTTTCGATCACCCGCGACACCATCAAGTTAACGCGTAGATCATGTTTCCCGCGATAATAGGGCGATCCATTCGGGATCAACAAAACATCCGACCCCGTTTCGGCCATGGTTTCCGCCACATCTTCGTGCCAAGCATCTTCGCATATTGGTGACCCAATCCGAAGCGGGCCGCAGACATAAGGACCGCTGATCGGGCCTTGATCAAAGATGCGCACTTCGTCAAAGACGTTTTGATTGGGCAAATGGTGTTTCTGAACCACGGCTTTGATCGCGCCGCCCTCTAGGATCACATAGGCATTAAAAAGCTTGTCATTCTCCCGAATGGGCGCGCCCAAAGCAATGGCTGGCCCCTCAGCACACGCTGTGGCGATTTTTTGAACATAGGCCTCGGCAGTATCGAGAAAGGCGGGTTTGCGAACCAAGTCTTGGGTGTTGTAGCCCGTCAAAAACATCTCCGGAAAGGCCACAAGATCGCTTCCTGCGTCTTTGGCCTGTTGCCATGTGTCGCAAATCTTGGCGCTATTGCTTTCAAAATCCCCGACGGTCGGGTTCAACTGTGCTAATGTGATTTTGAAGGTTTCAGTCATAACAGGGCTTTCTTTGGATTTGGCTCTTCCTACCAGAATTAAGCTAAATCAAAAGCCCGAAAATCCAACCGAGTCGTAAGAGTGGTCCCCGTGGGAGCCTTCGGCGAGGATATTTTTCGACAAAAAATGAGAGGGGTGTTGCGTCATTTTTTGTGAATGTGCCAGCTGTTGCGCGAAAAGGTGTGGTTTACCGACGCAATACCGACGGTTTACCGATGTGAAACAGAGAGGCGAATTTGGTTAAATTTCTTCGACTTCCATGACGCCAGAGAGGCTTTTGATCGCGCCTTTGATTTGGGGGTTTACGGGGTAATCCTGACCGCACTCCATCATCACTTCGCCGGGAAGTTTCGGATCCATGAGGCAGAAATAGACAGGTCCCCGTCCCCCAGATGTCGTCTGTGCCACAGCTTGCCCCAAGACGGAGGCAACGGCGGGAACAGCATCTGGGTTTTCGATGTAAATGCGCAGGCCAGAAGCCCCAGCATCCGCCACGGCGGTATCCACAGGCGCCATAGAACGACCGAGGAGTTTCAGTTGGTCTGATTCCAGGGTTGCCTCGACAGTCACCACAACTTTGGCCCCTGTTTCCAAGAAGTCGCGACATTTGTCTAAGGTATCGGAAAACAACGTAATTTCATATGCACCCGTTGGATCGCTGAGTTGTGCAAAGGCAAAGCGATTGCCCTTGGCAGATTTACGTTCCTGTCGCCCTGCAACAACCCCTGCGAGTTTGGCAACGATAGGGCCGGATTGGGCCTTGGCCATCACCTCATCCAGGGTCAGAATTCCCTTGCGTTTTAGGGGGGGCATGTAGTCATCCAAAGGATGTCCAGACAGGTAAAATCCGATGGCTTTGAACTCTTCTGCGAGGCGTTCCGCAGGCAACCAATCATTCACAGGAGACAAGCGCGGTTCCGGAAGATCATCGCCCGCTTCGCCAAACAAGGACACTTGGTTAGAGGCCTTTTGTTCATGGATCGCCGCAGAATAGGCGACCAAAGGATCCAAGCTATCAAAGACCCGACGTCGGTTTGCATCCAGCTGATCAAACGCCCCAGAGCGCGCGAGCATTTCCAAGGGGCGTTTGCCGACCCGTTTCAAATCCACCCGACGCGCGAAATCAAAGAGCGTGACAAAGGGTTTGTCCGCGCGCGCCGTTGTGACCAATCGCATCGCCTCGACACCTACGTTTTTCAACGCGCCCAGCGCATAGACCAAGGCCCCATCGACAACATCGAATGTGGCCTCTGATCGGTTCACGCAAGGGGGTACGTACGGAAGGTCTAATCCTTTTTTAACTTCTTCAAAATAGACTGCGAGCTTGTCGGTTAAATGAATATCGCAATTCATCACACCGGCCATGAATTCCACTGGATGGTTCGCCTTGAGCCACGCCGTTTGATAGGAGACAACCGCATAGGCCGCCGCATGGGATTTGTTGAACCCGTAGTTGGCAAATTTTTCCAAGAGGTCGAACACTTCGGACGCTTTTTTCGCGTCCACACCGTTTTCACCCGCCCCTTTTTCAAATTTGGGGCGTTCGGCGTCCATCGCTTCTTTGATCTTTTTACCCATCGCGCGACGCAGGAGGTCCGCACCACCAAGGCTATAGCCCGCCATGACCTGAGCAATCTGCATAACCTGTTCTTGATAAACGATAATTCCTTGGGTCTCTTCTAGGATATCATCAATAAGAGGATGAACAGATTCGCGCTCTTTGAGGCCATTTTTGACCTCGCAATAGGTTGGAATATTTTCCATCGGACCCGGACGATAGAGCGCAACAAGGGCAACGATATCTTCGATACAGGTCGGGCGCATCCGTTTCAGGGCATCCATCATGCCCGAGCTTTCCACCTGAAACACCGCGACGGTTTTCGCAGCGGCATAAAGTTTGTACGAGGCCTCATCATCCAATGGAATGGCGTTTATCTGATTTTCAGCGCCCTCCGCAGGTGAATAAAGCTGTGTCCCATCCGCGGCAATATGCAAAGGGCGCCCTGATTTCAGGACTAAATCAACCGCGTTTTGAATGACAGTGAGCGTTTTCAAACCGAGGAAATCGAATTTCACCAAGCCCGCTTGTTCAACCCATTTCATGTTGAATTGCGTGGCGGGCATGTCGGATCGCGGGTCTTGGTACAGTGGCACCAAGGCATCCAAAGGACGGTCCCCAATCACCACACCCGCAGCGTGCGTTGAGGCATTGCGAAGCAACCCTTCAACCTGTTGACCATAGGTCAAAAGGCGGTCAACCACTTCTTCTGAGCGGGCTTCTTCGCGAAGGCGCGGTTCGTCTTTGAGGGCTTTTTCAATGCTGACAGGTTTCACACCTTCAACAGGGATCATCTTGGACAGGCGATCCACCTGACCATACGGCATTTGCAGAACGCGTCCAATATCGCGCACCGCCGCCTTGGACAACAACGCCCCAAAGGTGATGATTTGCCCAACTTTGTCACGCCCATATTTTTGCTGAACATATTGGATAACCTCTTCGCGGCGATCCATGCAAAAATCGATGTCAAAGTCAGGCATAGAGACACGTTCAGGGTTCAAGAACCGCTCGAACAGCAACGAATACCGCAGGGGATCAAGGTCGGTAATGGTCAGCGCATAAGCCACCAGAGAGCCCGCACCAGACCCACGGCCCGGCCCCACGGGGATATCTTGATCCTTGGCCCACTTGATGAAATCCGCAACGATCAAGAAATAGCCAGGAAAGCCCATGCCTTCGATGATGTTCAGCTCAAATTCGAGCCGCTTTTCATAGTCTTCAACCGAAGTCGCGTGGGGAATAACGGCAAGGCGATCCTTAAGACCCTGCTCTGCTTGACGGCGGAGTTCGACAACTTCGTCATCCGCAAATTTCGGCAAGATGGGATCACGCCGATAGGCCTTGAACGCACAGCGTCGCGCAATTTCTATTGTGTTCTCAATGGCTTCTGGCAGGTCCGCAAAGAGGGCTGCCATTTCTTGGGGGGATTTCATGTAATGCTGATTGGTAAGGCGGCGACGCCCCTCTTGTTGATCAACATAGGCCCCATCCGCGATACAAATCAGGGCATCATGCGCCTCATACATCTCGGATTTTGGGAAATAGACGTCATTGGTGGCAACAAGGGGAAGCCCCATATCATAGGCCATCTCAACGAACCCGCGTTCCGTAGCGCGCTCATTTTGGGGAAGACCGCCGTCCTCTGGATGGCGCTGAAGTTCGACATAGAGACGGTCCTCAAAAATTGCCTTGAGGCGGGTCATAAGATCAAGCGCAGCAGGGCGTTGACCCGCTTGCAACAACATACCAACGGGGCCATCAGCCCCCCCAGTGAGACAGATCACATCTTGGCTAAATTGCGTGAGCTCCTCAAATGTGACCTGAGGCAACTGATCCCCTTTATCCACATAAAGACAGGAATTAAGCTTCATCAGGTTCTCATATCCAACCTCAGTTTGCGCCAGTAAAACAAGGGGAGCGGGCTGTTTTGCACGCTCTCCAGGTTGTGCATTGAGATAGCAGAGATCAACCTGACATCCCATGATCGGTTGAATGCCCGCATCACTGGCGCCAACTGAAAATTCCAGCGCAGAAAAGAGGTTGTTCGTGTCGGTGACCGCCACTGCGGGCATATCCATATCCGCACACATGGACGGCAGTTTTTTCAACCGTATCGCTCCCTCAAGAAGGGAATATTCCGTATGAACGCGCAGGTGAATGAATCGGGGGGTCTCTGTCATGAGGAACAGGATAGGCTGCGATGACGGGAAACAAAAGGCTTGCCAAACAGGTTTTTTGACGTTTTCATATTCCCAACAGGGAACACCGCTTATTTCTACGCCGCATCGAAGTAAGCACGCATGGTGTAAATAAGGGTAAGGCGGCTGGTTTTCATTATGAATATCTCGTTTCTTCTGAACGGAGAGACCGTGGATGTGGTAGACTGTTCGCCCACCACCACGCTATTGGATTGGCTCCGCGACACGCGTGGGCTTTGCGGTACCAAAGAAGGCTGCAACGAAGGGGACTGTGGTGCCTGTACTGTCATTGTCATCGACGAGGAAACGGTTAAACCCTTGAATGCATGCATTTTGTTTTTGCCGCAACTTCAAGGCAAAGCCATTCGCACCGTCGAAGGTGTTGGCATTGAGGGGACACCCCATCCTGTTCAACAGGCCTTGATTGACCTGCATGGATCGCAATGCGGATTTTGCACGCCGGGGTTCGTGACATCAATGGTTGCCGCACAAATCAACCAAGATGCGGATCATGACACAACACTAGCGGGAAACCTCTGTCGCTGCACAGGATATGCGCCAATTGCACGCGCCGCCCAAGAGGCCACACAAATCCCAAATCCCCCATGGCTACAGCGCGATCGGCAGGTGCTTGCATCCTGCCCGAGCAAAGAGCTGACCGAGGCGCAGCCTGGGTCGAGCGATGCGCTCGCCACCCGTCTCATGGCATTTCCAGAGACAACTCTTATCGCAGGAGCAACAGATGTCGGGCTTTGGGTCACCAAGGACTTCCGCGACTTGGGACAGGTGACCTTCTTAAACCAAGTCCATGACCTCAACTTTATCCAAAACACAGGCCAAACAACCCGCATCGGTGCAATGACCTCTATCGAAGACCTGCGCCTTTGGGCCTTGGATACACATCCAGCCTTTGCTGATTTGCTCCAACGCTATGCATCGACCCAAGTCCGCATGGCCGCCACCCTCGGCGGCAATATCGCCAATGGATCGCCTATCGGGGATAGCGCCCCTGTTCTCATTGCTTTGGGCGCGGAGCTAGAGCTGAGAAAAGGGTCTCATATCAGAACAGTACCGATAGAGGATTTCTTTATCGACTATGGCGTCCAAGACCTCAGGACATCAGAATTCATCCAAGCCATTATCATCCCGAACAAAGCAACATCCCTCAGGTGCTACAAAATATCAAAACGCTTTGATCAGGATATTTCCGCGCTTTGTGGGTGTTTTAACATCACCCTGGACGGCGACACCGTAAGCGCCGCGCGCATAGCGTTTGGAGGAATGTCAGGCATCCCCAAACGGGCCACGGCATTGGAAAAATCGCTTATCGGATCAAAGTGGTCCATGGACACCATAGAGCGCGTCATAGACGCCTTAGAACAAGACTTCACTCCACTCGATGATATGCGGGCCTCTTCACACTATCGGATGGAGGTCGCCAAGAACCTGTTGAAACGCTATTTCTATGACCTGTCTGGTGAAACGACTTCTGTGCGGGAGGTGTCCCTATGAGCGTTCACAAGCCCCTTCCTCACGATGCCGCTTTGCTTCATGTTACGGGACAAGCCCGCTATATCGACGACATCCCTACCCCAGCAAATACCCTGCACCTTGCCTTTGGTTTGTCGAGCATCGCAAAAGGCACCATCACCGCGCTTGACCTATCGGCTGTGCTTGCCTCTGAGGGTGTCGTTGATGTGCTAACCTCGGGCCAGCTTCCCTTTGCCAATGATGTTTCGCCCAGCGCACATGATGAACCGCTTCTTTCTGACGGCGATATCCATTACCTTGGTCAACCCATCTTCCTCGTCATCGCAGAGAGCCACCTTGCCGCGCGCAAGGCCGCACGGCTAGCAAACGTGCAGTATGACGAAGAGACGCCCATTCTGACAATCGAGGATGCCTTAGCCGCCAATAGTCGTTTTGAAGACGGCCCCCGCATTTACGGGCAAGGGGACATAGCCACCCTTGATCAAGCGCCAATTGTCCTTGAGGATAGTTTTGACATAGGCGCGCAAGAACATTTCTATTTAGAAGGCCAAGCGGCCCTTGCGATGCCGCAAGAAGATGGCGAAATGGTTGTGCATAGCAGCACCCAGCACCCCACCGAAATCCAACACAAAGTCGCGGATGCTATTGGGGTCGGAATGCATGATGTGCGCGTCGAAGTCCGTCGCATGGGTGGCGGATTTGGAGGTAAAGAAAGCCAAGGAAATGCGCTTGCCTGTGCCTGTGCCATTGCCGCGCAATATACAGGCCAACCCTGCAAAATGCGCTATGACCGCGATGATGACATGATCATCACGGGCAAACGGCATGATTTCCGAATTCAATATCGCGTCGGCTGTTCCCAAGATGGTAAAATCCTTGGCGTTGATTTCACGCACTATGCACGGTGCGGCTGGGCGCAGGATTTGTCTTTGCCCGTTGCAGATCGCGCAATGCTCCATGCAGATAATGCCTATTATTTGCCCAACATTCGCATCGAAAGCCATCGCCTCAAAACCAACACTCAAAGCGCGACGGCCTTTCGTGGATTTGGCGGACCGCAAGGAATGATCGGGATTGAGCGCGTCATGGACCACGTGGCGCATCAGCTGAAAATGGATCCTTTGGAGGTGCGGCGCGTCAATTATTATACCGAACGTGCTGTTGACCCCGTGGATGCCTCCGGCGGGAGTATTTTACCAAAGCTGAAGACCGACCACCAGACCACCCCCTATGGGATGCCTGTTGAGGACTTTGTCCTAAATGCGTTAACGCGGGATTTGGTCGCTCAATCAGACTACGAACAGCGGCGTTCCGACATTGACGCTTGGAATGAGCGGAACCAAATATTGAAACGCGGCATTGCCTTTAGCCCTGTTAAATTTGGGATATCCTTTACCCTCACGCATTTGAACCAAGCAGGCGCTCTGGTGAATATCTATCAAGATGGCACAGTGCGGTTGAACCATGGCGGCACAGAAATGGGTCAGGGTTTGTTTCAAAAGGTGGCCCAAGTCGCCGCGCATAGTTTTGGGCTAGGGTTGGATCGGATCAAAATTACAGCGACGGATACGGCCAAAGTTCCCAATACATCCGCCACGGCCGCAAGTTCGGGAAGTGATCTCAATGGGATGGCTGTCAAAGCCGCCTGTGACACTCTGAAAGATCGTTTGATAGGGTTTCTATCAGAGCGATATTCTTGTGCGGCCTCTGACATCTCATTCGCCGATGAACATGTGCTTGTCAAAGATCAGAGCCTAAGATTTGAGGACGTCATCAAAGCAGCCTACGAACATCGTATCAGCCTGTCGGCCACAGGATACTACAAGACGCCAAAGGTTGCGTGGGACCGCATCGCGGGTCATGGACGGCCATTCCTTTATTTCGCATATGGCGCGTCGGTCAGCGAAGTTGTGATTGATACATTAACTGGTGAATATCGTATCCTAAGAACAGATATATTGCATGACGTTGGCAAGAGCTTGAACCCTGCTTTAGACATCGGACAAATCGAAGGCGCCTATGTACAAGGAACAGGTTGGTTAACCACAGAAGAATTGGTCTGGGATGCCCGTGGCGCGTTGAAAACACATGCGCCCTCAACCTACAAAATCCCTGCCTTTGCGGATCGCCCTGCTGAGTTCAATGTTACCCTCTGGGATACTGAAAATACCGAAGACACTATCCACAAATCCAAAGCCGTTGGCGAGCCGCCTTTCATGCACGGAATTTCGACCTTTCTGGCGCTTAGCCATGCGGTCTCTCAATGTGGCACACACTATCCACATTTGAACGCCCCTGCGACACCTGAGTGCGTTTTGCAAGCAATTAGGACAGCGCGCCATGGGGTTTGATCGCGCTGAGCTTGCGGATTTGATTGCGCGCCACGAACGTGTGGCCCGTATTGTTGTCGTTGATATCAAAGGATCCACACCGCGTGATGTCGCGACGGTCATGTATGTTTGGGACACAGGGCAACAGGGCACAATTGGTGGCGGCGCATTGGAATATCAGGGGACTTTGGCTGCGCGGCAGGCCTTGGGCACGGGCAAGGATTTTACGAGCGCACATCCCCTTGGTCCTTCGCTTGGGCAATGTTGCGGCGGATTTGTTCAGCTGCTCACTGAAGTCTATGATGCGCAACGCTTGGCAAAATTAACGGATCCCTATGTTGCACGCCCCATTGGGTCGTCATCAGATGTCCCATTTTCCATCAAACGGCTCATCAGTAACCTCCGCAATGGCAATCACGCCTTGAGCACCCAAGTTCGCGACGGTTGGATCATTGAACCCGTGCGTCGGCTCACAAAACCCCTGTGGATTTGGGGGGCTGGGCATGTGGGGCGGGCTTTGGTCTCTGTCCTAAGCCCGCTTCCTGATTTTGAAATCACTTGGATCGACACCCAAAAGAACCGATTTCCTGATCATATTCCCAGCGACGTTTCTCAGCTCTATGGTGACACCCCAGAGCGGTTCATGGCACATGCGCCCCACGACACGCATCATCTGATTTTAACCTTTTCGCATGCGTTAGATTTGGAACTCTGTCATCAGGCGCTTTTGCATGACTTTTCCTTTGTCGGTCTCATTGGATCGCGTACAAAAATGGGGCGCTTTCGATCAAAGTTACAGAATTTGGGTCATTTAGACACAGAAATCGATCGAATAACTTGCCCGATTGGGTTGCCCGCATTAGGGAAGCATCCACAACAGATCGCAATTGGCGTTGCACAGTCTTTGATCCAAAGGTCTGAGCAACATCGTGACGTGAGGAAGGAAACTGCATGACCTCTACTCTGCTGAGCCTCAAAGGGTTGACCAAGGCCTATCCCGGCGTGGTTGCCAATGACGATGTCTCCTTTGACATTGGCCATGGTGAGGTTCACGCGCTGTTAGGGGAAAACGGGGCAGGGAAATCAACGCTCGTCAAAATGATCTATGGGTTGGTAAAGCCTGATAAAGGCACATTGACCCTAAATGGTCAGGCCTTTTCCCCAAGCGAACCACGCTCCGCACGGGCCGCAGGGATCGCCATGGTGTTTCAACATTTCTCCCTCTTTGACGCGTTAAATGTGGCCGAAAATATTGCATTAGGCATGGAAACACCGCCAAAGACACGTGATTTGGCTCGACAAATAACTGAAGTCTCTCAGGCCTATGGATTGCCCCTAGATCCGTTCAAAAAGGTGGGTGGCCTCTCCGCTGGTGAACGGCAACGCGTTGAAATTATCCGCTGTCTTTTGCAAAATCCACAGCTTTTGATTATGGATGAACCGACATCGGTTTTGACACCTCAAGAAGTGGAGATTCTGTTTGAAACGCTGCGCAAAATAAAAGCAGAGGGGAAATCCATTCTTTATATTTCCCACAAGCTCGAAGAAATTCGAACGCTCTGTGATACGGCGACCATTCTTCGACATGGGAAAAAAGTTGCGACCTGCGAACCTGCGGCGGCAACCGCGCGGGAATTGGCGGAAATGATGGTCGGCAGCAGCTTTAGCGCACCCAAAAAGGCGACGAACACGCTTGGCGATACACTTCTGGAGGTGTCTCACCTCACCTGTCGGTCCGAAGATGCCTTTGGCACGTCCTTGCGCGATGTTTCGTTTGCTGTGCGTGCCGGTGAAATTTTGGGCATTGGTGGCGTTGCGGGAAATGGTCAAGATGAACTGCTCGCCGCGCTGTCTGGGGAAATGCGTGCAACACCGCAGTCTATCCTATTTGAAGGACAATCAATCGGGGGATATAGCCCCAATAAAAGGCGATCCTTGGGCATCCTAAGTGGTCCAGAAGAACGTCTAGGTCATGCAGCCGCGCCCAATATGAGCTTGGTGGAAAACGCTATGATGACCGCCATTGACCGTCAGTCTTTGGTTAAGAACGGCTTCTTGAACTGGAAAAAGGCGCAAGGCTTTGCCGAGAGCGTTATTCAGGCCTTTGACGTCCGCACCCCTAGCGCCAAAAGCACAGCAGGCTCCTTATCAGGGGGGAATTTGCAAAAATTTGTGATTGGACGCGAGGTGATGCAAGATCCCCGAGTCTTGGTGGTTAATCAACCAACTTGGGGGGTTGATGCGGCAGCAGCGGCGGCCATTCGTCAATCCCTCTTGGATTTGGCCAACAAGGGCGCCGCAATCATCGTGATCAGCCAAGATTTGGACGAGTTGATGGAAATCTCAGACCGCTTTGGGGCCTTGAACGAAGGCCGCTTGTCTGAGCTAAAGGATACACATTCCCTAAGCGTTGATGAAATCGGGTTGATGATGGGCGGAGCGGAACATGCATGAACCAATCTTGGCACATGACAAAAATACAGGGGTAACGCCATGATTAGACTGGAAAAGCGGCTTCAGCCATCACGTACCCTGACGGCAATCACCCCAATCTTTGCTGTCATCCTGACGATGATCGTTGGTGGCGCGATGTTTGCGATGCTTGGAAAGCCTCCGTTTGAGGCCATCCGCATCATCTTTTGGGATCCTTTGTTCGATCCGACCTTTGCCGCCTATTCACGACCGCAATTGTTGGTCAAAGCGGGTCCTTTGATTTTGATCGCTATTGGATTGTCTATGGGGTTCAAAGCAGGCATTTGGAACATTGGCGCAGAAGGCCAATACATAATGGGCGCGATTTGCGGCGCGGCGATGGGATTGGCATTTTATCCGATGGAAAGTGCGATCATTTTTCCCTTGATGGTTCTGGCGGGTGCTTTCGGAGGGTGGGCGTGGGCCATGATCCCTGCTATTTTACGTACGAAATTCAACACCAATGAAATTTTGGTATCCCTCATGCTCGTGTATGTGGCCGAAAAAATCTTGGCCTCTGTGTCACAAGGGTTATTGAAAAATCCCGACGGTTATGGGTTTCCTGGATCGCGCAACCTTCAGCAATATCCAAGTGCCGCAAATACTGAGATTTTCGCCAATTCAGGAATGCATTGGGGGGTCGTTACGGCCTTTATCGCTGTTATATTTGCTTATGTTTTACTAACACGTCACGTGAGCGGATTTCATATCCGCCTGACTGGAGAAGCACCAAGAGCCGCGAAATTCGCAGGGATCGCGCCCACGCGCGTCGTTGTGTTTTGTTTGGGCATCTCCGGCATGCTCGCTGGGATGGCAGGCATGTTCGAAGTCTCGGGCCCAGCGGGGCAAATCACGATCGACTTTGCCTCTGGTTATGGGTTCACGGCCATCATCGTTGCCTTTTTGGGGCGTTTGCATCCCATTGGTATTCTCCTCGCAGGATTGCTCATGGCATTGACTTATATTGGTGGTGAACTTGCACAGTTGATGTTGGAACTACCGGGCGCATCCATTCAATTGTTCCAAGGGATGTTGTTGTTTTTCTTGCTGACAACTGATGTCTTTACGCATTACCGCATCCGATTTGGGGAGGCAAAATAATGGATTTATCTAGCATCAATCCAATCCTCTTGATCGCATCGCTTATGGTCTCTGCGACCCCTATTTTATTGGCCGCAATTGGTGAAATGGTTGTCGAGAAATCCGGTGTACTCAACCTCGGCGTCGAAGGTATGATGATTACGGGCGCCGTCATTGGTTTTGTCGTTGCTATCAACACAGGAAGCCCAGCTCTTGGATTTCTGGCCGCCGCCCTCGCCTCAGCTGTCCTCTCGTTGAGTTTTGGGTTTTTGACCCAAGTTTTGCTGTCTAATCAAGTCGCAACAGGGCTTGGCCTCACCTTGGTTGGATTGGGATTATCCGCCCTCATCGGCAAACCTTACGAGGGGATGAAGTCCCCAACTTTGGCGACATTTGAAATCCCATTGCTGTCAGATATTCCAGTTATCGGACCTATGCTCTTTTCCCATGATCCGATGGTTTATGTTTCTGTTCTCTTGGTTGCCGCAGTTTGGATATTTTTGAACCACTCTCGGGCGGGGCTTGTCCTGCGTGCCGTGGGCGAAAACCACACGGCCGCCCATGCGCTTGGCTACAAGGTCATTCGGATCCGCATGATGGCCATCATGTTTGGCGGCGCGTGTAGCGGACTTGGCGGGGCTTATATTAGCCTCGTTCGGGTTCCTCAATGGACCGAGGGCATGACATCTGGTGCAGGTTGGATCGCCCTAGCAATCGTTGTTTTTGCCAGCTGGAAACCATGGCGCGTTCTCTTGGGTGCCTATTTATTTGGCGGTGTGAGCGTTCTACAGCTGAATTTACAGGCCGCGGGCGTTGCAATTCCTGTTGAGTATTTATCCATGTCGCCGTATTTGATAACGATCATTGTGCTGGTGTTTATCTCGGCTCTGGGGAATCAAGGCGCGCCAGCGTCTTTGGGCCGCACATTCCACGCCTCATCCTGAGGCCCTCTACTTGAACAGGGAGACGTTCATGACTCTTAAATCACTTTTAACCGGTGCCGTTGTTGCACTTGGCCTAACCACTGCTGCTTATGCCGCTGATGTCAAAGTCGGCTTCGTTTATGTTGGCCCTGTCGGAGACGGCGGCTGGACTTACGAGCACAACAAAGGCCGCCTAGCTGTTGAAGAGCACTTTGGCGATCGTGTCGAAACAATTTTCCAAGAAAGCGTACCTGAGGGTGCGGATTCTGAGCGTGTGATGACTCAGATGGCGCTTCAGGGTGCGGATCTGATTTTCACAACATCTTTTGGTTACATGGACCCAACAATCAACGTTGCGGCCAAATTCCCAAATGTGAAATTTGAACATGCAACAGGCTACAAGCGTGCGGATAACGTATCCACATACTCAGCACGTTTCTACGAAGGCCGCGCCGTTCAAGGTCACATCGCAGGTAAAATGACAAAAACCAACAAGATTGGTTACATCGGATCCTTCCCAATTCCAGAAGTTATCCGTGGCATTAACTCTGCTTACATTCACGCAAAACGCGTGAACCCAGATGTCGAATTCAACATCGTATGGGCCTACACATGGTTTGATCCTGCAAAAGAAGCAGATGCCGCAACAGCTTTGATCGAACAAGGCGCGGACGTTATTTTGCAGCACACAGATTCAACTGCACCTCAAGCAGCAGCTGCAAAAGCAGGCAATGTTGTGACATTTGGTCAAGCCTCTGACATGGCAGAATACGGCCCGTTCCCACGCGTCTCTTCTATCATTGACGACTGGGCGCCTTACTACATCGCACGGACGCAAGCTGTTCTAGATGGCACATGGACATCAACAGACACATGGGACGGCATTGGCCCAGGCATGGTTGCGATTGGTGAGATTTCATCAGCAGTTCCAGCAGACGTCAAAGCAGAAGCAGAAGCGCTTCGTGATGCTCTTGGCTCTGGGGAATACCACGCCTTCACTGGCCCAATCAACAAACAAGACGGTTCTGTTTGGTTGGCAGAAGGTGAAACAGCGGATGACGGAACATTGGCTGGTATGAACTTCTACGTTGAAGGCATCACTGGCGATATCCCACAATAATCGCTTGGATATTGTAAAAAAGAAAGCCCTCGCATGTTGCGGGGGCTTTTTCGTTTAGTGCGTAAAGATCTGAGCCAATGGCCCTTTGTCGCGTTCAAACAGCATCGGCAGTAGCTGCGCTTCGACTTCTTTTTTGATGTGTTTCACGACGTCGCTAATCACGAGCATGCCACAAAAATTCCCTTGCGTGCACTGAACTGGCATGTGTCGGATGTTATGTTCCAACATCGTCGCAAGCGCCACCGTGGTGTCCTCTTTGGCATCGATGAAATAGGGATTTGGTGTCATGATGTCGCCAACCTGTGTATGGCCCGTATTCATTCCCTGCGCCAAACACCGCCAGACAATGTCGCGCTCACTGACAATGCCTGCCAATTTACCGTTATGATCCAAGACAGTCAGCGCTCCGAATTTTCGGCGAGACATGATTTTCGCAGCACGCCGCACCATGAAGTCCGGTGTAATCGTGACAAAAGAATTCTTGCGTAAGATTTCGTGAACTTGTTTCGTTTTCATTTTCTTTCCTCTTGCAGCTTTGCAATCTGTGTCATCGCAACTGATCTAAGAAAGGCTACGTCTTGGAACGGCCTCCTGTTAATTGAAGCACTCTTTTTGATAAAACTTGGACCACCTCAAATCGCTAAAAAAATAGGGAAATTGGTATGGGTCCAAGGGAATCTAGATAGATATTGCATTTTTGCGGTGAATGATTTGCAACACTGCGACCTGCACACAGGAAAAGTGCCATGTAAATTGAGACTGTTTTGCACAGAAAGTTTTGAAAATCTGGGCAAATGGCGCTGAGATTGCTCCTAAATTTCACACGGGATTTGATGGATTTTGCGTTCAGATATGACAAATCGTCCTTTTACGATCTTTGTGGACAAGAGCGCTAGTCACGTGATTTTCTAAAGTCTAATGTTTCGAAACCGGATGACACACGATAAGTCCCTCAGTTACCCACTTCTTAGGCAAGGTTACCAAAATGAGATTTTTGAATTTGCCCGACACGCCATCTGATCAGGTTACTGAGGATGGTCAAATGTTTGCCCCGTCCGCCGCGCGCAACGCGGACGCGATTGAAACCATATTGCACGAATTTTTACCTACTCACGGACGTGTCTTGGAAATCGCATCAGGGACGGGGCAGCATATCGCACAATTCGCAACTTCATTTCCTGACCTAAGTTGGGTCCCAAGTGATCCTGATCCAGCGCGTCGCGCCAGCATTTCCGCTCATTGCACGTCGGCCTCCGTAACAAATGTCAGTAGCCCTGTAGATTTGGTTGCAACCACGTCTGCATGGCCAGATGACCTTGGAACGTTTGATGCGATCTTGCTTGTCAATTTGTTTCACCTCATTTCTGAGGCCGAAGCAAAGCAGTTGATCGCAAATGTTGCCCGCGCGCTCGCACCTCAGGGCCACTTTATCCTTTATGGGCCGTTTACATGTGCGGATGACTTTGTGTCCGAGGGCGATGCTGCCTTTCATGCGTCTCTTGTGGCGCAAGACCTAGATATTGGGTACAAAGATGACTTTGATGTGATTGAATGGCTTATGGACGCGTGGTTAGACCCCAAACAGGTCATTGAAATGCCTGCGAACAATTTAACGATAGTTGCGCAAAAGTTTTAGAACGAGGCGGCTGTCCTGCGCACCGTTTCCAGCCGCGCCGCATGAGGCGGATGGGTCCCCAAGAATGTGTCACCGGGATCGGGAATGCGCATAAAGAATTGCGCCCCACGCAGTGGGTCAAATCCGGCCGCTTTGGTAATGATCGTGCCCAATTCATCTGCTTCAAGCTCAAATGCCTTGGAATAGGTCCGCGCACCCAGAGTTGCACCAATCTGTTGGGCTTGCTCAATTGCGCTCGCATTGCCACCAGCGATCGCCGTCATCCCACCAAGCAACAAGGCCCCCCGTCGCGCCGATTGATATTGACGATAGATATGCCCTTCTAAATGATGCGCAGCTTCATGCCCGAGAACAAAGGCCAGCTCATCTAAATTGCGGGCCTGTTTGATCAACCCAATGGAAAAAATAACTATGGGTGTTCCGTCATCTAGCAGCGTCTGAAACGCGTTCACCAAATCTGGATGAGTGTAATCCACTACAATCTGAAAATCGCATTTGAACTCTGGGCGATAGGTCCGACAAAGCTCTTCTACTTCGGGTTCAATCTTAGAGACAACATAGGCGAATTGACCCGTGGGTGGCCCAATTTTTTGGGCCTGCGCCTGTGGCGGTGCAGTCGGCGTTTCTTTGCGACCCTCCTGTGGCGCGGGTGCATAGGCACACGCAGACATTACCGAAAGGGCAAGAGTTATCAAAAATATCCGCACTGCGTTTGTTACCTTTTGCATGATGCCCTTTGCACCACTATACTGAAAATATGTTTACGATAGAACACGAATTTGATTCAACAATCGTCACCTTAGTAGATGAGGGCGCTCATCCGCTTCAAGAAGATATTGTCATTAACAGCTTTGCGGAATGCATAACTGTCGAACAATATAACCCCCAGACTGATCGCGTTGAAAAAGTAACCCTGTCGATGTGCCAAATGCGCGACTTGATCGCCTCTATTTCCCTCCCTGAAGGGATATACACCCGTGACGAGGACGAATAACTGCGGCTAACCAATGTCGCCTTGATCAACTGACACTGTCTTAAGAACGGCATAACACGACATGCCAACCGTGAGCCCAAGCTGCGACGCAGAGCGCGCCGTGGTACGGGCCAAGAGCCGATCTTGACCACATGCCAGCTGAAGAATTACCCCTGGCCCCTCGCCCTTTTTGATGGCTGTAATCTTGCACTCCAACACATTGAGGGCAGATATATCTGTTGGTTTACTGAGAGATATCATCACATCTTGGGCCAAAATGCGCACACGAAGACGCGTTCCAACGGGGGACGCTACCCGAGGCATAAATAATGTCCCGCCTGAAATCGCAAGCTCGGTTAGACCATCCTGCGCATGTGCAACCACTTGCGCGGGCATTACAGACCCTGCCGAGCGAAGGCCAACAAATTGTACCAACTCTGGATTGGACAGAACGGCCTCTGTCGTGCCATGCGTTACAACATCGCCCTGATCGAGGACGACCACATGGGACGCCAATCGCGCCACCTCTGCAATGGAATGGCTGACATAAACGATTGGTAAATCGATCTCATCGCGCAGGCCTGCCAGGAACGGCAAAATCTCTGCTTTGCGCGCGGCATCCAAGGCCGCCAAAGGTTCATCCATCAACAAGAGATCAGGCGAACTTAGCAAAGCACGGCCAATAGCAACGCGCTGTTTTTCACCCCCTGACAAAGCACCCGTTGGACGGTTGAGCAAATGTCCTATGCCCAACAAGTCGATTACTTGATCCTCACGCAGAGCAGGTGACTGTTTCCGACGGTAGCGCAGAGCGTACCGCAGATTGTCCCTGACATTGAGATGAGGAAACAAGCGTGCATCTTGAAACACATATCCAATGCCGCGCTTGTGAGGTGCAATATTCGTTGATGTGTGTGACTCGAATAGAGACCGGTCGTTCACTGCAATGCGGCCAGCATCTGGTGTGATGAGCCCCGCAATTGCATTCACAACTGTTGTCTTGCCAGAGCCAGAGCGCCCGAATAATGCGGTGATACCGCTCTCGGCCTCAAACTGAACATTTAAATCAAAGGCCGTGAATTTGTGGGATATATCAACAGACAGAGTCATGTATCAGACATCCGCTTGCTCATCCGGCGCGCCATCCATTCCGACACTAGCAGCGCCGAGATAGAAATAATGATCGACACAATCACCAAACGCGCCGTTGCCGTATCCGACCCAGGAACCTGCATCAGCGCATAAATAGCCGAGGGTATTGTCTGCGTTTGATTGGGGATGTTTGAGACAAAGGTAATAGTTGCCCCAAATTCACCCAAGGCCTTGGCAAATGCCAAAACAGAGCCTGCCAAAATGCCCGGAACGATTAAAGGCAATGTGACGCTCATGAACACCTGAAACCGAGATGCCCCCAAGGTTTCGGCGGCTTGTTCTAATTTGGGATCAACGGCCTCGATGGCCAATCGAATAGCGCGAACCATCAAAGGAAACGCCATAATCGCCGCCGCCAAAACCGCACCCGTCCACCGAAACGCCAACACAAAACCAAATGTTTGCTCTAAAAACCCGCCCAAAGGCGCGCGACGCCCAAACCACAAAAGCAGAAGGTAACCTGTCACAACGGGCGGCAAAACCAAAGGCAAATGCACCACCGCATTCAACAGCTGACGCCCCCAGAACTCTTTTCGGGCCAAGACATAGGCCACATAAATTCCTAACGGCAGGCTCAACACAACTGCCACCACAGCCACCTGCAACGATAGCTTGATTGCGTTCCATTCCTGAGGGCCAAATAAATCCATAACCGCAACCTGCACCAGCGCTACGGGTTTTACAATATTCACAGCTCAACAAAACAAAGCCTTCGTAGAGCTAAATTGGGGGAAACGAAATGAAGACTTGCAGACTCACAAGGCTTTGCGTATACGGCCCTCAACAGCGGCGTGTTGGAAACAACATTCCACCGGAAAATTCGACGGGCCGCGCGCCCGTTTTTTTGTGTTTGGACCTATGACGAATACCTTAATTGCAAAAGCAGCTATCGATCAGCGCCTCGCCGAGATCATTTCACCCGTTATCGAAGATATGGGTTTTGAGCTCGTGCGCCTGCGTTTGATGAGCGGCAAGGAAATAACCCTTCAGGTGATGGCAGATCGCCCTGATGGTGGCATCAATGTTGATGATTGCAGCGAGATTTCTACCGCGATTAGCGCAATCCTCGACGTCGAAGATCCGATTTTGGACACCTATAACCTTGAAGTGTCCAGCCCTGGTATCGACCGCCCCCTTACACGTCTCAAAGATTTTGACATGTTTGAGGGATATGAGGCCAAACTAGAAACCGAAGAACTTATCGACGGTCGCCGTCGGTTTAAAGGCCTACTTGCTGGTATCGACGGATCAGAAATCCTGATCAATGTCGAAGAAGGCACAATAGGTTTGGAATTTGATTGGCTGACTGAGGCCAAATTGGTTCTAACAGACGACTTAATCAAAGAAATGCTGCGTCAACGTAAAGAATCCGGCGCAATTAACGAAGATAATTTTGATGACATCGAGACCGAAGGGTCCGAGGAGGAGTAAGAATGGCAATCACCTCTGCAAACCAGCTTGAGCTTTTGCAAACCGCCGAAGCGGTCGCACGCGAAAAAATGATCGACCCAAATTTGGTCGTCGAAGCGATGGAAGAATCGCTCGCACGTGCGGCGAAATCCCGCTACGGCAGCGAAATGGACATCCGTGTGAGCATCGACCGTAAAACAGGTCGTGCCGCCTTTACACGTGTTCGCACAGTTGTGGCCGAAGAGGAGCTTGAAAACTATCAAGCCGAAATGACTGTAGAGCAAGCCAAGCAATACATGGCAGATCCTGAGATCGGCCAACAGTATTCAGAGGAAATTCCTCCAGTTGAGATGGGCCGAATTGCGGCACAATCCGCAAAACAGGTTATCTTGCAAAAAGTCCGCGAAGCGGAACGTGATCGCCAGTACGAGGAATTCAAAGATCGTGCAGGTACAATCATCAACGGTCTCGTAAAGCGCGAAGAATACGGCAACGTCATCGTGGATGTTGGTCGTGGCGAAGCAATCTTGCGCCGCAATGAGAAAATTGGCCGTGAAAGCTATCGTCCAAATGATCGTATTCGCGTCTTTATCAAAGACGTCCGTCGTGAAACACGCGGTCCACAAATTTTCCTAAGCCGCACAGCGCCTGAATTCATGGCTGAGCTGTTCAAAATGGAAGTGCCTGAAATCTATGAAGGCGTGATCGAGATCAAATCCGTTGCTCGTGACCCGGGGTCGCGCGCAAAAATCGCGGTTTTCACAAATGATAGCTCGATTGATCCAGTCGGTGCTTGTGTTGGTATGCGCGGTAGCCGCGTTCAGGCCGTCGTAAACGAGCTTCAGGGCGAAAAGATCGACATTATCCCTTGGAACGAAGATCAGCCAACCTTCTTGGTCAACGCCTTGCAACCTGCTGAAGTGTCCAAAGTTGTTTTGGATGAAGAAGCCGGAAAAATCGAAGTTGTCGTTCCAGACGAACAGCTATCTCTGGCAATCGGTCGTCGTGGTCAAAACGTGCGCTTGGCAAGCCAGCTCACGAACCTTGATATCGACATCATGACAGAAGCCGACGAATCCGCGCGCCGTCAAAAAGAATTCGAAGAACGCACTAAATTGTTCATCGATACTTTGGATCTGGACGAATTCTTTGCTCAGCTCTTGGTCTCCGAAGGGTTCGCGAACCTCGAAGAGGTTGCCTACGTTGAAATCGACGAAATCTTGGTCATTGAAGGTATCGACGAAGACACTGCCGGTGAACTTCAAACGCGTGCTCGTGAGTACCTAGAGGCGCAGGCCCAAAAAGCCATCGATCGCGCCCGTGAATTGGGTGTCGAAGATAGCCTTATGAACTTTGAAGGTTTGACACCTCAGATGATCGAGGCATTGGCCGACGACGGCATCAAAACCCTCGAAGATTTCGCAACATGTGCGGACTGGGAATTGGCTGGTGGCTGGACAACAGTCGACGGCCAACGTGTCAAAGACGATGGTTTGCTAGAACAGTTCGAAATGAGCTTAGAAGAAGCTCAAGAGCTGGTCATGACTGCACGAATCGTTTTGGGCTGGGTCGATCCGGATGAGCTCAATTCCTCAGACGACGACCTAGAAGACGAACATAGCGAAGACTAATTCGCGCTTAAGGAACACTACATGTCACGTGGCAAACGAACCAAGGATCTAGACACCGACGCAGAGCGCAAATGCCTTGCGAGCGGTGAAGTACAGCCAAAGTTTGGCTTGATCCGTTTTGTCGTCGGTCCGGATAACACTGTTTATCCGGACTTGATGAATAAATTGCCAGGACGTGGTATGTATGTTTCTGCGGAAAAGGCTGCCCTTGAAAAAGTGGTCCAAAAGGGACTATTTTCGAGAGGAGCAAAGAAACAAGTCACTGTTCCGGATGGATTAGTGGTGGATTTGGAACAAAAGCTTGCGCGCCGCGTGGTTGATCTCATCAGCTTAGCGCGCAAGTCAGGTAGAGCCGTAGCTGGTTATGAAAAAGTTAAAGACTGGCTTATTAAGGACTATGCCGACGTATTGATCCAATCATCAGACGGTTCAGAACGTGGCAAATCAAAGCTAAGCACCCCACAGGATGGGATTTTCATCGGTTGGTTAACCTCAGATGAACTTGGTTTGGCATTTGGTAAACAAACAGTAATTCATTGCGCGCTTGCGACTGGTGGTTTAACGCAACGTGTAGTAGATGAGGCGCAAAGACTGAAAGGTCTGCGCGGATTTAACGGTGCCAAGGGGCGTCGGGAAGGAAAAGACAGCTAGATGAGCGATAGTGACGGCAAGAAAACACTAGGCCTGCGAGGCGGCGGAAGCCGTCCTGGAAATGTAAAGCAAAGCTTTAGCCATGGCAGAACCAAAAGTGTGGTTGTGGAAACCAAACGCAAGCGCGTAGTCGTACCCAAAGCGGGTGCAGCCAAGCCAGGCGGAACATCGGGCGGTGGCTCTCAATCCAGTGGCAATCGTCCTGGTGGAATTTCTGACGCCGAAATGGATCGTCGTCTAAAGGCCGTTCAAGCGGCCAAAGCACGCGAAGTCGAAGAAGCTGCAGCACGCGTAGCAGACGAGAAAGCCCGCGAAGCCGACCGTGAACGCCGCCGTGCCGAACAAGAAGCCAAAGAGCGCGAACAGCGCGAGGCCGAAGAAAAAGCACGCGCCAAGGCCGATGCCGAGGAACGCGAGCGTCGCGAAGCCGAAGAGGCCGCAAGCAAAGCTGCCGCTCTCGCCAAAGCCGCGAAAGAAGCACCAAGTGCCAAAGCGGCAGAAGCCGCACCGCGTCGCGAAATTAAATCCGCAGCACCTGCCGCAACACCGCGCAAAAAAGAGCGTGATGATTCAGGTCGTGGCAACAAAACCCGTGGCGACGATGGCCGTCGTTCAGGTAAGTTGACACTGAGCCAAGCTCTGAATGGTGAAGGCGGTCGCCAAAAATCAATGGCGGCGATGAAGCGTAAACAAGAACGCGCGCGCCAAAAAGCCATGGGTCAAACGCAAGAACGCGAAAAGGTTGTTCGTGACGTCCAAGTTCCAGAAGCTATCGTTGTTTCGGAATTGGCAAACCGGATGGCTGAACGTGTGGCTGAGGTCGTTAAATCGCTCATGAAAATGGGCATGATGGTGACACAGAACCAAACAATCGACGCAGATACAGCTGAATTGATTATCGAGGAATTTGGTCACAAGATCGTCCGCGTTTCCGATGCTGATGTTGAAGACGTCATCAACGAAGTCGAAGACAGCCCAGAGTCGCTCCAATCACGCCCTCCTGTCATTACAATCATGGGTCACGTTGACCACGGGAAAACATCTCTCTTGGATGCGATCCGTAATGCCAAAGTTGTCTCAGGCGAAGCGGGTGGCATTACCCAGCACATCGGCGCCTATCAGGTCACGACCGATGACGGCACGGTCTTGTCCTTCTTGGATACACCTGGCCACGCAGCCTTTACCTCTATGCGCTCTCGTGGTGCTCAGGTAACGGATATCGTGGTTTTGGTTGTGGCTGCGGATGATGCTGTGATGCCTCAAACTGTTGAGGCGATTAACCACGCCAAAGCAGCAGGCGTTCCGATGATCGTTGCAATCAACAAAATCGACGTCCCAGCTGCGGACCCAACCAAAGTGCGCACCGATCTTCTTCAGCACGAAGTAGTCGTTGAGGCGATGTCTGGTGAAGTTCAAGATGTCGAAGTCTCTGCAAAAACAGGTCAAGGGCTTGATGCTCTTCTTGAGGCCATCTCGCTTCAGGCGGAAATCCTTGAACTTAAGGCGAACCCAGATCGCGCAGCGCAGGGTGCCGTTATCGAAGCTCAGCTTGATGTAGGACGTGGTCCAGTGGCCACTGTTCTTGTTCAAACGGGGACATTGCGCCAAGGTGATATCTTTGTTGTCGGCGAGCAATGGGGTAAAGTCCGTGCATTGATCGATGACAAAGGTGATCGTGTCAAAGTGGCGGGTCCGTCTGTTCCTGTTGAGGTTCTCGGCCTGAACGGGACACCTGAGGCGGGCGATGTTCTCAACGTCGTTGATACCGAAGCCCAAGCCCGCGAAATCGCAGAATATCGTGAGAATGCTGCCAAAGAGAAACGCGCCGCCGCTGGTGCCGCGACGACCCTTGAGCAGCTAATGGCGAAAGCAAAAGAAGACCAGAACGTCACGGAAATGCCAATCTTGGTCAAAGCCGACGTTCAAGGCTCCGCTGAAGCGATTGTCCAAGCGATGGAGAAAATCGGCAACGACGAAGTGCGCGTGCGCGTTCTTCACTCTGGTGTTGGTGCGATCACGGATACAGACGTCGGCTTGGCCGAAGCATCTGGTTCGCCAATCATGGGCTTTAACGTTCGGGCAAATGCATCTGCTCGGAACTCTGCCAACCAAAAAGGCGTGGAAATCCGCTACTACTCTGTCATCTATGACTTGGTTGACGATGTAAAAGCGGCGGCAAGTGGTCTCTTGTCAGCAGAAATCCGCGAGAACTTTATCGGTTACGCAGAAATCAAAGAAACCTTCAAGGTGACTGGTGTTGGACGCGTGGCGGGTTGTATCGTAACAGAAGGCGTCGCACGCCGCAGCGCAGGTGTCCGCCTCTTGCGCGACAACGTTGTGATCCACGAAGGAACGCTAAAAACGTTGAAACGCTTCAAGGACGAAGTCAAAGAGGTTCAATCCGGTCAAGAATGCGGTATGGCCTTTGAAAACTACGATGATATCCGACCCAAAGACGTCATCGAAATCTTTGAGCGTCAAGAAATCGAACGCACATTGGATTAAAAGAAAGCCCCAGATTAACTCTGGGGCTTTTTCATTTAGGCTTTGTGAGTTTTTGAAACTAACTTGGCCTTTGTGATCAAAGACATAATTCCTACAACCAATCCCGCAAAATCGGGATCAGGGGGATGTCTGCGGCGGGCATAGGGTAATCGCGAAGTTCATTCGCTTTGGCCCACGCCAATGATTGTCCTTCTTTGCCCTGAACAATCCCATTCCACTTGCGGCAGGCATAGAGCGGCATCAAGAGGTGGAAATCTTCATAGGTGTGGGAGGCAAAAGTCAAAGGAGCGAGACAGCTTTCCCATGTTTCTATGCCCAACTCTTCGTGCAATTCACGCACCAAAGCCATTTCAGGGGTTTCGCCCTCTTCGACTTTGCCGCCTGGGAATTCCCAAAGACCCGCCATTGATTTGCCTTCGGGGCGCTGAGCGAGCAAGACACGCCCGTCCCGATCTATCAAGGCAACAGCGGAGACCAATACAATTTTCATGACCGATAATCCGCGTTGATTTCAATGTATCCATGCGTCAAATCACAGGTCCAGACCGTTGATGCACCACCTCCAAGTCCCAGTTCAACCGAGATGACCAAATCCGATTGCTTCATATAGGCGGCACCCTGTTCTTCGGAATAGCTTTCGCTCACCCACCCTTTTTCGGCAACGAGAATATCCCCAAAATGGATGGTTAAAAGATCGCGGTCCGCAGCTGCGCCAGATTTGCCGATTGCCATCACGACGCGGCCCCAGTTGGGATCTTCGCCAGCAATCGCCGTTTTGACCAAAGGCGAATTCGCAATTGCCATGGCATGCTGTTTGGCCTCTTGATCCGAGGTTGCCCCAGTGACCCGAATTTCAACAAATTTCGTCGCACCTTCACCGTCACGGACAACTTGATGCGCAAGGTCCATCATCACGTCCCGCAGCGCGGCTTTGAACGCTGTATTCGTCTGGTCAACGGAAACACCACTTTTCCCAGTGGCCGCCATGAGCAAGGTATCAGACGTGGATGTATCACTATCGACGGTTATGCAATTAAAGGACGTTTCATTGATTTCAGACACGAGTGACTGAAGGTCAGTCTGTGAAATCTTTGCATCTGTAAAGAGATAGACCAACATCGTCGCCATATCTGGTGCGATCATTCCCGACCCTTTGGCCATTCCAGCGATAGTGACGGAGCCTTGTTCGGTCTCAACCGTCGCGCTCGCAGCTTTGGGGTAGGTATCGGTTGTCATGATAGCCTCAGCCGCCGCTTTAAACGCCGTGTCGCTTAGTCCTTCTTTTAACTCTGACAAAGCCGATACAATCCGATCATGCGCCATCGGTTCGCCGATCACGCCGGTGCTTGATGTGAACACCCGATCCAACGGCACATCCATAATCTCCGAAACCGCGGATGTAATTGCTTGGACAGACTCGACGCCATATTTGCCAGTAAAGGCATTGGAATTCCCAGAATTCACCAAGATAACAGCCCCGTTGGACGGATCGCTTCCTAATTTTGCCTGACAGTCCAAAACCGGAGCGGATCGCGTCAACGATTTGGTGAACACGCCCGCGACCGTCGTACCAGGGGCCAGCTCGGCAAGCATCACATCCGTGCGCCCCTGATACCGTACACCCGCCGCGACGGAGGCAAAGCGCACTCCGTCAATGAGAGGAACATCAGGGAATTTCTCAGGGGCCAGTGGCGATATTTTCAAGGAACCAGCCATTTTGGTCTACTCCAACAAGCTTGCATCTTTCAAAAGCGCAGGATCAACGCTTTCGACGCCCGAACGGTCAATAGTCGCCGTTGCCATGAGCTCTTCGATTTTTTGACTCACCATTGTTTGCTGAATTTCAGTGGCGATTTCCTCACGAACGCTGTCCAATTCTGGCGCAGAAACGGGACGTGTTTCGTTCAATTTAATGACGTGCCACCCGAAATCAGTTTGGACAGGGCCAGAAATTGCACCCGCTTCCATTGCGACGACGGCATTTTCAAACGGAGGAACCATCATGCCTTTGCCAAACCATCCCAAGCTGCCACCGTTCGGGCCAGAGGGGCCTGTTGAGGCTTCTTTGGCAAGCTCAGCAAAATCTTCACCTGCATTGGCCCGCTCAACCAATTTTTCGGCCGCTTCTTTGGTTTCAACCAAGATGTGTGAGGCATTATATTCAAACCCCATTTCCACATTGGCAAACTGCGCGTCATAGGCCGCTTTGATTGCCTCGTCGGTGACAAGCTCAGAGGACATGGCATCAATCGCTTGAGCCGCAACCAAAAGGCGCTCTTCGTTTTCTAGACCAAGTCGGATACGGGGCGATTGCGCCGTCGCACTTTGTTGTGCAATCAACGTTTGCTGAATGAGCTGCTCAAGAATACCTTGGAACAATTGATCATCGCCAAGGGACAAATATTGCTGGGGCAGAGTTTCGCGAACCAACATCATGTGACCTAGTTTTATTTCCGCACCATTCACGGTTGCAACAACGGTATCTGCGGAAACAGCGTCCTCTGCTTGCACTGCATATGCCATTGAAAGAACGATTGCTGATGCAGACAGCATATTTTGCCACTTAAACACTGTATTTTCCCTTTATTTTAAGCCCGATTTAATGGGCAGCGTTGACACTCTTTCAGCTGCCCCTTACATCGCTAAGAGCAATTGAAATTATGCTCTAACACCTATGCGCAGAATGGGCCTAGGGCAAGGGCAGGCTGCGACACGTGCAGCAATAAAGGACGGAGACGCCATGTTAGGGTTCGGAAAAATCGCCAAAAAGGTGTTCGGCACACCGAACGACCGCAAAATCAAGGCGACTCGCCCCCTTGTGGAACAGATCAACGCGTTAGAAGGCGAGTTTCAGGCGCTGTCAGATCAAGGTTTGATCGACAAGACTGCTGAATTCAAAACGCGCCATGAAAATGGTGAAACGCTTGATCAATTGTTGCCTGAGGCCTTCGCAAACTGTCGCGAAGCGGCGCGCCGGTCTTTGGGCTTACGTGCCTTTGACGTTCAGCTCATGGGCGGTATCTTCCTTCACCAAGGAAACATTTCGGAAATGCGGACGGGTGAAGGGAAAACATTGGTTGCAACATTCCCGGCCTACTTAAATGCGCTCACTGGCAAAGGCGTTCACGTCATCACAGTAAACGACTATTTGGCCAAACGTGACTCGGCTTGGATGTCTAAAGTCTTTGCCGCATTGGGTATGACAACGGGTGTGATCTATCCGAACCAGCCAGAACAAGAAAAACATGATGCCTATCGCTGTGACGTGACCTACGCCACCAACAACGAACTTGGATTTGATTATCTTCGCGATAATATGAAATCTGAAATCAACGAAATGCATCAGCATACCCACCACTTCGCCATTGTGGACGAAGTGGACAGCATTTTGATTGATGAGGCGCGCACGCCTTTGATTATTTCTGGACCAGCACAAGACCGCAGCGAGCTTTATGTTGCGATTGATGGCGTTATCCCTGAATTGACGGACGACCATTTTACCTTAGACGAAAAAACCCGCAATGTGACTTACACTGACGACGGGAATGATTTCTTGGAAACGACGCTGCGCGCGCGGGGCATTTTGCCAGAGGAGCAATCCCTCTATGATCCAGAAAGCACAACCATTGTGCACCACGTCAACCAAGGTTTGCGCGCACATAAACTTTTCACACGCGACAAGGACTACATCGTTCGGGACAATGAGGTCGTGTTGATTGACGAATTCACGGGTCGTATGATGGCAGGCCGTCGTTTGTCCGATGGATTGCACCAAGCAATCGAAGCAAAAGAAGGCTGCAAAATTCAGCCTGAAAACGTCACATTGGCGAGCGTGACGTTCCAAAACTATTTCCGTCTTTATGACAAGCTTGCCGGTATGACGGGGACAGCGTTGACTGAGGCAGAAGAGTTTTCAGAAATCTATTCGCTTGGCGTGGTCGAAGTTCCGACCAACCGCGGCATTGCCCGAGTTGACGAAGATGATCGGGTCTATCGCACTGGCAAAGAAAAATTCGACGCCATTGCCGAGGAAATCAAACTGGCCCATGAAAAAGGCCAACCGGTTCTTGTCGGGACAACCTCCATCGATAAATCTGAATTCTTGTCACAAATGCTGGCAAAAGAGGGCATTCAACACAATGTTCTAAACGCCCGTCAGCACGAACAAGAAGCACAAATCATCGGCGATGCTGGCAAACTCGGTGCCGTTACGATTGCGACGAACATGGCGGGTCGTGGCACAGATATTCAGCTCGGCGGGAACGTCGAAATGGAAGTGCTAAAGGCGCTTGCTGAACAGCCCGACGCCAATCCAGAAGAGCTTCGTTCGCAAATCGAACAAGCCCATCAAGGCGAGCGTGAAAAGGTGCTAGAGGCGGGTGGATTGTTTGTTTTGGCAACAGAACGCCACGAAAGCCGTCGTATCGATAACCAGCTTCGTGGCCGCTCTGGTCGCCAAGGGGATGCGGGACGTTCGGCGTTTTTCCTAAGCCTCGAAGACGACTTAATGCGCATTTTCGGCTCGGACCGTTTGGACAAAGTCCTCTCTAGCCTTGGTATGAAAGAAGGCGAAGCGATCATTCACCCTTGGGTCAACAAATCGCTCGAGCGCGCACAGGCCAAAGTCGAAGGTCGCAACTTTGACATCCGTAAACAGTTGCTGAAATTTGATGACGTCATGAACGATCAACGTAAGGCTATTTTTGGCCAACGTCTCGACATCATGGAAGCCGACGACCTTGCCGATGTGACATCAGACATGCGCAATGACGTTATCGATGATCTGATCGACGTTCACATGCCTGAACGTGCTTATGCGGATCAATGGGATACAGAAGGCCTATACGCCGCGCTTATTGAGCACCTGAATCTCGACTTGCCCATCATCGCTTGGGCCGCCGAAGAAGGTGTCGACAATGACGTGATGCGCGAACGCATCGAAGAAGCCGCTGACAAGATGATGGCAGAAAAATCAGAAGCCTTTGGCGAAACCAGCATGCGTCGCATCGAAAAGCAGCTGATCTTGCAAACAATCGATTCCAAGTGGCGCGAACATTTGGTGACGCTCGAACACTTGCGCTCCGTTGTTGGGTTCCGTGGATATGCTCAGCGTGATCCACTAAACGAATATAAATCCGAAGCGTTCCAATTGTTTGAAGGATTGCTGAACAGCCTGCGTGTTGATGTGACTAAACAGCTTGCACTGATCCGTCCTCTTACAGAAGAGGAACAACAGGCCATGATGCAACAAGCGATTGCCCAGCAACAACAAATGCAAGCGCAACAATCCGTTCCTGCACCAACTGAGGACGCGATTGACGGATTTGATGAAGCGGATCCCACAACGTGGGGGAACCCAGGCCGCAATGATGCCTGTCCTTGTGGCTCTGGCAACAAATTCAAACATTGCCACGGACGCTTGGCGTAACACGCCGCGCTATAGACCGTCCAATGAAAGCAATCATGTATCACTACGTGCGACAAGCGAACCCCTCGCTTGCGCATTTTCGCTACCTTGATGTTGCAAATTTTGAACGGCAATTGGATTATTTCCAAACTGAGTACGGGTTTGTCACACGTGAGGCGTGGGACGCTTTTATCTCGGGTCAATCAGCACAGATGCCTAATGGTGTCGTATTAACCTTTGATGACGCAATGTCCTGCCATTTCGATTATGTCTATCCGATCCTCAAAGAGCGCGGCTTGTGGGGGATCTTCTATGTGCCAACTGCCCCTTATGAAACCAAGACTATCCTAGATGTTCATCGCATTCATTTGCTGACGGGTGCGATAAAGGGCGCGGAGCTCTACGGTTATCTAAAAGACATCGTCTCCCAAGATATGATCCCGTTTTCCAAACGCGAAGATTTTGAACAAGCCACTTATGTCACTCAAACCAACTACCCAGGCGTGGCGGAATTCAAACGCTTGCTGAATTATTATGTCGATGAGGCGCTCAAGCCTGAATTGATCAGCAAAGTCGCCGAACGGTTTGACTATACCTTTCCAATGGATTTTTACGTTACCGCAGAAAATTTGGATACAATGTCAAAGACTGGCATGATCATTGGATCACACACTCAGGACCATCCAGTCATGAGCAAGCTTAATGAGGCAGAGCAACGCAAACAGCTTGTTCACTCATTTGAGTACCTCGAGTCCATTTGTCACCTGCCGCATCGAACCTTTTGCCACCCCTTCGGCGGCTTTCATTCCTTTGACGAGAATACCGTCAAGTTACTGGACGAATTGAATGTTCTCTATTCCTTTAACGTCTGGAGCAGAGATATAGAACACGCCGATCTCACCAAGTTTCGGCATGCTCTACCACGCTATGATTGCAATGAATTCCCCCACGGTGCCGCGTCGTAATAAGGCATGACCGTCCAAACATGGCCCAAAGGTTCCGTGCTATTGCCCCAAGTCTGACACGTTTGCCTGTGACATATTCCCTAACTTAAACGAGGGAACACAGATGCTTCGAATACTATATTCTTGGCCAAGCTTGCTCAGCCTATCGGTCGCTTTGTCCATTGCGATCAGCCATATGATGCAGCTTGGGAATGCTCCACTCACAGCGAGCCTCTTGGAGCGCACGGACGCGACCGAAACGTCTGAATTGACCAACATTTCATACACGGCTGCTTTTGATGTCGACAGACAGGATACAAGCGTCATCGTTCCCGAAACAACGGAGCCAGCTTATGCAACATGCACTCCAATCGTTGAGACCGCACACTTAGCTGAGGCGACAATAGAAATGTCGGTGACGGCACCATGCCACGCAAACAAGCGCTTTAGCGTCCATCACAACGGGCTGATGCTTGGGTATAAATTGGATGGCGGTGGCTCGTTGACGTTCGAACTCCCTGTCTTGGCCCAAAACGCAATCATCCTAACAGAATTCCCTGACAACTTTGTCGCCGTTAATCGCATCCGTGTTCAAACGCTAGCTGCATTTGATCGAACAGCCCTGCAATGGGACGGATCACTAGAGCTGAGCCTTGAGCCAACTGGGGCATCAACAATTCCAGTGACGCGCAAACACGTCGGTAGCCCGAACGCTCGCCAAGCGACGATCCTAACAGCCGCCAGGAGCGACAACATGGACAGCATGCCATCCCTTCAGGTAAAAACCAAGGATAGCTCCGTCTGTGGAACAATGGTTAATTTTCAAACCATCTCAGTTAGAAACGCTCAGGCCGCACAGGTGTCAAATTTTGACCTCACAGCACCCGACTGTGACGCGGCATCTGCGGAAATCATATTGAAGAATCTTATAGAACCGACCACACTCGCTTTGAAATAAGGAGGTGCAGGATGGTCACCCTTCGTGCCGTTCTTGCAACGGCACTTTTGATATGTTCACCAAGCCAAATTGCCGCGCAGACAGTAACTCTGTCTGATACCAATGGCGTTCCTCTGTTGGAAGGCCCACTCTCAAGTGGGAACGCTCAAGTTATTGAGCTAGATAGCAAATATGGTCCTGTTGTCGTCAATGCCCCGGCTCTAACGTGCGAAGGCGATTGCCCCACTGATGAGGATGGCACGCAATCCCTGACAATTACTGGTGAACCTTGGCTCATTGAGAACTTGCTCGCCATTCATGTCGAAGCCTTTGCCAACCGAAACGGCATTCCCTTTACCAAAATCGAAAATCGCTATGAACTGGGCGGTCAAGATCCTATTGCGATCACGTTGAACCATGACAGTAGCACGCATTCAATCGACGCCTTGATAAACAATGAAACAGATATTGCACTGACATTTCGACCAGTCACACCTTTAGAAGCAGAACAGCTTCAACCCGAAATATACGGTAAAGTTCGGCCCCCATTGCGTAGTCAGATTGTGGCCTTTGACGCATTGGCCCCAATCACGTCTCCTGTAAACGCAATTGACACACTTCGAGACGTGGCAATCTTTGAGATCCTAGACGAAAAAGCAAAAAATTGGCGGGATGTGGGTGGACCAAATTTAGACATCCAACTCGCATTTGACCATAATGACCAATGGTCACGTGAGATAATCGAACAGTTTGGGCTGATGTCCCCAACACCCATGTCTGACGTCATTGACGAGGGTACGGTGCTCAATGACGGCGCATTTGGTATTGTGCCCTTTTCCGCGGCGCATCGCTCCAAGGTCTTGAATATTATGGGTCCCTGCGGTTTTGGAACCAAACTTCATCGGCGCAGCGTTAAAGCTTTGGATTATCCGTTGACCTTGCCAATCATGGCCTATTTCCCACCCCGTCCTATCCCACCAATTGCCGCGTCTTTGTTTTCCTTCATGACGTCACCCTCTGGTCATTTGGTGACACAACGCGCCGGTTTCTTTGATCCCTCTGTCGAAGAGATCCCTGCCAATTTACAAGGTGAACGACTACTGACCGCAATTCAGACGGTGAAAACGGTAGACGACTTAACCTTGGCGCAATCTATGGCCTCCCTGATGACGCAAACAAATCGGCTTAGCACGACGTTTCGATTTGCGGCGGGCTCGACGGACTTGGACATGGTGTCCAAGGCCCACTTACAAGCCTTGGCCACTGATCTACAAAACGGGCGATATTTGGGTCGCACCTTATATCTCGTTGGATTTAGCGATGGAGCGGGTCCTTCAAATATTAACCTGAACTTGTCAATTGAGCGTGCCGAGACGGTTCTAAAATCCCTTCGCGCATTCATCCCCGAAGAAGACCGCACACGTCACCGCATTGAAACGCGAGGCTTTGGCGAAATACTCCCTATCGATTGTGACGATCAAATCATCGGGCGAAATGTTAACCGTCGCGTTGAAATTTGGATCGACTGATTACAATAATCCCTCACTCTGAAAGCTGATCTCTCGCGATTTGCCAATGACCAAATGGTCATGCACGCTAATTCCAAGGGCATCTGCCGCAGCCTGAATATGTTTTGTCATAGCGATATCTTGCTGTGATGGCGTTGGGTCCCCTGAAGGGTGATTATGCACCAGAATGAGAGCAGAAGCGTTCAAGTGTAGCGCCCGTTTAACAATTTCCCTCGGATACACAGGCACATGATCAACTGTCCCCTGCCCCAATAGCTCATCCGAAATGAGGATGTTTTTGCGATCTAGATAAAACACACGGAATTCTTCGGTTTGACGATGGGACATCGTTGTTTGACAATATTCCAAAAGGGCATCCCAGCTCGAAATCGCTGGGCGCCCGATGACTTTGGACTTTGCAAGACGATGCGCCGCTGCTTCGACAATTTTCAATTCTTGAATAACTGTTTGCCCAACGCCTGAGACGATTTGTAATTGGTCTACAGGGGCGGAAATGACACCATTAAAATCAGTGAACCGCTCAAGTAATTCACGGGCCAAAGGTTTGACATCCCTGCGTGGGATCGCGCGAAACAAGACCAATTCAAGCAGCTCATAGTCAGGCATGGCATCGGCACCACCATTGATAAACCGCTCTCTCAGCCGTTTACGATGATCTTTGAGGTACGATGGAATTTTATGTGGCTCTGAATGTTGAAACGGTCCTGCCATTTCAGCAAACAAAGGCAATGTCACATCATCTGAGTCGGGGTCGTTCTTCATGACCCCATAACACCAGACATATGGTTAATTTCGCCTAAAGAAATCCCCGACACTTGGCCGGGGAGTTCATTTAACCTTTCATCGATTCCCAGAAGGATTTGACCGATGAGAAGAAGCTAGAGCTTTCTGGATTGTTGTCTTCGGATAACTCTTCGAATTCCCGCAACAATTCTTTTTGCCGAGAGGTCAAATTGACAGGAGTTTCCACCGCCAGTTCAATGAACATATCCCCGACTTGTGAGGATCGAATGGCGGGCATTCCTTTGCCACGCAATCGCATCTGACGACCAGATTGGCTCCCTGATGGGATTTTCACACGGCTACGGCCGCCATCAATTGACGGAACCTCAATATCACCACCCAAAGCAGCAGAGGCCATAGAAACAGGCACACGACAGAACAGGTTGCCGCCCTCACGTTGGAAAATCTCATGCGGTGCAACTTCGACAAAGATGTAGAGATCGCCTGATGGACCACCGCGCATACCGGCTTCGCCTTCGCCAGACAAACGAATTCGCGTTCCCGTTTCAACGCCCGCAGGAATGTTCACAGACAAAGAGCGATCTTTTTCTGTGCGCCCTAGGCCACCACATGATTTACATGGGTTCTTGATGATTTGGCCCATACCTGAACACGTCGGACAGGTCCGCTCAACAGTAAAAAAGCCTTGCTGCGCGCGCACCTTACCCATGCCAGAACAGGTTGGGCAAGTTGCTGGTTCAGAACCGCCTTCGGCACCAGTACCACTACATCCGTCACATTGAACTGAGGCGGGGACATTGATCGTTTTTTGCAATCCCGCATAGGCCTCTTCGAGAGTCACGCGAAGATTATAGCGTAGATCGGATCCGCGGCTTGCGCGATTGCGTCCACCGCCACCACGGCCGCCACCGCCCATGAAATCGCCGAACAGATCATCGAATACGTCAGAAAAGGCGCTAGAGAAATCACCGCCGCCGCCATGGAAACCGCCTTGCTGGCCGCCGCCCATGCCACCTTCGAACGCCGCATGTCCATAGCGATCATAGGCCGCCTTTTTATCGCCGTCCTTTAGAACTTCGTAAGCTTCGTTGATCTCTTTGAACTGAGCTTCCGCATTTGGGTTGTCTGCATTGCGATCGGGGTGAAGCTCTTTCGCTTTGGCGCGATAGCCTTTTTTGATCTCGTCAGCAGAGGCGCCCTTGGAAATGCCAAGCAATTCGTAGTAGTCACGTTTTGACATAGATCATGCCTCCTTTAGAAAGACATAAACCGACCCACCGAAGTAGGTCGGTTTGATGTTTTCACAACTCTTACGAACGTTTGTCGTCGCCGAGATCTTCGAAATCAGCATCCACGATATCATCATCCGCCGCAGCGTTATCGCTTGAATCAAACGCAGGCTCATCGCCGCCTTCGTCTTGGCTTGCTTTGTAAATCGCTTCACCAAGCTTCATTGCCGCTTCAGTCACGTTTTGGATGCCTGATTTAATCTTGTCCGCTTTTTCGGTTTCAAGATCGTCTTTCAAGGCTGCGATAGCCAACTCAATCGCTTCGATTGTTGTTGGGTCAACCTTGTCAGCATGCTCTTCCATTGATTTCTCAGTGGAATGAATCAAGCTCTCTGCCTGGTTCTTCGCATCTACCAATTCGCGGCGCTCTTTATCGGCGTCGGCGTTTTCTTCGGCTTCACGTACCATGCGGTCGATATCGTCATCGGACAAACCACCAGAGGCTTGGATCGTGATGTTTTGCTCTTTGCCAGTGCCTTTGTCTTTTGCAGACACAGACACGATGCCGTTTGCGTCGATATCAAAGGTCACCTCGATCTGAGGCATGCCGCGTGGCGCTGGTGGGATGTCTTCGAGATTGAACTGACCCAAGATTTTGTTGTCCGCCGCCATTTCGCGTTCCCCTTGGAAGACACGAATTGTGACCGCGTTTTGGTTGTCTTCAGCTGTTGAGAAGACCTGCGATTTTTTCGTTGGGATCGTTGTGTTGCGATCGATCAAGCGTGTGAAAACACCGCCCAATGTTTCGATACCCAAGGACAATGGCGTAACGTCCAAAAGAACAACGTCCTTAACGTCACCCTGTAGAACACCCGCTTGAATAGCCGCGCCCATTGCAACAACTTCGTCAGGGTTCACACCTTTGTGTGGCTCTTTACCGAAGAATTTGGAAACCTCTTCGATAACCTTTGGCATACGTGTCATACCACCGACCAAGACGATTTCATCTATGTCTGATGTGGAGAGACCCGCATCCTTAAGCGCCGCTTGGCATGGTTTCATTGACGCTTTGATCAAATCACCAACGAGGCTTTCCAATTTCGCACGTGTGAGCTTCATCACCATGTGCAATGGTTGGCCAGTTTTGCCGTCCATAGAAATAAACGGTTGGTTGATTTCTGTCTGGTTTGCAGAAGACAATTCGATTTTTGCCTTTTCTGCCGCTTCTTTCAAACGCTGAAGCGCCATCTTGTCTTTGGTTAGGTCGACACCGTTTTCTTTTTTGAACTCATCCGCAAGATAGTTCACAATGCGCATGTCGAAATCTTCGCCACCGAGGAATGTGTCACCGTTGGTTGATTTCACTTCGAACAAACCGTCGTCAATCTCAAGGATTGTGACGTCGAATGTCCCACCACCAAGGTCATAGACCGCGATTGTTTTTGTTTCTTTCTTGTCCAAACCATAAGCCAGCGCAGCCGCTGTTGGTTCGTTGATAATACGAAGCACTTCGAGGCCCGCGATTTTGCCGGCGTCTTTGGTCGCCTGACGCTGAGCATCGTTAAAGTACGCAGGAACAGTGATAACCGCTTGCGTGACTTCTTCGCCCAAATAAGCCTCGGCTGTTTCTTTCATTTTCTGCAAGATCAAAGCAGAAATTTGAGACGGGCTAAATTTTTCGCCACGCGCCTCAACCCACGCATCTCCATTGCCGCCATTGATGACGTTGAAGGGAAGGTTTTTCAAATCTTTGGCGAGATCCGCATCGTCAAACCGACGGCCGATCAAACGTTTCACACCGAAAACGGTGTTGTCTGGGTTTGTCACAGCTTGGCGTTTTGCTGGCTGTCCAACAAGGCGCTCGTCTTCTGTGAAGGCGACGATAGATGGCGTTGTGCGCGCACCTTCGGCATTTTCAATTACGCGAGGCTGAGATCCATCCATAATGGAAATACAGCTGTTTGTTGTTCCAAGGTCGATACCAATCACTTTGGCCATTTTTGATCCCTCTTTAGTTAAGGCGATAACACACGACGCAAACCCGTTATGGCATCAGCGCCGCAATTCATCGCGCAAAATTGCGCGTCTCGGCGTATATAGGCAGCCAGAAAAGCAGCTGCAAGCGGTCAACGATAAAATCATGGCTTAATTCACATGCAATTCGTTGGTTTTTTGTAAAATTAAGGCAAGAACGTTCATATTTCAGGCAAAACTCACACTTTCGAATAGAGACCCTATTCTTGTTTCCACAATAGAATTCCGCCACCCTCTAAAAGTCCCAGTGCTCGCGACGTAGTTCCTTTTGTCAAAGGAGACCATACGTATGAAGCTATCAATGAAGGCCTGTCTGACGCTCGGCACACTCTTGTCGGCGACACCTAGCGCGTCTGCGACCTTTCTTGAGATTATTTCTGAATACTTTGATCCCTTGCCAGAGACCGCCGTGTCTAACCCAAATGATGCAACGACCAAAGCGCAAATTGAACTGGG
>CBFHNR010000022.1:0-42257 GCA_965657215.1 uncultured Paracoccaceae bacterium
ATAACAACTGGCACGGTGACCTACACACTTGTGCGTTTAAGTGATAAAAAAGTGATCTCGACGGGTAAAGAATCCGCCTTTGTTGGATCGTCTACCACAGGTTCAACTGTGGCCACACATGCCGCCGATCGAGATGCCATTGAGCGGCTTATTATTCAGCTCGCTGACCGCATCGTTGATGACTTGTTTTTGCTATCCCAAGAGGAATTGACGTGAAATTATCAACGCGTGACGCCGTTTCCTATTTCTCAAACCCTGATCCCAAGAGAACAGGTTTGTTGATCTACGGCGCTGATCCCATGCGCGTCGCGCTGAAAAGACAAGAAGTTATCGCAGCCCTACTTGGTCCAAACGCAGAAGAGGAAATGCGGCTCATGCGGATGTCGGCGGCAGAAGTTCGAAAAGACCCGGCCATGCTTCAGGATGCGCTGAAATCCCACGGCTTTTTCCCTGGTCCACGTGTCGCCTTTGTCGAGGATGCCAATGACACCATAGCTCCCATTATCATTGCGGCCTTAGCCGAATGGCAATCAGGCGATGCGCAAATTGTCGTGACGGCAGGCGCATTAAAAAAGACATCGAAAATTCGCAAAGAATTTGAAACCCATCCGAATGCTTTTGCAGCCGCTCTCTATGATGAACCCATGAGCCGCGCTGAAATTGAAAATGAACTCAAACGGGCGGAATTGACTGTGTCAGGGGATGACGCGATGACCGCCCTAACAGGTCTGGCAAGGACTTTGGAACCGGGTGATTTTCGCCAAACATTGGAAAAGCTCGCACTGTACAAGCGTAATGACCCCTCTCCTATTTCAAGTGACGACATAGATAATTGTGCGCCTGCGACTCAGGATGCCGATCTTGACGAGATTTTGAATATTATTGCTGAAGGTCAAACCCGAAACATCGGACCTATTTTAAGACGTCTCAAATCTCAAGGCGTGCAACCCGTCGGGTTGTGCATCGGTGCAAACCGCCACTTTAGAACACTTTATAACGTCGTAAGTGATCCCGGTGGCGTATCAGCCGGTATGGGAAAACTGCGTCCGCCTGTGTTCGGTCCTAGGCGTGACAAAGTTCAACGCCAAGCAAGCCGTTGGAACAGTGATAGACTACAATCGGCTTTAGCGATGATTACCGATACCGATCTCCAGTTACGAAGCGCCAATCAACACGCCCCAGCCATGGAACTGGTTGAACGCATGATGGTCCGCCTGTCGATGATGGTTAGATAATTAACGAACCCTTAAGCAAAAAAAGCCCGCCAATGGCGGGCTTTTTTGCAACTGTCGTTTGACTTAGTCTGCGTTCAATCCGATATGACCGCCCAATGCTACCATGTCTGACAAAAGCTTGGCAGCATCATCAACTGGACCTGGTTCATTTTCGAAAACTTCCTTCGCTGTATTCAAAGCAGCTTTCGCTTCTTCGATAATCTCGTTGAATGTTTCCTGTGTCATCTCAGCAGTCGGCAGTGCCTTTTCAGCCAGAACAGACAAGCCTTCACCAAGCTCGGCAAACCCACCAGTCACAACATAGTCCGTTGTACCTTCTGCGCTTTCGACGCTTAAGATACCGGGACGCAATGTCGTAATCAAAGGAGCGTGACCTGGCATTGCTGTCATGTCACCATCTGCGCCTGGAATTTGGACCGCTGTAACCTGAAGCGACGCAATGCGACGCTCTGGGCTAACAAGATCAAATTGCATAGTGTCCGCCATATTGGCCTCCTTTAGGCCGCGTCAGCAGCCATTTTTTCGGCTTTAGCAATCACTTCATCAATGCCGCCTACCATGTAGAACGCGCCTTCAGGAAGGTGATCGTATTCGCCGGCAACAACTGCCTTAAAGGATGAAATGGTGTCTTCCAAAGGAACCTGTTTACCATCTGCACCTGTAAAGACCTTCGCAACGTCAAACGGCTGAGACAAGAAACGCTCAAGTTTACGCGCACGTGCAACAGTCAATTTGTCCTCTTCGCTCAATTCATCCATGCCCAAGATGGCAATGATGTCTTGCAAAGATTTGTAACGCTGAAGAACCTGCTGAACATCAGTCGCGACTTTGTAGTGCTCTTCACCGATGATCAATGGATCGAGCAAGCGTGATGTTGAACCAAGTGGGTCAACAGCAGGATAGATCCCTTTTTCGGAAATCGCACGATCCAAAACTGTTGTCGCATCAAGGTGCGCAAACGAAGTTGCAGGCGCAGGGTCAGTAAGGTCATCCGCAGGAACATATACGGCCTGAACAGACGTAATAGAACCTGATTTGGTTGACGCAATACGTTCCTGCATCGCACCCATGTCAGTTGCCAATGTTGGCTGATATCCAACCGCAGAAGGAATACGACCAAGAAGCGCAGACACCTCGGAACCCGCTTGTGTAAAGCGGAAGATGTTATCAACAAAGAAGAGAACGTCTGAACCAGATTCGTCACGGAACTGTTCCGCAAGTGTCAAACCCGTCAAAGCAATACGCATACGCGCACCGGGAGGCTCGTTCATCTGACCGTAAACGAGAGCAATTTTTGAGTCGCTCAAGTTGTCTGGAACTATAACACCAGATTCGATCATTTCGTGGTAAAGGTCATTCCCTTCACGTGTACGTTCACCAACGCCCGCGAAAACAGAAAGACCAGAGTGCACTTTAGCGATGTTGTTGATCAATTCCATGATCAAAACTGTCTTACCAACACCCGCACCACCAAAGAGACCAATTTTACCACCTTTTGTGTAAGGTGCGAGAAGGTCGATAACCTTGATACCTGTTACCAAGATCTCCGTTGCTGTGGACTGTTCTGCGAATGCAGGGGCGTCGCCGTGGATCGCACGACGTGCATCCGCGTTTACTGGACCTTGTTCGTCAACAGGGTCACCTGTGACGTTCATGATACGACCCAAAGTTGCGGATCCAACTGGAACCGAAATTTGCGCGCCAGTGTCAGATACGTCTTGTCCACGAACCAAACCTTCAGTCGCATCCATCGCGATGGCGCGAACAGTGTTTTCGCCAAGGTGCTGAGCAACTTCTAGAACAAGTTCTTTTCCGTTATTATCTGTGGTCAATGCGTTCAAGATTTCAGGAAGATGATCCCCGAACTGCACGTCCACAACGGCGCCGATCACCTGCGTGATTTTGCCTTTTGCGTTTGCCATAGTTTCGTCTCCGGTTCTTAGAGCGCTTCAGCGCCCGAGATAATTTCAATAAGCTCGTTGGTAATCACAGCCTGACGCGAGCGGTTAAACTGGATCGTCAGTTTGTCGATCATTTCGCCCGCGTTGCGGGTCGCGTTGTCCATAGCCGACATACGGGCACCTTGTTCAGATGCGCCATTTTCCAGCAATGCAGCAAAGATCTGAGTTGCAACACCACGTGGCAACAAGTCGGCTAAGATCGCCTCTTCGCTTGGCTCATACTCATATAGAGTTGATGCGCCATCATCCTCTGCTGCCTCGAAAGACGCAGGGATAATTTGCTGAGCCGTTGGAATTTGGGACACAACGTTGACAAATTTCGCATAGAAAATTGTTGCAACGTCGAATTCACCCGCTTCAAAGCGGCCCAAAACATCCTTGGCAATGTCTTGCGCGTTGACGTAGCCAACACGCTTAACTTCGGACAGATCAACATGTGCAACAAAGTGATCGCCTAGGTCACGACGGATTGCATCGCGGCCCTTCTTACCAACTGTTACTATTTTGACTGTTTTACCTGCAGCGATAAGCTTCGCTGCATGTTGTTTCGCAAGTTTTGCGATGTTTCCGTTGAAACCACCGCAAAGACCACGTTCCGCTGTCATGACGACCAACAGATGCGTTTGATCATTGCCCGTGCCGCGTAGCAACAAAGGCGCAGAGTCAGACCCGCCTACTGAAGCAGCGAGCGACCCAAGAACGGCGTTGAACCGTTCTGTATAGGGGCGTGATGCCTCAGCCGCTTCTTGGGCGCGACGCAATTTTGCAGCCGCGACCATTTGCATGGCTTTCGTGATCTTACGAGTGTTTTTCACACTCCCGATCCGGTTTTTTAAGTCCTTCAGACTTGGCATAGCCTCGTCCCCTTACGCGAAATCTGCTGCGTACTCGTCCAGAGCGGCGCGGATTTTTTCCTCGGCTTCACCTTTGATCTTTGGATCTTCCTTGGTGATGTAGTCTAGCAAACCAGAGTGCTTACCACGAAGGTGAGCCAATAGGCCCGCTTCGTAACGGCCAACGTCGCTTACTTCGATTTTGTCCAAGTAACCATTTGTACCCGCGTAGATCATGCAAACGATTTCAGCGTTTGTAAGAGGCGCATACTGTGGCTGCTTCATCAATTCAGTAAGACGCGCACCACGGTTCAACAATTGTTGTGTGGATGCATCGAGGTCTGAACCAAACTGAGCAAAGGCTGCCATCTCACGATACTGAGCCAAAGACAATTTAACCGGACCCGCTACTGATTTCATCGCGTTTGTTTGCGCAGATGAACCAACACGAGAAACAGAAAGACCTGTGTTCACAGCTGGGCGGATACCTTGGTAGAACAATTCTGTTTCCAAGAAGATCTGACCGTCTGTAATCGAAATCACGTTTGTTGGAATAAACGCAGATACGTCACCACCTTGAGTTTCAATAACAGGCAAAGCAGTCAAAGAACCGTTTCCGTGATCATCACCGAGCTTCGCAGAACGCTCTAGCAAACGTGAGTGAAGATAGAAAACGTCACCTGGGTAAGCTTCACGTCCTGGAGGACGACGAAGAAGAAGTGACATTTGACGATAGGCAACCGCTTGCTTTGACAAGTCATCATAGATGATCAAAGCGTGCTTGCCGTTATCGCGGAAATATTCCGCCATAGATGTCGCCGCATATGGCGCCAAGAACTGCATAGGTGCAGGATCGGACGCAGTCGCCGCAACAACGATTGAATATTCCATCGCGCCAGCTTCTTCTAGCTTTTTAACAAGCTGAGCAACTGTTGAACGCTTTTGACCAACCGCAACGTAGACACAATAAAGTTTCTTTGAATCGTCGTCGCCTGCGGCTTCGTTGTATGATTTCTGGTTGAGCATCGCATCCAAAGCAACCGCAGTTTTACCTGTTTGACGGTCACCAATGATAAGCTCACGCTGGCCACGTCCGATTGGGATCATCGCATCAACAGATTTCAAACCGGTCGCCATCGGCTCGTGAACCGATTTACGTGGGATAATACCAGGTGCTTTTACGTCCGCAACGCGGCGCTCAGCTGTTTCGATTGGACCTTTGCCGTCAAGCGGGTTACCCAAACCATCAACAACGCGACCCAACAGAGCTTCGCCTGCTGGAACGTCAACGATAGAATTTGTACGCTTAACAACGTCGCCTTCTTTGATGTCGCGGTCTGAACCAAAGATAACAACACCAACGTTGTCAGCTTCTAGGTTCAAGGCCATACCCTGGATACCACCAGGGAATTCAACCATTTCACCCGCTTGGACATTGTCCAAACCATGTACACGCGCAATACCGTCACCTACGGACAGTACGCGGCCAACTTCTGCCACTTCGGCGTCTTGGCCAAAGTTCTTAATCTGGTCCTTAAGGATCGCAGAGATTTCGGCTGCTTGGATTCCCATTATCCGACCTCTTTCATAACATTCTGAAGGGAGTTGAGCTTGGAGCGGATCGACGTGTCGATCATCTTCGAGCCTACTTTAACGACAAGACCACCGATGAGGCTTTCATCCACAGTCGCGTCAATTTTCACATCCTTGCCAATTTGAGCTTTAATAGCTTTTGCAAGTTTGTCTGATTGTGTCTTTGTCATTGCTTTGGCAGAGACCACTTCGGCGGTCACTTCACCGTTTTCCTCTGCGATACGTGCGCGAAGCTGCGCAATCAAAGCTGGCAACGTAAAAAGACGACGTTTACTCGCCATCAATCCCAAAGTACTTGAGACGATTGGCAATAGTTTCATTTTCTTAGCAACAGCCATAATCGCTGTGCCCTGCTCTTCACGTGAATACACAGGTGAGGCGATCAGATCACGAAGATCATCGCTTGCGTCCAATGCGGCCGCAAGATCGTCAATGTTGCCTTCTAATTTTTTAAGTTCCGACTGGTCTTTGGCAAGATCAAAGACAGCTGACGCATAGCGCGCAGCAATGCCGGATGAGATCGAAGCTGGTTCGGACACGTCCACCCTTCCGATTGTTGGCCCCATTTTCTGACTGCAAAAGCAGGCTTTCAATAGGGGGTTGATTGTTCTCTGCGAATGCAAAGCGTTAAGATCAGCGCCGATGTAGCAGAGGTGTTCCCGTGAGGCAACATTGTTGATGCACTAATTTCAAACTCATTTTCCATTAAAAATAGTGCCTTAGCAAAAAGTGCGACGTAATGCGCACTATTGTATCCATAAAAATGGGTGTTTTAGGGTCAAATTCGATTCCATTTTAGTAAAAAAGTTGAAATTTTAGTTAGTCACGGGTCCGCATCGCCGGCTTTGGAGCGACATTTGTTAAGCCCTCAAGGATACCTAATGTTCGCGTGCTTTTGTCTCGCACTTTATTTCCCGGTGGCAGAAGCGCTGATTTACTGACTTCAACGATAATCACACCGCCTGTGCCGACGGGAAGTTTTCGACCAAGTTTTTCCATCACTGGGCTAGCTCGCCGCCACATGGATTTAAAAGAGGGTGGGAAAAAGAGGGCCGCAGACTGCCGGATAGGGGTAAACCTATGGATGCGCAGCTGCGTTTCCAATTGCCCCGGTGAATAAGGACGCCCAAATCCGAACGGCGTGGCATCATTGCGCGACCACAAACCCGCGCGATTGGGCACAATAAATATAGCCCGCCCGCCAGGACCAAGAACGCGCTCTGCTTCACACAGCATCGCAAACATGTCGTCACTTGTTTCCAGACCATGGAGTACCAATAACTTGTCCACATGACCTGTTTCCAGCGGCCAAAACCGTTCATCTGTCAAAACGGACACATTAGATTGCCCCGCAGGCCAGGCCATCACCCCTTGAGGGCCCGGCATCAATGCGATGACTCGACGAGCATCTTTCAAAAACGGGCGCAGCAGAGGCGCAGCAAACCCAAATCCAACCACCGTTTGACCTGAAACATCTGGCCACAACTCAGCAATGCAAGAGCGAAGCGCCTTTTGTGTCGCCCGCCCCAAAGCTTGGCGATAATAAAAATTTCTAAGGTCTCGCACGTCAACGTGCATTGCATCGCCCTCTCGGATCGGCAACATTCAAGATCAACATAAGCAATTAATCTGGAAATGCTATGACTTTTGAACTTGTTACAATCCCATGCCTCCAAGACAATTATGCCTACCTCCTTCACAACAGCCAAGACAATACGACATTGGCCGTCGATGTCCCAGAGGCCCAACCTATATCTGATGTGTTAGCGTCCAAAAATTGGACTTTGACGCATATTCTCCTGACACATCACCATTGGGACCATGTAGATGGATTGGCGGATCTCTTGAATGATCATCCTGCTCAAGTCATCGGCGCCCAAGCAGATGCGGATCGATTGCCGCCGCTTCAGATAGCAGTCAGCGAGGCCGAGACCTTGGAACTCGGCTCTGCGCAAGCTCATGTTTTCGATGTCTCAGGCCACACCCAAAATCACATTGCTGTTTATATCCCTGACGCAAAAGTGGTCTTTACAGCGGATAGCTTGATGGCATTGGGATGTGGGCGTCTCTTTGAAGGGACGCTAGACCAAATGTGGGCCAGCCTCAGCAAACTTGCACGGCTTCCAGCGGATACGGTTGTCTGTTCGGGGCATGAGTACACGGCGGCAAATGCCGAATTCGCGATTACTATAGATCCTGACAATGAGGCACTCTTGCAAAGAAAACAGGACATCGCCGAAAAACGAGCGAAGGGCGAAGCCACTGTGCCCTCCCTTTTATCTTTAGAGCTTGCAACCAATCCTTTCCTAAGGGCCGCGGATCCAAAAATCCGCAGGCATCTCGGCATGATGGACGCAACGGATGCAGAAGTTTTTACGGAAATTCGCAAGCGCAAAGATAATTTTTAAACGCAAAACTAACGGAAAAAGGCATAAATTCAAAATTTATGGCACAGAATTTGTAGTTACCCCTTGAAGAGTTCGCAAGATCGACCACACTTTAAGCATATCGAGACAACGTTTGCGACGACTGCAAACTAAACGAAAGGAGCACCCATCGTGCCTTCATTTTCGAATACACTAGAACAAGCAATCCATGCATCCCTCGCGCTTGCCAATTCGCGATCGCACGAGTTTGCAACGCTCGAACATCTGTTGTTGTCTCTTTTGGATGAACCCGATGCGCTTCAGGTTTTACATGCCTGTGACGTAAACGTGGACGAGCTTCGCGAAACACTTGTTGAATTCATCGAAGACGACTTGGCGTCCTTGACGTTGGAAACCAAAGACACCGAAGCTGTGCCAACAGCTGCGTTTCAACGGGTAATTTCGCGCGCGGCGATCCACGTTCAATCCTCTGGTCGCAACGAAGTGACCGGCGCGAATGTTTTGGTTGCCATTTTCGCAGAACGCGAAAGCAATGCGGCCTATTTCCTCCAAGATCAGGACATGACGCGCTATGATGCCGTCAATTATATTTCCCATGGCGTTGCCAAAAACCCAGCCTACGGCGAAAATCGCCCGTTGACAGGGGCCGACGATGACGGACAAGACGGCGCGTTTGACGGATCAAAACCAGATCAACAAGAAAAGAAGGAAAGCGCGCTCGCTAAATATTGCGTGGACCTAAACGCCAAAGCGCACGAAGGCGATATTGATCCGCTGATCGGCCGCTCCAGCGAAGTGGAACGCTGTGTTCAAGTGCTCTGCCGTCGCCGCAAAAATAACCCACTCTTGGTTGGCGACCCAGGTGTTGGCAAAACTGCAATCGCCGAAGGACTGGCGCGCAAAGTTGTCTCAGGCGATATCCCAGAGGTTCTGGAAAACACTACTATCTATTCATTGGATATGGGCGCTCTTTTGGCGGGCACACGGTATCGCGGCGATTTTGAAGAACGCCTCAAGGCTGTCGTGACCGAGCTTGAAGATCATCCAGACGCAGTTTTGTTCATCGACGAAATTCACACTGTGATTGGTGCGGGTGCGACATCAGGCGGCGCAATGGACGCGTCCAATTTGTTGAAACCCGCTCTGCAAGGTGGCAAACTTCGCACAATGGGCTCCACAACCTACAAAGAATTCCGTCAACACTTTGAAAAGGACCGCGCCCTTAGCCGTCGTTTCCAGAAAATTGACGTCAATGAGCCAAGTGTCGAAGATACGATTAAGATCCTCAAAGGGATCAAAACCTATTTTGAGGACCATCACGGGATCAAATATACGGCCGACGCGATTAAAACCGCCGTAGAATTAGCCGCGCGCTATATTACTGATCGCAAATTGCCTGACAAAGCGATTGATGTGATCGACGAAGCAGGTGCCGCACAGCATCTCTTGGCCGAAAGCAAGCGGCGCAAAACAATTGGCGTCAAGGAAATCGAAGCTGTTGTTGCCAAAATTGCGCGCATTCCGCCAAAGAACGTGACCAAAGACGATGCTGTCGTTCTCAAAGACCTAGAGAAAAGCCTCAAGCGTGTGGTCTTTGGTCAAGATTCGGCAATCGAGGCACTGTCGTCTGCGATCAAATTGGCCCGCGCTGGACTTCGTGAACCCGAAAAACCCATTGGCAGCTATCTCTTTGCTGGCCCAACTGGTGTCGGTAAAACCGAAGTTGCCAAACAGCTAGCGGATACGCTTGGCGTTGAATTGCTTCGCTTTGATATGTCTGAATACATGGAAAAGCATGCGGTTTCGCGTTTGATTGGCGCACCTCCCGGCTATGTCGGATTTGATCAAGGTGGTCAATTGACCGACGGTATCGATCAGCATCCTCATTGTGTTCTATTGTTGGATGAAATCGAAAAAGCACACCCAGATGTCTACAATATCTTGTTGCAAGTCATGGACCACGGAACATTAACGGATCACAACGGGCGCTCCGTTGATTTCCGCAACGTGATCTTGATCATGACGTCTAACGCTGGGGCCGCTGAACAAGCTAAATCCGCTATTGGATTTGGTCGTGACCGCCGCGAAGGTGAAGATACCGCCGCAATTGAACGGACATTTACGCCTGAATTCCGCAACCGTTTGGATGCGGTGGTGAGCTTTGGTGCCCTTCCAAAAGAAGTCATTATGCAGGTCGTAGAGAAATTCGTCCTTCAACTCGAAGCGCAACTCATGGATCGGCATGTGTCGATTGAGATCACCAGCGCCGCAACAGCGTGGCTCGCGGACAAAGGATATGATGACAAAATGGGGGCACGACCACTGTCCCGCGTCATCCAAGAACACATCAAGAAGCCATTGGCCGAAGAATTGCTATTCGGAAAACTCGCCAAAGGTGGCTTGGTCAAAGTTGGAGTCAAAGATGGCAAATTGCACCTAGACCTCAAGGGGCCAGACAATCCACGTCTGTCTAAGGACAAGACGCCATTGTTGACCGCGGATTGACAAAAGCATCCACATATCTGGCACTGGGCGCCCTCATCGCGCCCAGTTTGCTATTTGCCAATGATCTCTCGCTTTCAATTCCCATTGACTGTGAACTCGGCAAATCCTGTTACATCCAACAATACGTCGATCATGATCCCTCTTCAAAGTGGTCTGATTATCGGTGCTCGTCCCTGAGCTATGACACACACAAGGGCACAGATTTTGCCCTGCCCACCTTGTCGGACATCAACAAAGGCGTTGCAGTTTTGGCCGCTGCTGATGGTATCGTTGCCGCCTTTCGCGATAATGTTGAGGACAAACTCTATAGACCGGAAAATGCGGCTGAGGTCGCTGGCAAAGAATGCGGAAACGGCGTTGTCATAAACCATGACGGCGGATGGCAAACGCAATATTGCCACCTGAAAAAGGGCTCGGTCTCTGTCGTGAAAGGGCAACAAGTCAAAACAGGCGACATGCTCGGTCATGTTGGGCTCAGCGGCAAAACGCAATTTCCGCATGTGCATTTATCGGTCAGAAAAAACCAAATGGTGATCGACCCCTTTAGCCCCAAGGGTCGGCTTTCCTGTAATCCCGATCCAACGGAGTCGTTGTGGGTAGACGAATTGGACTATGTGGCTGGTGGGCTTCTGAACGTCGGGTTTTATGACGCGGTCCCAAGCTTTGAAGACATCAAAGCAGGCACCATTAACGAGGATCATCTAACCACTTCCTCGGACGCTTTGGTCCTTTATGCCCATAGCTTTGGAACCCAAACGGACGATATCATTCGCTTTACAATCGAAGGACCGCGCGGCCTGATCCATGAGCAAGAAACCACAATGACCAAGAACCAAGCCATGGCAATGTGGGCCTCTGGTCGAAAATCAAAGCGGCGCTATTGGAACGCTGGTGACTATCTCGGCATCGTCGAATTGGTGCGGGGTGGACGCGTCATCGATCAGTCTGAGACTAGGATAACCTTGGAATAATCACCGTTCTGTCAGTTTCAGCTCAATACGTCGATTTTGCGCGCGGGCCTCATCCGTATCATCGAAATTGACAGGTTGATGTTCGCCAAACCCGTTCGCGGCCAACCGCGATGCGGGCATGCCCAATTCGGAAATCATGAATTTTACCACCGACAGCGCGCGCGCCTGTGACAATTCCCAGTTATCCTTGAACACCCCGAACCCCGACAGCGGCGTATCATCCGTATGCCCATCCACGCGAATGACCCAATCAATGCCGTCGGGGATGTCATTCATAACAGTCTGCAACAGGCTACCGACTTTTGTGATCTCTTGCTCCCCTTCAAAGGAAAGCGTCGCACCACCGGGAGGAAACAAAACCTCGGATGAAAACACAAAGCGGTCACCAACAACTTTGACCCCTTCTTTGCCGCTCAGCACTTCGCGCAAGCGACCAAAGAATTCGGATTTGTATTTAGCCAAGTCCTCAGCCGTCGAGGCCAATCGATCACGTTCCGCCTCAAGCCTGAGCCGTTCAGCTTCTTCTAACTCTCGGCGTTTCTTTTGCTCTGATGCGGCGCGTGCTAAGGCAGCGTTCAAGCGGTTACCCAAGTTTTGCAACTGGGCCTTTGAAGCGGCATCCGCCTCCTCAGAGCTTTCAAGGATTGACTGCAATTCACCTAGCTGTTTGCGCAGCTCTGTGACTTGCTGGTTCAACAGGGCTGTTTCCCGTTCCGCCTCAAGCAATTCTGAGCTGGTTTTGTCAGCTAGCTCTGATTTTTCAGCCAAGGCATCTTGAGCCTCTTGCAATAGCAATTGACGCTCTATAGATTCATTGAGCCGCACATCCGCCAACTGCTCGGCTGCAAGTTTTGCGGCCAAGGCTTGTTCCAATTGATTTTGCACATCCTCGACAGAATTCTCCGCAGATAACCGCGCTGCCAACGCCGTGGCCAATTGCAGCTCAAGGCTTTGCGCGCCTTCTTGAACCTTGGCCAATTCAGCAAGCTGATCTTTCAACGTCGCCGTTTGCTCTTCGGCATTGGTCTGCGCAGTGCGGGCCGCTTGTAAATCGATCAAGGCTTGCGCCATTTCGGATTGCAAGTTCGACAATTGGGTTTCGCGCGCACGGGCCTGAGTGCCCGCTGCATCGGCTTGGTCGCGCAAGGCATTAAATTCTGTTTCCAAATTTTGGATCTTGGCCATGGCTGCCGCTAGCGCGATATTTGCCTCCGATAGTTCCGTTTGCACGCTATCGCGTTGCTCTGAAACTGAATTCAGCTCTGCTTGTTGATCCGCTACACTTAATTGGCTGGCCTCTAATGCCAAGAGGGTTTGCGTTAGGCTGTCATCCAACTTCTGTTGAGCAGCCTCGGCCGCAGCTAACAAGGTCAATGTGTCCTCTGCTTGCTGACGCTGTTCCTCAAGCGCAAGCGTCATTGCCGTCAACTCGGCATCCGCATTTTCCAAACGCTTTCGCAATTCCTCTGCGGCGGCGGCCTCGACCAGTCGCGCGGCTTCAGCTTGGCTAAAGGCTTCTGTTTGCTCGGCTAAATTGGCTTCCGCATCTGACTTCGCTTTTTCTAGACTTGCGACCAAGGCTTCAAAGGCATCTTTTTCTGCCGCATCGCGCCGTGCTTGTTCGGCGGCGGCATCGATTTCAGAACGCGCAGACGCCAGTGCCAATGACAGGGACTCTTGTTCGCTAAGCAGGTTTTGCTTTTCGGTTTCAAGCTGGGAAATGACGGTTTGAGATTGCGCTTGCGCCGCCAACAGCCCTGCAACTTGGGCCTCAAACGACGTGATCTGATCGCGGGCTTGGGCCAATTCTGTTTGCTGAGCATCCCGCTCTGCGGTCAAGCTAGCGATTAAGGCGCTCTGCGCGCTCAACTCATTTTGACGCTCGTCCAAAGTGGCGCTGAGAACGCCCAAATCGCTTTCGAGCGTTTGAACGCGATCACGTTCCAACCCAAGAGCCGCCGCGATTTCAGCAATTTCCATGTTCAACGTATTGAGCTCAGTCTCTTGGCCCATGATTGTTTCGCGCAAGACAAATTGTATCACCATGAAGATCGTCAAAACAAACATCAACACCAGCAAGAGACCTGTCATGGCATCGACAAATCCGGGCCATATGGAGGCTTGAAAGCGTTGACCAGTGCGACGCGACAGAGACATGGTTATCTCCCAGAGTCTTTGTCGAAATCTTCGGTCGCGCGAAGAATGCTATTGGTGAGAGCGGTAATATCTGATCGAATGGCGACAATGCTTTCTTGGCGGCCTGCGGCGATTTCTTCGGACAGACGCAGAAGTTGAACATCGAGGGAGCGCAACCGCATGCGCGCCTCCGCATCGCTTTCGCTTGCATGTTCCATTTTTTCGAGAACCGTGATCAATTTCGCCTGACCATCCGCCACGCGTGACAAAGCATCATTTGACGTCGCACTTGCTTCCATGCGTTGCGTGAGGCGCTCCATGCTATCGGCCAATTGCGCGAGCTTCCCATCAACTTGGGTGCGACCCACTTCGGCCTGAGCAAAGAGAACTTTCATCTGTTCCATCTGTTCAACCATGTGATCAAGAACAGCCGCAACAACAGAGGTCTCCCCTTCGCTGTCAGATCCTGCAAAGCTAATGCGGGTGTTTGACGACAACCACTCTTCGAGTTCACGATAAAACCGATTTTGACCATGCCCGGCAAAGAGCTCCAGCAAACCCACCACCAAGGATCCCGCCAACCCCAAGAGAGACGACGAAAAGGCGATGCCCATGCCTTCGAGTTGGCTTTCTAGGCCGCCCATAAGCCTGTTAAAGACTTCGAACCCGCTTTCCCCATCTTGTGGTGCGAGCGAGCGAATAGTTTCAACGAGGGCTGGAACAGTGGTCGCCAAGCCATAAAAGGTGCCCAAGAGGCCAAGAAAAATTAATAGACTTACAATATAGCGCGTAATTTCGCGAGCTTCTTCGATCCGCGTCCCAACAGAATCCAAAATAGATCGCGTGGAAGAGGCGGAAAGCTGCATAGAGCTGGACCGAGATCCGAGCAAATTTGCCAATGGCGCCAACAAAAGAGGTGCCTTTTTTTCACTATGCGCCCCGTTTTGCGCAAAATTTTCGATCCAGCGCGTGGAAAAAACCAACTGACCCACTTGGACGAAACAGCTAATCACACCGACGGCAAACACTGAGACGATCAATCCGTTCAGCCACAGGTTAGACGTCAAAATAGGAAGCAGCTGACCCATAACCAAGAAAGCGCCAAATCCAACCAATCCGACCACGATCAACATTAACAAAATTTGTCGCACAGGTTGGCTGAAATGTGTGACCTGTAATCGAGTTGTATCCATGGTCCTGCACCCCATTGGTTCTTTTAGTTGAGTTATAGTAGTCTCACATTATCACTGAGCCAAGTCATTATCTAGCAAGGCCTTCACTTGGTCTGATAACCATTGCAGATCGGTATCCGTTATCCCCAAATGGTTCAAGTGATCGACCGTATTCCAAAGGTATTCGCTATTTGGCCCGCGACCCCCAACAGCATGGGCGATGATCTCGGCCTGCTCGCTCAGAGGAAGGTCGCCGCAATATTGATCGTGATCTTCGTCAATCACATAAACAAGGGCGGGGATTTCACCGTCTTCGGTCGTTAGCGTGACTGTTTTTTCGACGTAAGCAGAGGAGATCAGTTCACGTTCCCGCAAATACGCCAATGTTTGGTCTTGATGCCCATCCCGCACTCGAAACGCCAACCCGTCACAATGAGCTTCGGCTTGTTCATCTAGGGCCAAGACCAAACCCGGGTCTTCAACAGTTCCGCGGTGATGAATTGACCGCATACAAAAACTGCGGCGATATCCGTTCAATCGTGCCAATCGTGTTTGATCATACTCAAAGCCTGGATTCCACAAAAGAGATCCATATCCAAACACCCACATATCCATCGCTCTGGTCCTCATGCTTTTGACCCTGTAAACACGATTTCAAACGAAATCAAAAGAGGCAGTGATGCTACGTATTATTTTACCTATTTCTGCGGCTCTAATGCTGGGCTGGTTTGGATACTGGTTCTGGGGGGCCAAGGACAATAAAGCCGCTGTTGAGGCATATCTCCTCTCTCAGCCTCATTGGTCTGTGACCTACACCACGTCAGAGCAACGCGGTTTCCCAAATCGGTATGATGTCACGTTAACGGATGTTGTGATTGCCTCAAAAGATGGCAACGTGAGCCTGAATTTTCCCAAGCTTCAAATCATGCGGTTGATGTACAAGACCAATCATTGGATCGTTGGCTTTCCCCAAACTCTCAGCATCACGGGCCCTTTTGGAACTGCAACGGCATCCCATAGCAAAGCAATTGCCTCCGTTGTTCTTGACGATCAACGTGTAAAGCTGGCCGTCGAGATACGTGATTTTGAATTTTTACTAGGGCAAAGCTATACGTCCCCAAGCGTGATCCTTTCAGCAGCTTTCAATTCCACTGACCAAGTTTTGGGGGCTCGTATTCTCAATAAAAATGGGGAAGAGCTTCGCCTAACCTCATCGGGTCCGACTGAACTCGATCACGATTTACCAAGACTGCCAATTCAAACTCCGATCAAAGGTCAAGCCGCTGTCTTCACAGACGGTGACCTCATGCGCGACTATGCCTTTCCCAATCTGACCGTTCCATTAAGTCTGTCAGAGACGGACCGTGCCTGTCGAAGTACAGGCGAAATTTGGGGTGCTTGCTAGACCGAAAAACAAACAAGACGCCCTTTTGGGGCGCCTTGTTGAAAAAGCTTTCGCTCATTCTGTTGGCTCTGTTGAGCAAAAAATGTTGCCGTAAGGAACAAAGCCAGAAACGTGAGTAGGTATTAATGAGCCCAGCATACGGCAAGTTCCCACCGTGTCAAAATACTAAAAAGTATCAGAATAGATTTTCCTATAACGGTGCTGTTTCAAACAAAAAATTACTCTAACAGGAAGAGGCATTTTTCACCCCCATACGAATGGACTATGGGAAATAGCTTATTCTCAGCCCTTTTCATGGAAGTGATCATAGATTTTTTCTGCCAGAGCATCGGATACGCCCTCCACCGCTTTGAGATCCGCTAGCGCCGCGCGGCTAACAGCTTTGGCAGACCCAAAATGCGTTAACAACGCCCGTTTACGCGATGCACCTACGCCCGAAATATCATCAAGAGGATTAGCGCTCATCGACTTGGCGCGTTTCTCGCGGTGGGTTCCGATGGCAAAACGGTGCGCTTCGTCCCGCATCCGCTGAACAAAGTAGAGAACAGGGTCATTGCGCTGTAGTGCAAACACGGGTCTTCCTTTGACATAGAATTCTTCTTTGCCATGATCCCTATCAACACCCTTTGCGACGCCAACCATGGGAATATCTTCGACGCCATATTCAGCCATGATTTCCGCCACAGCAGAGACCTGCCCTGCACCGCCATCAATCAACAACAGATCGGGCCAATTGCCTTGTGATCGGTCTGGGTCTTCGCTTAAGAGGCGTTTAAACCGACGGGTCAGGACCTCTTTCATCATACCGAAATCGTCGCCAGGGGTGAGGTCTTCGCCTTTGATGTTAAACTTGCGATATTGGTTTTTCATGAACCCGTCAGGTCCCGCAACAATCATACCGCCGACCGCATTTGTTCCTTGGATGTGTGAGTTATCATAAACTTCGATCCGACTTGGAGGGCCCTCTAATCCAAAGGCCTCAGCAAGCCCTTTGAGTAATTTGTTTTGCGTCGCACTCTCCGACATTTTGCGCGCCAAGCTTTCTTTGGCATTGCGCAGGGCCCCAGATACGAGATCAAGCTTTTCACCGCGCTGGGGCACGACCAGTTCAACTTTTCGTCCTAATTTTTCGCTCAGCAAATCGATCATCAAATCCCGATCATCAATATCATGCGAGAGGATCAATTGTTTGGGAGGCTCTTTCGTGTCGTAAAACTGACCGATGAAGGCTTCCATGATTTCCGAATGGCTCATGTCTTCGCTTACTCTGGGATAAAAATCCCTATTCCCCCAGTTTTGGTTGCCTCGGATAAAGAAGACCTGCACGCAGGCTTGGCCGTGATGCAAATGCAGCCCAATAATGTCGGCTTCTGGAACGGTTCGTGGATTAATCCCTTGGGTCGTTTGAACCTGGGTCATGGCCCGAATGCGATCACGCAAGGAGGCTGCGCGTTCAAACTCCATTGCTTCAGAGGCCTGCATCATCTCAGTCGCCATTTTTTCTTGAATTTCGCTAGAGCGGCCTGACAAAAACCTCTGAGCGTCTTTGACGGATACAGCATAATCTTGTTGTGAAATTTTCCCGACACAGGGGGCCGTGCAGCGTTTTATCTGATATTGCAGGCAAGGTCGCGTCCGGCTTTCAAAGATATTATCCGTGCAATTGCGCAGCATAAAGATCCGCTGCAACTGAGCCAAACTATGATTGACGGCCCCAGCACTTGCAAAAGGCCCATAATAGGCGCCTTTTTCTTTTCGCGCGCCTCGATGCTTTTTGATCTGAGGGAAATCATGCTCCGTGGTAACCAAGATATTTGGAAATGATTTATCATCGCGCAAAAGCACATTGTAACGCGGCTTGAGCTGTTTGATCAGGTTCTGTTCGAGCAAGAGCGCTTCGGTCTCAGTTGAGGTCGTCAGGAACATCATAGACGCTGTTTCAGATATCATTCGCTCAATGCGCGCTGAATGCCCGCCCTGCCGCGCATAATTCGACACCCGCGCTCGCAAGTTCCGCGCTTTGCCCACATAAAGCACCTGAGACTGGTCATTCAGCATCCGATAAACGCCTGGAGATTGATCCAGCGTTTTTAGATACTTTTGAATGATTTTATATCCAGACATCGACATCTACTTACTTTGGTCTTTCTATTCTCAACAATCTTTATGATTCTTGCACTGCCTGCAACGATACACCGATATACGCAAGCCTAAACCTTTCCACGGTATCTGTGGATAACTTTGGGTGTAACTTCGTGAAACACCAATTTTTTCGTTGTTTTTAGCCTACTTCTTTGGTTTGCACAAAAAATAGGCATTTTTTTAAGTTATTGTAATTACAGTAAAAAAATTTATTTGTTAGCACAAACATATGATTTCTTTACGTTTTTGTAACAACTGAGTGTCAGTTTTCCGTCAAAGTGCACAACTTTTGCTGAACCCGCCGTCAAAGACTACTCAACACCCAAGACATCTGGTGTTTCCCACCCCAAATGTTGACCGCCATCGATGCACAATAATTGCCCGGTCACCGCTGGTGCATCTAGGAAATAACCCAGAGCCGCCGTTATATCCGAAGGATTAGAGCCACGCTGTAAAACCGTGTTTTCACGCTGATTTTTGAAATGCTCTGGGCTTTGACGAGATCCAATTAATGTCGGACCCGGTCCAATCGCATTTACCCTGATATGGGGTGCAAGGCCACGCGCGGAGGTTTGGGTAAATGCCCACAAGCCCATCTTAGCAATGGTGTAGCTCATAAACTCTGGCGTTAACTTCCGTACGCGCTGATCGACCATATTCACAACCAACCCCTGTGCAATCGGCTCATCCGCCTCGTCAAGTGTTGCATCTGGGCATTGGGCGGCAAATTTTTGTGTCAACACAACAGGGGCGCGCAGGTTGCTTTCAATATGGCGATCCCAGCTGTCTCTGGTGCCAGTTTCGATATTATCATACTCAAAAATAGATGCATTGTTGATCAAGCACGTCAACGGACCACCCAGAGCATCACCGGCTTGATCCACCAAGGTTTCAACTTCGCTCTCTATTAAGAGATCCGCACGAAGCGCGACGGCCTTGCATCCCAAGGATTGAATATCACGAACGGTCGCATTTGCCTCATCCGCTGAGGAGGCATAGTTCACAGCCACATCGTATCCGCGTTTTGCCAAATACAAAGCCATTTCACGACCAAGTCGTTTGGCCCCACCTGTTACCAATGCGCGCATATTTCACCTATGTTGTTAAGAGATCACTACCAACACATAGGCTATATAACTGGCAGTCAAGACCACGCCCCACAACCTCGTGATATTCCACCGCAAGACAACGAAAGGAAATAGCAACGCGGACGCCCCCAGCATGATCCACAAATCAAACGACAGAAAGCTAGACGCAACAGGAATTGTGCCAATCAAGGACGTCACCCCGATAATCGCAAGAAGGTTGAACATGTTCGAGCCGATCACATTCCCCAAGGCCACATCTGCTTGTTTCCGTATGGCCGCCATCACCGTTGTTGCAAGCTCAGGAAGCGATGTGCCAATGGCAACCAAGGTCAGCCCGATCACTGTTTCGCTCACACCATAGGTGCGCGCAATAACTGTTGCGCTGTCTACGAGGATATCCGCGCCAAGAGGTAAACCAATCATGCCCAAGATAAGGTACATAACGATTTTCCATGTCGGCATGGTTGGGTCAACGCCCTCTAAATCATCCATATCATCAGCTGCTGCAGTACACCCTCTTTGGGATATCGCATCACGCGCCGCATTGATGAGCACAAAGGCAAGCATAGCAAGCAAAATGAGACCTTGCCAAACGCCAAATTCACCAGTGAAAGCAAGACCGACAAACACAATCGAGGCTATCATCATATAAAGATAATTTCGAACTGTATCACAGTCTTTGGTGTGGAGCGTACTGATGATCGCAGGAATGCCTAGAACCAACAGTATATTGGCCGTATTCGATCCAACTACATTCCCCATTGCAATTCCTGGCGCATCGTCCAGCGTAGCATTGATCGCAATCAACAATTCAGGGGCGGAGGTCCCGAATGCAACGATTGTAAGGCTGACGATGAGGGCCGGAATGCCTAAGCGTAGGCTTAGATTAACCGCACCTTTGACCAAAGCGTCGCCCGCCAACAACAAGATGACAAGGCCGAGTGCGGACATAAACCAAAACATCAACTGCTCCTATTTTCGAATCTTGCAACCACAGCCTTTGGGGCCGATGCGAAACCGTTTACATGTTTGACAGCGCGCGGCCTCGAGTTGCCGCTGACCAGGAAATTTGAATTTCCCAAACATGGCGAGAACCATCATGCCCACTAAGAATAAGACGACGATTTTTACGATCATCTTATAGACCAAAACGAGCGAAGGCGGCTCGTTCTTCTACGAAATCTACCATCTGCGATGCAAAGGACATTCCAAACTTCCCAAGAAAGGATTTTTTCCTCTCGGACACTCTGAATTTGACCTTGTCGCCGAATTTTTCCTTCATCATGGGAACGAGATGACCAACACCGTCGACCAACCCCAAATCGACCGCCTTTTGGCCAAGCCAAATTTCGCCAGTGAATAAATCTTGATCCTCACCGATTTTGCCAGCACGACGGCTCAGGACATGCGACTTGAATACCTCATGGATATCTTCCAAGGATCCCTTGAGCCGTTCCACATCTTCGGGATTTTCTGGTCGAAAGGGGTCCAACATCGATTTGGATTTACCAGCCGTGTAAACACGACGTTCAATCCCATAGCGGTTCAAGAGCTCATGCGCGCCAAATCCCGCTGAAATGACACCGATGGATCCAACAATCGAACTTTGATCCACAAAGATTTCATCCGCAGCTACAGCAAGCCAATACCCACCAGACGCCGCAACATCTTCGACAAAGGCATAAACAGGTGTTTCCGTTTCCTCAGCAAGCCGACGGATACGCGCTCCTATAAGCGAAGATTGGACAGGCGATCCACCAGGTGAATTAATGACCAAGGCAACTGCAGAGGGTTTACCCTTGCGAAAGGCTTTTTCAAGCACAGGCGCGAGCGATTGATCACTCAGGCCGCCACGAGAGGATGCAGAGATCACACCGCTCAGCCGAACGACGGAAACTGTTTTGCGATTTTTTCGAATTGGCAAGTATTTCATCATATGAACGATGTAGAGAGACGCACCCCATTAAACAAGGATGCGTTCTCTAATTCATGACATTATTTTGTAACTTAGTTGCGAATGCGCCAACCCGTTTTAAAGATCCACCCAATTATGCCTATGCAGATAATTGTAAAGGCAAAAATAGCGGCCAAGCTTACGGCAACAGGAACATCAGCGGTGTCAAAAAACGACCATCTAAAACCTGATATCAGATACACAACAGGGTTCAATTTCGTAACAATTTGCCAAAACGGAGGCAGCATTGAAATCGAATAAAACGATCCGCCCAAAAACACGAGTGGCGTTATGATGAGCAAGGGAACCAATTGCAGCTGTTCAAAGTTACGCGCCCATATCCCGATGATGAACCCCATCAAGGAAAAGGACAAACATGTCAGCACGAGGAACAGCAGCATCGCCACGGGATGTGCAATTTGAATATCAACGAACAAGGCCGAGGTTGCCAAAATGACAACACCAATAAAAAGAGATTTCGTCGCCGCGGCCCCAACGTACCCAATGACAATTTCAATAAAGCTGACCGGAGCAGACAAGAGTTCGTAAATCGTTCCTATGAATTTAGGGAAGTAAATTCCAAAGGACGCGTTTGATATCGACTGAGTAATCACCGATAGCATGATCAACCCAGGAACAATAAACGCGCCATAGCTTATCCCATCGACCTCTTGGATACGACTTCCGATTGCGGCACCAAAGACCACAAAATAGAGCGATGTCGAAATAACGGGCGACACAAAGCTTTGCGTCAACGTCCGAAAGAAACGCGCCATTTCGAAAACGTAAATGGCCCAAATTGCGCTAAAGCTCATGCCGCATCCTCCTTCACAAGTGTGACGAATATATCTTCGAGTGAGGATTGATCCGTTTGTAGGTCTTTCAACACCAAACCCGCATTTGCAATTGCAGACAACAACGCGGTTATCCCTGTTCGCTCTGCGCGGGTGTCGTATGTGTACACAAGGCTTGCCCCATCCTCGCCAATTGCGAGATCAAATTCATTGAGCGCCTCAGGTATTTGATCAAGAGGTGATTGTAATTCAACGGTCATTTTCTTTTGACCAAGGCGCCGCATCAATTCTTGTTTTTCTTCAACAAGCAATAGCTGGCCTTTGCTAATAACCCCGATGCGATCGGCGATGGCCTCTGCTTCTTCGATGTAATGCGTTGTTAGAATGATGGTCACGCCTTTGGATTTGAGCTCCGCAACGACGTCCCACATGTCTTTGCGCAATTCAACATCGACACCCGCCGTTGGTTCGTCCAAAAACAAGAGCCGAGGTTCATGGCTAAGAGCTTTGGCAATCAACACGCGGCGCTTCATGCCGCCGGACAGCTCCATAATCCGATTGCTTCGCTTGTCCCACAAAGATAAATCTTTCAGAATTTTCTCTAGGTAAGCCTCATTTTTCGGTTTACCAAACAACCCCCGTGAAAAACGGACTGTGTTTAGAACCGTCTCAAACGGCTCTAGGGAAATCTCTTGAGGGACCAATCCAACCAATCGGCGTGCGGCACGAAATTCCTTGACGGTATCATGCCCGCCCACTTCTACCGAACCACCCGTCGAGGCAGTAATCCCACAAATAGTAGAAATCAAAGTGGTCTTGCCCGCACCATTTGGTCCCAAGAGAGCAAAGATTTCACCCGATTTTACGATCAAATCTACGCCCTTTAAGGCCTCAAAACCGCTATCATAACGCTTTGTCAGCCCACTGACATTTAAGATATCTACCATGGCATCCCCCATTGGTAAGTTAGTCATAAGATCGGACTGTTTCGATCATAAGGTGCACATTGTCTGGATCGGCATCAGGTGTAATGCCGTGACCAAGATTGAAAATATGCGGACCTTTGTTCAAGGCTTCCACAATTTGTCGTGTCTCATCCACCAAGGCCTGACCGCCCGTTACCATATGCGATGACTTCAAATTGCCTTGCACACAGCCATCTGTTTGAACATGCTTCGCTACCCATTCGGCGGAAACGGAGTTGTCCACAGCCACGCAATCAACGCCAGTGGCCTTGGCAAACCCAATGTATTTATCGCCAGCTTCACGAGGAAACCCGATAATCGGCACACCTGGATGACGTTCATTTATCGCACGCGTGATGCGTTTCGCTGGCTCAAGGGCGTATTTCTCAAAATCATCCCCCTTAAGCGATCCCGCCCAGCTGTCAAAAATTTTGACCACTTCGGCGCCTGCGTTGATTTGGCACGACAGATATTCAATGGTCGATGCCGTTAGCAAATCAATGATGCTTTCAAACAAAGGCAAGTTTTCCGCCTTGAGCGCATGTGCCGGCCCTTGATCGGGCGTCCCACGTCCAGCAATCATATATGTCGCAACAGTCCACGGCGCACCCGCAAAACCGATCAACGTCGTCTCACTTGGCAATTCTTTTGACAGAATTTTCACGGTCTCATAGACGGGTGATAGGGTTTCATGAATATCGTCAATCGACTTCAATTTCGCAAAATCATCTGGCTGCGTGATTGTTGACAACCTTGGGCCTTCTCCCGTCACAAACCACAAATCCGCACCCAATGCCTGAGGAAGGAGCAAGATGTCAGCAAACAAAATCGCCGCGTCAAATCCGTATTTGCGGATGGGCTGGAGTGTGACTTCGGCGGCAAGCTCGCTGTTATAGCAGAGCGACAAGAAATCCCCAGCTTGTGCACGTGTTGCACGATATTCAGGTAGATACCGACCCGCCTGACGCATCATCCAAATTGGTGGCGACTTTTGTGTTTCTCCCGCAAGCGCCTTTAGGATTTTCTTTTGCTCAGACATATTTCGGTACTCCTCTTTTCTGCCTTGGTCACTTTTTATCCAAGATATGTCAAGTAAACCTTCTTGTTTTCCAATCAAAGCGCGTCTAAACCTTAACCATGTCTATTATTTTACCCACACCATCCGCCCCACTTCGCATTGGCACACGCGGCTCGCCTTTGGCGCTTGCTCAGGCCCATGAAACGCGCCAACGCCTTGTAAATGCTTTTGAATTGCCCCCTGAGGCCTTTGAAATTGTCGTTATCAAGACAACAGGTGATCGTGTTCTTGACCGTCCGTTGAAGGAAATTGGCGGCAAGGGTTTGTTTACGCGTGAAATCGAAGACGACATGCTGTCAGGTAAAATTGACATTGCGGTCCATTCGATGAAGGATATGCCCGTCCAACAACCCGATGGTTTGACGCTAGATACATACCTCCCCCGCGAGGATGTGCGTGATGCGTTTGTGTCACCGAATTTCAAGGCTTTATCAGATTTGCCCGCAGGAACGGTGGTTGGCACTTCCTCCCTTCGTCGCAAAGCGCAGTTGATGAACAAACGCCCCGATTTAGACGTCGTGGAATTTCGCGGCAACGTTCAGACCCGCCTGAAAAAATTAGAAGACGGCGTCGCGGCCTGTACGTTTTTAGCCCAAGCTGGACTGAACCGTTTGGACATGGCGCATGTGGCGCAATCAGCTATTTCCGTCGAAGACATGCTTCCCGCGGTGGCGCAGGGTGCGATCGGGATTGAACGCCGTATTGATGATATGCGTGCCGCCGAAATGCTCGCCGCAATTCACCACGGCCCGACAGGTCAACGATTGGCAGCAGAGCGCGCATTTTTGTCCGCACTTGATGGGTCGTGCGAAACCCCTATTGCAGGCTTGGCTGAGCTTGATAACGGGACGCTGCGTTTACGGGGCGAGGTTTTGCGACCCGATGGGTCGGAAACCATTGGCGATGACAGAACCTGCCCGATTGAGGATGGTGCAACACTTGGCACTGAGATGGCTCAGTCTTTGCTATCCCAAGCTGGTCCTGATTTCTTTAGCTGGCGCTAGTCTGGGATCACTTTCCCTGGGTTCATGATATTTAATGGATCAAGTGTTTGCTTGATCCCTCTCATCACGTTTAGCGCAACTGCATCCTTACGGCGGCGCATCGACTTTAGCTTGCTGCGCCCAATACCATGCTCTGCTGAGAAGCTGCCCCCGAGGTCGAGCACAATATCCTCGACCGTTTCCATAATTGTATCCAGTATCTCTGCGTCATTTACATGGGGCCACACAACATAGTGGACATTCCCATCCCCCAAATGCGCCACTTCCAAAATCTTGGCCGTTGGACACACGTCAAGAACGGCCGCTTCAGCCCTCTCTAAAAAATGTTCTACCTGATCAATCGGCAGCGCAATGTCGTTGTTGACCAATGGACGGTTGCGCAAAGAGAGTTCCGCAGCCACCTCGCGTCGCGCCCACATTTCTTGTCGCTGGGCTTCTGTTTGGGCAACGACTGCGTCTGTGATGATCCCATCTTCAAGAAAGGTTCCCAAGACCGTTTCCAACATACGATCCCAATGACGCTTGCCCTCTTCATTACTATCCGCCATGGATTGGATTGTACTCGACACTTCGACCAAGATGTTAACGTCATATCGTTCATCGAAGGGAGCGCGCGCTTTGGGAAAGCTCTCAAGATGGGCATCAATGTAGCGACCGGGCATATATTCAAATGCATCCACACAGCTTCCTGTTTCTTGCTGAAGCGCATTCAACACGCGCAAAGCACCCGAAACAGAGTCACAGGCCAGCATCGCGGTGGCAACGGCCTTAGGCTTGGGAAAGAGCTTGATAACAGCCGCAGTGATAATGCCAAGTGTGCCTTCGGCCCCGATGAGCAAATGCTTTAGGTTATAGCCTGAGTTATCTTTGTGAAGTTCAGACATAATGTCCATGACCTCACCCGTCGGCAAAACCACTTCGACACCAAGAACCAAGTCGCGCGTGTTGCCATATCGAAGAACATTGGACCCGCCTGCGTTGGTGGACAAGACGCCACCAATCATCGCAGAGCCACGCGCCCCAAACATCAGGGGAAAGATCAGATCATGAGCATCCGCTGCATCATGCATCGCTGACAAAATCACGCCTGCTTCGACTATGGCGACCCGTGCGTCGGATCGCACTTCACGAATGGCATTCATACGGTCCAATGACAGGATCAGCGCGCCATTAGCCTGACCCCCACCAACAAGCCCCGTGTTCCCACTCAGCGGAACAATGGAAACCCGTTCTGTATTCGCCAGTTTAACCAAGTCTGACACCTCTTGTGTCGTTGCAGGGCGCACGACAGCAAGGGGCTTTGAGGGGTACTGGCCGAACCAATCCTCGGCATATTTCCCGATAGCGTCGCCAGTCAGAACATAGGCCTCACCGACAATGGCTGACAGCTGGTCAATTAACGTCATCTTGGTCCCCCGTTTTGCTGAGGGATGCTAGCGCAGTTAGTGCCACTTTGCCATAGGCGGGAGGCTCATTAAGACCGCATTCGCATCATGACCAGTGGTCAGACCAAATTTGGTCCCACGGTCATACACGAGATTATACTCAGCGTATAATCCACGATGCTGAAGCTGGATGTCTTTGTCTTCTTCTGTAGAGACAGTGTGCAAACGCCGTGCCACAAGCGGCACGTAAGCTGGTAAAAAGGCCCGCCCGATGTCTTGCGTGAGGGCAAAATCCGCGCCCCAATCCCCTGTGCAGCGATCATCCATAAAGATACCACCAACGCCACGCGCACGATTGCGGTGCGGGACATAGAAATACTCATCGGCCCATTCTTTTAGTTTGGGATAAAGAGAAGGATCATGCGGGTCCAAATGGTCTTTTTGCGTTTGATGGAAATGGGCTGTGTCCTCGGCATACTCGATGCAAGGGTTCAAATCGGACCCACCGCCAAACCACCATGCATGCGGTGTCCAAAACATACGTGTATTCATATGAACCGCTGGACAATGTGGATTTTGCATGTGCGCAACTAGGCTAATGCCTGACGCCCAAAACCTTGGATCTTCTTTCATGCCAGGGATGCCTGTGCGCGCGGCCATCGCATTTTGCGCCTGCTCGCCCAATTCACCGAAAACCGTGGAAATATTTACGCCAACCTTTTCGAACACACGACCACCGCGCATGACGCTCATCAACCCACCGCCGGCATCGCTTCCGTCATCCGAGGTCCGTTTGGTTTCAGTGACTTCGAAAGAGCCTGCTCCTATTTCGGAAAACGGTCCCGTTGTGTGATCTGCTTCGAGCTTTTCAAATGCGGCTACGATGTCGTTGCGAAGCGTGCGAAACCATTGGCTCGCCTGATCTTTTTGCGCCGTCATGAGATCGGTCATAGTGTGCGTCCTTTTTTCTCTAGTTGTGCATTAGGTTTTAACCAAGATGCAAGCAATTCGAGAATAAACGCGCCAATAGGTCTCGGATTAGTGAGCAGACACGCAAACCGGATCCAGCAAAGTGCGGCCACCATCAACGGTCATCACCTGTCCTGTGACAAAGCTAGACGCATCAGATGACAGATATTGCACCATTTCGACCAATTCGTTGGGCGATGCGATACGACCCAGGGGTGTTTGTTCCTCGATAGCCGTGCGGCAGGCTGTATCATCCTTGAGCGTCGATTGTAGGCTTGCTGACATGACAGAGCCAAAAGAGACCGCGTTCACGCGAATTCGGTTTGGCGCCAAAGCCACCGCCATTGAGCGCGTCATTTGATCAAGGGCGGCTGTAGACACAGAATACGCCAAGAGGTCAGGCCGTGTGCGCCGTGCCGCAATAGAGGACAAATTCACAATCGACCCTGCACTTACATCGTCATTCTCTTGAGACTGTTTAATCATTCGCTTTGCGACGATCTGAGTTAGCCGAAGGTTGGTCAACAAATTTTGCTGTAGCAGGGTTTCCATCGACATGTCATCCGCATCCAAGGGATCAGAAGTCAGAATTTGTCGCGATGCGTTTATCAAGACATCAACACGATCAAAGGCATCAATTGTTGCCGACAATAGATTGGCAATCGTCAATTTTTCGCGCAAATCACCAGCGAAAAACTGAATTTGGCCGTCTTGATGTTCCTCACCTAACTCTTTGGTCAAGCTCGCTTCGTCCATATCCGCAAACATCACATTTGCACCTTGATCGACAAAGTGGCGCGCCACAGCGAGCCCAATGCCATTCGCAGCACCGGTGACGATCACATTTTTACCATCAATAGAAAAAGACATATTTTATCCTGTGCGTATTAGCTACGGCGCGTTCGCTCGACCTTGCGAGGACGGCTTGCGTGAAAAACTTTGAAACGGCCATTTTTAGCGACTTCTTCAACGCGCGCAAACCGTGCGTTCAATTCTTCTTCATAGGGAAGCTGACGATTTGCGACCATGATAAGCTGACCATGTGACGCCAAATTCCGAGCCGCTGATCGAATAAAGGCCAAGCCCAAAGACGGATCCGCCGCACGCCCAATATGAAACGGTGGGTTCATCACAATGGCATCTAGTGGTTCTTTGCACTTCCAATCCATTGCATCCGCCCAATGAAACGACGCACGATCGTCTGCACAATTTTCCTGAGCACACTCAAGTGCAGTCTTTTGCGATTCAACAAGGTGAAGTGATTTCACATCAAACCGTTCAAGAATTTGCGAGGATAGATAGCCCCACCCCGCCCCAAGGTCGGCCACGCGCGCGCCCAGTTTGACGGGCATATGCTCCAATAGAAAGGCAGAGCCCGCATCAATGCCATCCGCAGAAAAGACCCCGATTTTGGTCTTTAGTCCTGTTTCGGTGACGATATAGTCGTCTTGGATCCAGTCCGAAAAATCGCCCCCCGTGACCAAGGCAATTTTTCCATGCGCTTTGGACAGCGTAAAATCCAGAGCGGTCTCGGCCTTGACCGCTTTCAGCAGAGGTTCAATACCATCGGTCTTATTGCCATCAAGGATGATGCGACCCTTTGGACCAACAGCCCGAGACGCGATCCCAACGAAATGGCGCGCCAGTGGTTTGGATCGGGGGCAACACACGATCGCGGTGTCGAATTCACCTAAAATTTCCGCACTCGCGGTTAACCCGCGCTCAAGAGCGTCACGTACAACGAGAAAACTATCAGAATAAATTTCCGCGTTCATCGATGTCAGTTGCGGGTACTCATTGAGGTCAACAGGGCCAACAACCAATACGCGGTCCTGAGACATATCTAAGTCCACATGCGCAACGGCATAGTCAAAACGGTCTGCAAACATGAGGCTAGCGAATCCCTTGAACGAACCTGTCTAAGCGACAGCTTATTCTTTTTCCATTGTACATTGCAAAGGGTGCTCATGACGACGCGCTGCATCCATCACTTGGGTTACCTTTGTTTCGGCGATCTCATGACTGAAAACCCCAACAACTGCCAGCCCTTTTTTGTGAACGGTGATCATGATGTCGTAAGCTTGTGAATGGTTCATCCCAAAGAAACGTTCGAGCACCATCACCACAAATTCCATTGGCGTGTAGTCATCGTTCAGCAACATCACCTTATAAAGAGGTGGCCGTTTAGTCCGCTCCCGCGTTTTCAGGGAAACGCCTACGTCGCCGTCGTCATCCTGAGAGCCGGACATCATATGAAGGTCTTGCAACATTAAGTATCGATTCCGAACCGTTCAAACTGCTTGCACTCTATATAAGGTAACGCAGCCATTTGAAAAGGGGCGTCACCTGTTCCAATCGCGCCACACCGCACGTCACACGATTTCACAATCATTGAGGAAAACCAACAGAGGAAATCAACTTATGGGGTGTGGCGCCGCATATACCCCAATATGTTGGAAATCCTACCCAAAAGAGTCAAAAATTCATTAGAAAAGAACACTTTATTCATGATTCGACTTATGCTACTTTGGAAAAAAATAAAATAAGTCAGCTATAAAAATAGCGGCATTGAGGCAGACAATGAAATGTATCGTGAGAGCACAGCGTTTATCGCTGGGCAAATTGGGCGTATTAATAGCATCAGCTTTATGGATGTTTGTCATCCTGCCATTATCGGCCATGGCCGCACCCTACGCGGGGTTCGTCATTGACGCGCGAAGTGGCAAGGTTTTGCATTCTGAAAATGCAGACACTCGATTGCACCCTGCCTCTTTGACCAAAATGATGACCCTTTACGTAGTCTTTGATGCCGTAGAAAAGGGTGAAATTTCCCTCGATACCAAGGTCCGCATTTCCCGCAAAGCGGCATCCGAGCCACCCTCAAAACTTGGCCTACGGTCAGGCCAGCGCATTAAACTGCGGTATTTGATTCGTGCAGCGGCCGTGAAATCCGCCAATGATGCGGCGACAGCATTGGGCGAAGCAATTGAGGGATCCGAGTCCGCATTCGCGCGCCGCATGAACAGAACAGCAAAAGAATTGGGGATGAAGCGGACAACGTTTAAGAACGCTCATGGCCTAACCGAACAGGGCCACCTGTCAACGGCCCGCGATATGACAACACTTGGCCGCCATCTGTTTTTCGACTTTCCAGATTATTACAACTTGTTTTCACGTCTCGAAACGCATGCAGGTATCAAACAAGTTCCAAATACCAACAGACGCTTTTTATCAAACTACAAAGGCGCTGATGGGATCAAAACAGGATATACGCGCGCCGCTGGATTCAACTTGGTTGCCTCGGCCGAACGTAATGGCGAACGCATCATTGCCACTGTTTTTGGAGGCCGCTCAACAGCCACTAGAAATGCACAGGTTGCTAAACTGCTCGACCTCGGCTTCCGCAAGGCCCCGCGCCGCGTTGCAGTTATTCCACCCAAACGCAAAACCATTGCCCCCTCAGGAGCATCCGGAAAAACTGTGCGGTTAAACGGTGCCGTGAGCGCAAGCCTCCGCCCTAAAGCGCGTCCCTCCACAAACGATCCAGCCCCTGCCCTATTGGCATCCTTGGATCTAAAAGATGAAATTGCATCAGCACTTGCTGAGGCTCAAACAGTGTCAGCATCAGCAACGGATATATCGGCGGCAACCAACACCTTGGCTGTGCCAGTCCCCAGACCGCGCCCAACCTTTACTGCCGTTAAACAAAAGCCAGCGAAACCAGACGAACCAAGAGTCGTCACACGCCTATCTCAGACAGGTCAACGAGACTGGGGCATAAATATCGGTCGCTTCCCAAGCAGATATGCGGCTGAAAAAATGCTATTAAAAACAGCCTTGGCGGAAATGGCAACCTTGGAGCAGGCACAGCGAAAAATTGATCAAAGCACACGCGGTTTTGATGCGCGCTTTATCGGCCTCACCCAGGAAACCGCTGACCTCGCCTGTCGCAAGCTTCAAGCAAGAAGCTTGTCTTGCATCATGGTTGGGCCAAGCAGTTAGTGATCCAAAGCAGCTTTTAACAAGTCCTTCGTGTATTGCTTTCGAGGGGCTTCGAAAATCTGTTGAGCGGTGCCGCGTTCAACGATATCGCCCTGTTTCATCACCAAAACCTGATGAGACATGGCGCGGACAACTTTTAAATCATGGCTGATGAACAAATAGGCCAATCGGTATTTCTTTTGCAAATCACGCAGCAAATCCACGATTTGCATTTGGACAGTCATATCTAACGCGGATGTCGGCTCGTCCAGCACAACCAGCTTTGGACGCAAAATCATCGCCCGTGCAATTGCAATGCGCTGACGTTGTCCACCGGAAAATTCATGCGGATAGCGATGCATGCTTTCGGGATCCAGTCCGACTTCGACCATGACCTCGCGCACCAAATCTTGGGCGTTCTGCCCAGAGGGAGCCCCATGCACCCCAAGCCCTTCGGCAATGATTTGTTCACAGGTCATACGCGGCGACAGGGACCCATAGGGGTCTTGGAAAACGATTTGCATGTCTGCCCGTGTCGCGCGCAATTGTTTGGTATTGAGCGCCCTTAAATCTTGTCCCAAGAACGAGATCGTACCCTCGCAGGCTAACAATCGTGTCAGGGCATAGGCAAGTGTAGACTTGCCTGAGCCGCTTTCTCCGACAACGCCAATTGTCTCGCCTTCGCGGATCGTTAATGAGGCTTGGTTAACCGCTTTGACATGCCCTACTGTTCTCTTCAACAGCCCGCGCTGAATGGGAAACCAGACTTTTAAATCCTGCGTTTCAACAACAATGGGGGACGTCGTTTGAATTGGTTCAGGACCGCCAACGGAATGAGCAGACAGCAAGGTCTTTGTATACGCATGCTTTGGCGCATCAAAGACATCTTGGGTCTTGCCTGTTTCGACAATATGCCCATCTTTCATCACACACACACGATCCGCGATCCGCTTTACGATCCCTAGATCATGCGTGATAAACAACATCGACATGCCTTCTGAGGCCTTTAGATCGTCTAACAACTCAAGTATCTGCGCCTGAATTGTAACATCAAGCGCCGTCGTCGGTTCATCCGCGATCAACAATTTAGGACCATTCGCCAAAGCCATCGCGATCATGACACGCTGACGTTGCCCACCAGATAGCTGATGCGGATAGGCCCCCAATCGCGTTTCAGGGTCGCGTATACCGACACGATTGAGCAGGTACAAAATTCGTTCCCGAACAGCTTTGCCCGTTAACCCTTGATGCAGTTCAATCGACTCACTCAGCTGTTTTTCAATCGTGTGAAGCGGGTTCAAGGATGTCATTGGCTCTTGGAAAATAAAGCTAATGTCATTGCCACGCACTTGATGGAGCAATGCATTGCTTGCTCCGACCATTTCTTGGCCGTCATAAGTTATCGACCCTGTAACGCCCGCATTGTTGCCCAGCAAATTTACAGTACTCAATGCGGTCACCGACTTGCCAGACCCGCTTTCCCCAACCAAGGCAACGACCTCTCCCGCCGCGACATCAAAAGACACGCCATGCACGACTTCTTTTGAGGCTCCATCCTGGGCAAAGGAAATTCGCAGATCTTTGATCGATAGCAACGGGCTCATTGAAACGTCTTTCTAGGATCGAAGGCATCGCGAACACCTTCAAAAATGAACACCAAGAGCGCGAGCATAATTGCAAAGGTGAAAAAGGCAGTGAACCCAAGCCAGGGCGCTTGAAGGTTTTGTTTCGCCTGTAACGTCAGCTCACCCAAGGATGGCGCGGATGAGGGCAAGCCAAACCCCAAGAAATCCAAACTTGCCAAGGCGCCAATCGTTCCTGTTACGATAAAGGGCAACATGGTTAATGTCGCGACCATCGCATTGGGTAACATATGGCGGAACATAATGACACGATTGCTCACCCCTAATGCACGCGCGGCGCGGACATATTCCAAATTTCGCGCCCTTAGGAATTCAGCGCGCACAACTCCGACAAGCCCAACCCAACCGAACAAGATCGACAAAAAGACCAAGAGCCAAAAGCTTCGCCCCAAGATAGCGAACATAATTATGATCACATAAAGCGACGGAACAGCGCCCCAAATTTCAATGAATCGTTGAAACAAGAGGTCTGTTCGCCCTCCAAAAAACCCTTGGATGGCCCCCGCGGCGATCCCAATCAAACTGGAACAGGCCGTCACAATAAAGGCAAAGAAGATAGACAATCGAAACCCATAAATAACGCGTGCCAACACATCGCGTTTGGTATCATCCGTCCCTAACCAATTTTGTGAATTTGGCGGTAAAGGAGCGGCCCCTGGGCGATCAACGGGCGTGTCATAGGAATAGCGAATGATCGGCCACATTGCCCAGCCTTGTTCAAAGTCAGGCGCGCTAAATGTGTTATCTTGGACCGCTTGAATAATCCCTTCGGGATCATCAAAACAATCCTCTATCCCACCTGTCACAATTAGGCATTCGACCTCAACATCATGATAGACAGCCTCGGTTTCAAAATCCCCACCAAAGGCCGTTTCAGGATAGAATTGAACCACTGGGACAAAGAATTCGCCACGGTATTTGACAAGGATGGGTTTGTCGTTCGCCACAAGTTCCGCAAATAGCGTAATACCGAACAAGATAGAAAAGATGATGAGAGACCAATAGGCACGCCCATTCGCTCGAAAATTTCGCCACCGACGTTGATTTAAAGGAGACAGCGTCATCAGCCTTCCCTACTCTCAAAATCAATGCGGGGATCCACGAAGACATACATAAGATCCGACAAAATACCGACAACTAACCCCATCAAACCAAAGATAAACAGCGTGCCAAAGATCACAGGATAATCCCGTGCAACGGCAGCTTCGAACCCGAGACGACCAAGCCCATCAAGTGAAAATATCGTCTCAATGATGAGGGAGCCACCAAAAAAGACCCCGATAAACACCGCTGGAAACCCTGCAATCACGATCAACATCGCATTACGGAACACATGCCCATATAAAACACGCTTTTCGCTCAACCCTTTTGCACGCGCGGTCATAACGTATTGCTTTTGAATTTCGTCCAAAAAGCTATTCTTCGTCAGCAGGGTCAATGTCGCAAAAGCCGAAATCGTTGAGGCCGTCACAGGCAAGGCAATATGCCAGAAATAATCCAATATCTTGCCACCCAATGAGAGCTGATCAAAATTTTCAGATGTTAGACCTCTAAGCGGGAAAATCTGCCAATAAGAGCCGCCCGCAAGAAGAACCAGCAACATGATCGCAAACAAAAATCCCGGGATCGCATAGGCCAAAATGATGATCCCTGAACTCCATGTATCAAAGCGGCTGCCGTCTTTGACAGCTTTGGTAATGCCCAGTGGAATAGACACAAGATAGGCAATCAAGGTGGACCAAAGCCCAAGCGAAATAGACACAGGCATTTTTTCCAACACAAGGTCAATCACGCTAATGGATCGGAAATAGCTTTCACCGAAATCAAGGCGCATATAGTTCCACATCATCGTCAAAAAACGCTCAAGCGGCGGCTTGTCAAAGCCAAACTCACGTTCCAATTCTTCGATAAATTCCTGCGGAAGCCCGCGAGAACCGACATAATCGCTCTCGCTTGATGCCTCCATTAGTTCAGAGCCACCGCCATTGATCCCCTCAAACACATCTCCATGCCCCTCCATTTGGGCAATGATTTGTTCAACGGGACCGCCAGGGACGAATTGGATCAGGGCAAAATTGATGATCATGATCCCGAGAAGAGTCGGGATCATCAACAATAATCGCCGCGCGATATATGCGCCCATGATTTACCTCAAAGCGCCCGAGGCTTTTAACGCCTCTGCTTTTCCTGCATTATACCACCAGAAATCAAGCTGACCCAAGTCATAGGGCGGCAAGGTTTCAGGATGCTCATACATGTCCCAATAGGCAACGCGATGCGTATTATTGAACCATTGCGGAACCCAGAACTTATAAGCCCGCAAAGCACGATCCAACGCCTTAACTGCGACTTTCATTGTTTCAGGATTTTCTGCCGTAATGACATGTTCAATCAAAGCATCAACACCTGTGGATTTAAGCCCCATTGCATTGCGATCCGACACATCCGCCGTTTCAGATCCAAAATATTGCTTGAGTGACGTGCTCGGTTCCAATGACATCGGCATGCTATGGACAATCATATCATAATCAAACGCACGACGCCGTTCCGTAAATTGAGCATCATCTATCCGCGTATAAACGGCATCAACGCCCAATTTTTTCAGGTTGTCGATATAGGGAAGGTGAATGCGGTCAAACGTTGGACTGTCTTCCATGATTTCGACCCGCAAAGTGTCGCCCGATGCATTCCGACGTAACCCATCATCCCCAACGGTCCACCCTGACTCATCCAATAGTTTTGACGCAGCGCGCAGGTTCTTGCGATCTGTTGGGCGTGGTCCTGACACTGGCGACATAATAGCCTCATTGACCAAAATGCCTTCAGGCAACTGATCCGCAAGAGGTGTCAAAAGAGCCAGCTCTGCGTCCGTCGGAGTGCCTACTGCCGCAAGGTCAGAATTTTCCCAGAACGAATTGATCCGCGCATAGGCTCCATAAAACAATGAATCATTGGACCATTCGAAATTAAACATCAAACCAAGCGCTTCTCGAACGCGCATATCCTGAAATTTGTCGCGGCGCAGGTTGAAAATATAGCTCTGCCCAGGTGCAAGGTTCCCATCAGGAAGCGTTTTCTTAGTCACAAAACCATCATTGATCGCAGGGAAATCATACTGCGTCGCCCAGACTTTGGACGTGTTTTCGGTTCTAAATGTGTATTCGCCCGATTTGAACCCTTCAAAGGCCGCGTTACTGTCGGCAAAATATTCAACTCGGATACGATCAAAATTTGAGCGACCCTTGTTTAGCCAAAGGTCTTTGCCCCAATAATCATCCCGTCGTTTATAAACCACATTGCGATTGATATCATAGCTTTCAAGGATATAGGGTGCGGATCCAATTGGCATTTCCAGACGGCTTTCGTCCAAAACATGTCCTGTGTCCTCAAACCATTTCTTTTGCATGACGGGCAATCCGCCCACGATCGGGATCGTAGAACGTGGCGAGGCGTCAGGAGAAAACGTATATTTGATTTGCTTTAGCCCAAGAACCTCAGCACCAGTGACAATTTGCGCGAGATAGGCACGATAGCTGGGCAATCCTTCGGTTAGGAACAAGTTATAAGTATAGAGCGCATCTTCCGCAGTAACCTCGGACCCATCAGAAAACCGTGCTTCGGGACGGATGTTGAAAATTACCCATGAATAATCGTCGGGATATTCCAAGCTTTCTGCTAACAGCCCGTAAGATGTACCAACCTCATCGCTTGTTGCCTCAAGCAAAGCTTCATATGGAGCGGAAGCCAAAGCCCCTGAATTTCCCTTTCGCGTATACGGGTTCATCGAATCAAATGTACCCGGGGCCCAAATTGATATTTCACCACCCTTGGGCGCATTGGGATTTACATAATCCAGATGCGGCGCGTCCGGTCCATATTTAGGCGCGCCAAAGAAATTCAAAGCATGGGTTTTGGTTATATTACCCTGAGCAAAGCCAAGCCCCGCCCAAAGGATCAATATGGAAAATCCCATGATCACTATTGATAAATATCTATTCGGTAGAACGGTTATCGCGCGTGATTTTGTTTTGTTCATTTTCCACCCCTGTGAAGATGTTCATCTTTTAAAATAGGCTAAAGCCTAGAGATGACCACATTCAAGTAGAAACCTCACAGAAATGTGCAAAAGAAAAAGGCCGCAGCGAATGCCACGGCCCTTTTTAATAACATTCAGGTCAGATTAACCGCCGATTGTCGCCAAATATGCGATGAGGTTAGCGCGATCTGTTTCTTTCTTCAAACCAGAAAAGCCCATTTTTGTACCTGGTGCATATTTCTTGGGGTTTGTCAAAAATCCGTTCAAGTGATCCGCATCCCAGACATCAGCGACCGCAACCATTGCGCCAGAGTATCCAAATCCATCAACGGCTCCGACAGCGCGATCAACTACACCATATAGATGTGGACCAGTGCCGTTCGCGCCATCTTCTAGCTTGTGACAGGCTTTACATTTGCCAAATACCTTTTCACCCTTTGCAACATCGGCGCTTGCCAATAGTTCCGCAAAGGATGGACCTTCTTCTTCGGCGTCATCAGTTTCAGCTTCTGCCACTTCGATGTAGTAACCCGCTTTGTGTTCCCCATCACCGTGACCATCTGATCCTACGTGATAGAAAATTTCTGCAACCCAGTTGCCGAGAAGGAAAATCAACAGCGCGCCGCAAAAGCCGCCCAGAATTTTGGTGAAGGTCATCGTATCAAGCATTGCCCGTGTTCCATTTACTGTGGTTTGGGCGCTTTCTATCCGTTTCCAAACCCATTATGCAAGATATATGAGGCGCGACGAAACGCCCAAAATGCAAAAAAGGTAAGAAATGTCCAATCGTATCGCTTTTCAAGGAGAACTTGGCGCTTATTCGCACGAAGCCTGCCATGCAACTCATCCAGAAATGGAGCCACTCCCCTGCCGCACATTTGAGGACGTTATCAATGCCGTGCGCACCAATTCAGCAGATCTTGCCATGTTGCCCGTTGAAAACTCTACATATGGCCGCGTTGCTGATAGTCACCGCCTCTTGCCAGAATCAGGTCTCCACATTGTTGGGGAGTGTTTCACACGGGTACGCATCAGTCTTATGGCGCGTCCAGGCGTAGCCTTGGATCAGGTGCGCAAAGTGCGCGCCCATTTGGTCTTGCTACCCCAAGCGCAGAAATTTTTGAAAAAAAATGGAATCGAAGCAGAATCAGCTGTGGACAGCGCGGGCGCTGCGAAAGAATTGGCCGCGTCTTCAGGATCATTGGATGGTGTCTTGGCCAGTTCGATCGCGGCCGAAATTCACGGCCTTACTGTTTTGGCGAGTGATATCGAGGATTTTGGCCATAATACCACACGCTTTTTGATAATGTCGCGTGACCCTGATTACACCCCAAGGGGCCAAGGAAAAATGATGACAAGCTTTGTTTTTCAGGTCCGCAACATCCCTGCGGCGCTTTACAAAGCGATGGGTGGTTTTGCAACCAATGGCGTCAACATGACGAAGTTAGAAAGCTATATGATCGGTGGATCCTTCAACGCCTCTCAGTTTTATGCCGACATCGAAGGTCATCCAGAGGATGCCGCCGTTAAACGCGCCATGGACGAATTAGATTATTTCACCGATTCGATTAAAATTTTGGGCGTTTACCCAAAAGACCCAAGCCGCAACTAGGCTTGGGCGCTTTCTAATTCGCTGGCGAATTGACGCACACGCTGCGAATATCGTTTGTTCAATTTCGACCGTCCGAGCTTCATGGATTGAACAAACAGTCGCGCTGACAAGGATTTTGGATCAAGGACGGATGTGACCGCCATGCGCGTACGCTTTGCAGACAACGCTGTCAGATCGATTTCGAAACGAACTTCTATGTTCTGACTCTTCGCATGGAATTTAAGCAGGTTCGGGGCGTCATATTCCGTAATTTCGATTCGCGCAGACCGCTTTTTGCCGCGAAATTGAAAGTCACTATCCCATGCCATACCTACAGCATTTTCGGGGGGTGCCTGCGACACGTTCCAAGGAAACGCCTCGACGAATGATCAGCCGTTCGAACATGCTAAAATTAGAAACCTTTGCAAAAAGCGCGTCTTGATCCATTTCGACGTCTTCACTCTTTGAAAATTTCATCTGCCACCCCTTAATTTTTTCTTCTTTAATTCACTATTCTAAGCGATCCGCAAGCCAGTTCTTTACTAAAAAATGGGCTATGGACCCCTTTCGTGCGGGCATTATCCTGTCACTGTTGCCAGAAAACACCTCATGCAGCTCTGATTTAGTTATCCAAAATGCATCATCAAGTTCTTCTGGGTCAACATTAATATCAGTTGTCTCAGCTTCACCATGACACCCAAACATGAGCGAATACGGAAAAGCCCAAGGTTGTGACGCAAGATAGCTAACTTGTCCGACACGAATGCTCGCTTCTTCATAGACTTCTCGACGCACGGCCGCCTCGATTGTTTCGCCCGGTTCAATAAATCCCGCCAACAGCGAATACATTTTGTCAGGCCACCCATGCGAGCGCCCCATGAGAACACTGTCTCCATGAGTGATTAACATAATGACAACGGGATCGGTGCGAGGAAATTGCGGCGCCTGACAGCTTGAGCAACTCAATTGCCAGCCCGATTGTCTTATCTCAGTACGCCCCCCACATTTTGGACAAAACTTATGTGATCTGTGCCAATGAAACAACGCCTTAGCCGTCGCTGCCAATTCCGCCTCTCTTGGGGTGAGCTCATTCATACGCGAGCGCAATTCACAAAACGCCTGTGTCTGCGGTAGCTTAGGATGAACTTGCAAACTGGGATCAAAAAAGCTTGTCCCATCGGGCAAATCTTGATCCTCTGGCTCCCACGACGAAATATCAAAGGCGTGCAAGCCTATGCCGTTGTCGCGACCCAAAAATAAATGCGAGGCCGTCGAGCAAATCGAATGACATGCATCAATCAACGCCAGCCCTTTCGTTGGATCAATGTCCATGAAAATTTTGCCACGCCACACAAGAACCGCCAGATCACCCTGCGCGGGTGAGGCATCTTGCGTGCCGCGCAATTCTGCATGACGTTCTAGCCCTGACCCACCAAAGGTAACTGTTTCCGCTATTTTCATCGGCTCAACGCCTCCGTTTGAATTTTTTGCAGATATGATCCGATAAGAAGACAAATCATTCTACCCCAGTCGCTTGCAATCTTGGGCAAAGCGCAATATCTAACGCCTCGAGAGGTTGGCGCGGGCGAGCGCCTCGCCAACTCGGTCAGGTCCGGAAGGAAGCAGCCGTAACGAGACCCGCTTGGGTCGCTGTCCAGCCTCTCACCTCTACCCCTCAACATTTTTAATCAGCCCAGTTGTTGCCCATGCCATTTGTTCGTCTGTTTCAACGGCACATGCCATACAGCTGCGCAAACGTTCCAGCGCCTCTTCAGCGCGTTCCCCTACCTCAATCATCGCACGCAGAGCAATCATCCCTGAACGCCCACAACCTCCTTTACAGTGAATGCAAACACGTGCGCTTTGCGCCAAAGCCGTCTGCAAGATCGCGCTGATTGCTGTCCACAATGCATCCTCCTCTGCACCAGGACAGGCATAATCTTTGATAGGAAAGTACAGCCATTTGATATCCTGTTGCGCCAGATCATCCGGAAAATCCTGAGCACCCACTTCTTTAAATTCATGTAATTCAACGAGGCTCAACACAATATCAGGTTGCCAGTTTATGAGCGCCCTCAGATCACCCTCATAATCGCCATCCCGACCAACAATAGGCGAAATGCCGATTGCGCCTTGCCCAATTTGGATATCCGAGATTGAAAACACGCTGCACCTTTCTAAGCTCTTCCACTCGATTTGAAGCAAAGCACATCAAAGCGCAAGTTACCAACCGAGAGTTTTATCTGCTGAAAACGTCGGCCAACCCTTGCTATCCCCTAGACGGCGACCAACTAACACCTTAGCTTGGCGTTACATAAAATAGTCCACGGGTCCCATGACACAAACCGATCAAAATACTTATCAGGTTCTGGCACGCAAATATCGGCCTGAAACATTTGCCGACTTAGTTGGCCAAGATGCCATGGTGCGCACGCTAAAAAACGCGTTTGAAGCGGATCGCATCGCCCAAGCTTTTGTCATGACTGGTATCCGAGGAACGGGTAAAACGACCACAGCACGTATCATCGCCAAGGGCATGAATTGCATCGGCCCAGATGGCACAGGGCAGCCGACAACGGATCCTTGTGGCACCTGTGAACATTGCGTTGCAATCATGCAAGGACGCCACGTTGACGTCATGGAAATGGACGCAGCGAGCCGCACGGGCGTGGATGACATTCGCGAAATCATAGAAAGCGTCCATTATCGAACCGCGTCCGCGCGTTATAAAATCTATATCATCGACGAAGTTCACATGCTCTCGAACAATGCCTTCAACGCATTGCTCAAAACACTAGAAGAGCCACCCGCACATGTAAAATTTATCTTTGCCACAACAGAAATTCGCAAAGTTCCCGTTACGGTTCTATCACGGTGCCAACGCTTTGATCTCAGACGCATAGAGCCTGAGGTCATGATCGCATTGCTTCGCAAGATTGCGACCTCTGAGAATGCTGAAATTTCAGATGATGCCTTGGCCTTGATCACCCGCGCGGCTGAAGGCTCAGCGCGCGATGCAACCTCGCTCTTGGATCAAGCTATTTCACATGGCGCTGGGGAAACCACAGCCGATCAAGTGCGGGCAATGTTGGGCCTTGCGGATCGTGGACGGGTCATGGATTTGTTTGACATGATCATGCGCGGCGATGCGGGCGCGGCACTTGATGAGCTTGGGTCGCAATACGCCGATGGGGCTGATCCAATGGCGGTCCTGCGCGATCTGGCTGAAATCACCCATTGGATTTCAATCGTCAAAATCACGCCCGAGTCAGCGGATGATCCAACCGTGTCCCCCGATGAACGCGCCCGCGGCCAATCCTTGGCAGAACGGTTGCCAATGCGCGTTCTAACCCGCATGTGGCAAATGTTACTCAAATCTCTAGACGAAGTTGGCAGTTCGCCCAATTCCATGATGGCGGCTGAAATGGC
>CBFHNR010000023.1:0-27617 GCA_965657215.1 uncultured Paracoccaceae bacterium
ATGACGAGCATCAAGAGTGTCGGGCGCCATTCCTCTGGCGCGCGCGACATGGAATAAGCCATTGGATAGCCAATGATCAGTGTAAGCACCGTTGAGATAAAGGCGATTTTTAAGCTTGAGAGGTAGGCTTTCCAATAGAGGTCGTCTTCGGCCAAAAAGACAAAATTTTCAAAATCCAGCTCGCGGAAAAAGGCGATAAACCCTTGCCATCCTTCAGCGAGATCAAGGGTTGGTCGATAGGGCGGAATCGCCAAAGCCGTGTCAGATAGCGAAATCTTAACAACAATCAGAAAAGGCACCAAAAACAGCGCAAGGAGCCAAATGTAAGGCGTAGCAATTAAGGCAAAGCGCCGCATGACTACACCTTTAACAAAATACCAGCTGTTTTCGTAAACGAAATCCAGACAGTATCTTCCCATGTAAAGGTGCGACGTGAAATGCGGCGGGTATTGGCAATCTGCGATTTGATGATCTGACCGTTTGGTAATTCGACGTGATAGGTCGAGATATTACCCAGATATGCGATGTCCAGAATTTTGCCTTGCAACGCATTCGCGGCGTCTTCTGGTTTTTCTGCTGAAATGGATACCTTTTCAGGTCGGATGGCGAAGGCAATGCGCTCACCAGATGCAAACTGTTTGTCGGTGGTGCCCTGAATAACGGGCTGACCTTCGGCAAATGAGATATCCACGACATCGCCATTTTGTTTGGCGGTGCCTTCGATGATGTTCACGTCCCCAATAAAATCGGCGACGTAAACTGAATTAGGAGCTTCGTAAATTTTGTCTGGGGTGTCCACTTGGATCATGCGGCCTTCGTCCATAACGGCCACTCTGCTCGCGACTGTCATGGCTTCTTCTTGATCGTGGGTCACAATAACGAAGGTTGTGCCGGTCTTTTCTTGGATATCCATCAATTCAAATTGCGTGTCTTGGCGCAATTTCTTGTCGAGCGCGCCAAGCGGTTCATCCAATAGCAACAGCTTCGGCGCTTTGGCCAAAGAGCGCGCAAGGGCCACACGTTGACGTTGGCCCCCTGAGATTTGATGAGGTTTGCGGCGTGCGAATTTGCTCAAACGTGTGAGGCGCAACATTTCATCGACGCGCTGGGCAACAACATCTTTGGATTGACTTTCGCGCTTTAATCCAAAGGCAATGTTTTCCCAAATAGAGAGGTGCGGGAACAAGGCATAGGATTGAAACATCATGTTCACAGCGCGCTTATTCGGTGGAATGGGGGAAATGTCCTGACCACCCAAATAGATCGTGCCAGCAGAAGGGGCTTCAAAGCCTGCAAGCATGCGCATCAGAGTTGTTTTCCCACAGCCAGACGGCCCCAACAAAGCAAAGAATTCTCGTTCGAATATATCGATACTCAAGTCATCAATTGCCGTGAAATCACCAAAAGTCTTTGTTACATTTTTGAATTGTATCAAAGGTTTGGCGTCTGGATCAGTCCAAGGTGAGAAAATGTCTGTTTGGCTATGTTGCATTCTTTGCGCATCCCAAAAAATGGAAACCCCGCGCAGGATATGCGCGAGGTCAAAAAGGGCTTAGGTGCCTGATTTAATTTTTGTCCAAAGACGTGTGACAACCCGCTGAACGCGTGCGTCATAAGGTGTTGTCGTGAACAAATTGCTGAGTGTTTTCTCATCAGGATAGATCGCTGTGTCGCCGATCACATCTTCGAGCAACATAGGTTGGGACGCTTTGTTTCCGTTTGCGTAATAAACATAGTTTGACGCCGTCGCCATGTTTTCCGCATTCATGATAAAGTTCAAGAACTTGTGTGCGCCGTCAACGTTTGGTGCATCAACTGGGATTGCCATTTGGTCAAACCACATCTGCGCGCCTTCTGTTGCCGCGTTATAGGCAATCTCGACACCGTTTTCAGCTTCGGCTGCACGATCACGCGCTTGCAAGATGTCACCTGACCAGCCAACTGCAACGCAGATTTCACCGTTCGCAAGAGAGTTGATATATTCTGAGCTGTTGAATTTTTGGATGTGAGGGCGGACGCCCATGAACACGTCTTCTGCTTTGGCGATCACGTCTGGGTCGTGGCTATTTGGGTCTTCGCCCAAATACTGCAACGCAGCTGGGATCATCTCCGCAGGAGCGTCTAAGAAATGTACGCCGCACTCTGCCAATTTGGACATGTTTGCTGGATCAAAGATAAGAGCAAGTGAGTCGATTGGTGCATCTTCGCCCAACAATTCTTGGACTTTGCCGACATTTACACCAATGCCAGTCGTGCCCCACATATAGTTGATGGAATACTCGTTACCTGGATCGTATTGTGCTGTGCGATCCTTAACCATGTCCCATAGGTTTTCAGAATTTGGCAACTTGCTAAAGTCGAGCTTTTGGAAAGCGCCTGCTGAAATTTGGCGTTGCAAGAATGTTCCTGATGGAACCACAACATCATAGCCAGATCCGCCTGCGAGTAGTTTTGTTTCAAGAACTTCGTTGCTATCGAAAACGTCATAGATAAGATCGATACCAGTTTCTTGTTCGAATTTCTCAAGCAAGCTTTCATCAATATAATCGGACCAGTTATAGACCCGGACTTCTTCGGCTGACGCAACAGTTGCAACCAGCGCAGCAACAGCAGTTGCAGACATAAGTTGGAATTTCATTCTTTTCTCCCATTTGGAAACAAGGCCATGTTGCCTCTTGACGCTAATTTGATCAAAAAATTACGCGTCTGGCAATATGGTAATGTTTTCATGCTCGGGTTAAACTCGCAATAGCAAGGATGAAAATCTGATTATTTCCTTTAAAGATAGGCGGTTAAGGGTAATGAAAAATAACTTGGAAACAGGGCAGTCAGCAGGGCTTCCGACCCATGAAGTGGTGTATCGGCAAATGCGAGAGCTGATTTTATTCGGCGAAATCGCTCCTGGTCAGGCCGTGACAATACAAGGTATCACAGACCGGCTGAACGCAGGGATGACCCCCGTTCGTGAGGCCATTCGCCGTCTTACCGCGGAGGGCGCTCTCTCGTTTCAGGGAAATCGGCGTATCATTGTTCCTGTGTTGACGTCTGAAAACCTGCAAGAGCTTGTTTTTGCAAGACAAGCCATCGAGCCGCAATTGATCATACTCGCAACGCAAAAAGTTACGTCGCCTGAGCTAGACACCCTGACAGACATTGACAGAGGGTTGGATGAGGCCATCAAAATTGGGGATGTCGGAGCCTATTTGCGGCACAACTATAAATTCCACAAAACTCTCTATGATATCGCCCAAGCACCGATTCTCAGCTCCATTGCTGATGGGCTGTGGTTGCGGTATGGACCCTCACTTCGCGTGGTCTGTGGGCGTGTTGGGACACAAAGTTTGATAGACCAACACAAGGAAACATTGATTGCGATGCGCGCAGGTGATCCAGAGCGTGCCGCACGTGCAATCAGAGAGGATGTTGTGCAGGGAATGGACCAAATTCGGCAGGTCACGCCAAGTTAATGGACGCCGAATCATTCGATTGACAATAATTAATTTGATCATATTCTGATTTGAGGTTAGGAAAGCGACTTAATTTACGCTCTATATAGGATCAGACGATGGCACATCTGGACAATCAATACCCCACCCAAGAGCTTCAGGCGCGGGATGCGGCTCATCATATGCACCCGTTTACAACTCAGGCCGAATTGGCTCAAAAAGGGGCGCGCGTTATTACACGTGCGGATGGCTGTTTTATCGAAGATTCCGATGGCGAACAGATTTTGGATGCTATGGCGGGGCTTTGGTGTGTGAACATTGGCTATGGCCGTCATGAATTGGCGGATGTTGCCAATCGTCAAATGCGTGAATTGCCCTATTACAACACGTTTTTCCAAACCACGCATATTCCAGCGATTGAGCTCTCTGAGCGCTTGGCGCGGCTTGCTCCCAATAGCTTGAATCATGTCTTTTATGCGGGCTCTGGGTCCGAGGCCAATGACACCAACATCCGCATGGTGCGCACCTATTGGGCGATGAAGGGGCAGCCGAATAAGAATATCATCATCAGCCGCAAGAATGCTTATCATGGGTCCACCATGGGCGGTGGATCACTCGGCGGTATGAGCGCGATGCATGAACAAGGCGGTTTGCCGATTGGAAATATTCATCACATCAATCAGCCTGACTGGTGGTCAGAAGGGGGCGATATGTCCCCAGAGGAATTTGGCAAAGCCCGCGCGCAAGAGCTTGAACAAGCCATTCATGAGTTAGGTGAAGACCGCGTTGCCGCGTTCATTGCGGAGCCTGTCCAAGGGGCAGGGGGTGTTATTGTCCCGCCAGAAACCTATTGGCCAGAAATCCAACGCATTTGCGACGCTTATGATATCCTCCTGATCGCGGATGAAGTAATCTGCGGCTTTGGGCGTACGGGCAACTGGTTCGGCAGCCAAACAATGGGACTTCGCCCTCACATCATGACAATCGCCAAAGGTCTGTCGTCAGGATATCAGCCGATCGGTGGGTCTATCGTATGTGACGAGGTGGCTCATGTGATCGGTCAGGGTGAGTTTAACCATGGATACACCTATAATGCGCACCCTGTTGCCGCAGCCGTTGCCAATGAAAACCTGCGTTTGATTGAGGATGAAAACATCATCCAAACGGTGCGCGATGTGACCTCACCTTATTTGCGCCAAAAATGGGAGGCGCTGACAGATCACCCTATGGTTGGCGAGGCAAAACTGGTTGGTCTTATGGGGTCAATCGCGCTTACCCCGAACAAAGAGACACGCGCCAAATTCAAAGCGGGTGCTGGTACGGTCGGCTATATGTGTCGCGAGCGGTGTTTTGCGAATAACTTGGTCATGCGTCACGTCGGGGATCGAATGATCATTTCACCCCCGCTGGTTATCACGACCCAAGAAGTGGACATATTGATTGAGCGCGCAACCAAAGCCTTGGACGAGGCGCATGCCGCAGTTGTGGATCAAGGTCTCTGGGAAGAAGCCTAAGCAAAGGGGCCATAGAGCCCCTTTAACCTTACTTGGATTTAAGTTTGTAAACTTGGTCTTCCGTTGGGAAGGCCCGTGTTTTGACGTCTTCTGCATAACTTGCGACAGCGTTTTCTATTTGTGACCCCAATTCGCCATATGTTTTCACAAATTTTGGCGGGCTTGGGTTCAGGCCAAGCATATCTTCTAACACCAAGATTTGCCCATCACATTCCACGGATGCGCCGATGCCGATGGTCGGAATATCAACGGCCGCAGTAACGCGATTGGCCAAGGGTTCCACCATGCCTTCGACGACCAAAGCAAAAGCGCCAGCTTCCGCAACGGCCTTGGCATCCGCTTCATGAAGGGGCCAGCTGTCTTCGTCACGACCTTGGGTTTTAAATCCGCCGAGCGTGTGGCTCGATTGTGGGGTCAAACCAATATGCGCCATCACAGGAATTCCGCGATCCACTAAAAAGCGGATCGTTTCGGCCATGCGTTGACCGCCTTCTAATTTAACGGCGCCACATCCCGTTTCCTTCATCACGCGCGCGGCGTTACGAAAGGCGACCTGAGGGCTTTCTTCATAGGTTCCAAATGGAAGGTCGACGACAATCAAGGCACGTTGAGTGCCGCGCACAACAGCGCGACCGTGCATAATCATGAGATCAAGTGGCACAGGAACAGTCGAGTCCATTCCGTGCATCACCATTCCGAGGCTATCCCCAACAAGGATAAAGTCCGCGTATTTATCAACGATTGCTGCTGTATGCGCGTGATAGGATGTCAGGGAAACAACGGGTTCACCGCCTTTGCGGGCTGTGATTTGGGGGGCCGTAATGCGGCGAACGGGGGCTTGAGTGCTCATTGTGTTTCCTTCAAATTGTAATAACACGCTGGTCTATTAATAGCACAGGTTCGAACTGAACTGCGACCAAGATAACGATATCTTTTTCGATGTGATCTGTAACGGGGACCAAGGTCCATGCGTCTTGGATGTCGATGCTTTGGACATCTGCAAGGGGTTCTGAGGCGATCATGTCCCAGATCTTTTGTTTTAAATTCTTTGCGTCAATGCCCTCAGTCACCCAGTTTTGAGCGGCATCAAGAGCCTGCGCGATGATGGGGGCGGCCTTGCGTGCCTCAGGAGTCAAACGCACATTGCGCGATGACATGGCCAATCCATCAGGGTCGCGCACGGTTGGTACGCCACAAATGTCGACAGGGATGTCTAAGTCACGGGCCATTGTGCGGATAACCATCAGTTGTTGATAGTCCTTTTCCCCAAAATAGGCCCGCGTTGGCTGAAATATATTGAACAGTTTTGTGACCACTGTTGCGACGCCACGGAAATGCCCGGGGCGCAATTCGCCCATCAACACATTGGCCAGATCGGTTGTCTCAACAATGGTTTGCGCGTCTGGATGGTACATAGTGTCAGGGGTTGGGGTGAAAACGGCAACAACACCTTCTTGGCGAAGCAGCTCCAAATCACGCTCCATATTCCGTGGATATTTTTCCAAATCTTCAGAATTGCCAAATTGGGTGGGGTTCACAAAAATTGAGGCAACAACACAGTCATTTTCTTCGCGCGCGCGACGCACCAAGGCTAGGTGGCCCTCGTGCAAATATCCCATTGTTGGGACCAAGCCGATAGATTTTCCGCCTTGTCGCAGGTTGCTCAGAACCGCGCGTAGCTCAGATTTGGTGTCACAGACGTGCATTCATTTTCTCCACCCGTGCGCATCGCACGCTGGGTTTATTCTGTGAATAGCAAGAAAATGCAATCGCTGTTTATGTCGCGCCTAAATTTCGGCCACTTAGGCGCGAGTTAATTTGCGACCGACGCCATGAAGCATGTTGAGACATGCATCTAGTTGGTCAAGAGCTACATATTCGTCCGCCTTGTGAGCTTGCGCAATGCTTCCTGGTCCACAGACAACGGCACTTAGCCCAAGTTTTTGGAAAATACCTGCTTCGGTTCCAAAAGGAACAACATCGGCGCCATTCGCACCCGTTAGTTCCATAATCAAATCTTTGGCGGCGTTGTCCTCCATCGGTTCCAAGCCATCAACCTCGCCCAAGGTTTCCGTCTCAATGGACGCTTCGGGATGGACCTTGCGCATTGCAGGAAGCAATTCTTGATCAACGTAGGCTGTGATCTGCTCTTTCATGTAATGGAAATCGGATTGTTGAACAGGTCTGAATTCCCAATCGACTTCGGCTTTGCTGACGATAACGTTGTGCATGACACCGCCACGCAATCCGCCGATATTCATCGTGGTCCAAGGGGGCTCAAATCGGCTATTTTTGGGAACCCGTGTTTTCATTTCTTCTCTGAGTTCCATCAATCTTGTGACATAACGCACAGCATATTCCGCGGCATTGACACCCAAGTCTGGTGAAGAGCCATGGCCCTCTAACCCGCTAAAGCGCGTTGTGTACTCACAACACCCCTTGTGGCCTTCGATAATACGCATTTCGGTAGGTTCACCGATAATTGCGATTGCGGGCTTGTAGCCTTGTTTTTCCAATTCTGGAACCAAGGCCGCCGCACCAATGCAGCCCACTTCTTCGTCATGGGTAAACGCAAAGTGGATAGGTTTTTTTAGGTCCAGTTTGGCATAGTGTGGGGCCATTGCGAGAGTGGCCGCAATAAACCCTTTCATGTCACAGGTGCCACGTCCGAACAATTTGCCATCCCGTTCCGTGAGGGCAAAGGGATCGCTTGTCCATGGTTGATCACTGACGGGTACAACATCTGAATGGCCTGACAAAATCACGCCACCATCACAGTCTGGGCCCAATGTCGCAAACAAATTAGCCTTTGTTCCGCTCTCGTCATGGAACAACGCGACCCGTGCGCCAAGGGGTTCCAAATAGTCGCGGATATAGTGCAACATATCGAGATTGCTTTCCATCGACACGGTTGGAAAGGCAATTAAATCCCGCAGAATACGTTGAGTTTCTTGTAGGTCGCTCATGGTTTGACGAACATTTTCCGAGGTCGATTACAGAGTGTTTCCGCGGCGCCATCTTCACGAATGACGATCGATTCAGTGATTTCTAAACCCCAATTTTCCATCCAAAGACCAGGCATAAAATGGAACGTCATTCCAGGTTTCAGGATGGTTTCGTCTTCAGAGCGCAACGAAACAGTCCGCTCGCCCCAATCAGGCGGATAGCTGATCCCGATGGGATAGCCACAGCGCGCACCGCGTTCAATGCCTGCTTTTTCTAATGGGGCGGCGAGCGCATTGGCGATGTCACAGGCCCGATTGCCCGCACGCGCGATATCAAGGCCAGCTTCGAGCCCTTCGACCAATGCCGCCTCGGCGCGTATTAGATCATCGGGTGGCGTTCCTAAAAATATTGTTCGGCAAAACGGCGCGTGATAGCGACGATAGCAGCCTGAGATTTCGAAAAAGGTCGCTTCGCCTGTTTCAAAGGGCCGACCGTCCCACGTGAGGTGCGGTGCGGATGCATCTGTTCCAGAGGGGAGCAAAGGAACAATAGCAGGGTAATCCCCCCAATCCCCGTCAACACCCCTTAGGGCATCGCCATAAACCTCGGCAACAATTTCATTCTTTGGAATGCCTGGTTCGACGCGTTCGACGAGACCATCAATAATCTTTTCAGAGATAGCAGCCGCTTTGCGCATATAGACCAGCTCTTCGTCGGATTTGACACCGCGTTGCCAATTCACCAAAGCGGTTGCGTCAACAAAATCGATATCAGGCATCGTGCGCGTTAGGGTTTCAAACGCCTTGGCTGAGAAATAGTAGTTGTCCATTTCAACACCTACGCGACCCGTCACCCCGTGATCTAATAGGCGCTGAGCGAGGTCTTGCATTGGGTGACGCTCAGTGGATTGCACATAGTTATCGGCATATCCGTAAATGCGATCATTGCTCATCCAAACGGTGCGCAGTGCACCATTGGCATCTTGGGCGCGACCCCACCAGATGGGATCTTGATCGGCGAACATGATGACACCTTGGTGAACATAAAATGACCACCCGTCATATCCCGTGAGCCAAGCCATATTCGACGGATCTGTGACGAATAATGTGCCAATCCCCGCACGGTCCATTGCCTGTCGGGTCAGCCCCAAACGACGTTGATATTCGGCGGGTGAAAACGGAATGCTTTTACGAATCATTGTTTTACCTTGAATTTTTGTCTGACTTTCAGGCTGAAACGCAATTTCACCAAAGGCGTTTCTAAAAACGACATTCTATGTCTCTTACGGAAGATTGTTCAGCTGTGGTTGGTTTACCTATTGGACTGTTTATGGCAGGCCTCGTCATTATCGCTTGGTGCAAATTGCAAAGGATTACCAATGTTAAAGAACGATCAACTGGAACAATGGGACCGTGAAAACTTTTTCCATGCGTCAACTCATCTGGCTGAATTTGCACGGGGAAATATTCCTCAACGTGTCATCACAGGCGGAACGGGATGCCATATCCAAGATCGTGATGGCAACAAGCTATTGGATGCGTTTGCGGGTCTATATTGTGTGAACGTTGGGTATGGGCGAGAGGACATTTCCGAAGCGATTGCAGCCCAAGCGAAAGAACTGGCCTATTATCATTCTTATGTCGGACATGGCACTGAGGCATCCATCACCCTTGCGAAAATGGTTATGGATCGTGCGCCAGATCATATGAGCAAGGTCTATTTTGGCCTATCTGGGTCGGACGCCAATGAAACAAATGTAAAATTGGTATGGTATTACAACAATATACTTGGCCGCCCTGAGAAGAAGAAAATCATCAGCCGCTGGCGGGGCTATCATGGATCGGGGTTGATGACGGGATCATTGACGGGCCTTGAGCTGTTTCACAAAAAATTTGATCTACCGTTGAGCCAAGTTCTTCACACAGAAGCGCCCTATTATTTCCGTCGCGATGACGTGTCCCAGTCAGAAGAGCAATTTGTGGCCCATTGTGCCGCAGAGCTAGAAGCGATGATCGAGCGCGAAGGGGCAGACACCATTGCTGCGTTTATTGCGGAACCTGTGCTTGGAACAGGTGGGATCGTGCCGCCACCCGAAGGGTATTGGGCCGCAATTCAGCCGATCCTTGAAAAGCACGACATCTTGCTGATTGCGGATGAGGTGGTAACGGGTTTTGGTCGATTAGGAACGATGTTTGGGTCCGCGCATTATGGCCTAAAACCTGATCTCATCACGATTGCTAAGGGTTTGACCTCGGCCTATGCGCCGCTGTCTGGATCTATTGTGAGTGATAAAATGTGGAAAGTCTTGGAGCAAGGGACTGATGAAAATGGTCCGATTGGTCATGGATGGACTTATTCTGCGCATCCCATTGGGGCGGCTGCAGGCGTTGCCAACCTAAAGCTAATTGATGAGCTGAACTTGGTCCAGGCGGCAGGCGAAAATGGCGCATATCTTAATAAAGTGATGAATGAAGCGCTGGGCGATCATGCGCATGTTGGTGAGATACGCGGCGAGGGAATGTTGTGCGCAGTGGAATTCGTCAAAGATCATGACAGCAGAACCTTCTATGATGCGAGTGACAAAATCGGTCCAACGATCGCGGCTGAATTGTTAAAGCATAATGTTATCGCTCGAGCCATGCCGCAGGGGGATATTTTGGGGTTTGCGCCTCCATTCTGTTTGACGCGAGCCGAAGCAGATGAGATCGCAGGTAAAACAGCTCAAGCGGTTCAAGCTGTGCTTGGATAATGACGCGAATTTAAGAAATTAACGGAAAATTTCCGCAAATCGGTTGCAAGCGTCTTCAATTAACGTTTTACTCAAGCCGAAAAGCGGAAAAATCCGCAGGTAAGACACAGGGAGCCAATTTTGGCAAAGGATACTGCTGGAAACGCGTTTGTTAAATTTGACCGCGTTCAGAAAAGTTACGACGGCGAAACGCTCGTCGTAAAAGATCTCAATCTCGAAATGCCGAAAGGCGAATTTCTGACAATGCTTGGGCCATCAGGGTCTGGTAAGACGACATGTCTTATGATGTTGGCAGGGTTCGAAACCGCGACGCATGGGGATATTTTGTTGGATGGCGTGTCTATCAACAACATTCCACCGCATAAACGCGGCATCGGCATGGTGTTCCAAAACTATGCTCTCTTTCCGCATATGACGATTGCCGAAAATTTGGCGTTTCCTTTGGAAGTGCGCAAAATTGGAAAATCCGATCGTGAAGCCAAGGTGAAACATGCTTTGGATATGGTCGAGATGGGTGATTTCGGTGGTCGCCGTCCGTCACAATTGTCAGGTGGTCAACAGCAACGTGTTGCTTTGGCGCGTGCTTTGGTGTTTGAACCCGAACTTGTTTTGATGGATGAACCTCTAGGTGCCTTGGACAAACAGCTTCGTGAAAAGATGCAGTTTGAAATTACCGATCTCGCGCACCGTTTGGGCATTACAGTTGTTTATGTGACCCACGACCAGACAGAAGCGTTGACTATGTCGGATCGTGTTGCTGTGTTTAATGACGGCCGTATTCAACAGCTTGCCCCGCCTGATCAGCTTTATGAACAGCCGGAAAACAGCTTTGTCGCGCAGTTTATTGGTGAAAACAACACCATGGAAGGTGTTGTCAAAGAGATCAAGAATGGCATCGCTGTTGTTCAGCTTGATGGCGGTGAATTGATTGATTGCACACCTGTAAACGTATCTCAAGCGGGCGAACGCACACGTGTTTCTATTCGCCCTGAACGCGTTGAATACAACAAGGATCGTTTGCAAGCTGGGGCACACACGCTAAAGGCCACAGTTAAAGAATTCATCTATATGGGTGATATTTTCCGCACACGCCTGAGTGTTGCAGGAAACGATGATTTTATCATCAAAACACGCAATGCGCCGGATCAAATTCGTCTCCAACCAGGTCAAGAGATTGAAATCGGTTGGTTGGTCGAAGATTGCCGCGCGCTTGACGCGTGATCTGATTTGCGAATGTCGCATCCCAAGGCTGGGGTGCGGTTTTAAGGGTATGGTTTGATTAGCCTGTTGTGGCCGTATCCATCATCAAAAGAACGGGTAACTCTAGGGAGAATGCTATGAAATTCACCAAAACACTTCTTGCCACGACTGCTTTGACAGTTGTTGCTGGTGCCGCAATGGCCGAAGAAATGACAATCGTTTCTTGGGGCGGTGCTTATTCTAAATCACAACTAAAAGCCTATCACGAGCCATATTCTGAAAAGACTGGCGTGACGATCATCAACGACGACAGCTCTGCAGAAGCAGTTGCTAAGTTGCGTGCGATGAACGAAGCGGGCAACGTTACTTGGGACGTTGTTGACGTTGTTGCAGCGGACGCGATGCGCCTCTGTGACGAAGGTCTTGCACTTGAAATCGACGCGGACACACAGCTTGCGCCAGCACCTGATGGAACACCAGCGTCTGAAGACTTTGGCGATCTATTGGTCTCTGACTGCTTTATCCCACAGATTGTTTACTCAACAACATTCGGATACCGCACAGACCTCGTGGGTGACACACCTCCAACAGACATCTGTTCTGTGTTCGACCTAGACGCGTACCCAGGCAAGCGTTCTTTGGAAAAGCGTCCAATCAACAATATGGAATGGGCATTGCTTTGTGATGGCGTTGCAAAAGATGCCGTCTATGACGTTCTTGCAACTCCTGAAGGTCAAGACCAAGCTTTGGCAAAACTAGACACAATTCGCGATAGCGTTGTCTGGTGGAATGCTGGTGCTGACACTCCTCAGCTTTTGGCTGACGGCGAAGTCATCATGGGTTCAACATACAACGGTCGTTTGTTCTCAGTTATCGAAGAGCAAAAGCAACCTGTTGCTATGCTTTGGGACGCACAGGTATTTGACCTTGACGGTTGGATCATCCCAGCGGGCCTAAGTGCAGAGCGTCAAGCACGCGCACTTGACTACATCATGTTCGCAACAGACACACAGCGTCTAGCGGATCAAGCCAAGTACATTTCTTACGGTCCTGCACGTGCGTCATCAGCTCCATTGGTTGGCAAGCATGCTGATCTAGGTATCGACATGGCGCCACACATGCCAACAGATCCAAACAACTCAAAGAATACATTCTTGTATAACTATGAGTTCTGGGCTGATTACCGCGACGATATCGACGCGAAATTCCAAGCATGGTTGGCGAAATAAGTTCGCACTTAAATTTGGTGAGGGGCTTTGCAGCCCTTCACCCCAATATAATATTCAGTCGACGGGGACATTATGAGTGATACGACAACCTCTGGGCCAGTATTGGCAGCAGACGGAACGCCTCTAAAGCGCAGCCTAGGCCGCGCATTACGTCGCCAAAAGCTAAGAGCGTTGATGCTTATTGCTCCGCTTTTGCTATTTGTATTTTTGACATTCATCATGCCGATCGCGAGCATGTTAATGCGCTCGGTTGATAACGAAATGGTGGGTAATACGCTTCCCAAGACGGTTATCGCCATTGAAAATTGGGACGCCTCTTCTGGTGAGCTCCCTGACGAAACAGTTTATGCGGCCTTCGCGGATGACTTGATTATTGCTGTTAATAACAAAGAGCATACCAAACTGGGCACGCGTCTTAATTATGAAAAGACAGGGATGTCCTCCTTGTTCCGCAAAACAGGTCGCAAGGTTAAAAAATGGGATCCTGTCGCGGACGCCCCATTTAAAGATAAATTTATTGAGATCAACAAAGGCTGGGGCGATCCCGAAGTCTGGGCAACGATTCAGACGCATTCATCGAAATACACCAGTGGGTATTTCTTGAACGCTATTGATATGCAGAAAACGCCAGACGGCATCGCGGCGCAGCCCGAAGACAAGCAAATATTGATCAAGCTGTTCATGCGAACTCTTCAAATGTCGTTGATCATCACGGGTTTCTGTATTTTGTTGGCCTATCCTATTGCATGGATCTTGGCGAACTCGCCTGTTCGAACGGCGAACCTACTGATGATCCTTGTCTTGTTGCCGTTTTGGACATCTTTGTTGGTGCGCACGTCGGCATGGAAAGTCATGTTGCAAAACCAAGGCGTGATTAACGAGGTTCTGGTTTGGCTTGGAATTGTCGCTGATGATAACCGACTTGAGATCATTAACAATCAATTCGGCACCATTGTCGCGATGACGCATATTTTGCTGCCGTTTATGATTTTGCCGATGTATTCGGTGATGCAAACCATTCCTCCGACCTATTTACGTGCGGCTAAATCACTGGGCGCTACGAATTGGACAGCCTTTTGGCGCGTTTATTTCCCGCAGTCCATTCCAGGCATCGGTGCGGGATCAATCCTCGTGTTCATTTTGGCCATTGGCTACTACATTACGCCTGAAATCGTTGGCGGCACGGATGGTGTCTTTATCTCCAACCGAATTGCCTATCATATTTCGCGCTCTCTGAATTGGGGCTTAGCGGCTGCGCTGGGTGCAATTTTGTTGGCAGTGGTTATGATCCTTTACTGGGCATATGATAAAATCGTCGGCATCGACAATGTGAAATTAGGATAAGATCATGGCTGCTTTAACACCTATTTCTCGTCAACCGATGTTGTTTGTTTTGGCCTTGGTCGCGGCTGTTGGCGCGGTTGCGGGCCTCTTTATCGGGACTGCTTTTGGATCAACGCTTATGGGCGTGATCATGGGGGCGATTGCTCTGGGCGGTCTTGCGTGTGTTTATGTGAACTTCTTTGACAACGAACGGCTTATTCGGTGGGGACACACCATCGGGTTTATTGTGCTAGGCTATCTTGCGAGTGGAAATATCGGCATCCTTTTGGCGGGACTCTTTGGATGGTTTTCTGGTTGGTTCATCTATTGGATCTATGAAGGTCGCTATCGTGCTCGGTTGCTTCCCTATCTCACACCAGGCCAAGTTCTCTGGCACTATGCTTTCCGTGTGATTTGTGGTGCAATTTTTGTGTTCCTCATCACCCCGATTTTGGTTGTTATGCCGCTCTCGTTCAACGCTCAGGATTTCTTTACCTTTACGGACAAGATGCTGCGTTTGGACCCAGAAGGGTATTCACTTAAGCACTACCAAGACTTCTTGGGCCTTCGCGAAGATTCCAATGGTGAATGGCTGCGGTCCTTCTGGAACTCGTTGAAAATTGCGCCTATCGCAACAGTGATTTCTGTTACACTTGGCACATTGGCGGCCATCGGTTTGAGCCAAAGCCACGTACCCGGAAAACGTGCGATTATGGCGATTTTGATTTCGCCGATGATCGTTCCTTTGATCATTTCTGCGACAGGCATGTATTTCTTTTATTCCGACCTCGGCGGATTTTTGGAAAACACGATGGGGATGAACAAAGACTTCGTCGGCTATGTCAAAGTGATCTTGGCCCATGCCGTTCTTGGTATTCCGTTCGTTATCATTACAGTGACCGCCACGCTTGTTGGATTTGATCGATCTTTGACGCGCGCTGCGGCCAATATGGGCGCTGGTCCTGTGACAACCTTCTTCCGAGTGCAAATGCCATTGATCATGCCAGGTGTGATTTCAGGCGGCTTGTTTGCGTTCATTACGTCCTTCGACGAAGTCGTGGTTGTGATGTTTGTTGGCTCTGCGAGCCAGAAAACATTGCCGTGGCAGATGTTCCTTGGCCTTCGTGAACAGATCAGCCCGACGATCCTCGCTGTTGCGACGATCTTGGTTGCGCTGTCCATCGCGCTCTTGGCGACATTGGAAATCCTGCGCCGCCGCTCTGAACGGCTTCGGGGTATGTCACCGAGCTAATTCGAAACCTCTAAAATTTGAAAGCTCCGTTAGGCCTCGATCTACGGAGCTTTCTTTTTTGGTGATAATTCACTGACCAACATCGCCGTAATTATCATTGCCGCCCCAATCAACGCTGTGGCTGGCAGGCGATCTCCTGCAATTCGGCCAATGATACCAGCCCAGACAGGTTCGCCCGAATAGATGATTGTTGCGCGTGTCGGGGATACGGACCGTTGCGCCCAGTTCATTGTCATTTGGATGACTGCACTGGCCAATCCTAACAAGGTCGCAATCGCAATAAAGGGAATCAGGTTTTGAGGCGCTGGTTCCTGTAGGATTGGGATGAGCACACAGGCGATACCAGCTGTGATTAACAGCTGAACAAAGGTAACACGTTTTGCATCGATTTTGCCTGCAAACCATCCAATCAGAACGACCTCAATCGCAATTGCGACTGCGCTAATGATTGTAAAGATAACACCGATAGAAAACCCAGTTGCTCCCTCTGACGGACCTGCAATCAAAACGAGCCCCGTAAACGCCAAAGCGATTCCGATCCAGCTTCCTAAACGGGGCCGTTCACGAAAGAGCAGCCATTGAAAAAGTGGCACCATGGGAACAGCAAAAGCTGTGATAAAGGCGGATCTGCTCGATGAAATTGTCTGAAGCCCGTATGTTTGTAATGTGTATCCTAGGAATAAAAATACTCCAATCAGTGAACCTGCGAACCATTCATAACCAGTGATCTTACCAAGATCCCGTCTCATCAAGAGCGCAATAAAGAACGCAGCGGTGCCAAACCGAAGCGCGATAAAATAGAGCGGATCACCAAAGCTGAGGGCGTATTTGACTGTTAAAAAGGTCCCGCCCCAAATCATGGTTATGAGCACCAATGAAAACTGTGGCGACGGGCGAAATGAATTTGTCATAAGCTGTGGGATTCTTTAGGGTAATTGAATAAGAATTGTTTTTTTGCTCTAGCACGCAACGTGAGCGAACTCCATTCGCTAATCAGGGGGACCATATGACCACAGCTTTGATCACACATGCGGATTGCTTGAATCACATCACACCGCCGGGTCATCCAGAGCAAGTCGCGCGTTTGGAGCATGTGTTGCATGCGTTAGAACCCTTGGACCTTGTGCGTGTAGGTGCGCCCATGGCTGGGGATGATGATTTGCTACGGGTTCATCCACAGAGCCATATCAATGATCTGCGAGACAACATTCCTGAGCATGGGTTTTTTCAAATCGATGGTGACACGCATGTCAGTGCAGGATCACTTGATGCCGCTTATCGAGCAGCGGGTGGCGTTCTGAGGGCGGTGGATATGGTGATGTCGGGTGAGGTGGGCAATGCCTTTGTCGCCGTTCGCCCCCCAGGGCATCACGCGGAAACGTCAACGGCAATGGGATTTTGCCTCTTTGGAAATGTGGCTTTGGGAGCGAAACATGCACTTGATTTCCATGGTTTGAAACGAGTCGCCGTTGTGGATTTTGATGTTCACCATGGCAATGGCACCCAAGATTTACTGTATGATGAGGTCCGTGCCTTGGTTGTCACAAGCCAGCAAATGCCCCTTTGGCCAGGCACGGGCGAGGCATCTGAAACTGGGGCGCATGATACGATACTGAATATTCCCCTACCTCCTGAAAGCGACGGGCAGCACATGCGCCGCATTTATGAGGAACAGGTGTTTCCTAGGGTGCGGGACTTCAAACCAGAGCTGATTTTGATATCCGCAGGGTTTGATGCCCATCGTGATGATCCCTTGGCCCAACTGAATTGGGGCACAGAGGATTTTGCGTGGCTTGCCCAGAAGCTGTGTCAAATCGCAGATGAAACATGCGAGGGACGGGTGGTATCTGTGCTCGAAGGTGGATATGATTTAGAAGCCTTGGCTCAATCCGCCAAGGCACATGTTGAACAATTAATTGAGGCTGCACAATGACACAGACACCCGTAGATCAAATGAGCTTTGAACAGGCTATGTCCGAATTAGAAGCAGTGGTCAGCAAACTCGAAAGAGGTGATGTGGCCTTGGAAGATTCGATTAAGCTATACGAGCGCGGAGCAGAGCTGAAAAAGCGCTGCGAAGACAAGCTCAAAGAAGCCGAAGAAAAGGTAGCCGCCATCACTTTGGACGCACAAGGGACCCCCACAGGGACAACCCCCGTCGAAGGAATGTAATATGTTCCAAAACCGCTTAGCCCAGACCGCGCAGCAGGTTCAGGCGCATGTGGATGACGCATTAGCCCCACTTGGCACCACAGAGGTTGTTCAAGCAATGCGTTATGCGATGCAGGGCGGAAAACGATTGCGGGCTTTTTTGGTTATGGAAAGCGCGGGTTTGTTCGATATCCCCGCATCTCAGTCCATTTGGCCAGCCTCTGCGATTGAGGCAATACACTGTTATTCACTCATCCACGATGATTTACCCTGTATGGATGATGACTCGCTGAGGCGCGGCCAGCCGACAGTTCATGTTAAATGGGATGAGGCAACGGCGGTTTTGGCGGGGGACGCTTTGCAGTCGATTGGGTTTGAGTGGTGCTTAAACCCAGCAACAAGTCCATCCAGTGATGTGCGAACGGCGCTTGCCCTCGGTTTGTCACAAGCAGCAGGCGCACAAGGAATGGTGCTGGGTCAGGCTTTGGACATTGCTGCAGAAACTGCGGATGTCCCCCTTAACCTCGACCAAATCATAGAATTACAACAGGGCAAAACAGGCGCCTTAATAAAATGGTCTGCAACAGCAGGCGCTGTTTTGGCGAACCAAGACACAGCCCCCCTTGCGACCTATGCCGATGCGATTGGTTTAGCGTTCCAAATCGCGGATGATATCCTCGATATCGAGGGGGATGCCGAGAAAGCTGGCAAGCGTTTGAACAAGGATGCAGAGGCTGGAAAAGCCACCTTTGTTTCGCTTTTGGGGTTAGATGGTGCGAAACAAAGGGCACGTGAGTTGGTTTCAATGGCATCTGACACGGTTTCGGTGTATGGTGAACGGGCAAATTCCTTGCAAGATGCGGCGGCATTCATTATTTCGCGCGACAATTAACATCAGGGGCTTTTCATGAGTGATAGACCACAAACACCGCTTTTGGACACGATTGGGTCCCCTGAAGATCTCCGTGGGTTGAGCGATGCCCAGCTGACACAGGTCGCCCATGAGTTGCGGACTGAAACGATTTCAGCTGTATCAGAGACTGGCGGACACCTCGGCGCGGGCTTGGGTGTTGTGGAATTGACCGTTGCGCTTCATGCGGTGTTCAAGACGCCGCGCGATAAAATTATCTGGGACGTCTCACACCAATGTTATCCCCATAAAATCCTCACGGGTCGGCGAGAGCGTATCCGCACGATCCGTCAAAAAGATGGGTTATCTGGTTTCACCAAACGCACAGAGTCGTCCTATGATCCGTTCGGCGCGGCGCATTCCAGTACCTCGATTAGTGCCGCCCTTGGATTTGCAACCGCGCGTGATCTAGGGGGCGCATGTCCCGAAGGATTGGGCGACGCCATCGCTGTGATAGGGGATGGGTCAATGACCGCTGGTATGGCCTATGAGGCTATGAACCACGCAGGTCACTTGAAAAAGCGGATGATCGTTATTTTGAACGATAATGAGATGTCTATTGCTCCGCCTGTTGGCGCGCTCTCGTCTTATTTATCCCAACTTTATGCAGGCGCTCCGTTCCAAGATTTTAAAGACGCGGCCAAAGGCGCGATTAGTTTTCTACCTGAACCGTTTAGAGAGGGTGCAAAACGCGCCAAAGAGTTGGTCAAAGGTATGACCGTTGGTGGAACGATGTTTGAGGCCTTGGGTTTCAATTATATTGGGCCCATCGACGGACACGATATGGATCAGCTCTTGCCTGTTTTGCGCATGGTTCAAGCGCGATCTAATCAGCCAGTCTTGATCCATGTCATCACCAAAAAAGGCAAAGGCTATGCCCCAGCCGAAAATGCGCGCGACAAGGGGCATGCGACCGCTAAATTTGACGTACTTACGGGCAAGCAAAAGAAAACACCGTCAAACGCCCCAAGCTATACACGTGTGTTTGCCGATGCTCTATTGCAAGAGGCCTCTGAGGATCACCGTATCTGTGCCGTGACTGCGGCGATGCCAGATGGAACAGGTTTGAATTTGTTTGCCGAACGCTATCCATCGCGCTGTTTTGACGTTGGGATTGCGGAACAGCACGGCGTGACCTTTTCTGGGGCACTAGCTGCGGGCGGAATGAAACCGTTCTGCGCAATCTATTCAACGTTTTTACAACGTGGCTATGACCAAGTTGTGCATGACGTTGCCCTGCAAAACTTGCCTGTTCGGTTTGCGATTGACCGCGCTGGGTTGGTGGGGGCTGATGGTGCCACACATGCGGGATCTTTTGATGTGGCGTTCATGGCGAACCTGCCGAATATGGTTGTGATGGCAGCGGCGGATGAGGCTGAATTGGTTCACATGGTTGCAACTGCTGCAGCGCATGATTCGGGCCCAATTGCATTCCGCTATCCACGCGGCGAAGGTGAAGGCGTTGATTTACCAACCAAGGGCGACATCCTCGAAATTGGCAAAGGTCGCGTGGTCCAAGAGGGTCGTGGCGTTGCGCTGGTGTCCTTTGGGACTCGGTTAGGTGAAACATTGAAGGCGGCTGAAAACTTATCTGCTCAGGGTATTTCGCCGACGGTCATTGATGCCCGATTTGCCAAACCTTTAGATGAAAAGCTCTTGCTTGAAACGGTCGCAAGTCATGATGCGATGATCACGATCGAAGAGGGGGCTGTTGGCGGCTTTGGCAGCCATGTCCAACAATTCTTGGCGGACAGTGGTGTGTTTGATGCGGGGTTCAAGTTCCGCTCTATGGTGCTTCCTGATGCGTTTATTGATCAATCGAGCCCTAAAGATATGTATGCAACAGCCAAGTTAAACGCCGAGGATATCGAAGCCAAGGTTTTGGACATTCTAGGTGTTGCGAGCTTAGCTAATCGATCCGCTGGATAGCATCGCAGATAGCCCAGATTTATAATCTGGGTGGATCAGGGTGATGCCGAGATCACGTTTGATTTTGGCGTTATCCACCCGCTTGCTTTCAGCATAAAAGCTACGCGCCATGGGTGACATGTCGGCCTCGTCGAATGGGATCGCTGGGGGGAGGGGTTTTCCCAATAACTCCGCTGCATAGGCAATGACGTCTTGTGGTGGGGCCGGATCATCATCGCATAAGTTATAAATCGCACCAGCGTCTGGCGCATGTAGAGAGGCCGCAACGATTTGCGCAATGTCATCTACGTGGATTCGACTAAAGACTTGATCCGCTTTGATGATCCGTTTGGCGGTGCCATTCAGAACTTTGGCAAATGGTCCGCGCCCTGGTCCATAAATACCAGCAAGGCGAAAAATATGCAGAGGGAGGTTTGGGATCGTTGACCATGCTGCTTCCGCGGCAACACGAGCCTTGCCGCGTTCCGTGCTTGGAGTGAGAGGCGTGGTTTCGTCGACCCAACCCCCCGCGTGATCCCCATAAACACCCGTCGTGGAAAGATATCCAACCCATTGATATCTCGCTGCGTTTTCAGAAATGACCGAGCCGTATACCTCTAGCACGGGATCACGACCCTCTTTTGGTGCGACAGAGGTGAGGATTGCATCGCTCGTTTGAAGGTATTTGACGCTTTCGTCGCTATTCCATTCCAAGGGATGAATGCCAAGGGCGGCGAGCCTTTCAAGCCCTTCAGTCGAGCGTGAGGTGCCAGCGATGTCCCATTCGCTACGATCAAGCTGAGCTGCGATTGCCGTCGCGCTATAGCCGTGCCCAAAAGAGATAAGTCGTTTTTTCATAGATCGAAGATGCTCATGAAGATGTGGAAACTTCAAGAGGAACATGACGGAACGTCGCTGCTGACAGTGAGTGTTGAGATGGAATAAGCTTTTACTAACTTCAGGAGGCATAAAACCATGACAGATATCGTAATCTTGGGCGGTGCACGAACGGCAATCGGAACGTTCGGTGGATCGCTTGCGGCCATTCCATCAATCGAACTGGGCACAGTTGCGGCCAAAGCGGCACTGGAACGTGCTGGTGTCGAGGGCGCTCAAATTGGCCATGTTGCCTTTGGTCATGTGATCAATACAGAGCCGCGCGATATGTACCTCAGCCGTGTGAGCGCGATGCAGGCTGGCGTTCCCGATACGACACCTGCCATGAATGTGAACCGTCTCTGTGGGTCGGGTGTGCAGGCTATTGTTTCAGTTGTGCAGTCCTTGATGTTGGGCGATGCTGACTTTGGTTTGGCGGGTGGCGCGGAAAACATGAGCCGGTCGCCTTATATCGTTCCAGATCAACGTTGGGGATCGAAAATGGGTGATATTCGCACACTTGATATGATGCTCGGTGCTCTGAATTGTCCGTTTGGTACGGGACATATGGGCGTAACAGCCGAGAATGTCGCAGCCGAGCACGATGTGTCCCGCGCCGATCAAGATGCCTTTGCCATGCTCAGCCAAACACGTGCTGCCGCCGCTATCGAGGCGGGCCATTTCAAGGATCAAATTGTCCCTGTAGATGTCAAAGTGAAACGGGACATCGTTCCCTTTGACACGGATGAACATCCGAAAGCCACGTCTTTGGAAACACTTGGTGGGTTGAGACCCGTGTTCCAAAAGGATGGGTCTGTCACAGCGGGTAATGCTTCTGGTATCAATGACGGCGCGGCCGCGATTGTGTTAGCGCGCGCGGAAGCAGCCGAGCGATCTGGACTAAAACCTTTGGCGCGTGTTCTGGGATATGCCCATGCAGGTGTACGCCCAGAAGTCATGGGAATTGGTCCAGTCCCTGCTGTCCAAAACCTATTGGATAAAACAGGACTAAGCATCCAAGATTTCGATGTCATCGAATCCAACGAGGCCTTCGCAGCGCAAGCATTGGCTGTGAACAAAGGACTTGGCTTGGACCCAGAGAAAGTGAACCCGAACGGTGGGGCCATTGCATTGGGTCATCCAGTCGGGGCAACAGGAGCGATGATAACCGTCAAAGCGCTCTATGAATTGCAGCGAATTGGTGGTTCAAAAGCGTTGATCACAATGTGTATCGGCGGGGGCCAAGGCATCGCCCTAGCGATTGAGCGCCTATAATCATTTAATATTTCTTTACGGCCTCTATGCATAACTCTGACGGGATATCCCGTCGGAGCTATGCATGAGTATTGCGATCAAATTAGCAGAGGAACGCCGCGCCCGTCTTGCGGCGGAGCGCTTGCTTGAGCTGAAGCAAGCGGAATTATTCGCGGCAAATCGCAAATTGGCCGCCATGCGCAGGCGCTTAGCGAAGAAATTGTCGAAACCCGCGCCGAAATCACCAACGTGCGCAACGAAAACCAAAAGGTGAAATCCGATCTCACCGTTGCTAATGAAAAGATCGAAATTGTTGAACGTCGGCTCTGGCATTCCATAGAAACGATCCGTGACGGGTTTGCGGTGTTTGATATTGATAATGGGTTGCTGATGGCGAACCCTGCCTATTTGTCGGTTTTTGACGGGCTAGAAGAGGTGGATCAAGGCGTGAGCTATGCCCGCATCCTTCAGCTGTTGACCGAAGAAGGTATTGTGAACATTGGTCGAGAAGACCCCACAGCTTGGCGCGCACGGATGTTAGACAGATGGCATTCACGCGCCCCTGACCCCGTGATCATTCGACTGTGGAACGACGAATATATCAAATTGATTGACCGTCGTGGTCATGGCGGTGATGTCGTTACCTTGGCGTTGAATATTACGGAGTCCGTGAACTATGAAAAAGCGTTAAAAGCCGCTCAAGAAAAGGCAGAGGCCGCTAATCGTGCTAAATCGGCATTCTTGGCGAATATGAGCCATGAAATCCGAACGCCGATGAACGGTGTTGTGGGCATGGCCGATTTATTGACCGAAACGCCCCTGAGTGAGGAACAGCGGTTGTTTGTTGATACGATCAAGGGGTCGGGTGAAGCGCTCTTGGTGATTATCAACGATATCTTAGATTACTCCAAAATCGAAGCGGACAAAATGGTCTTGCATCAGGATACCTTTGATTTGGAACAGAGTATCCATGAAATTTTGGTCATGCTGCAATCAACGGCCCAGCAAAAGGGCATTGATCTGTTTATTGATTATGACATGTTCATGCCCTGTCAGTTCATTGGCGATCCTGGGCGCATTCGGCAAATTTTGACCAATTTGATTGGGAATGCCCTGAAATTCACGCTTGAGGGTCACGTCAAAATCACGGTCACGGGACTGGGCCACGATCATGGGCGTTGTGATATAAGAATTCTCATTGAGGATACGGGTATTGGTATTCCTGAGGAAAAAGTTGGTCATATATTCGGGGAATTCAATCAAGTTGACGATGAGAAAAACCGCCGTTTTGAGGGAACTGGCCTCGGTCTAGCGATTTCACAGCGCTTGGTGTCGATGATGGGCGGAGACATCTGGGTAACCTCAGACTTCGGCAAGGGGTCCTGTTTTGGGGTGCAGTTGACACTGCCTCTTGGGGAAAGTGACCATGCTGTTCCAAATATGTCTGAGCAGTTTAAGCATGTGATTGTCTGCGATACCAATGACATTTTAACCTCTATCATATCCCGACAGCTTGCGGCCTTTGGTGTCACCGTCACCAATGCGACCCGCGGTCATGAGGCGCTGGATGCGCTATCATCTGAAACGGACCTTGTTTTGGCGGGGCAGCAGTTCGAAGATATGGATGGGTTCGACTTGGCGCAAGCGATTGCTGCCACTTCGTTTGCACCCCCAGTTTTGTTATTGGGAGCAAGCACGCAAGAGGTAGGGAACGATCCTGCAGGAAAATTTGTAGCGGGGGTTATTCCTGCGCCTGTTTCGCGGCGCAGCCTCTTATCAGCATTGAGTGGGTTGGATACAAAGAGACCTGAGCCGCAACAGCAGGAAATGAGTGAGGCTCCTCAGTCGTCCTTAGACCGGCGTATGCGTGTTTTGACGGCTGAAGATAATAAAACCAACCGCTTGGTCTTTCGCAAAATGATTAAGTCGTTGGAGATTGATCTTGAGTTTGCGGAAAACGGGGTTGAGGCGGTCGAGAAATTTCAATCGTTTAAACCTGATCTAATTTTCATGGATATTTCAATGCCCAAGATGGATGGCAAAGAGGCTACGCAAAAAATTAGGGGGATTGAGGGGACGTCTCGAATACCCATCGTGGCGCTAACAGCGCATGCAATGAGTGGTGATCAACAAGACATATTAGCGGCAGGGTTGGACCGATATATGACCAAGCCCCTTCGAAAAGATGCGATTATTAACGTCATCAGAGAGTTTGCTCCGGAAGAATGCGCCCCGCTACAAACGTAATATGTGCCAAGCCAAGTGTTTGCTTGGCACATATCTCTTAGGAAATTTGCTCTTTCAAAATCGATGCAGTGATCGAGATCATCAGATAAATACCCGACAGAATAAGCAAGGTCAGCAAGGTGTCTTCGAATGCCTTTGGATAGCTGGGCGATTCTGAGGCGATAGGGTCAACGGCCAGGGTCAAATAGCGCGACTGAGATGTCGCATCGGCTTGGGTCGCGCGCATTTGTTCGAGGGAGGCCTGAAGCATTGCGTCCCGTGTCGCAAGGTCCGCTTGTGCAATCTGAATGCGCGACACCATCTCAGCCAAGGTCATCCCGTTTTCAACGGGCTCGTTCATGCGTGCTTGCATTTCTTTTTTGGCGGACTGGAGGCGGGCAATGTCCGCCTCTACTCCGCTCACACGGCTTTGGTTTGGTCTGGCATTATCAAGCAAGGCTTGAAGTTGGATTTCCTTTTCAACGATTTGGGTTTCCAAATTACTGATTTGACCACGCAAGCTCCCGACATAGGCTTCGGGGTCCAACAATGTAGATTGCTGTAGGGACACCAAGGCTTCTTGGGCTTTGCGGCGCTCTTCATCCGCTTCTGCAAATGCTTTTTTCGCGTCCGCAACTTGGTTTTCACGTTTGCGTTCGGATAGATTATCAACACGCTCTTCGGCATAAGCAATTAAGGCCTTGGAAAAACTGACAGCCACTTCAGGATCGGCGGCGGAGACTTCCATGTTGATCACGCCTTCAGTCGGATCAAACCCGATGATGACATGTTTTTTGTACAGTTTATGTGCGCTCTCAATGGAGGCATCTGCGCCCAAGCGTTGCAGGACATCAATATTCGGATCGCTGAAGTGTTCCACAAAGCCTTCGTCTTTTTCCAAGCGCAGCATGGCGTCTTTGGACAAGAGGTAGGTTTGAACGGCGATTGCATCAGGGGTCGTTGCGAATTGAGTTCCCGATAACAACCCACCAGCGCCACCCCCTGCGCCAACGCTATCCGCCTTGATGATTTGAAAGGCAGATTTCGTGGCGTACATCGGGGTTGCTATGGATGTGAAATAATAGCCAGCCAACATGGTCGGAATGAGAACAAACGCCATTAAGCGCAGCACCAACATGACGGAATTACGGCGACGACGGCGCAGCATATCCTTTTGAACGGCCATGATTTCTTTGTTGCGCTGCGCAGCCATCTCTTCAGGAGAAATTTGACCTTGTTCCGCGGGCACTTTGGCCGGTTCAATCCGCGATGGAAGTTGAACTTTGGAATTGTCTTGATCGTTTTCTGAAACGACCTGCATCATTGTACTGCGTTGAAAGGGATCAATTCCGTTGTCACGCAGCATTTTTACGGCCTCGTGATCTGTTGCAAAGGCCAAGCCTTGTTTTTGCGCCGTGCGCCGTGCGATCCGCAATTGGCGTGGGGTGAGGCCCTCGTTCATAATTGCTTGGATTGCGGGATCCGCGCGCAAATCTTGCTGTGCAGTGTCTGGTTGAGGGCTTGCAACAGGCTCTGGCTGCACCTCTTTTACAGGGCGCGGCGTGACGGCCTTGTCAATTTTCGGCTTGCGTGTCCGAAATTTATTAACCTTGAGATTGGTAGTCATATAGCTGCTTCGCTTCCTCTAGGCTGTCAAACATATGCAGTTGTCCCTGCAATAATACAGCCGCTTTCTTAACATATTTTTCAAGGGTATCGGCTTGGTGTGAGACGATAATTGTCGTCGTCGTTTTGAACCGTTCTGCCAAAATAGCCCCTGCTTTTTTGTTGAATTCTACATCTGTCGTGCTCGGCATGCCTTCGTCGATTAAGTATATATCAAAATCTAAGGCAAGCATGAGGGAAAATGTGAACCTAGACTTCATTCCTGCAGAATATGTGCCAAGGGGTTGGTCAAAATATTCCTCTAAGCCACAGAGCCAACGGCAATAGGCTTCGACATAATCTGGATCTAGGCCGTAGAGTTTTGCAATGTAGCGGGAATTTTCGCGTGCAGTATGTTTTGGAACCACACCGCCCATAAATCCCAGTGGGAAAGAAATTTTGCAGTTGCGATGAATTTCGCCTTCGTCAGCCTTCTCGAGGCCCGCCATCATTTTGATTAATGTTGTTTTACCGGTGCCATTGGGTGCCAAAATCCCCAAAGATTCCCCAAGTTCAACGCGAAAAGACACGCGATCAAGAATGATCTTACGTCTTGTTCCAGTCCAAAAGGACTTGCTCACGTTTACAAACTCTAACATTTACTACGATTTACCCGCGGTTATGGCCTGTTTATCATATAAATGGCCGTTGAGTTTCGATTTAATGACTAAATATGTTTATTTTTAGACCAATTTCCAATTCTGGGCGATATTCGGCTGAATGAAAAAAGCCGCTTCTGGAGAGACGGCTTTTTAGCAAGTTTTGGATATTTACAATTCTTGTTTCTGAACGCCGGTCAATTTGCCTGCGATAATAGAAACGATTGCAGCCGCAAAGCTGAACAAGGCGCCCATTTTTGCGGCATCTTGAACTGGTCCCGCATCAAACGCGACAGCAGCCACAAAGAGCGACACAGTAAAGCCAATGGCGGCAATACAGCCAATAACAAACAGGTCGATGATGCGCAT
>CBFHNR010000023.1:27716-36550 GCA_965657215.1 uncultured Paracoccaceae bacterium
CGGCGCGTGATCCCAGATCACAAATTCCACAAAATGATGATAGGTTTCAGGATTGGTATTTGCCCAGACCAAGGCAAGGATCGCCCCGAAAATCAACAAAAGCGAATAGTTAGTTAAGAAATTCCATACTCTGTACATGGCGTCCTCTTTGGTTCTGCTCCACGTTGTTGGCACGGTTAGCGTATTTCCCATATGCGGGCAATCAAACGTTGCGAAAACCAAACACAATGATGCGTATTCAGTGATAATCGTCTCAAATCACGCAAATGTTACCCAAATGCATGTCTTTTTTGATGGAACGGGGGGAGTTTACGGATCAATTGCACCTACAGTGTCCCAAGACTTATCCTTCGGCATCCATTTTTAGCCGCAAGTCGCGCAAGATCGGCAAAACGGATTTTAGTCTGTCTTCGCCTACTTGATCAAAAATATCTGAAATCACGGGCATAAGTGCAGTAATCGCGGCGTCGCGTGCATTCCGTCCCGCTGGACTAATTGCCACCATTTTGCGCCGTGCGTCGTCCCAGTCTGGGCGAATGTGAATGTGGCCTGCAACTTCGAGCTTGTTAAGGGTATTCGTCATTGCGCCACGTGTCACATGAAAGCTTTTGGCAAGTTGAGCTGGCGTGCGCTCAGCGTTCAAATGCGCCAAATGATTGAGGACCGAAAAATGTGACAGCTCCATCCCCTTTGGCAAGACCTTCGCCAAACGGTTACGGATAAGTTGATCCACTGTTAACAATTCGCTGATGAGCGAGATATTTAGCCCAGAAGTCTGGTCACGCATGTCAGGGTCCTAAATAGGGGCGATCGTGGAGCAAGGATGGCACACGTGCCCGTGCTTGTTCAACGAGGTTTAAGTTTAGGGTTTGGTAACATATGGACGGTGTTGACGCCAAAGTCACACAAATTTCCCCCCAGGGATCAACGACCATTGAGTGGCCATAGGTTTTGCGCGTTCCATCTGGGTCGTGTTCGCCACATTGCGCAGGTGCAAGAATAAAACACCCTGTTTCAATCGCGCGTGCCCGAAGAAGGGTGTCCCAATGCGCCTCTCCCGTTGGTCGTGCAAAGGCGGCAGGGACCGTTATGATCTGGGCTCCCGCTTGAGCCAAGTCACGATACAAGTGAGGAAAGCGAACGTCATAACAGATACTTAGGCCGATGTTGCCAAATGGCGTGGTTGCAACGACAGCCTTGTCTCCTGGCCGATATCCAGCGGACTCACGATAAGATTCGGTTTCAGAAAGCGTGACATCAAACATGTGAATCTTGTCATACTGCGCAATGACGTCACCATTGTGCGATATGAGAAAAGACCGATTTGCAAATCGCCCGTTCGGATCATTGGTTTTCAAGGCCAGTGATCCGATCAAAACCCAGACACCGCGTTGTTGTGCAAAGGCGCGGATTGCTTTGAGGGTTTGATCGCTTTCTTGCGGTTCTAAGACCGAGGCTTGATGGGCTCGACTTGAGGATATGCAATTTGTGACCTCAGGTGTCAGAATGAACTCTGCGCCATTATCTGCCGCTTCATTCAATCGTTGTAATGTCACCCCTAAATTTGCCGAGGGGTCATTACCGACTGAGAGCTGGACAAGCGCAACTTTGGTCATTGGGCTAACAGAGGGTCCAGCTTTCCAGAACGCTCTAACGCATAAAGCTCATCACAGCCCCCGATATGTTGGCCGTCGATGAAAATTTGCGGAACTGTGCGTGCACCAAAGGCGCGATCTATCATTTCAGGTTTGCGATCTGGATTTTGAAAAACATCAACTTCAGAAAACGCTATATCTTTTGAGGTCAAAAGGCGTTTTGCTGCGTGGCAATACCCGCACAGGGGTGATGTGTATATTTCGACAGTAGCCATTGGGTCCATCCATTCTGGTTTACACTCTACTTAACCCCCCTTTGCAGCGCGCGCTAGGACGACAACATCAATTTTTTTGGCGCCAGCGTTCAAACAGGCGCGTGTCGCAGCGTCAAATGTTGCTCCAGAGGTCATGACGTCATCTACAAGCAGTATAGATTTGCCCTCCACCAAACCTTCTTTCCCTAATTTGACGCGGATCGCATTTAGTAATCGGTCATATCGCTCTTGGGTTCCAATGTGTTCTAATGGGCGCGTTGGCTTTGTCCGCTCTAGGACGTTGTAGAGCGCCCTTATGTTCAGAGCCTTCGCCATTGACGTCGCTAAAAGGGAGGCTTGATTGTATTTCCGTTGGGCCGCGCGAGACCAATGCAATGGAATAGGAAGGACAATAGTGTCAGGCGTCACAATATCACTAACGCTTTGGGCCATCCATCGACCAACAGGAGGGGCGATATCGGTGCGATCCCCATGCTTTAAACCCAAGACGAGCTTTTTCGCATTGCCTGAATAGTGCAAAACAGCGCGCCCCTGTCGCCAAGGTCGCCCAGATGCATGACAGGATTCGCACAGGTCCGTTTGATCAATCTGAGGGCCAAGCAAAGGTGCGCTGCATTGAACGCACGCGGCACCGTCAATAAACGGAGTGTCCTGCCAACATTCGCCGCATAAACCAAAATCACTATGAACGATATCGCCACAGCACAAACATTGCGCAGGGTAAATCAAACGCATTGCTGTTTGAAAGCTGAGCAGTTTCACACTATGTGCCCCCTATGACAAATCAAACTCAATTAATTGATCGCCACGCGCTTTTGGCTCATCGGGGCCGGCATATTGCCGGACGTGGAGACTTCTTGCACGATGAAGCGATCATCGACGTTCAAGATCGCCTAAGTATGGTTACGAAGTCGTTTACGGATGTCGCCATTGTCACAAGTTTTCCAGACCCCTGGGCGCGCGCCTTTCCTGACGCGCGCCTGGTTGCGGACGACGATGTTTTGGACCTTGCTGAACAGAGCTTTGATCTCGTCATTCATGGAATGTGTTTGCATTGGGCGAATGATCCAGTGGGTCAGCTGATTCAATGTCGCCGAGCCTTGCGCCCTGACGGATTGTTCATCGCGGTTCTTCTTGGGGGGGAAACCCTGTCTGAATTGCGGGCATCCCTTGCTGAGGCGGAAATTAAGGTCCGCGGCGGATTGTCACCTCGAGTCTTGCCTATGCCAGAAATTCGTGACGTTGGAGGCTTGTTGCAACGCGCGGCTTTTGCGCTTCCTGTGGCGGATAGTGCGGTCATAAAAACCGAATATGCTAATCTCTTTTCTTTGATGGCGGATCTCAGGGCGATGGGGGAAACCAACGCCTTAACAGAGAGATCAATGCATTTTACGCCGCGCGCCGTCTTTGTTGAGGCGGCTCAAATTTATGCAGAGACCTTTGGAACCGAGAGTGGGGCAATTCCTGCGCGATTTGAACAAATCTTTCTGACAGGTTGGGCACCAGATGAGAGCCAACCGAAACCACTCAAGCCGGGCTCTGCATCAATGCGGTTGGCAGATGCGCTGGGCGTGCCTGAAAAGCCTTTGAAAGATTGACGTTCTGGTGAAATGCCTTAGATATCGGTGCCAACGTTAAACAAAATGGAATTTGTCATGTTCGACCCGAATGTCCCACAGGAATGCCCAGCTCATGCTCAGGCGGATCACCCCAAAGTTCCCAAGCAAAAAGTTGGCGTTTTGTTGGCGAATTTAGGGACACCAGATAATTTCGACTATTGGTCCATGCGCCGGTATTTATCCGAGTTTCTATCCGACCGTCGTGTGATCGATTATTCGCCTCTATTATGGCAGCCTTTGTTGCAGCTCATTATTTTGACATCGCGCCCGTTCCGCTCTGGTGCGAACTACAAATTGATTTGGAATCATGACAAAGGCGAAAGCCCTTTGATGACAATTACCAAAGACCAGACTGCGAAAATTACGGATCGTATGAAGGATCTCTATGGCGATGATGTTATGGTTGATTTCTGTATGCGCTATGGCAACCCATCCACAAAATCCAAAGTCCGTGAAATGGTGCGCGCAGGATGCACCAAGATTTTGTTCTTTCCTCTTTACCCACATTACGCAGGTGCAACGTCTGCCACCGCGAATGACCAATTCTTTCGCGCGCTGATGGATGAAAAATGGCAGCCAATCGCACGTGTGGTTGAGCCCTATTTCGAAAAGCCTGAATACATCGAAGCCTTGGCTCAATCCGTTGAGCGTGCCTATGCAGAGGCCGAAACGCGCCCTGAGATTTTGGTCTGTTCCTATCACGGGGTTCCAAAGCGCTATTTGATGCAAGGCGATCCGTACCATTGCCAATGTCAGAAAACGACGCGATTGCTCAAGGAACGCTTGGGTTGGAAAGACACAGAGATCGTCACAACGTTCCAGTCTAAATTTGGTCCAGAAGAATGGCTAAAACCTTATACGGTTAAAGAAGTCGCGCGTTTGGCTGAAGAAGAAGGCAAAAAGAACATTGCTGTCATTGCCCCTGCCTTTTCAGCGGATTGCATTGAAACATTGGAAGAAATCAAAGGCGAAATTTGCGAAAGCTTCGAAGAAGCTGGCGGCGAACATTTTACCTACATCCCGTGTTTGAATGACGATGAAGCGCATATCGATGCTTTGACAAGCTTGATCCAAAGCAATCTTAAAGGTTGGGTAGAGTAACTCTATCCCTTGATAATCCTTCTTGTGCACGGCAAGGTCACGTAAGTGCCGTGCCAAGAGGGGATATTCATGAGCAATTACAAAAAACTTCAAACGGCTTTTGCTCAGCAGCTAGCTGATAACAAAGAGTTTGTTGAGCAAAATATCGTTTTTGCCGAGAATATAGCGGGCGATATATGCGCTTTTCTTGAATTGCCAGAAAATGATCCAAAAACGGATTTACTCGAACGGCCTTTTCAATTTTTACGTCCCGACCCTGAAAAGGGATTTGCGCCTCAGGAAACTCTGCGCCAAGCCGTCATCAGTCTGCCCGAAGGGAAGTTCCAATTTGGGTTGGGCGTTTTATTGGAGACAGGTCAAAAGGATCATCCCAAACAGGTCGCTCGGTTCGGTGTGAGCTGTGATCGCAACGGCGAAAGGCTCTTGATCGATATAATGGGAAAATCGTTTGATGTTCTGGCATCAGTCGATGCGCCGTTAGAGCTTGGGGATGTATGCCAGCATGTCATGGATGATCTCTTGCGCGAATTAGAGTGGCGTATTGGGGACGAGATTGAACAAACTCGAATAGGGTTTGATTTTAGTGCACTCATAGATTGATCGAGGAAAACCCATGGGCATTCGTTTCTTTTCTGACAAAAATAGACCTGTCCACATGGGTCCGTTCCCGCTTGAAAATTTTGCGCGGGGGGCAATGCCTGACTTAGCAACGGTCCCGGCTATGACTGCGTTATCGTTTAGATCGCAGAACAGGGACAGTATTGTGCCTGCCATGGGTGAATATCAAGCAATGCTAGATGCCATCCGCGATGGATTGGTGAACAAGGCTGTTGCGGACATTCCGTCTGATCCAATTGAGCGTGCGCAACATATTAAGGCCTTCGGATATTTCAACGATGCGGCAATGATTGGTATCTGTCGCCTTCCTGAACAGGCGCTGTTGGACTCGCCGATTGTTAATCCTGACATCAATAGATTGGCGGAAGACCTCAAGACCAAGCAAACCAAAACTTTGGCCTCGGGGATCGATCTCATTATGGCTGATTTGCGTGACTCGATGGAGGCACCACCTCAGGGAATAGACGGCCACACACATGCAGTTGTGTTTCTCTATCAAAACCCTCGTGATCCGAAACCAGATGAGCCTGGATCAGATTGGATTATGGATGCAGGGGCTCATCGTGGGGCGCTGCGGGCAAATGAAACGGCTGCGGTCATCGGCAATTACATCCGTTTGCTTGGCTTTGATGCAAAATCACATTCAATGTCTGCCACGGATGTTGACCTCTCCCGCCTAGCCGTCGCTGCTGGATTGCTCTGGGGGGAGGGGAATTCCTTGGAATGTCCGTTTCTCGGGCAAAACTTTGGGCTGGCTGCGGTGACGTGTACTTTGGAGATGGCGATTGACCAACCGCTTGCTCCCAAATCGCAGCAATCTTGGCTCAAGACGCAGGGACCGAGTTGGTGGCTAGGGAAAGGAACAGCCAAATCGGGGCTTACACTTGATCCCTTTTCCTCGCGCAATTTCAAAGATGGCCCGCATCCCTTTGAACGTCTCAAACGCATCGATACACCCACAACCTATATGGACGAAGCCAACATTCCCCGTGTTCCAAAACGCACCGACATGTTTGCGCGGTCTCAATTTGGGGATATGGGCAAGGCCAATCAGGCCGCTGCCAAAGGGGGATATTACGCGCGTAAATCGGCGCCAAGCTTTGCTCAGCGCCGCGCCTTGGGGGCCTTTGTTCTCATCCAAAATGGTGACAAGAATTTAGACGGCCCAAAACCAAATGATGCACAGAGAAATGCGGATAATATCAAAGCCGCCTGCTATTTCTTAGGCGTTGATGCAACAGGGTTATCGCGGTGCCCTGATTGGGCGTGGTATTCTCATGATGCCGCTGGTGAAGCGGTTGATCCGCCTCATGATCAAGCAATTAGTATGATTATTGATCAAGGACGTGAAACCATGGAGGGCGCGTCTGGAGATGATTGGATCGCAGTTGCCCAATCTATGCGCGCGTATTTGCGATTTTCACTGTTGGGTGGCGTGATCGCAAAACATATTCGTAACCTAGGATATAGCGCCAAGTCGCATACGGTCATGGACGGCGATGTCTTGCAGCCGCCGTTGTTGCTCTTGTCTGGTTTGGGCGAAGTGAGCCGCATTGGTGAGGTTATTTTGAACCCGTATCTCGGCCCACGATTGAAATCAGGCGTGGTCACGACCGATATGCCGATGGTTCATGACAAACCGATAGATTTTGGGCTGCAAAATTTCTGTGAGAATTGCAATAAATGCGCCCGTGAATGTCCCTCAGGTGCCATCACCGCAGGTCCCAAATTGATGTTCAACGGATATGAAATTTGGAAGTCGGACAGCCAAAAATGCACCACATATCGCATCACCAACCAAGGGGGCGCCATGTGTGGGAGATGCATGAAAACCTGTCCTTGGAATTTGGAGGGGCTGTTCGCTGAGGCACCGTTCCGCTGGGCCGCGATGAATATACCTTCTGCGGCCCCAATTCTTGCAAAAATGGATGACATGGTTGGCAATGGTGAAATCAATCCGATCAAAAAATGGTGGTGGGATATCGAATTGGCGGAAGACGGGGCCTATCGTCCTGCGCGTGCGCCCGTGTTGGCGCGCAGACTTCAAAAAGAGTTGGACCTCAAGTATGAGGATCAAACCCTAGCAGTCTATCCAGCCCCCCTTGCACCACACCCCTATCCTTATCCATTTCCAATGGAGCGTGAAAAAGGGATCGAAGCCTATCAAGCGATGGTGACTGCCGAGCAGCATAAGGCAAAATTAGCCCGCGGAGAGAAAGATCATTTGCACATCTACTCTGCTGATGGTGAAAGCCCTGTCTTGCGTGTGGAGATCACCAAAGTTGAGGTCATGGCAGAAGGCGTGACCAAGTATGAATTTGCAGCTTTGGATGGGTCTGATTTGCCAGAATGGACAGCTGGTGCACATTTAGACATTGTTGTTGCCCCTGAATACCTGCGCCAATATTCGATGTCGGGAAATCCAGCTGATCGGAAAACCTATCAGATTAGTGTTCTTCGAGAGGATGAAGGGCGGGGTGGATCTTTGTTCCTTCACCGTATTTTCACTTTGGGTCGAAAGATATTCATTTCAAAGCCAATTAATCATTTTGAATTGGTTGAAGATGCTCACATGACCTATTTGATGGGAGGTGGTATTGGTATCACTCCGATGATCGCCTTTGCGCATCGCTTGCATGCTTTGGGTCGAAAATTCGAATTGCACTACAGCATCGCAGACCGCAAGAAGGCTGGGTTCTTGGATGATTTGGAAGCTATGCCATGGGGTGACAATGTCCATATTCATGTCTCTAACGAAGGGTCTCGTGCAGATTTGGATCACATCCTTAGCGGCTATAAAGAGGGAGCACATGTTTATACCTGTGGGCCAGATCGATACATGTCTTCGGTTATGGAGGCAGCCCAAGCTGCAGGGTTCCCTGAAGAGGCCTGCCATTTGGAGTATTTCAACCTTCCAGAGCAGCCTGACTATGTAAACAAGCCCTTCGAAGTTGCCTTGACCGATGGTCGTCGTTTCGACATTCCAGCGGATCGCACCGCAACGGATGTTTTGGTCGAAGCAGGTGTGAATATTGATGTAAAGTGCAGCGATGGCTTATGTGGTGTCTGCAAATGCACCTTGGTTTCAGGGGAGGTTGAGCATCGCGATTATGTCCTGTCCAAGTCCCAACGCGAGACGTCGGTTATTCTCTGTCAGTCGAGGGCAAAAGAGGATGGTGGCACCATCGTGATTGATGTCCCTTAAGTCTTAGACGGTGTTTGCCTCCGGCGGGGATATTTCAAAAAAGAAGAAGCCCTTAGGGTGTTATCTGAATGATCAACTTTCCGAAGTTCCCACCATTGAGCAAGTTGATAAAAGCTTGGGGCGCGTTTTCTAAACCTTGAACGATGTCTTCCTTGTAGGTGATGGTTCCTGAGGCGACGAGTGGGGCGACCTGTTTTAAGAAGCTTGGATATTGGTCCCAGTGGTCCGAGATGATGAAGCCAGAGACGGAGAGGCGGTTCACCAAAATGGTGCGCCATAATTTTGGCAGCATATCTTGGGCATGAGAGGCATTTGCCCCTAGGGCCCCCGCGTTATACCAGCTAATCATTCCGCAGACTGGAATGCGACCACCGACATTCATCAGGGGAAGTACGGCGAGTAGAACTTTGCCAGCGACGTT
>CBFHNR010000024.1:0-26466 GCA_965657215.1 uncultured Paracoccaceae bacterium
AAAGACGCATCTAGAATGATATCATGACTAAACATCAAGATAACAAGGGTATATGGGACATGTTTGGAACACTGAGGAATACTAGTTAGACGGATCCTCGGTCCGCCATTTTAAAAACTTCAACGTCATATCAAAATCACCCCATGCCCTCTCAGGGTGTATGCCGTGATATATTGAACGTGGGGTTTGATATCTAGTGTTTTGACATTTAGCTCGCACTGGCGTGTTTCAACGAGTCTCTTTATGCAATTGCCCCAATTTCTTCTTTCGACAGCGCGGCTATTTCACCCAAATCCGACATAAGTATGCCCTATATTTATTCTTCAAAATTTATTCTTCAAATGACTCTATTTTTGAAAATCCGCTGAGGTTTCTGGCTTCAATCGCCGCCATCAACGCGTCAGAGACGCTAAAACGACTCGCTAAAAAACGATCGGCAAACACATGTCGATTTTTGATTTTTTCGCGCCGCCACACTAATTTGGGTCGTGCTGAACTACCGTAATGCGTAATTTCGCCACGTCGGACCGAGGGTTGAACATCCGATTTTTCCACTATGATCCCGTCTTCGATAAACGTCTTGAATTTATGGAGGTAATATTCGTTTTCTAATATGCGCCCGTCCTTGCAATGCAAGACCGCAGGATAATAATAGCTCTGACCTGGGTCCCATTCTTCGAGCAGATCACGAAATTCTCGATTGACAAGGATAATACCCAACGCGCCACCGCGCATAAATGCATGAAACTCTGTATGATCTGAATTTTGCCTAAATTTCAGCGGCAGCATTGATGGATCACAGCTAAACCTGGGATTATGAATTCCATCCAGAATGCGTGTACGTTCATCATCCCGAACATCCTTGGGTCCAAACCAAAGGACTTCAGACTCGTCATAAGTGTCCTAATGTAATATCCAAGGCATCAGCGGCCCTCCCTTTTGTCTGTGGTGCGTTGCGTTTCAATCATTGAGATCTGTTCATGCATTAGCTCAATCCCCGGCATTTGTTATGATCTGACTGATGGCTTTTTTAAATTTAAGCCTCATCATGCACTTTCTTTGATGCAGGCTGCGCCCCCATCTTTTCTAACGTCTCTGGATCCACCAATCGTGTGGCAATTCTTAAAATTTCATGATTTGATCGTGAACGGTTTTGTCCCTGTGATCAAGTTTTGTGACACTGTTTTGTAAAATCAGCTCTCGTTCAATCAAAAGTTTATTTAAGTTAAAGGACGGAATATATAACCCAATTACAGTCACACGTTACTGATGAACATTCGCTTAAATCGCGACCCCACATAGGTTTTACCATGTGGGGTCATTGATTTAGGCCGCTGCGATTGATTTTTTGGGGTCAAAAAACGGGCGGTTGGTGATTTTGGCAGGGGTTGGACCAGATTGGGTCACGACCTCGACCTCTGCGCCGATAACCGCGTGATCGGCCTCGACCATTGCCAAGGCTATGTTTTGCTTTAGGCGCGGTGAATAAACGGCGGAGGTGACTTTGCCGATGCTGTGTCCTTCACGGTTGATGTCCCAGAACGTCGTGTTCGGACCCGTCAAAGGATCAGCGTCAAGGATCAGGCCAATTTGCTTGCGCTTTGGGCCGTCTTCTTTGATGTGACGTAGCGCCGATTTGCCGATGAAATCAGCCTCCATCTCAAGATCAACCAAGCGATCCAAGCCCAGTTCATAGGGGTTTGTGTGAATATCCGCATCCGCATGATAGGACAGCATGCCCCCTTCGATACGGCGGATCGACGACGTATGCCCAGGCTTTAGACCAAATTCCATCCCCGCGGCCATTATGGTTTCCCAGAGCTTGTCGCCCTGCGAACCGTCCCGCAAATAGATTTCATAGCCCAATTCGCTCGACCATCCTGTGCGCGACACGACCAAGGGAATTCCATCAAGCTCCAGTTCACGGAGCCAATAGTATTTCAAATCCATGATGTCATCGCCAAACAAGGCGCGCATCACTTCGCCTGATTTCGGCCCCTGAAGCTGAAGCGGCGATACATCTGGTTCGGTGATTTTAACATCCATGCCAGAATGCACAGCAACCCCCTGCGCCCAGAGCAACACATCACTATCCGCAAGCGATATCCAGAAATGGTTTTCCGCCAAACGGAGCAAAATGGGATCGTTCAGGATGCCGCCATCTGCATTGGTGATGAGGATATACTTGCACTGCCCCACCGCCATCTTGGACAAATTACGCGGCGTGAGCATTTGCACGAACTTGGCCGCATCTGGGCCCGTGATTTCCACCTGACGTTCAACCGCAACATCACAAAGGATCGCGTCATTCACGAGGTTCCAAAAATTCTGTTCTGGATCGCCAAAGTCGCGTGGAATATACATGTGGTTGTAAACAGAAAACCCCTGCGCGCCCCAACGTACGGTGGCGTCGAAATAGGGTGACTTGCGGATTTGCGTGCCAAATCCAAAATCTTTATCCAGTGTCATTCTTTATCCATCCTTAAACAAGCAGCCGTTACGTGAGATCGCTGTGTCTTGGGCCATGTAAATCGACATGAGCCAAAGAACAGAGACATTCCAAAATTTCCTTATAGAAAACTCAGATTGCACCGCGCTCTTATTGCGACACTTGGATGTGCTTTGCAGACATAATGAGTGTCAGGCTGGGGCGGTTTGGAAAAGGTCAAAAACGATTATGTATCGAACACTAGACGTCTGAACCCAGACCTTGGTAATGCGCCAAAGTAACATCGGTAGCGCGGAACTATATTGCCGTTAACCGCACCCGTTCAGTTCTCGCCGCGACAGCGAAGCTTTGGGTGGTGATGGGCCGCTCTAGCCTCCCCCCGTTTGTCGAGCAATTCTTATTGCATTATCAGCAGCACCCCAAGTTCCTTGGAAGTATGCATCGTATTCATCGCCGTCTTTGTAAATAGGTTCACTACCTAATGCATCCCAATCTCCCTTCACGACATCTCCTGTTTGGAATTCACCTTCACTTCCTAGAAGTTCAATGACTGTAAAGCCATCATCATGCTGAATTACGATCATTCCCTTGTTTCGTGAAACAAAAACAACTTGCCCTCGGTACATCCCATTTCTCCTGCTAAAAGTGATTTTCTCAAAGTCTGCACTACAAACATACCAGAACCAACTCTGTAAACACGACAGAAGACATAAATACTTTGAAAATCTTTTGAACTTTTACTGTAGCCGCAGGTTAAGCAAGCCGTCTTGTCAGCAAATTGGAAATGCTACACTCGCACTGCCTGAGGTGCCGCCTTTTACTTTCCAAAATCTTGCGATGCGCACGAACAGCAGCTAACCGGCGTGCGACTGCAGTATTTCGTATGCCAGTCCAACGTTAGCAAAGGGCCGATTGCCCTCGCAGCGTTCTCATCTTTCACCATTGATGAACTTCTTCAATTGAACAAACGTGGAGAGAAGATGCTCCGATCCATTTACAAGTCGGAAATCGCCGTCTCGGCGTCGTTGAAGACAGTCTGAGAATCGGGAATGCCATTCTTGATCATCGGTGATCATCGGACTGTTTTCCCTACCAGAAAATTGGTCAGTCGTAACATCAATGATGATGCCATCTTTTTCCAGCCAAGCATGCGACGAGTCCTCTTCTCCACTCCAGCCGAAGACGTACGCAAATTCACCAAAGCCTTCATCTTTCAGATACGCCGCCAAAAGCTCGGAAGAGTCACCGCAACATCCGCGAGGAAAGCTCTCAAATGGTAATCCGAATTGCTCATGGCACTGTTCCATTGCTCGTCTAAAGTGTCGGACCGCTTTTTGGATGTCATTTATGTTCATAAAGAACAGATACCTATAAATTTGGGAGAATGTCAGCTTTATTCCGCTGCACTGCAACGTTAATAGCCAAGACAATGACGGCTAAGGACCGCGAGCGACACGCTGTCTTTTCCGCGTGTGCAGAATACTGCAGGACGGCATTTGGCAAACTAGGCTCTTTCCAAACCTTAGCTGCAGTGATCATAAAAAATCGCTGACGCTCACTACTCAGTTTTCAAAATTCTACATCAAAAACGGCCAACCATAGTCAGACTCCAATGTTTTCGGCCTTGGATTCAAAATATCTTGGCCTTTTCCCTTTTTCATGTCGAAAAAAATCACTATGTCCCCTTGACGTTCAGCGCGTGTGTCTGTTGAACCAACCCAAGTTAAAACATAGGTGGGCCTCTCATGGACGAACAGAATAGAAATCTCATTCTCGCTTCAGTATTGAGCTTTATTGTGATTATTGTGTGGTTCGTCATGTTCCCACCACCCGAGCCGCCCGTTACGGATACAGCCGCGGATTCAACGGTTCAGGCCTCGACACCCGCAACCCTTCCTGCAGCGGGCGAGGTGCAAACAGCCGACGTCAGTGATATTGCCGATGTGCCCCGCATTGCCATTGACACACCACGCGTCTCTGGGTCGATTTCCTTGGCTGGTGGTCGCTTGGACGAATTGTTCCTCAAAGACTACCGTGTCGAATTAGATGCAGCCTCTGATCAGGTTCAGCTGTTGCGCCCAATTGGCGAGATGGATGCCTATTACGCCGCTTACGGATGGATCGCCGCCTCTGGTGCAAGTGCGGATCAGGTTCCCACACCTGACACAATTTGGTCCCTCGAAGGGGATGCGACACTGGGGGTCGATAGCCCTGTGACGTTGATCTGGGATAACGGTGCGGGCCTCGTTTTCCGTCGTACGATTTCGATTGATGAAAACTATATGTTCAAAATCGATCAAAACGTGAGCAACACCTCAGGCAGCGATGTCGAACTGCGTCCTTATGGTCTAATCCGTCGTCATGGCGAGCCCTCAACGCTTGAAAATTTCTTCATCCTGCACGAAGGCTTGATCAGCAAAGCTGATGGTGAATTGGTCGAAGATAAATACAAAGCCCTTCGCGGATACGACTTTGATGATCGTGAAAACGCCCTCGCCGTGCGGACCGAAGTCGAAGAAAACGGCTGGATCGGATTTACAGACCATTTCTGGATGACGACCTTGATCCCCTCTACTGGCGAGCGGTTTAGAACCACGGCGAAATATTACGAAAAGCAAGACATCTATCAATCCGAAGTTGTCATGGCGCGTCAAGTCATCCCGTCAGGCACACAAACAACAGTCACGTCACAATTCTTTGCAGGGGCAAAGGAATGGGACACTATCCGCAACTACGAAAAAGCGGGCGTTGTCGGGTTCTTGGATAGTATTGACTGGGGTTGGTTCTTTTTCATCACGAAACCAATGTTCGCTGTCCTCCATTGGTTGAATGTTTGGATTGGGAATATGGGCTGGGCGATTATCGGCCTGACGCTCCTGATCAAAGCCGCCTTGTTCCCGCTGGCCTATAAATCCTATGTCTCGATGGCCAAGATGAAAGAGCTGCAGCCAGAAATGGCCAAGCTCAAAGAGCGCTGCGGTGACGATCGCCAACGCTTGCAAAAAGAAACGATGGAGCTTTATAAAAAGGAAAAGGTGAACCCTGCTGCGGGTTGTTTGCCGATCCTTCTGCAAATTCCGATCTTCTTCTCGCTCTACAAAGTGATCTTTGTGACGCTAGAATTACGACATGCCCCATGGATCGGTTGGATCAAAGACCTCAGCGCGCCTGACCCCTCTTCAATCCTGAACCTATTTGGCTTATTCAGCTATGCTACACCAGGCCCAGAATCGATTTTCTCAATCGTCTCTCTTGGTATTTTGCCGATCTTGTTGGGTATCTCAATGTGGCTTCAGCAAAAGCTAAACCCAGCGCCCACAGACGCAACACAAGCCATGATCTTTGCATGGATGCCATGGGTCTTTATGTTCATGCTCGGTACATTTGCGAGTGGTTTGGTGATCTACTGGATTGCAAACAACATGATCACCTTTAGCCAACAGTACATCATCATGCGGACCCAAGGGTACAAGCCAGACGTTTTTGGAAACATTATCGCAAGCTTTAAACGCAAAGATACCCCGAGCGCCAAGTAATGGCACATATCGCTGAAATATGGCGCTATCCAATAAAATCTCATGGCCGCGACTCTGTTGATCAGATCGCGGTCACTGCGCAAGACACCCTCCCTTGGGATCGTGCTTGGGCCGTCGTTCATGACGCCTCAAACGTCGATGGATCAAATTGGGCTCCTTGCAATAACTTCTCAATTGGGTCAAAAGCCCCAAAATTGATGGCGATCAATGCATCTTGGGACGAAGCCTCTCACAAACTGACCCTGACCCATCCCGATTTAGCGAGCATCACAATTGATCCCGACACGGACCAAGACGCCTTCATGAATTGGGCCGCACCGCTGGTTCCTGAAAATCGAGCACAATCCGTCCGTCTCGTGCGTGCCCAGTCTCGTGGAATGACGGATACCGATTATCCATCCATCAGTATCGGCAACCTCGCCTCTCACAAGGATGTCTGCGACAGACTTGGTCAGGACATATCGATAAACCGCTGGCGCGGAAATTTCTGGATTGAGGGCTTAGAGCCTTGGCAAGAATTTGACTGGATCGGGCACACTGTTCGCATTGGGTCTGTGCAGTTCAAAATCACTGAGCCCGTCGAACGGTGTATGGCAACGACAGCAAACCCTGAAACAGGGGTCCGCGATGTCGACACTCTCAAGGCCCTAAATGACATGGGCCATCAAAATTTCAACGTCTATGCGATTGCCCAAACAAGCGGTGTCATCAAACTAGGCGATACACTCGAGGTTATGTAATGCAACTCCCCTTCCCGCTCGCACAAGACCCAGATGATTTCTCCCGCGAAAAGGGACGCCTGCTCTTTGCTGGCGAAACTGATTTCGTCAAAGGCGTTGTTGCAATGTCTGGGCTCCCGCCAGCGGACCGTTTGGAAATCTGCTTTGCAGGTCGCTCAAACGTGGGCAAATCTAGCTTGATCAACGCACTCACGGGACGCAAAGGTCTGGCGAGGGCTTCAAACACACCCGGCCGCACCCAAGAGATCAATTTTTTCACAGCTGGTGAAACGCACTACCTCGTTGACTTGCCAGGATATGGCTATGCGAATGCCCCTCTTCCAATCGTTGAAAAATGGCAAAAGCTGTTAAAGCAATATCTCTCAGGACGCCAATCTCTGCGTCGGGCTTTCGTGTTGATCGACACGCGCCACGGTGTCAAAAAGGTCGATGATGAAATCATGTCCCTTCTCGATAGCGCGGCGGTCACTTTCCAGGTCGTCATGACCAAAGCCGACAAAGTCAAAACCGGAGAGCGCGACCAAATTTTAGATCAGGTCCGCAAAGCCCTCTCAAAACACCCCGCCGCTTACCCCGAACTTATTTTGACATCATCGGAAAAAGGCGATGGCATTGAAACCTTACGGGCAACCATAGCGACGCTGGTTTAACTGGGTCGGCCTCTCCCTCGCTTCCTTCCCCCCTTGGGGAAGGCCAGGATGGGGGTCAGGTAAAGCTTGCGCTCTTGCGCACAATAAGAGAACACTATCCCAATCTGCTAGGGATCAATAGGATGAAGACACAAGACATGAACCGAGATTGGATTGCCACAGCGCGGACGCTCTCACAGGCCCTGCCATACCTACAGCGCTATACAGAATCTATTATTGTCATCAAACTTGGTGGCCACGCCATGGGGAGCGATGAGGGTATGGAAACCTTTGCTCGTGATGTTGTCTTGATGCGCCAAGTTGGGATCAATCCCGTCATCGTCCATGGCGGTGGTCCAATGATCAATGCAATGTTGGACAAGCTTCAAATCCAGTCAAACTTCGTCAACGGCAAGCGGGTCACAGATGAGGCAACGATGAACGTTGTCGAAATGGTCCTGTCGGGAAGTGTAAATAAACGCATTGTTCAAGCCATCAATAATCAAGGGGGTCGTGCCATTGGCCTCTCTGGCAAGGACGCCAACTTGATCACATGTACGCAGACAGATCCAGACTTAGGATTGGTTGGAACCCCGTCTCATGTGGACCCAGATGTCATAAGGACTCTGATCGAAAATGATATTATCCCTGTCATCGCTCCCCTTGGGTCTGGTGACCATGGCGAAACCTATAACATCAACGGAGATACGGCCGCAGGTGCGGTGGCAGCCGCGCTCGACGCGGATCGCCTTTTGTTGCTAACCGATGTGAGCGGCGTCAAAAACAAAGATGGCGAGGTCTTAACAGAGCTCAAGGCCGAGCAAATCCGCGCCATGACGGCGGATGGAACGATTGCCGGTGGTATGATCCCGAAAACGGAAACGGCCCTAGAGGCGCTCGAAAATGGCGTCCGAGCCGTCGTCATCCTTGATGGACGTGCACCAAATGCTTGCCTTTTGGAGCTGTTCACCGAGCATGGTGCTGGATCGCTCATTAGGCTAAAATGATAGAGCCTTGCATTCCAAGCTTGGACGCTTAGCTTACGTATCATGGAACATGAAACTCTCATCCGACTTGGTGTCTTTATCGGGCTGTTCAGCCTGTTCGCTGTCCTTGAAGCCCTTGCCCCGCGGCGGGCCCTTGCAACGTCGAAAAGACAGCGCTGGGTCACGAATTGGGGGATCACCATTCTTGATACCTTAACACTTCGGCTTCTATCCCTTATCGTTCCCCTCCTCGCCGTTGGCGCGGCTCTGGATGCTCAGGTAATGGGGATTGGCCTGTTGAATTCCTTTGATCTGCCTTTCTGGGGCGCTGTCATCATAACAATAGTGGTGTTTGATTTAGCGATTTGGGCACAGCATCTGATCACACACAAAATCCCGATCCTTTGGCGTATCCACAGAGTCCACCATTCGGATCGCGATTTAGATGTGACAACCGCGATCCGATTTCATCCTGTAGAAATTGCACTTTCAATGGGGATCAAGATTGGTTTGGTTTACCTACTTGGCGCCCCTGCTGTGGGGATTATCCTATTTGAAGTTCTGCTGAATGGGACAGCCATGTTCAATCATGCGAACATCCGTTTACCGCTGTGGCTCGACAGGATCGTACGCTTGGTTTTGGTCACGCCAGATATGCACCGCGTTCACCATTCTGTGCACCGTCATGAACATGACAGCAACTATGGCTTTGCTTTGTCGATTTGGGATAGGCTCTTTGGCACCTATATCGATCAACCCTCCGCAGGCCATACAGAGATGAAACTCGGGCTTGAGTGGCAGGACACCTCACCCAATAAGTTAGGCTGGGCTCTATGGCTTCCTTTCCGTCGGAAATAGTCGAGGCCCTGCGACAGGAACATTTATGTGTTCTAGGCGGGTTTTCTACGGAAGACCCGACAGAGCACGCGCTCGACCCCACGGTTCGCTCCCTTGCCCTCATCGGACCCGATGAGCCAAGCTTCTGGGACCATTTCAAATGCTCTGCGGAATATAATGACGGCCTTCCTGATCCAATGGATCGATGGTCCAAACGTGTCATTGAAACAGTTGCGTCGAAATTCGGCCTAAAACCCTATTTCCCATTCGGAGGACCACCCTTCGCGCCATTCTATAGCTGGGCTCTGAAAACAGGGCGCATATATGCCTCTCCGACCAAATTATTGGTCCATGATACTGCTGGCCTCTTTGTGTCCTTCAGGGGCGCTTTGGGGGTACCTTATCAAGTTGACTTCGATTATGCACCGTCCCCTTGCACGACCTGTCACAAGCCCTGCTTGAGCGCGTGCTCCGTGGATGCCTTTGCAGAAGGTGCCTATAACACCACAGCCTGTCGGGATGAGCTTACATCAGGGGATAGGCAAGACTGCACAGGAAAAGGGTGCGCCGCCCGTCGTGCCTGTCCAATCAGTCAACGCTTTGCTCGCGTAGATGAACAATCTCAGTTTCACATGCGCAGCTTCATCTAAGAAAAAGCCCCGATCCTAGGATCAGGGCTTTGCCAATTTAGTGTCCTAAGATCTGACTTAGGAAGAGTTTCGTGCGTTCGGATTTTGGATTATTGAAGAACTCTTCTGGTTCGTTTTGTTCAACAATTTGTCCCTGATCCATAAAGATAACGCGGTTGGCAACCTGACGCGCAAAACCCATTTCGTGTGTCACACACAACATAGTCATGCCATCTTCGGCCAATTCGACCATCGTATCCAAAACCTCTTTGATCATCTCAGGATCAAGAGCCGAGGTCGGTTCATCAAAGAGCATGATGCGAGGCTTCATGCAGAGGGAGCGCGCAATCGCAACACGCTGTTGCTGACCACCAGAGAGTTGACCGGGGTATTTGTCGGCCTGTTCTGGGATTTTCACTTTCTCAAGGAAATGCATTGCGATTTCCTCGGCCTCTTTCTTGGGTGTTTTACGAACCCAGATCGGCGCAAGTGTACAGTTTTCCAAAATCGTCAAATGCGGGAATAAGTTGAAGTGTTGGAAACACATCCCAACTTCTGAGCGGATTTTATCAATATTTTTCAAATCCGACGTCAATTCGGTCCCATCAACGACGATATCGCCTTGCTGGTGCTCTTCTAGACGGTTGATACACCGAATAAGCGTAGACTTACCGGAACCAGAAGGGCCCGCGATGACGATGCGTTCGCCACGGTTCACGGTCAAATTGATGTCCCGTAAAACGTGGAAAGCGCCATACCACTTGTTCATGTTGTGAATTGAAATCGCGACTTCGTCGGATACTTGCATTTGTGCAGAGTTAGCCATGGTATCAGGCCTCCTTATCGATGATCAGTTGCGAGACGACGCTCGAGCCATTGTGAATATTGTGAAATGCCGTAACACACGACAAAGAAGAGAAGCGCGGCAAAGAGGAACAATTCCCAATAAACGCCGTTCCATTCGGTTGATGCCAAAATCGGTCCACGGATCATGCCCACGAGGTCGAACATCGAAATGACCGACACCAATGTCGTGTCCTTGAACAAACCGACAGAGACGTTCACGATGCCAGGGATCGAGATTTTCAACGCCTGAGGCAAAATGATCAATCGCATGGATTGCGCATAATCTAACCCGAGCGAGTCAGCCGCCTCATATTGGCCCTTTGGCAAAGCTGCGAGACCACCGCGAATAACTTCCGCGATATAAGCTGCCGAAAAGAGCGTGATCATAATCACAACCCGCAAGAAAAGATCAACAGTCGCCTCAGGTGGGAAGAAATAGGCAAGCATAACACTGGCCACGAAGAGCAAAGTAATCAACGGCACGCCACGAACGAATTCGATGAATACAACACAGATCATTTTGATAAAGGGCATGTCGGACTGACGACCAAGGGCAAGCATGATCCCAATCGGCAACGACAAGGACACACAGGTCACGCCCAGCATCATGTTCAACATAAACCCACCCAAATCACGACTTGGGATAGACCGCATAGCGCCCTCTGTGACATCGGGTGCTGGCATAATGGATGACCCAAGGGACCAAACCACAATTCCCGCAACCAGTGCCGCAACAACTGAGAGAACAAAGTTTTTGCTGAGCAGTGTTTGATAAACGACAGCCGCAGCAATCACCGACAACAGCGCAAGAACCGGCGTAATGATTGAACCACCCCAAATGAGGTAGAACGCGATGAACGGGTAGAGCGCTGTGAACGCAAGAAGTTTGCGCGGCAAGTCAAAGAACAGAACTGGCGCGGCAGCTAAGAAAAACAAAACAAAGGCAAGCGATGGACGCCAGTAGATGTCTTGCGGATATTTAAAGCCAAAGAGAAGCTGGTTCCACCGTTCCGACAGAACTGCGAAACAAGCACCTGTTTTCCCATCTAACGCCTCACGACATTCCGCAAGGCTCGATGAATTCCAAATACCATTCAAAAGCCAAGGTAACGAGCTGACAACGAGGAAATAGATGACCGCGACAGAAACAACTGTCAAAACGGTATTTGCAGGCGTTGCAAACAAGTTGTCCTTGAGCCATTTTACCGGACCTGCCGCAGTAGACGGTGGCGGGAGTTGCGGCAAAACATCGTGCCGAACAAAGGCGACGGATTCGTTTGATTGATCAGTCATATCAACGCTCCTTCAACTTAATAGTATTGTTGTACACGTTGATCACGGCTGAAATCAGCAGCGAAATCACCAAATAGAACAACATCAACAAGAGAACACACTCAATCGCGCGACCCGTTTGGTTCAGCGTAATGCCACCCAGCGTCGCCGTCACATCCGCGTAGCCCACCAAAATCGCCAATGACGAGTTTTTCGTGATGTTTAGATAGTTTGAAATCAGCGGTGGAATAATGACGCGCAAGGCTTGCGGCAAAACCACGAGGCTCATGACACGACCAGATCGAAGGCCAAGGGCGCTCGCCGCTTCGGTTTGTCCTTTGGAGACCGCTAGGATACCGGCACGCACGTTTTCGGCAATGAAGGCACCGGTGTAGATCGACAAAGCAAACCAAATCGCAATCAATGGACCGCCAACTTTGATACCGCCTTTAAAGTTAAAGCCCTTCAGCTCTGGAATTTCAAACGTCAGACCCATCACAAAGCACAACACGATGATTGGTCCGAACCAGATCGCCAAGTTTTTCACAAGCGTCGCTGGGCGGACACCAGTTTCTTCTTGAACTTTGGTGGCATTTTTCGTCACAGCCCGCGTCACAAAGAAGGAGGCAATCAGCGACCCAATGATGATGAGCCAATCAATTGCCCCACCGAACCCATTGGTAAATTCCGGCCTTGGAATATAAATCCCTCGGTTGGTAAATGCAGAAATCCCCATAAACATGGATGCTGTCGGCTCATCCCCACGAAACGCACGCGGCCCAGGGAGAACCGCCGTCATGATTGTGAAAATAATGATGATCCAGATCAGAACAGGAATATTTCGGAAAATTTCCACATAAAAGGCCATCAACTTGCGAACGAGCCAGTTGTTCGACAGTCTCAGAACACCCGCCAAGACACCAAATATGGTCGCGGTCACACAGGCTAAAAACGCAACGAGCAAGGTGTTCAGAATGCCCACAAATGCGGCGCGCAAGTTTGAGGATTGGCTATCGTATTCGATCAAACGTTGGTTAATATCATAACCAGCAGGTGCGCCTAGAAAGGCGAAGCTGATGCTCAATCCCTGTGCGCTTAGGTTTGCCGCCAAATTCGCAGCAAGTTGCCAAATCACAAGTGAGAGCAAGATAAAAGCAATGGCCTGAAAGGTAAGCGACCGATAGCGAGTGTCATAGATCAGTTGCGATAACTGAAACGACTCCCTCGGAAGGTCAGTTTGGATAGTCATGTGGCTTGATCCCTGGATTTCGTCCACAGCACCGCTTTGCATCGGTTGGACTGTAATTTCAGATAGATAAAATAAGGGCGCGACTTTGCCGCGCCCTCATAATTTCCGGAATTAACGGAAAGGTGGTGAGTAAAGTAGACCGCCTTGTGTCCACTGAGCGTTCAAGCCACGTGATAGGCCGATCGCTGTTGATTCACCGATGTTGCCATCGAACAATTCACCGTAGTTACCGCCAACGGCGATCGCATTTTTCGCCCAATCAGCAGAAAGACCAAGCATTTCGCCCAAGTTGCCTTCTGTACCGAGCAAACGGTTGATTTCTGGGTTGTTTGTGCCTGCAGCCATCTCTTCGATGTTTGCAGATGTTACACCCAATTCTTCAGCAGTGATAAGTGCGTTCAAAGTCCAACGTACCACGTCACCCCAGTTGTTGTCGCCGTGACGAACAAGTGGACCCAAAGGCTCTTTGGAGATGATTTCTGGCAATAGAGCGTGCGCGTCTGGTGCTTCGAATGTTGCACGTGTCGCCGCTAGGCCAGATGCGTCAGTTGTGTAAACGTCACATGCACCAGCTAGGTACTGCTGCTGAGCTTCTGCGTTTGTTTCGATTGGAACAGGCTCATAAGAGATGTTGTTTGAACGGAAGAAGTCCGCCAAGTTCAACTCTGTTGTTGTACCAGTTTGGATACAAACAGTCGCGCCATCTAGGTCTTTCGCAGAAGACACGCCAAGCTCTTTTGGAACCATGAAGCCCTGACCGTCGTAATAGTTTACGCCAGTAAATTCGAACTTAAGGTCTACGTCACGTGAGAATGTCCATGTTGTGTTACGTGCCAACATGTCGATTTCGCCAGATGCAAGTGCTGTAAAGCGTGTTTTACCTGTTGTTGGAACGAACTCAACTGCGTTGCCGTCGCCCAAAACAGCCGCTGCAACTGCGCGACATACGCCAACGTCGAAGCCTTCCCAAACGCCATTTGCGTCAGGTGCTGCGAAGCCAACCAAGCCAGTTGTTACGCCACAGTTTAGTTTACCACGTGCTTTTACGTCATCAACTGTACCAGCAGCAGCCGAAGTAGCGGCTAGACCAGCAACGGTCAATGCGCCAAGAATTACGGTTTTTTTCATTGTTACCTCTTCCTGAGTTTTGCCCAATTTAAAAAGGGCTCTTTGTATTGGCATAGGCCAAATAGTCATACTAAAGTAGGATTCACATCCCAGTGCCCCTGAGTTTGCTCAAAATCGGACCCAAACGTCAAGCACCTACTTGTGAAATTGACAAAGCTACGCCGATTTTCTCCATTAATTTTTCGTAAGATGCTGTTAAATTGACATAAATTCAGCGAACTGCTTTGTAAAATGCATAAGCATGCTCAAACGAAATGCACTTTTGAGCAGAAATTTTATCCGCTTCTTCGTCATTTCCCCACTGTTCAATCTGCCAGGTCTCATCCAGACGCGAAAGTTCCCATGCGTCACCTACGGCGGTGACTCCGTGAATCACTGAGAGGGCGAGGACCAAAGATCCTGACATTCCGACCAAATCATGAAATCCCGTTAGCTCAAAAGGTGTCATTGAAATGACTTGCTTGTTTAAGGCGTCAATCGCGTGCGGATCTTGTTCCACATACATGACCCCCTGCCCGATATTGAGGCGTGCATCAAATTTTTCAGCCGCCCAATCCAAGATCGGATCCCATGCCTTTGCTTGGCGCTCGATCAATTCACTCGGGCTTGCCGCGCGATAGCACAAAAGATCCGTTTCCCCATAAGCCGCAAGGAGCGATGCAACCTCGTTGAACTGAGATGTGACCTTGTCCAATGCGGCATTCGCTGAGCGCGTCATTGGCATGGTCTCTGGCACGATTTTGTCGTCCTGCGCATCCCATTCCTTGGCAATTGCCTGAGCAAGCGCCTCAGTTGGAACGATCAAGGATGTCTTGGCGGGCGTTTTGACGCCACGGCCATCTAGCAAAACGGCAAAGCCATCCCCTTGTTGGTCAACACTCACCTCGGTCCAAAACCGTTTCTGTTTCCACTCAGACATTCGGCTGCTCCAATAGTTTATCAATCATCAAAATTAGCTCATTGGGATCATCACAAAGTAGATGCGCATCTCCCAGCCTGTGATTTGGATGAAACCCCCAAGTGACCCCAATCGCGGCCACATTGGTATTCCGAGCCATCTGCATGTCAAAGCTCGTATCTCCGATCATTACAGCCTGAGAGGCGTCAACGCCAGTATCCCGAAGCGTTTGCAAGATCATCGATGGATTTGGCTTGGAGGGGTGATCATCTGCAACTTGTGTCGATTGAAACCAACTTGAAATGCCATAATGATCACAGAGCGAGGTCAAACCCCGTCGTGATTTTCCCGTCGCAATCGCAAGCAAGGTCTCATCCTCATCACGCAGCTTGGTCAAAACATCCAACATCCCGTCGTAAAACTTGGGCTTAGCCCCCGCCATACGGTTTTGAGCAAAGCTATCTTTGTAGGCTTGGGACGCTCTCTGCTGAACCTTTGAGTCACACTGAGGGATCAATTCGGCAAACGCCTCAGGAAGGGACAATCCGACAATTCCCAAAATCTCTTGGCGCGTTGGAAGCGGTTGCTCAATCACACCAAAGGCATGCTCCATGGCTTGGATAATTTGCGACTGGCTATCGACCAAGGTGCCATCGACGTCAAAAATAACTAATCGCATTGGGTCGTCCTACATGTCCTCGAATGGATCATCCGCGACCTCATCCAAATCCCATTGGAAGGTTTTCCATGTATGGGCCATATGATCAGGTAAATCAGCCGTGATCGTCACCATTTTTTTGGTCACAGGATGTTCAAACGACATATGACGCGCATGGAGGTGCAGCTTTTTGCTAATATCGCCCCCAAGCTGCGCACCCCAGCCGTCACCTAGGTTTTCTTGACCAGAGCCGCCATATTTACCATCACCCACAATCGGATGACCCATTTCCGCCATATGCGCCCTCAGCTGGTGCGTGCGGCCTGTAATCGGGACCAAGGCAACCCATGCACCACGGCTCGCGAGGCGGCTAACAACCATATAATCCGAGGTAGCACGTTTGGCCCCTTCGGTTGAGGCAACATCACGGGGATGGATACAAACCATTTTCTCGCCTTCACCACGCGCGCCGTGGCCCCCTGCTTTGACCAGCCCATATTTGATAGTCCCGACCAAAGGCTGAGGAACCCCTGCAACAGCGGCCCAATAGATCTTGCGCGTTTCGCGGTGACGAAGAGCATCCGTGAGCTTTGCCGCAACGGTGCGTGTCCGCGCCAAAAGCAAAATGCCAGAGGTGTCTTTGTCCAACCTGTGAACCAGACGTGGTTTTTCGTCATAATCATATTGCAAAGCCGCACACAGCCCATCCACGTGACGGGTTTGCTTGCTTCCGCCTTGGCTCGGCAAACCAGGGGGTTTATTGATCGCTATGATATGGTCGTCTTGATAGATAACCGCATTTTGCATCATGCGCGCATCCGCGTCCGAAATGCGTTTGTTCGATGTGTCAATCTCAGGCTTGCCTGTCAAAGGCAGTGGTGGCACGCGCACGTCTTGGCCGATTTCAACGCGGCTGTTCGCTTTGCAACGGGATCCGTCAATGCGCAACTCGCCTTTACGGCACATCTTTTCAATGCTTCCCTGCTGCAATTGAGGGAACTTGCGTTTCAACCACCGGTCAAGCCGTTGATCACCTTCGTCTTCGCCAATCGTAATCAACTGAACTGTATTCATTGCATTATACTCCGCATCACAAACACTCCTAGAACCAAGGCGAGAATTGCCCCGCCGAGTGTCGTGGTAATATAGGCCATCGCAAAGCCAACTCGCCCCGCATCTAGCAATTTGTAGACATCTAGTGAAAATGCTGAATACGTTGTGAAAGCGCCAAGCAGTCCCGTCATAAAGAACAAAGGTAAGCGCTCACCGAAACGGGCAGCAAAGCCAACAAAAGCAAGCCCCATTATAAAAGAGCCCACAATGTTCACAATCATCGTGCCATAAGGAAACGCAACGAATTGCGACACCCAAAACCGTAGGCCTGCGCCAATCGCGCCTCCAAGAGCAACAACAAGATAAGTCATGGCGCGTGATTGGGTGTTTGAGGTGCCAATGTCAAGCGTTTGGACGTATTTACACGTCAGAGGCGTCTATGTTCCGCTTGTCACGGAGTTTTTCAAAATAGCTCAAGCGTTTTTTGAGATCGCGCTCAAACCCCCGTTCAACAGGTTGGTAGAGATCGGGCCTCTCAATACCCTCAGGAAAATAGTTTTGCCCTGAAAACCCATCCTCAGCATTGTGGTCATAGGCATAGCCTTCGCCATATCCTTGCTCTTGCATCAACCCTGTTGGCGCATTCAAAATATGTTTCGGGGGTGCAAGCGATCCTGTTTTCTTGGCCATCGCACGCGCGCCTTTGTAGGCCATATAAGCCGCATTGGATTTCGGCGCCAAGGCAAGATAGGCCACAGCTTGGGACAAGGCCAATTCACCCTCTGGCGATCCCAATCGTTCATAGGTTTCCCACGCATGAAGGCAAACTGTCTGGGCCTGAGGATCGGCCAAGGCAATATCCTCAACTGCCATCCGCAAAATACGCCGCGCGAGGTAACGGGGGTCTTCGCCCCCCTCAAGCATTCGCGCGAACCAATAGAGTGCGGCATCAGGGTCCGACCCGCGCACAGATTTATGAAGTGCAGAAATCAGATTGTAATGTTCATCCCCGCTTTTGTCGTATTTGGCCGCGCGTCGCGTCAACCGTTTGGACAGATCATCCCGACCTAAGGGTGCTTTGACAGACCATCCAGCGACCTGCTCAACAAGGTTGAGCATCGCGCGTCCATCCCCATCTGCCATCGCAATCAAAGTCTGACGCGCATCAGACGTTAAAGGGAGCGCGCGATCCAATTCCTGTTCTGCGCGCTCAATGAGGTCCGACAACTCCTCGTCAGATAATCGCTCTAACACCATGACCTGAGCACGGGACATCAAGGCCGCGTTTAATTCAAACGACGGATTCTCAGTTGTGGCCCCAACCAATAGAATTGTGCCGTCTTCCATATGAGGCAAAAACCCATCTTGCTGCGCTTTGTTAAAGCGATGAATTTCATCCACAAACAAAAGCGTGCCACGCCCGTTTCCATGCCTCAGCTTGGCCGCTTCAAATACCTTTTTCAGATCGGCGACTCCTGTGAAAATTGCGCTAATCTGTTCAAAATGCATATCCGTTTCAGCGGCCAGCAATCGGGCAATGGTCGTTTTACCAACACCCGGCGGTCCCCAAAAAATCAAACTGCTTAACTGTTGTGATGCGAGCATCGCCCCCAAGGGCGCATCCTCGGCCAATACCTGAGCCTGTCCAATAACATCGCTCAACGCTTTGGGGCGAAGACGCTCAGCCAATGGTTGGGGTCCCTTTGGGGCGCTCGGGGTGTCCCCAAAAAGATCACTCATGTTCGAAACCTTAGCAAAATTTGGCGACCCTGACGCAAAACTACGAATTCGCCCGTGCGACGTGTTTGGCGCAAATGATCCTCAACATCATCCGCATTAGTGACAGAACGCCCATTTATTTCAAGCAAGATATCGCGAGGCCGTAACCCCAATCGCGCACCCGTAGACTTTGGATCAACCACCATCACGCCCACTGAGCCAAGTGGCAATTGGTGATCCTCGATCAATTTAGGGGATACGTCTTGGATGATTAAATTAGGCAACAGGCTATTTTTGGAAAGCGTCACAGCGGGCGGACCAGTCGGAGCCTCACTTGTGGTCAGGGTCACATCATATGCCCGTCCTTGGCTGAGGTAGCTGACGCGCACCTCTTGCCCCAATCCTGCAATCTTTAACCGATACAAAGCCTCAGCAGGTGAATTTACAGGAGCGTCATCAATCGCCGTTATCACATCACCATTGGTTAATCCCGCCGCCTTGAGAGGGCTATCTGGATGCAGTTCAGTTAGAATAATCCCTAAGACACGCTCAAGGCCAAGCGCGTTGGCCATATCTGATGTCACGCTTTGACCACCTGCACCCATCCACGGCGTCACGAACGTATCGCGCCCCTCTTCGGCTTGTCGCACAAATTGGCGCACAAGGGTTGCAGGTATCGCGAACCCAATTCCGTTGGATCCACCCGATCTTGATAAAATTGAGGTATTCACACCAATCAATTGGCCATTCATCCCAATCAAAGCACCCCCTGAATTCCCAGGGTTAATAGGAGCATCGGTTTGAATGAAATACCCTTGCGAATTCCCAACCGCCGCGCCAGAGCGTGCCAAGCCAGAGACGATACCGCTACTCACAGTTTGTCCAACACCAAAAGGGTTCCCAATCGCAAGGACCAGTTCCCCAACTTCGACTGTGTCGCTATTGCGAAGGGTCAAAAACGGCAGCTCCTCTGGCGTCGAAATTTTTAAAACGGCCAAATCGCTCTCTGCATCCGCCAGTAAAACATCCGCTTGGAACTCTTGGCCATCATTTAAAACAACGCGAATATCTGAGGCTTGATCAACCACATGATTATTAGAGACCACAATGCCATCACTGGATAAAATCACCCCAGAGCCCAAGGAATTTTGCACTCTTGGTCGGCTTTGGGAGAACCCTTGAAACAGATCACGAAAGAACGGATCGCTTTCAAATGGATTGCGCCGCCCCTCAACGATGCGTTTGGCATAAATATTTACAACAGCAGGGGCAGATTGTTTGACCAATGGCGCAAAGCTGAGCTTTATCTCTAAATCAGACGTCGGCACACGCGGCTCAGCAAAGGCCCAAGTCGCACAGAACAGGAAGAACAGAACGGTTAGGATTTTCATGTTAAGCCTCATTTCCACATCGCTGATATGCAAATCTTCGTCTTGGAAATCAACATTTGGGCATAAAAAAACCCCCGCCAAAGCGAGGGTCCTTTGAAATGCCGTTTGAGACGACTTATTCTTCGTCTGCTGCCGCTTCCATTTCTGCAATGCGCGCTTTGTCAGCAGCACCTTTTGCAGCAGGATCACGATCAACGAATTCGATGATCGCCATTGGCGCCATATCACCGTAACGGAAGCCCGCTTTCATGATACGGATATACCCACCCTGACGCTCTGCATAGCGTGGGCCTAGAATATCAAACAATTTTGCAACGTATTGATCTTGCTTAAGCTGCGCGCGCGCTTGGCGGCGGGCATGCAAATCACCACGTTTCGCCAAAGTGATCAGTTTTTCAACGATCGGGCGAAGTTCTTTCGCTTTTGGCAAAGTTGTTTTGATTTGTTCGTGTTCGATCAAAGAGCCGGCCATGTTCGCCCACAATGCTTTGCGGTGCTCGTGAGTACGATTTAGGCGGCGGTAACCTTTTGCGTGACGCATTTTCTATCTCCTTCTAGCGTTTTGCTTTGTCTGGCAGCCGATGCGTGTCAGCTACTCTCCTTGGGGCAGGTGCCCGAACAGTCCCCACCAAATGTGGGCATTTGAAACGGTGGGGTTTCCCCCACCGAAAATCTTAAAAGTTGTCTTCGAATTTCTTAGCAAGATCTTCGATATTGTCCGGCGGCCAATCTTCGACATCCATACCGAGGTGTAGACCCATGCCAGAAAGCACTTCTTTGATCTCGTTCAAAGACTTACGACCGAAGTTTGGCGTACGAAGCATTTCTGCTTCTGTCTTTTGGATCAAATCACCGATGTAGACGATGTTGTCGTTCTTCAGACAGTTCGCAGAACGTACAGATAGCTCAAGCTCATCCACCTTCTTAAGTAGAAGTGGGTTGAATTCAAGACCATCATCATCGTCCTGACGGTTCGCAGATTCAGGTTCGTCAAAGTTGACAAAGATTGACAACTGATCCTGAAGAATACGCGCAGCAAACGCAACCGCATCATCAGGTGTCACAGAGCCGTCTGTTTCCACCTTCATTGTCAATTTGTCATAATCCAAAACCTGGCCTTCACGGGTCGGCTGAACGTCATATGACACCTTTTTGACAGGTGAATAGATCGCGTCGATTGGGATCAAACCGATTGGTGCATCGTCTGCTTTGTTCTTGTCTGCAGAAACGTAGCCTTTGCCAGTATTTACAGTCAATTCCATGTAAAGATCCGCGCCATCATCCAAGTGACAGATAACGTGCTCTTTGTTGAGAACTTCGATGCCTGCGCTGTCACAGATGTCAGCAGCCGTTACAACAGCTGGACCCTTGGCATTAATAGAAAGACGCTTTGGTCCCTCTACTTCCATCTTCAAAGAAACGCCTTTGAGGTTCAAAATGATGTCTGTGACATCTTCGCGAACACCCGCGACGGATGAGAATTCATGCAAAACGTTGTCGATCTGTACGCTTGTGATGGCCGCACCCTGAAGGCTGCTCATCAATACGCGACGAAGCGCGTTACCAAGTGTCAAACCAAAACCGCGTTCTAGCGGCTCTGCAACAACAGTTGCCTGACGTGTCGGATCATTACCCGGTTTTACGTCTAATTGTGCAGGCTTAATTAGTTCTGCCCAGTTTTTGTGGATCATGCGTCCCTCCATTCTTGCCGTTGCCCCATGTTCCTAAGGTCACCAGCGCCCGAGGTTAAAATGACGAAATGGGGCCACGCAAAACGCAGGGCCCCAAAGAGAAAATTATACGCGGCGACGCTTTGGTGGGCGACAGCCGTTGTGTGCGATTGGTGTAACGTCACGAATAGATGTGATGTTGAAGCCAACAGCAGCCAATGCACGAAGTGCGCTTTCACGGCCAGAACCTGGTCCCTGAACTTCGACTTCTAGTGTCTTGACGCCATGTTCTTGCGCTTTTTTGCCAGCATCTTCAGCAGCCATCTGAGCCGCGTAAGGTGTGGATTTGCGTGAACCCTTGAAGCCCATTGTACCAGCAGAGGACCATGCGATCGCATTGCCTTGTACGTCAGAGATCAAGATTTTGGTGTTGTTGAACGAAGAGTTCACATGGGCAACACCAGCTGCAATATTTTTGGAGACCTTTTTCTTGCCACCACGACGAGTATCACGTGCCATCTATCTAGCCCTCCTTATTTCTTCTTGCCAGCGATTGCTTTCGCTGGACCTTTACGTGTGCGCGCATTTGTATGCGTACGCTGACCACGAACAGGGAGGCTACGACGGTGACGTAGACCGCGATAGCAGCCAAGGTCCATCAAGCGTTTGATGTTCATTTGAACTTCACGGCGCAAATCACCTTCTACGTTGTAATTTGCATCGATATGTTCGCGGATTGCCAAAACTTCAGCATCTGACAATTCGTTAACGCGACGTGTTTCGTCGATGTTAACCGCTGCGCAGATTTCTTTTGCAGAAGTGTTTCCAATACCAGTGATATAAGTCAAAGCGATAGGAACGCGCTTTGCTGTTGGGATGTTTACGCCGGCTATACGTGCCACGTCATATTCCTTTTCGTTGCGGTTCCGTAATTCCGGAACCTTTTTTCACAACATAAAGCCCTTGGTTTTCAAAGACCGAAGGGCTTAAGCTGATCAGGTGATAATGACAAAGGAGCGACCTCCGTCACAGTTGATTCTCTTGCGAGAGGTTCAGTTATGCACAAAGCCCATGAACGTCAAGGCCAAAGCCCTGAAAAACTGGGGTTCCTTGCGCATTACAAACTATGGCCAAAATATTAACCCGCGCAGACCGCGGGCCATTATATTACCGTAGTGCGTCGGTCAAACTTGACCGGACCGTATCAATATCAGCCAGTCCATCAATGGAACGCAAATCCCCTTTGGCATAATAGTAGCCAATCAAAGGAGAGGTTTTTTTGTAATATTCCATCAAGCGCTGCTTGAGGCTGTCTTCGTTGTCGTCAGCGCGGCGTTTGATGTCATCGCTTCCACAGTTGGAACATTTCCCATCCGCAGGCCATGGTTTGGTTTGATCATGGTAAACTTCACCACAATTTCCACAAGTGGATCGGCCAGTAATACGTGCAACCAATGCAGCATCATCAACTTGCATTTCCACAACGGCGTCAAGTGTTTCACCACATTCCGCCAAGAGATCGCCCAAAGCGTCCGCTTGTTTCAGTGTCCGTGGGAAGCCGTCGAATATAAATCCGCCCGCTTTGTCGCCGTCTAGTTTTTCTTTAATCAAACCAATGACGATTTCATCTGTTACGAGGTCACCGCGCGCCATAACATCGGCGACGATCTTGCCCATTTCACTGCCGCTATCTTTTGCTTCGCGAAGCATGTCGCCAGTGGAGAGTTGGATCATATTGCGTGTGTCAACAAGGTGACGTGCTTGTGTTCCCTTGCCGGCACCCGGTGGCCCTAACAGAATAATATTCATCGACGCGCTGGTCCTTTTTTCTTACGTGTTTTTCCTTTACCACGCAGCTGAGATTTTTGAATCAGACTTTCGTACTGATGCGCCAACAAATGTGACTGAACCTGCTGAATGGTGTCCATGGTTACAGAGACAACAATAAGAACCGATGTCCCCCCGAAGTAGAATGGTATCGCAAACTGACCGCGAAGCACTTCTGGCAACATACACACAGCAGCGAGATACAAAGAGCCGATCACCAAAATACGGTTCACAACGTATTCGATATGCTCTGCTGTTTTCTTGCCTGGGCGGATACCTGGAATAAATCCGTTTTGGTTCTTTAAGTTCTCTGCAACTTCTTCTGGCTTAAACGCCACGTTGAAGGTGTAGAAATACGCGAAAAAGATAATCATCGCCGTGAAGAACAAGAGATAAAGCGGCTGACCTGGGCCAAAATACGCCAAGATCGTCGACATAACTGGGCTGGTTGAGCCACCTGCAAAAGTGCCAACAGTATTAGGAAGCAACAAAAGGCTCGAGGCGAAGATCGCAGGAATAACGCCCGCTGGGTTTACCTTGATCGGAAGGTGCGAATTCTGGCCTTCCATCACTTTCATGCCAACTTGACGGCGTGGGTACTGGATCAAGACTTTGCGCAAGGCACGCTCCATAAAGACCACGAAGGCAATCGTGACGACCACCATGATCAGAACGCCCACGATCACCGCTGGGCTGATAACACCAGACCGACCAGAGGCAAAGAACTGTGCCAAGGCCGCTGGAATTTCGGCAATGATGCCTACGAAAATAATCAAGGAAATACCGTTACCGATACCGCGTGCTGTGATTTGCTCACCCAACCACATGAGGAACATTGTTCCACCGATGAGTGTAATCATGCAGGCCGCTCGGAAAAACAGACCCGGATCCGTCACCATGTCGCCGCTTTCAAGGCTAACCGCCAAGGCGTAGGACTGGAGCGTCGCGAGGAACACAGTTCCATAACGCGTATATTGGTTGATTTTCTTACGCCCCTGCTCACCCTCTTTTTTCAACTGCTCAAGAGCAGGAACCATTGAGGTCATAAGCTGAACGATGATGGATGCAGAAATGTAGGGCATGATACCAAGGGCAAAAATACCCATTCGGCCCAAAGCACCACCTGTGAACATGGTCAGCATGCCGCCGATACCAGCCTGCGCATTCTCCATGAATTCACGAAGGGCGACACCGTCGATCCCTGGAACAGGAATGAACGTGCCCAAGCGATACACAATCAACAAGCCAAGAGTAAACAGGATGCGGTTACGAAGATCAGTTGCCTTGCCCAATGCGGACCAACTGGTGTTCGCTGCCATTTGTTCTACTGCAGATACCATCTAGGATCTCTCTAAATTAAGAACGCCGCCAAGAGCGTTTTCCTGCTCTGGCGGCGTTAAAATGGAAAACTTTAAGTTATGTAAGCAGGCATACTGCCGCACACAACCTTTTATTCAGCCGCTGGTGCCGCAATCGTGACAGAACCGCCCGCTTTTTCGACAGCTTCAACAGCTGACTTAGACGCGCCAGTCACAACAAGCGTTACTTTTGAGCTGATGTCGCCCTTTGCCAAAACGCGGATGCCGTCCAATTTACGACGCACCAAACCAGAGGCAACCAAGGCGTCCTCGTTGATTTCGGCTTTTGCGTCCAATTTACCCGCTTCGATGAATTTTTCGATCAAGCCGAGGTTAACAACAGCGAATTTCTTGGCGTTTGGCTTGTTAAAGCCACGCTTAGGAAGACGTTGGTACAATGGCATTTGACCGCCTTCGTATCCGTTGATCGCTACACCTGAACGAGATTTTTGACCTTTGATACCACGACCAGCAGTTTTACCTTTGCCGGAACCTGGACCACGCGCTACGCGTTTCTTTTTACGTGTGGCACCTTCATTATCGCGCAATTCATGCAATTTCATGTCGCTTCTCCTTTTTGCCGGAACTACCCCCCGATTTAGCGACAAAAGGGGCAAACGCGGCGTTACGATTCTTGTTCCAATACCAGAACATTGGCGTGATATCTAAAACTTACCCTGAACGCAATCACAAATAGACCGCGACTAGTTCTCGAGTATTCTCAATGTTTCACTATGTCAGAAATTCGGCCGAAAGGGTTATAATGAAAAACGCCCCGCAAGAGCGAGGCGTTTTTTGTTTCTTTCAACGAGCTTAGTCGCGCTCTTCGATGATCTCAACGAGGTGAGAAATCTTTGCGACCATTCCGCGGATAGAAGGTGTGTCCTCTAGTTCGCGGGTTTTGTGCATTTTGTTCAAGCCCAAGCCGATCAGTGTTTTGCGCTGAATTTCAGGGCGACGGATCGGAGAACCGATTTGTTTTACAACGATGGTTTTTGCCATTGTATCAGCTCCTTACGCTTCTGCAGTTTCAGTTGCTTCTTCTTTACGAAGAATGTCAGCAACTTTTTTACCGCGACGCTGTGCAACCATACGTGGGCTCATTTCTAGTTTGAGACCATCGATTGTTGCGCGGATCATGTTGTACGGGTTTTGTGAACCGATTGACTTTGCAACCACGTCCTGAACACCCAACATTTCAAATACCGCACGCATCGGACCACCGGCAATAATACCAGTACCCTGTGGGGCTGTGCGCATGACCACTTTACCAGCGCCGTGACGGCCCTCGATGTCGTGGTGCAACGTACGACCCTCACGCAATGGAACGCGGATCATTTGACGCTTGGCTTGCTCAGTGGCCTTGCGGATCGCTTCGGGAACTTCTTTGGCTTTACCTTTGCCAAAGCCGACGCGGCCTTTTTGGTCACCGACCACTACCAAAGCAGCAAAGCCAAAACGCTTACCACCTTTAACGGTCTTTGATACACGGTTGATCGCTACGAGACGATCGGCGAACTCTGGTGCTGCGTCTTCACGATCGCGGCGACCTTTGTTATTTGGTTCTTTAGCCATAACTTCGTCTCCTTAG
>CBFHNR010000024.1:26563-35686 GCA_965657215.1 uncultured Paracoccaceae bacterium
TATTTTTGTTGCTGCGGTGAATGGATAGACGCATGCGTCCTGCATTCACTTTGCGAAGTTTGTTCCGAACGCGCAGGCGGCGCTTCAGAAACAGGGTTCTTTTGCTGTTTGCCATATCTAACGTCCTTACTTCTTCTTGCCTTCTTTGCGGAAGACAAATTCGCCTTTGTAACGGATACCTTTGCCTTTGTAGGGCTCAGGCTTACGCCATTCACGAATATTTGCTGCAACCTGACCAACGAGCTGTTGATCAATGCCTTCCACAACGATTTCTGTTTGCTTAGGTGCGGTGACTGTCACGCCTGCTGGCACTTCGAAGTCAACGTCGTGTGACAAACCAAGGTTCAACTTAAGTACGTTGCCTTGCATTTGCGCACGATAACCAACACCCTGGATTTCAAGCTCTTTCTTAAAGCCGCCTGAAACGCCTTCGACCAAGTTCGCAACCATTGTGCGGGTCATGCCCCACTGTTGGCGTGCGCGCTTTGATTTGCCGCGTGGTGTTACTGTTACGTTGTTATCTTCGACTGTGATTGTCACGTCGTCTGAAGCGTTGAAAGTACGAGTGCCTTTCGGGCCTTTGACTTCAATAGTCTGACCAGAAACAGATGCAGTTACACCTGAAGCCAACTCGACCGGTTTTTTACCAATACGAGACATCCAGACCTCCTTAGAAGACTGTGCAGAGCACTTCGCCGCCAACATTGGCAGAGCGCGCAGCTGCGTCAGACATCACACCTTTAGAGGTGGAGACAATCGACATACCTAGTCCCTGACGGACTGTTGGGATGTCATTAACGCCTAGGTAAACGCGACGGCCAGGTTTAGAAACCCGCTTCACTTCACGAATAACAGGGACGCCATCGAAATACTTTAGGCTGATTTCAATCGCTGGGTGGCCGTCGGCTCCAGTGACTTTTTCATAACCGCGAATGTAACCTTCATCTTGAAGCACATCCAAAACCCAAGCACGAAGCTTAGACGCCGGAGTGACAACAGTGGACTTGCCACGCATCTGAGAGTTACGGATACGGGTGAGCATATCGCCGATAGGATCGTTCATATCGTCTCTCCCTTACCAGCTAGATTTGACGATGCCAGGCATAAGTCCGTTCGAACCCAGTTCACGCAACGCAATACGAGAAACTTTAAGCTTACGGTAGTAAGCATGGGGACGACCGGTCAACTGACAACGGTTGTGTAAACGTGTAGCCGAGCTGTTGCGCGGCAATTTAGCCAATTTCAAGCGCGCTTTAAAGCGTTCTTCCATTGGGCGATTTTCATCATTCGCGATTTCTTTAAGCTCCGCGCGTTTGGCAGCATAACGCTCTACCAACGCTTGGCGCTTCTTTTCGCGTTCGATCATTGCTTTTTTAGCCATGTCTCTTCCTTCCCGCGGATCAGCTATTAAAAGGCATGTTGAGATGCTTCAACAGCGCTTTTGCTTCCGCGTCGGTTTTTGCGGTGGTGGCGATTACGATATCCATACCCCAGTTTTCATCTACTTTATCAAAGTCGATTTCTGGGAATACGATGTGCTCTTTGATACCCATGGCATAGTTGCCACGACCGTCAAATGATTTACCAGATACGCCGCGGAAGTCGCGGATACGTGGCATAGCAACGGTGATCAAACGATCCATGAATTCGTACATACGAACGCCGCGGAGTGTCACTTTGGCACCCAATGGCATTTCTTCACGAACACGGAAACCCGCGATGGATTTTTTCGCTTTCGTAATCACAGCGTGTTGACCAGCAATCGCAGTCAAATCGGCCTGAGCTGATTTCGCTTTTTTGCTGTCTTTCACCGCTTCTGCACCGCAACCGATGTTCAGAACGATTTTGTCAAGACGAGGGATCATCATGTCGTTTTTGTAACCGAACTCTTCTTTAAGAGCAGCTTTGATGCGGGCATCAAAATCGGCACGTAAACGCGGGGTGTAGTTAGCAGTATCAAGCATCAATCACATCCCCTGTGGTTTTTGCAATGCGCACTTTCTTGCCGTCTTCAACTTTGAAGCCAACACGAGTTGCTTTGCCGTTTGCATCCAAAAGAGCCAAATTCGAAAGCTGAATTGGCATTGCTTTTGGTAGACGGCCACCTTGCGCAGTTTGAGTTTGACGCTGGTGACGGATCGCCATGTTGACACCGTCAACAACAGCTTTGCCCGCTTTTGGGTCAACAGAGGCGATAGTGCCCTCTTTACCCTTGTCTTTACCAGCAAGCACGACGACCTTGTCGCCTTTACGGAGTTTAGCAGCCATTATAGCACCTCCGGAGCAAGTGAAATGATCTTCATAAAGTTCTTTGCACGCAACTCACGAACAACTGGGCCAAAAATACGTGTGCCAACTGGCTCACCGGCATTGTTCAAGATAACTGCTGCGTTGCTGTCGAACCGGATGGCTGTGCCATCTTCGCGACGAACTTCTTTGGCTGTGCGAACAACAACGGCCTTACGGACGTCGCCTTTTTTCACACGGCCGCGTGGGATGGCTTCCTTAACCGAAACAACAATAATGTCGCCTACGGATGCGTATTTACGCTTGGAACCACCCAACACTTTGATGCACTGAACTCGGCGTGCGCCAGAGTTGTCAGCAACATCCAGATTTGTTTGCATCTGGATCATGTGGTGTCTCCCGACCTTTGGGGTTTTCTGAACTGACTCAGAGGTGTTTTCCCCAGGGTTTCGTTAATGCCGAAAAGACCCGAAGCTTACGCTTCGAGAACTTCCCAACGTTTCGTTTTCGATTTAGGTGCACATTCGATGATGCGGACTGTGTCACCTACCTTGAAAGCGTTCTTTTCATCGTGCGCCCGATATTTCTTGGACTTACGAATAGTTTTAGCCAGAACTGGGTGTTTGAAACGGCGTTCAACCGATACAGTTACTGTCTGTTCATTTGCGTCACTTGTCACAACGCCTTGCAGAATACGTTTAGGCATAAAACAGGCTCCTTATTCTGCAGCCGCTGCGGCTTTTTCGTTCAAAATAGTCAACACACGTGCAACGTCACGCTTCACAGAGCGCATACGTGCAGTTGTTTCCAGTTGACCGGTGGCCTGTTGAAAGCGCAGGTTGAATGCTTCTTTCTTCAGGTTGGCAAGATCATCACGGAGCTGGTCCGGCGTCTTGTCACGCAATTCTTGGGCGTTCATAGCCATCTTCCTTTTCTCAAACACCAGCGAGCCCCTGTATCTGGGTGACCCGTTCCCTAGTGGATAAATGTGTTGCTTACGCAAAATAAGCACAGGCCGATTCTCTCGAACCAGCCTGTAACTGCGGTGTCATTACAGTGAACATGTGCTGGACGCAAGCCCATCTCAGCAGAATTCCCAAATATAGCATTGCTTTGCGTGAATTTGGCGTGACATGGCAATTATGTCTGGAAATGTGATCCCATTTAATCATAAGAGACCACCATGAGCACTCTTAAAAACCACTTCGTTACGCCAATCTATCATGCCTCTCTATCAGAGCTTGGTCAGCCCGTTGATATGTCCGAGCTTGCAGCTTCCTGCTGGTCCATCGCCGATGATGACGAAGCAGGTCAAGACTGGTGCGAGGAAAATGGATACCCTGGCTATACCAGTTATGCCTCTTTAACCGACCTTGGGTGGCGCTTTCCTATTTTTGCTGAGCTTATCAAGATTTTGGACGCGCATGTAGCGGCCTTTGTGGACACATTAGATTTCGACCTTGGTGATAAAGAGGTCAAGCTAGAAGACATCTGGATCAACATCCTACCAGAGGGCGGAACACATTCTAATCACATTCACCCTCATTCGGTGATTTCTGGAACAACCTATATCGAGATGCCAGAGGGCACGAGTGCGATTAAATTCGAAGACCCCCGCCTCAGCCGCATGATGGCGGCCCCTCCTCGCAAGAAAGACGCCCAAGACCATCTGCGCCAATTCATCTATATGAGCCCCAAAGTGGGCGATGTCATCCTTTGGGAAAGCTGGCTGCGCCACGAGGTGCCAATGAACATGGCAGAAGATGAACGTATTTCTGTGAGCTTTAATTATAACTGGAGCTGAAAACGCTCAGGATATGATTGCAACACTAGGTCTGTCTCTGCCTCACCAGTGGCGCGCTTTGCTTGACATCAGACCTGTGCCCGTAAACATCTTCTATATTTAGATACGCCCCTATAACAAAGAGACCCACAGATGACGAATATGACCTGCTTCAAAGCCTACGACATTCGCGGTGAAATCAACGTGAACATTGATGAAGACGTCGCCTATCGTGTTGGGCGCGCTGTTGCGCAGCATTTTGGCGCGAAAACCATCGTGATCGGCTTTGATGCACGTGAAACCAGCCCTGCTTTTGCTCAGGCCGCGGCCCAAGGGGTCAAAGATGCCGGTGCTGATGTTCTCGACATTGGGCTTGCGGGTACAGAGGAAATGTATTGGGCCGTGAGCGAATTCGGGGCATGCGCTGGGATTGAAGTGACGGCCTCGCATAATCCAATTAATTACAACGGGATGAAGATTGTGAAATCTGGGTCACGCCCCTTGGACGATGCCAGTGATTTCCAAGTTATCAAGTCATTGGCCGAGGCTGCGGATTGGACCACGGCTGATCACATTGGACAATCTTTGGACTACACCAAAGAGGCGCGCAAAGCCTATGTGGATCAAGTGCTTAGCTTCTTAGACCTCACCGCATTGACGCCTTTGAAAATTGTCGTGAACTCAGGCAATGGCGCCGCTGGGCCGACCTTTGATGCCATCGCGGATCGCCTAAAAGAACAAGGCGCACCGCTTGAATTTACCTTAGTGCATCACACACCAGATCACACCTTTCCCAATGGTATCCCCAACCCGCTCTTGCCTAAAAACCACGCCGCGACAGGGGATGTCGTCAAAGAGGTCGGTGCGGATTTCGGGATTGCTTTTGATGGGGATTTTGATCGCTGTTTCTTTTTCGACGAACACGGCGCCTTTGTTCCCGGGGAATATGTCGTTGGATTACTCGCGTCAATTTTCCTAGAAAAGGAAGCCGGTGCCAAGATTGTTCATGATCCGCGCGTCATCTGGAACACACAAGATATTGTGACCCAAAAAGGCGGGACCGCTATCCAGTCCAAAACGGGGCATGCGTTTATCAAGCAGATCATGCGCGATACTCAAGCGGTTTATGGCGGCGAAATGTCGGCGCATCACTATTTCCGCGACTTTGCCTATTGCGACAGCGGCATGATCCCTTGGGTTCTCGTGGCAGAGCTTGTCTCTCGCTCGGGTCGCTCTTTGGGGGACTGGGTCAAGGATCGTTTCACGGCCTTCCCAAGCTCGGGGGAAACCAACTTTACCGTTGAAGATGCGAATGAAGCCATTGAAAACGTTTCCTCTTTTTACAAGGATCAAGCGATTTCCATTGATGAAACGGACGGCCTGAGCTTTAACTTTGACAACTGGCGCTTTAACCTTCGCAAATCCAACACAGAACCCTTGGTTCGCCTCAATGTCGAAAGCAAAGCAGGCGGCATGGCCTTGGACGAGATTGTGTCAGACATAGCCAACAGACTGGGCGGCACTGTCAGCTAAGCTAACCCCAAAATCGCTGTCTGTAACGCATCAGTATCACGTCGGTATTATGTCAGTAAATCACACGCGCGTGCTCAAAGACCACTAAACAACAAGGAGGCCGGCTTTTACGCCGACCTCCCGCAATAATAACCTCGCAAGTTACGAGATCAGATCACCAGTTTTATCGCATAGGCGACGATGCCGAGGGCCAGAATGCTGGCGCACCAGAGCCCCACGAACCAGAGCCATTTTTGAACGAGTGAGCGGTTCATCAGTGATACCCCTCATTCGGGTCCATCTTGCCGCGAAACACCCAATAGGCATAGGCGGTATAGCCCAAGATAATTGGGATCAGAACAACCGCACCTACGAGAGCAAAGGCAAGGCTGCTATCAGGGGCGGCGACGTCCCAGATGGTCAAGGAGGGCGGCACCATCATTGGATAAAAGCTGATGCCGATGCCAATAAAGCTCACGATAAAAAAGCCCAGCGCGGATACAAAAGGCTGCACATCTTTTTGATCGTTTAGACCTGTGAAAAAGGACCAAACCAACCCGATCATCACAAGCGGGACAAGCATTGACCACAGGCTTCCCGGCAGGTTGAACCAGCGTTCAAAATAGACAGGGTCTTGAAACGGGGTGAGCAAGCTTACCAACCCAATCAATCCCAATGTCGCTGCACCCAAATACCATGAATAGCCGCGCATCTGGATGTTCAAACCATTCTCGGTTTTCATCACCAACCATGTGGCCCCAAGCAGGGCATAGCCAACAACAACGGCGAGGCCTGTCAGGATCGAAAAGGGAGTAAGCCAGTCAAACCAACCCCCTGAATAGGCGCGATCTGTCACCTCTATCCCTTGAACCAGCGCGCCCAAGGCGATCCCTTGGCACAAGGCCGCAACGAAAGAGCCGCCAAAGAATGCCATATCCCAGACGCCTTTCCAACGGTCTGTGCGCCAGCGGTATTCAAAGGAGACACCACGAAACACAAGCGCCAAAAGCATCAGCATGATTGGCATATAGAGCGCGGGCATGATGACCGCATAGGCCAGCGGGAACACCGCAAAGAGCCCGCCGCCGCCCAAGACCAACCATGTTTCATTCCCGTCCCAAACAGGGGCAACGGAATTCATCATCTGATCGCGGTCGCCTTCCGATTTGGCGAAAGGAAACAAGATGCCAAGACCAAGGTCAAAGCCGTCCAGAATAACATAGGTCAAGACCGCGAAGGCAATCAGCCCTGCCCAAATAAATGCGAGATCAAAAATCATAGTGGTGCTCCTATTCGCCTGGGATAAAGGTATCTGCGATTTGTGGCGCAGGGGTTATGCCCGCCGCACGAGTTGGGCCGTCGCTCAGATCGTGTTTCGGGGTTGAGGGGCGCTTGTTCATCAGGCGCAAAATATAGTAGGTTCCTGCACCAAAGACGAAAAAGTACACGATGATGAACGCCACAAGTGAGGCCGCAACAGCAGGGGCATCCACGGGGGCCAAACTGTCTGATGTGCGCAAGAGGCCGTAAATCGTATAGGGCTGTCGGCCAACTTCTGTTGTGATCCATCCCGCAAGGACGGCAACAAATCCAGTGGGGCCCATCACAATCGCCGCGCGGTGCAACCATGTTGTTGTGAAAAGCTGCCCTTTCCAGCGGGCCCAAAGGGACCACAGACCCAAACCAAGCATCGCGAACCCTAGGCCAACCATGACCCGAAAGCTCCAGAACACAATGGCGACCGGGGGTTCCTCGTCATCTGGGATGGTGTCCAAACCGTCCATTGGGGCATCTAGATGGTGCTTGAGGATCAATGAACTTAGCTTTGGAATTTGAATGGCATAGTCGATCCGCTTTTCTTCTTCATTCGGAATGCCGAACAAGATTAACGGCGCTCCATGAGGGTGGCTGTCATAATGCCCCTCCATCGCCATGATCTTTACAGGTTGATGTTCCAAAGTGTTCAAACCATGAACATCACCTGCATAGATCTGGATCGGTGTGACAATCGCCGCCATCCACATCGCCATTGAGAACATGCGTCGTGCCTCAGCGTTGGTTTTGTCGCGCAGTAAATGCCACGCCCCAACCGCGCCAACAACAAGCGAGGTTGTCAGGAATGCCGCCAGCACCATGTGGACAAGACGGGGAATAAAGGACGGGTTAAAGATAATCGCCCACCAGTCTTCTGGAACGTATTGACCAACATCGTTCATGCCGTAGCCCGCGGGTGTTTGCATCCAGCTGTTGACCGACAAAATCCATGTGGCCGACATCAGCGTTCCAAAGGCCACCATCGCAGTGGCAAACATATGTAGTTTTTCGCCCACCCGTTCGCGCCCGAATAGCATGATGCCAAGAAAACCTGCCTCTAGGAAAAAGGCAGAGAGCACTTCATAGGCCATCAATGGCCCAATCACGGGCCCAGCCTTGTCTGAAAAGACCGACCAGTTGGTTCCAAATTGGTAGGACATAACGATGCCCGAAACGACCCCCATGCCAAACGCAACCGCAAAGATTTTCTTCCAATACTGGAAGAGCGTCAGATAGGTTTCATCCCGTGTGCGCATCCATAAGCCGTTTAGCACCGCCAGATAACTGGCGAGACCTATAGAAAACGCGGGAAAGATGATGTGAAATGACACAGTAAATGCGAATTGAACGCGCGCCAGTGTCTCTGCGGTAAAGCCGTCTAGCATGGGTAAACTCTTTGTTTTGGGTTAGCAGTCAAGGCCCGATTACGGGCCTTGGCTAAATCATTATCCACGAGGACCGAAATCGGCCTCAGTGATATTGCCGCTGCCATCGCGATCAATCATCGCGAGCCAGTCGGCTGCTTTGGTGAGGAATTCCGCGCGACTGACTTGTCCGTCGCCATTTGCGTCATTGAAGGCCATGATCATACCGGATTGGACTTTGCCCATTTTGCCCTGAGCATGATCGTCCTTGCCTTCCATGTCAGCGGCACGCGCATTGTCGAAATACTCGTATTCTTCCGCGTTCAGAAATCCGTTTTCATCTGAATCAAAGGTGAAAAAGACGTCTGAGCGTCGCTCTGTCAGCTCCTCAAGAGCGACGGTTCCATCCCCGTTCATATCCCAATTTTCAATGAAATGAGAACCCGGCTTGCCCTCGGCCACAACACTAACAGGAAGAAGGGCGGCAAAGATAAAGGGTGTGAGTTTCATAAAGTTTCCTTTGAATTAACCTTCGTTGATATCAACGGTGCGCAGGTAAGGGCGGATTTCTTCAAACCCTTGGGGGAATTTGACCTCGGCTTCGGCGTTTGACACGCTTGGCGGAATGATCGCACGATCACCGGGGCGCCAATCGGCGGGTAAGGCCACACCTTTTGCATCGCCTGTTTGTAGGGCGTCAATCACGCGAAGAATTTCGTCAAAGTTACGGCCAACGCTCATTGGATAGGTCATCGTCAAGCGAAGCTTTTTGTTGCTGTCGATAATGAATACAGAGCGAACCGCGGCTGTTTCAGATTCACCAGGATGGATCATTTGATAAAGTTTCGCAATCGCGCAATCTGGGTCCGCGACGATGGGAAACTGCAGCGTTGTGTTTTGGGT
>CBFHNR010000025.1:0-35609 GCA_965657215.1 uncultured Paracoccaceae bacterium
GGGCGTTTGGGGGCAGGATCGGCTTTGGCTGGTTGCCAAAAAGATCGAAGAGCTTTCCTAGATGTCCCGACGCATGCGCCTAGTGTTGATTACTTTTGCCCTGGTTCTAGGGGCGGTTGCCTATTTAGCCGTAACAAATCCAGTCTTTCGCAACCTGCCATGGGTGATCACATATGAACGCACGCTTGATCGGTATGCTCAGATAGACGAAACCGTCACACAGATCACAGCAACACACGATGCGTCGGGGCGTGCGGCCGAACTTGTCGGGGCGTTGTTTGGGCGGGATGATGATCTTCCGTTTTCATTTGGACTGGTCGCTTGTGTAGGTGGCGGCGGTAAGGATGGGATGCCGATCCTATTTTCGCACGAAATCGATCATGCGACGCTGGAACCGGGGGATATCACGATCACCAAGTCCTCGGGCGAGCGGGGGGACATCACCTGTTTGACCATGGCACCCGCCGAAGATCTAGGCGAGCTGCGCACAGCCTTGCTCGTTGGGCAATTTGGTGGACCGGACGATCAACCGGTGTTGATCGAAATTACAGGCAACGTGCTGTCCAAGGATCATCAGGTGAATTTCAAGGGTACGAGCATTAAACCCACCGCGCTTGAACTTGGCCCCAGCCTTGTTTGGGCGGAAATTGTGCCTCAGGCAGAATGGACCCTAGGCCAAACGGCCAGTCGGTTGCCTTGGGGAAGGGGGGATGGATGCCCCCCAAACACAACGCAAATTGTGCGCGTGGCGTGGAATGGCGGCGTGACACCTGTTGCGGACAAGGCCGGGCTATCCCCCGACCTATACAAAGTTACAGTGACCAATGCCGATGGCGGCCATACCGAGGTTACGCCCTTTGCGATTGCTGATCTGGGAGACGGCGACAACAATCACAAACTGTGCTTAGATGTGACTGATCGTGCAACATCGGTTTGGTTTCCGGCCAACCAAGTCACCGATCCAAGGGGGGATGTGAACGATGAAACCTTTGTCGATATCGTGCGAACCGATGCCACCCAAACCCCCGACTGATCACACAGCAGGACCAGAGACATGATTGACCTTTATACTGCCCCCACACCCAATGGTTGGAAAGCCTCTGTAACGTTAGAAGAGTTGGAGCTGCCCTATGACACCCATTTTATAAACATTGCGGAGGGCGCGCAAAACACGCCTGAATTTCGCACCATAAATCCAAACGGACGCATTCCCGCGATTGTAGATCGAAGCGCCGATAACTTTGCCATTTTTGAATCCGGTGCCATTATGATCTATCTTGCGGAAAAAACCGGCCGATTGCTTCCGACAGATGCTAAGGGACGATCACTGGTCATTCAGTGGCTTATGTTTCAGATGGGCGGCGTCGGCCCAATGATGGGACAGGCAAATGTGTTTTCCCGCTACATGCCCGAAAAAATCCCGGTTGCGATTGATCGATACCAAAACGAAGGTCGGCGTCTGTTCGAGGTGCTTGATGGACATTTGGCCCATAACGAATGGTTGGCTGGTGAATTTTCCATCGCTGATATCGCGAATTGGTGCTGGGTGCGCACCCATCGATGGTCGGGCATCACGATTGACGGGTTAGAGCATCTTGCACGCTGGAAAGACGCCATCAAGGAACGCCCCGCCTGTCGACGCGGGGTAGAGGTGCCTTTTGTGATGAACACGAAAGGCGATCAAAAGGCCGAAGAAGATTTTGCCAAAACCGCACGTCAGATCGTTCAACGGTGACCCGATGCGCAGCGAAAGGACCCTAAAATGACATCTCAATTCCGTCTATTCGGTCTCGAAGCGTCGCCTTATACGATGAAGGTCCACTCTTATCTGACATTTAAAGGTATATCCTTTGACTGGATCACGCGCAGCATCGCGAACGAACGGCTATTTAAAAAACACGCCAAGGTCCAATTGATCCCCCTATTGTTTTTTCCCGATGGAGACGTCATGCAGGATTCCACCCCGATCATTGAACGGTTGGAACGAGAGCACCCCGAACAGAGCATTCATCCAGAGGATCCCGCGCTATGGTTTTTGTCCTGCCTCTTTGAGGAATTTGGCGATGAATGGTGCAACAAGCTGATGTTCTTTCAACGTTGGTTCTATGAGGCTGATGCCAAGGCCACGGGGAGCAGATTGGCAAATGACCTTTTGGAGGGAAAATGGTGGCGCCCGCTTGCGCGCCCGATCTTAGCGCGCTTTGTTGTGCGGCGCATGATGCCGCGATTGTCATATTCTGGTGGAAGCCAGGGCAATATGCCCCAGCTCGAGCAATCCTTTAAGGATATCACAACCCAGCTTGAGGCGCATTTTCAAACCCGCCCATATCTGTTGGGGGGACGGCCGTGTTTTGGCGACTTTGGTCTATGGTGCAATCTTTACGAGGCTTGGACCGATCCCACAGCCAAGGCCTATCTTGAAGCAAATACACCCACTTTTGTTGCTTATCTAAAACGAATGCAAACCCCCAAGATCGAAGGTAATTTTGAGACCCTTGAGGCGCTAGAACCAACGTTGAGGCCGATTTTGGCACAGGATATGGCGACACGGTTCCTACCGTGGATGGAGGCAAATCATAAGGCCTGGGCTGCGGGTGAAAAACAAACCCACCTGACAATGAATGGCGATGTCTTTCAGCAAAAGACCTTTAAGTACCAAGCCACCACACTGGACGAGCTACGCCGAAAATTCGCCACTGTTGCGGACAATCCCCCCTTAACAACGCTGTTACAGGACACTGGCTGTCTTGCGGCTCTCAGAGCCGCCTAAAGCCGCAAGGAGAAAATCATGACCAAAACTATTCTTATCACAGGTGCAGGCACAGGCATCGGGAAAGACACCGCTAAAAAGCTCATTGAAAATGGGCACAAAGTCTATGCCACGACCTATAGCGAGGCCGAGGCGAGCCAGCTGCAAGCCGAGCTTGGGGATAGCGCGCATGTGTTCAAACTCGATATCACCAAAGCGGAAGATCGCGAAAAAATTGCTGATCTCGATCTTGATGTCTTGATCAATAATGCCGCACAGAATGCCTCTGGTTCTCTGGCTGAGGTGGATATCAATACCGTGCGACGCGTGTTCGAGGTGAACGTGTTTTCCTCGCTTGAACTGACACAGGTGGCTATCCGTTCGATGATCCCGCGCGGTGGTGGAACCGTGATTTTTATCAGCTCAATCGCGGGGCGCATTCCGTTTGCGTTTTTGATGCCCTACTCGATGACCAAATTCGCTGTATCGGCGGCGGCCGCAGGTCTGCGCGAAGAGATGCAAGCACTGGGCAAGGGCATTCAGGTGGCGGTGGTGGAACCCGGTCCATTCCGCACGGGCTTTAACCAGCAGATGGATGACAGCCGATTTGAATGGATGGAAAAGGGATCGCTGTTTTCCAAAGATCAGATCGCAAAGATGAAGCGTGAGAGCAGCCGCACTTTGCGTTGGGCCGAGGCGACATCAACGCGTTCCATCGTGCGCAAGATTGTGACCGCCGCCGAGGCACGCAAACCGCGTCTGCGCTATGTGGCCCCTTGGACATTCGCGCTTTTGGTGCGGGTGATGCGGATTTTTGGGAAATAAAACTAGGAGTAACGACATGAATACAACTTGGAAAATTTTGACTGGCCTGCCCGGGGTGGTTTTTGTTGTGATCGGGCTTATTTGGCTGCTCGCACCGGGGTTTTCGGCATCGCAACTGGGCATGACCCTTTTGTCGGGCGTGGGGCTGAGCACTCAAATCGGCGATCTGGCGTCCTTTTTTCTGGTAATGGGCAGCTGCGTTTTGATCGCCCTGAAGACAGGTCAGCGGGTCTGGCTCTATCCGACAGTTATGCTGCTTGGATTTGCTGCGCTTGGGCGCATCGTCGCATGGGGCCTTCACGGCGCGGCATTTGCCATTGATATGATCGCGGTTGAAGTCATTGTTGCAGGATTGCTGGTAATGGCGTCGAAAAAGCTGGCATAACAAAAGGGCGGCGTTTCCCGCGCCGCCCTCTGCTCATGTCCCCATTCGGGACAAAGTCAAATTGCGCCTTATAAGGCCCTTCTGCGGAAATACAGTGCAACAACTGATGCAATGGCAACAATCATTGTCGAATACAACGCGGGCACAGCCATATAGCTTTGCTGTTCAGCGCCTGAAAACGTAAAGGCGATGATGCTAAAGGCCAGTGGGCCGTTTTGTAGCCCGGTTTCAATCGCGATTGTTCTTGCATCACGCTCTCCAAGGCGCAGAACGCGCGCTGCCAGATATCCCAAGGTGATCCCAACGATGCCCAAAGACGCCGCTGCAATATAGGTGGCCGCCGTGGTGTTCATCAAGAAGTCCCAATTGCGCGGGATCCATGACACGATCAAGAAAACCACAAAGATCCCACCGAGCGTCGCCCCCGTCTTTTCGGTGATGTTTGCGGCGCGTTCACTAAAGCGGCGAATGAGCAAACCGATGGTCACAGGAACCAACAACAAGGCAAGCGTGATAATGATATTTTCCCGTGGGATCGTTAGGTCCAGCGCCGCAGCATAGATCGAAATAATGATCGGGATCAGGAGCACACCAAACACCGTGGACGTCACTGTCATCAAAACAGACAGCGCCACATCGCCCTTGGCAAAATAAGTGAACAGATTTGACGTTGTGCCGCCTGGCATACAGGCCATAATCAAAACGCCGATGGCAATAGCCTCGGTTAATGGCAAGACGCTGATCAACACGAAGCCAAGCAATGGCATGATCCCGAATTGACACACCAAGCCGATTAACGCGCCTTGAGGACGTTTGAACGCCTCTACAAAGTCACGCACCGTCAGGGATGCGCCCATTCCCAACATAATAACGAAAACGATAAGTGCCGATACGAGTTGTTCGAACTGTCCTACCATAATGATCCCTCCCAGGTTTTTTTGTTTTTGGTGGAACATCCTACCGCAGGTTCTTGGTTGAGATTGTTCACTTGTTCTCAGACTTTGCAGAAACCTTATGCTTTTTGATCCTATCAAAAAATCAAAATTCGCTGTCGAAAGCGATCAAAATTTTTACCTAGGGGGGAAATCATGTCGAACACCACATATCCGGTTCCATATGAAATGCTAAAGAAATGGGCGGAAACGACACCAGACAAGGTCTATCTACGCCAACCCGTTGACCGCGTCATTCATGAAAAGACCTGGGCGCAGGTACATGATGAGGTATTGCGATTGGCGGCGGGGTTCATGTCACTTGGGTTAAAGAAAGGCGACGTGGTCGCGATTCTGGGCAAAAACACCGCGGAATGGTTCATCACCGATTTTGCCCTTGGCGCGGCAGGTTTAATCCCCGCCCCGATCTATTTCACCGCGGGCGAAGACACGATCCGTTTTGTTATGGAGCATAGCGAGGCCAAAGCCATCGTGCTTGGCAAACTGGACGACATCGCCCCAGCCAAGGCGGGCATTCCAGAGGGGGTCATCACCATCGCTCAGCCCTATAAAACGATGGATTGCGATCACCAAATGACCGACCTGATTGCGAATAATGACCCGCTGGCCGAGGTCAACCAGCCGGATATGGAGGATACGTTCTCGTTGCTCTATACCTCTGGCACAACAGGCGACCCCAAGGGGATCATGGTTAGCTTTCGCAACATCGGCTATAGCGCGTCCACCGCCGTTGCGGCCTTGAACTATACGCCAGACGATCGGTTGATCTCATACCTTCCCTTGGCCCATATCACCGAACGCGCCATGGTTCAGCATGTCGGGCTCTATCACGGCTGCACTGTGTCTTTTACCGAATCCCTCGATACATTCGCCGAGGATGTGCGCAACGCGGCGCCCACTGTCTTTATCTCGGTCCCACGTCTTTGGATGAAGTTCCAAAGTGGCATTTTGGCAAAGATGCCGCAAAAGAAGCTGGACCGGTTTTTGAAAATTCCAGTCCTCAAAAACATCGTGAAAAAGAAACTGCGCGCGGCACTTGGCCTGACGGATGCGCGTATCTGTGGTTCGGGGGCGGCCCCGATTTCGCCTGCGGTTTTGGAATGGTTCAGCAAACTGGGGATCAATATTACCGAAGGTTACGGGATGAGCGAAACATCAGGTCTCTCTGCGGTTCAATATCCGTTTGAACATGCCAAGATCGGCACCAATGGACGACCTGCAAAGGGAACGTTGATGAAAATCGCAGAGGATGGCGAATTGCTGATCGGTGGCGACGGGGTCGTTAAGGGATATTACAAGGATGCTGTCAAAACGGCTGAAACCTTCCGCGATGGCTGGCTGCATACGGGCGACAAGGGCGAGATTGACGCCGATGGATGTCTGAGGATCACTGGCCGCGTTAAAGAAATTTTCAAGACAGCCAAAGGCAAATACGTTGCCCCGTTGAAAATCGAAAGCATGATGCAAGAAAACCCCTATATCGAACAGATTTGTGTGATGGGCATGGGGCTGCCGCAACCCGTTGCCGTGATCGTCTTGGCCGACGGGACAATGGCATCACAGGGTGAAACGCAAGTGCAGGCGGATCTGGCTAAAACACTGACAAGTGTGAACGCGCGTTTGGAAACGCATGAAAAGTTAAGCCACGTTGTTGTTGCCAAAGATGCTTGGACTGTTGAAAACGGTTTTCTCACACCGACCCTGAAAACCAAACGCAACCTGCTGGAAAAGAAATATGGCGAATTGATTGCCAAGCCGAAAACCAGTGCAATCCTGATCGAGTAAAAATTAGTTAGCGAAGGCTCGTAACCTTGTGGTTATAAAACCACCCAACTATTGGGCCTTCGCACATCTCGCCCAAATGTTCATCGCAACAAAAAGGGACATGCCGTCATCCCGACCAAGGACACTAAAACGACCACAGATGGCCTACACTGCCGACCTCCGTGTGATCACATGTCGCGCCACTATTAGTATTTGAAGAGGTTTCACTTTATACAGTTCTGCGTCGCAAGGTAATGGTTGGGCTGATCGATTGACATTTTTCCCCCGTGTCACGCACAATAATACGCATTTGCAACAGTTCTGTCACATCACAGTTACCTTGATGTATTTTATACCTGTGCAACCATGGCTGGAGGATGACATGCAACGAGTGGTATTTGATGGCAAAGGCCGATTTTGGCGCGGCAATTTGCACACGCATTCCAACCTATCAGACGGGGTATTGGACCCTAAAGAAGTGTGTCGTCGCTACAAGGCCGAAGGCTATGATTTTATCGCGTTGACCGACCATTTCATCGGCCTTTACGGATATCCAATCGCGGATACGGTTCCCTTTCGCGATCCTGAATTTACAACAATTTTAGGTGCTGAGCTGCATTCTGGTGCCATGGAAAATGGCGAGCTTTGGCATATTTTGGCAGTTGGCCTGCCACAGGATTTTGCCCATGCGAATGCTCCTGGCTTCCTCCCTACTGAGGGACAAGAAACGGGTGCAGAAATCGCACAACGGGCGCGCGACGCAGGCGCGTTTGTCGCCATTGCACATCCACAGTGGTCTGGTCTGACCTTAGCGGATGCACGCACACTTACAGCTGCGCATGCGGTGGAAATTTACAACCATGGCTGCGCCGTTGGCTGTGATCGCGCAGATGGGGCGGCTATTGCGGATCTGTTGATTTCTGAGGGGCGTGATGTGACCTTGATTGCAACCGATGACGCGCATTTCAGCGAACCTGATCATTTTGGCGGCTGGGTCATGGTACGCGCCGAAGAGAACACACCAGAGGCCTTGCTAGAGGCGCTCAAACAAGGGGATTTCTATTCCTCACAAGGGCCAGAATTGCGAGGCATCACCCTCAGTGATAAAGAAATCACGATCGAAAGCAGCGCCGTGTCTAGCGTGATTGTCCAAGGTTTTGGATCCGCTGCAACAGCCGTGCATGGGCAGTCCATGACAAAAACCACGGTTAATCTCGCGCGCTTTTTCAATTCTGATTGGCTCCGTGTGACGATCGTTGATCGCGCCGGCCAACGCGCATGGTCAAACTCGTTTAAACGATAGGGATATCAACAGCCTACAGCGCGCGGTTAAAAGTGAAAGCCTGCCCAAACGTCATCATTACTTTTCCAATTCATTTTTTCGCAGCCTGATGAAAACATAGGGCATCAGCAGCGACAGCAAAAACAGGCGGAATACGTGATGTGCGGCAACAAATGCGGGATCATATCCAAGTGAGAGGGCGATTGCGGCCATTGCCTCGACCCCTCCTGGTGCAAAGGCAACAATTAACAGGGCTGGATGTACACCCATCATCCAAAATGAAACCACAACACCGAGCAAGGATATAACCCCCGCGAGTGCAGTCACCACAAGGCCAGGCAACAAGTACCCCAATGTTTCGCGCGGCGGGGTCGTTGCAAATCGACTGCCAATCAAAATGCCCATGATCATCAAGGCCCCACTGGCCAAAGTATCGGGAATTCTCCCTGGTGTAATGTTAAATCCATGGCCAAGCGCACTGATGACCATTCCTGCAATTAGCCATGCGGCGGGTACATTCCAACGTTGAAACAGGATTGCGACAGGGATGGAGACCACCACTGTTGCCGCCAAATGCCAAGGCTGTGCGACCTGAGATGACAGCAAGTCATTTCCGCTGGACCCATAAATAAATTGCACCAACAGAGGCAATCCCAATGTCAAAGCCAGAACCCGAACCGTTTGAATGATTGCGATTGCGCCAACGTTGCGATTGGCGTCAATCGCAATGGATAACACATAGCTTAGATGACCCGGTGCAGATGCTAAGGTTGCCGATAATATATCCATTGAAAACCAGCGCGTTAACGTCCAGCTGGAGACAGCCAATATCAACAGGACGCATAAGCTCATAACTGCAAGGGTAGCGGGCCAATGGATCGCCGTCTCCAAAACTTCGGGTGTGACAGCAGTGCCAATGTTAATCCCTAGGACCAAAATACAAGCATTGCGCAACTTTACGGGTAGATCTGCGTTTACGCCTAGCAATGAAATTATTGTGACGGCGGTAGCCGCGCCCGTTAGGGCTGGCACAGGAAAGTTGATGGTTTTGAAAACGATATAGCCCAGCCATGCGCTGATGACAGCGATGCCGATGGGCATAAGTTTAGTCACCGTCATAGGTCCATCGATAGCTTGGGGGCGTTGGTCCTTTATTTCGGCCCCCCTGCTCTGTTTGTTCCCATGCATGGGCTAAGATACCGACTGATCGTGATAGGCAAAACAACCCACGCGCAAGGGCGGGCGCAAAACCGAGTTCCGCATAAATAACACCTGTTGCCCCATCAATATTCATCGGCACATGGCCTAAGGTTTTTTCGATATCTAAGGCTATGCGTTGGTAGTGCCCTTGGCAGGCCCCCTTGGATACGGCTTGATCCACCATGTCCATCAATTTGGGCGCGCGGGGATCTGTTGGTTTGTGAAACCTGTGTCCATAACCCGGCACCATTTTTCCATGGTCTTCTCGCCATTGAGCTAGAGCAGCCTCTGTGTCAGTGTCCTGTTCTGCAATCCAATGAAAGAGTTCAACAGCTTGTTGACCCGCCCCGCCATGCACATCACCCAACATATTAACGGCGCTTGCCATTGCGTTATTCAACGGCACTCCACACGTGACAGCCATTCGTGCGGCCGCGATTGATGGGGCTTGGGGACCATGATCGACGGCCGAGACCAATGCCGCTTCGAATAGAATGAGTTGATCAGGCGACGGGCGATCGCCGCGGATCATAAACCATATCATTTCAGCAAAGCTGAGTGTTCCGATGAGGTCTTGGATAGGGGTTCCACGCAGGTTGATTTTACCCGGTTCCATGTCAATGATTTTGGTGCGCCACCAATCTGAAACGTCATTCATAAAATGCCCTCATTCCTCAGGCGTAAAATTTCTGTTTCATCTAGCCCGAGTTCGCCCCAAATGTCATCATTATGTTCGCCCAATGTTGGGGGCGCGCTTTGCGGATGCGAGCGGTGACCATCTTGGACAATGGGGCTGCCCATCAATGACAGGTCATCCATGCGTTGGACCAACCCGCGCTCTCTTGTTTGCGGATCACTAAGAGCATCTTGAACCGTTTGCACGACACCGGCAGGAACGCCGAGACTGTTGAACTTAGGCACCCAATACTCCGCAGGCTGGGTGATCAAATGTTGCTCAAGCAGTGCGCGTAAAATATGGCGGTTCTCTTTACGGGCTTCGCGCGTTGAAAATCGCGGATCACTGCCCAAATCTGTGCAGCCCAGTTCTTGAATTAAAGCGTCCCATTGCGTTTGACGATTGGCTGCAATGTTGATGGGCCTGTCCGCCGTTGCAAAGGTCCCTGACGGGGCAGAGGTCATGTTTTCATTGCCCATCGCAACAGGGGCAACCCCTCCGATAAGATAATTAGACACCACCCAACCCATCGTAGATAAAACCGCTTCTGTCATCGCGATATCCAAAAATGTACCACGCGGCTTTGCATTGAGCGCGGCGCAAATAGCGAATGCTGCGGTCATGCCTCCGACTGTATCCGCCAATGGATAGCCCACCCGTAACGGAGCGCTATTGCTGTCACCTGTGACAGACATGACACCTGCGATGCCTTGGACAATTTGATCATAGGCAGGGTCATCTTTGCGCGGGCCTGATTGGCCAAACCCACTAATAGCGCAATAGATCAGATTTGGATTGACCTCTCGCAATTCTTGGTAGCCAACACCGAGGCGGTCCATCACGCCCGGGCGAAAATTTTCAATCAAGACGTCAGCAGACTTTACTAAGTCGCAGAGCAGCTCCCGACCGCGCGGGGTTTTCAAATTCAGGGTTACAGATCGTTTGGCTGCATTTTGCGCCAGAAAGCTGATCCCCATACCCTGCGCATTACGGGTCGGATCGCTCCCTAATTCGCGGGCCAAATCACCACCATTGGGGCGTTCAACCTTGATAACATCCGCCCCCATCAATGCCAGTTGATATGCGCAATAGGGGCCGGCTAAGACATTGGTCAAATCCAGCACCCTAATATCTCGCAATGGAGCGGACATGATCGCCTTAGTCCCCTTGGATGACCTTGGCGCGCCGCGTGCGTCTTGCACGCAGGCTCGGCACGATGATCAGCGCCGCTGCCAAAATCAACAGCCCCAATGTCATTGGACGCTGCATGATGAAGTTGATGCCATCATAAAGCTGCATCGATCGACTAAAGTTATCCTCTAACATTCGCCCTAAAATGAAACCGATCAGTAACGGTGCCAGTGGATAATTTGCAAACCGCAGCACTGTTGCACAGACCCCAAGCCCCACCAAAATCAACAACTCGGTTGAATTGTTCTGTCCGATGTAGCTGCCCATAAGCGTAAAGAACAAAATAAACGGAATGAGATAGTTACGCGGGATGGACAAAATCTTGGCGATATAGGGGATCAAGGGAAGGTTCAGGATCAAAAGGACCAAGTTGCCGATATACATTGATATAATAACGGACCAGAAAATCTGTGGTTCATCCGTCATCAAACGTGGTCCCGGATTAACATTCAATGCAATCAAAGCACCTAGCAAAATTGCCGTGGTTCCGGACCCAGGAATGCCTAATGTTAATAGGGGAACAAATGACCCTGTACAGGCGGCATTATTAGCGGTTTCTGGGGCTGCAAGTCCTTTGATAGACCCATGGCCGAACTCTTTTTGTTCCGTCTCAGAGGCAATGTTACGCTCAACAGCATAGCCTAAAAAGGACGCAATGGTCGCCCCAGCGCCCGGAAGAACGCCGATAAAAAACCCTTGCAAAGATTGGCGGCCAATAACAGGTGCAATTGCGCGTGCCTCTTGTCGGCTGATGCGGAGATTTTCAATCTTTCCGTTGTTTTCCTGTGAGGAGCGCGCAGGGTTCAACACCAAAAATATCGCCTCTGGCAGTGCAAAAATTGCCATGGCGAGCGTAATAAAGCTAAAGCCAGATTGCAGATCCATTAACCCCATCGTGAACCGAGGCATATTGAACAATGCGCCCTCTCCGACTGTTGCCATGATCAATCCAACAAGCGTCATGAGAACCGCCTTGGCGACGTTTCCTGAGCCTGCGAATGCTGCAATTGCGCCGAGACCGACCACCATCAACGCAAAATATTCCGCCGAGTGGAATAGCAAGGCAACAGATGACAGAGCAGGAGCGAAGATCATCAACAAAACGGCCCCGATTGTTCCACCTGCAAAGGACGAAATCGCAGCGATGGTTAAGGCTTTACCCGCTTTACCTGCGCGCGCCATAGGATAGCCGTCAAAACTGGTCGCAACAGTGCCAGCGACCCCCGGCGCGTTGAGCAAAATAGAAGACGTCGAGCCGCCAAAAATAGCGCCATAGTAAACGCCAGCCAGCAAGATTAACGCCGCAGAGGGATCGCCCATTGAAATGGCGACAGGTATCATAATCGCAATAATGGACATTGGGCCTAAGCCCGGTAACATCCCAATGAATGTTCCAATCAAACAGCCACCGATCACCATCGCCAGATTTTTGATAGAAAAGGCCGTCTCAAGGCCAATGAGTAAACCTTCTAACATGTCATCCTCCGATCAAAAACGTGGGAAAGGGGCGCAAGAATATGCCCAAGACTTGTTCGACAAGATACCAAATCACAAAGGCCGCAAGAGTTGTGATGGGGATAAGATAATGAAACTTCCGTTCGCCCAAAATGGCGGCAGACACGCTCAAAAAACCGACTGTGGCTATGAAGAACCCAAATGGACGCAGAGTAAGAGCATAGACCACCATCATCGCAATCAGCAGCGCCGCTTGACCGATATTGTAGTCACCCAACCTGCGGTAATCGATGTCAGCTTCTTTAGCGCTACTTTCAGATTTTTCCAAACCCAATAGGATCACGAGAGATGTTACAATCGCCATCACGGACAAAATTTTGGGAAAGGTCGAAGGCCAAACTGGATTACGTTGCATGAACGGGGGCAATAGTTGGTCCATCGTGAAATAAGCAGCATACCCGTAAACAATCGAAATAACTAATATGATCAGAGCGATCCAGCGATCCAGTGCCATTCTCTACCTCGTGTAAAATGGTCTTGGCCCGCACAGTTGGCGGGCCAAGAGAGTTTGATTATAGGAACCCGAGCTTACGCATAAGGTCGCCAATTTCCTGTTCTTGCTTTTCTAGGAACGCGCGGAAATCATCACCGTTGTTATGAATGTTGACCCAGCCATTGCGTGAGCGCACAGCTTCCCATTCTGGCGTGTCATACATTTTTGTGATGGCATCTTGATATGCTGCCAATTGGTCCGCAGGCAAACCAGGTGCCGCAAAGAACCCACGCCAGTTCACGAATGATGTGTCTAGGCCTTGCTCTTTCATAGTTGGTGCATCTGCATAGGCTGCGACACGCTCATCTGATGTAACGCCTAGAATTTTAACTTCGCCCGCTTCGGCCAAAGCAACAGCTTCTGAAAACCCAGTTGATAGCGCGTCGATTTCACCAGATAGCAAGGCTGCCATCGCATCACCACCCGCGTCATAGGGGATGTATTTTACAGCTGTTGGATCTTCGCCAGCGGCCTGCATGACCATCGCCGCAACCAAGTGGTCCATGCCACCAGGAACCGAACCGCCACCAACAGCAGTTCCGTTTGGATCCGCGCGATAGGCTGCCAACAGCTCATCCATGGAATTGATCGGGCTATCCTTGCCGACAACCACTGCTGCATAATCACCAATTGTACCGGCAACCAATGTTAGGTCACGGAAACTTTGTGGAAAAACACCAGTCAATGAACGAATGACGATTGGTGTGGAATTAACCATCAACGTCCCGTGGTTTGATTCAGCATTTTCGATCAAGTGTGCAATGGCTTTACCACCACCACCGCCTGACATGTTTTCATAAGAGGCAGAGCCAACCAGGCCTGCGCCTGTCAATGCCTCGCCCGTGCCACGTGCTGTTCCATCCCAGCCACCACCGGCACCACCAGGAATTAGAAAGTGAATGCTGTCTACGACTTGGTGTCCACCTGCATGCGCAGACCCAACCAATGAAAATGCGGCAGCTGCCGCCAATAAGGCACGACGGCCCATAGTGAAAGTCATAACGTTTCCTCCCATTTGACTTGCTGGGCGAAACCGCCCATGAATTGGACACCATCTAGCAAAAACCTGACACGGACCTGACATCCACAGAAAGAATTAAACACATGCGGTTTCTACTGGTAGAGGACAACCAAGCTTTGGCTGACGCCGTCGTGGACCGATTGCGTTTGGATGGACATGCCGTCGATCATGCTCAGGATTTACAATCCGCCTTTGATTTCACTGCGACAACGGAATACGACCTTATTTTATTGGATATCATGTTGCCAGACGGCGATGGTCGCACGTTTTTGCAACGCCATCGAATGGCTCAAACCCAAACGCCTGTTATTGTGTTGACCGCGCGATCTCAGGTCTCAGATCGGGTTGGTATGTTGGACTTGGGCGCCGACGATTACATGGTCAAACCCATCGATTTTTCGGAACTCGAGGCACGATGCCGTGCTGTCTTGCGTCGTCGCGGCGGCAGTGCCCGCAATATCGTGACCTACGGAACCCTAACGTTTGATCCCTTGGCCGGAACACTAAGAATAGATGATTCCGATATTCCTTTGCGCACACGTGAACTGCGCTTGCTCGAAATTTTCCTCAACAGTCCCAGTCAAATTATCCCGAAATCGAAACTTGTGGACCGTCTGTTTTCCTATGACGAAGAGGTCACAGAGAACGCGATAGAAGTGTATGTCGCCCGACTGCGCCGGCATTTGGCTAACTCCACGGTGTCAATCAAAACCATTCGTGGATCAGGGTATAAATTGGACGTCGAGCCATGAGAGCGCCCGTCGTTCAAGGGTCGATTCGACGCCGTTTAACGATTACGTTTTTGTCGGCCTCGGCAGTCATCTCAATCTTGGTCTATATCGCGATTCAATCTGTTGCACGCCAAGCGGTTCAAGCCAGTCAGGATAACATCCTATTTGCCTCTGCGATCTCTATCCTCGACAGCGTGCAAGTGCGTGATGGCGCCTTGCTCATTGATCTCCCCTACTCGTCTCTCTCAATGCTGGATAGCGTTACCGATGAGCGGGTTTTTTATGCGATTTATCAGAATGAAACTTTTATCACGGGCTATGACAGCTTGCCGATCCCAAAGGGAGTGACGGATAGCAAAGGGGCCTATCAAACAGAGGACTTTTTAGGGGAAACAGTGCGCATTACAGCAGTGGATCGCGTTTTTTCAATTCAGGACACTCCTCAAAACTTGACTGTGGCTGTTGCGCAAACTCAAACCAATGTGCGTCAAACTGTTGAAAAAGTATGGCGATGGGCGATTGGGATGGGGCTTGCTTTTTTTGCCGCTTCGGTTGCTGTGACTTGGATATTGGTTGAATTCGCGACGCGTCCTTTACAACGCTTGACCCAGTCCATTTCCCGCCGTGGCCCCAAAGATTTACGACCCGTTGCCACCCCAGTGCCCCGCGAAATGGCGCCCTTGGTGACGTCGTTAAATTCCTTAATGCAGCGTTTGCAGGTCTCTTTAAAACGGTCAGAAGAATTTATCGCCGAGGCCGCTCATCGCGTGAGAACACCCTTAGCAATTGTCCGCACCCAAGCAGATGTAACCCTGCATCGTGTTGAAAAAGAACATAATCGCAAGGCCTTGCGCGATATTGTGCGCGCCATTGACGAAAGCTCCCGCGCGGCAGGTCAGTTGTTAGATCACGCAATGGTCACGTTTCGCGCGGACGATCTAGAAAAAGAGGACGTCAGTTTAACCAAACTGGTGCAGGCGGTTTTAGAACAACTTGGTCCAATCGCAGGTCTACGGGATATCGAATTTATCGCAGATCTACAGCCCGACGTTAAGATCAAAGGGGATCCCATCATGCTGCAAAACGCTATTCACAATGTTTTGGACAATGCGATTAAATATACACCCCTTTTGGGCCAAATCGATGTCTCGCTAAGCTGCGCTAACTCAGATGCGCAAATTTGTGTCACGGACACGGGACCAGGCCTTCCTGGGGGGAGCACCTCGTTTTTGACGCAACGGTTTCAGCGCGGTGAAAATTCCGGTGGAGTGATTGGGTCAGGACTAGGGCTAACAATTGTGCGCGATGTGATGGCCGCGCATAATGGGACATTGGAAATATCAAACAAAACAAAGGGGGGCACATGCGTTCTTTTATCTTTGCCATTGGAATAATATGGGCCTCATTTGTGCATGGCTTTGAAATAGAAGCAGAAGAACGGTTTGGACCAGAAAACGCGCAAACCAGTTTGAGCATATTGTCGACAGCAGATATTGCGTATTTTGAACCGATGATCCGGTCTTTTTTGGCAACCAATCCAGACATTGCCATCGACTATACTGTGGCCTCGTCATCCCAAGTAATGAAGGGGATTGCAGAGGATCAAGTGCGCTTTGACCTTGTGATTTCTAGTGCAATGGATTTACAAATTAAATTGGCAAATGACGGGTTTGCACTCAAACACACGCCGCCACGAACTGTGGATTTACCGGCTTGGGCACATTGGAATTCAATGGTTTTTGCCTTTTCTCAGGAACCCGCGACGGTGGTGATGTCCAAGGACACTTTGGCCGCCTTGGGACCCTATCAAACCCGACAATCTTTGATCGGGTTGATCCGCAAAAATCCAGATCAGTTTCGAGGTCGTATTGGAACATATGACATTCGCAGTTCAGGTTTGGGCTATCTATTTGCGACCCAAGATGCACGGGGATCAGAAACATTCTGGAGGTTGATGGAGGTGATGGGGCAGTCTGGGGTCAAATTGTATTGCTGTTCTTCGGACATGATCGGGGATGTCCTGTCCGGAAAACTGGATATCGCTTATAACGTCCTAGGCAGTTATGCCCTCAGCCACCCCCAAGCAGACCAAGTTGCAATCATCCTTCCACAAGACACCACAACTGTCATGCTGCGCAGCGTTCTCATCCCTAAAACGACACAACAGCCAGCATTAGCCGCGATGTTCTTGGATCATATCCTGCAGCATGCCTTTAACGAGCAAACTGGAGAAGGCCGATCTGTTATCGGCGGTACCCCCATACAACCCAGTGCAGTCAATCGCATAGGACTAGGTCCAGGCCTGTTGGTATTTCTAGACAACTATAAGAAACAGCGGTTTTTGTCAGAATGGGAAAGCGCGATCTTGCAATAACGGGGTATTTAAACACTGACCCGAGAGCTCGACGTCACTGGGTTTTGACCTCTCAGTCTATCAAGAAAAGGGTTACGTCAGAGATTATCCAAAGTCTAAAGCCAAGGTTTTTTGGTACTGAGTGGCTCAAATGTGTCAAAGACGCGGAGGCCAATCCTCCACAGCAGCGGAGTTATTCGCGATTTCATGTCAGGAACCGCAACGCCGACAACAGTGGTGCGTGCTGGTTTGATCCAAGATTTCTAACCTATTTGGGCGCCATTATCAGACAGGTTGTTGAGCCTGTTGCATAGAGGCGCCCATCTGAGACCCCCACAATCCGCCCTGTTGCGACCCCTGTGGATCGGCCTGTGTGATCCGTTTCGCCGATGGCCTCAATTTCCGCACCAACAGGAATGGATCGGATAATATTTATCTTATATTCCAACGTCGTATAGATTTTACCCTTGGGGACTTTGGTCATCACAGCACAGGCCATCGCACTATCTAGCAATGTCCCATACCATCCTCCATGCACCGTTCCCAATGGATTAAGCGTATCAAACGTTGGCACCCCTCGGAACACGATCCGCCCATCGCCAACTTCGCTCAGCTGATATCCCAAGGCTTTGCCGATTGGAGGCGCTGGATAGCGGCCCTCTTTGATCCCCAACATAAAATCATAGCCCGACATCGTAAGCGTTTGATCCAATGTCAAAAGGTCATCAACAGATTGCGCATAAAAAGGGGTTGTCATATTGGTTACCATTGCTTTTTCACCACTGCGCCAAATCTTGGACGTTTTGACCAGTGAAACGCCACGTCACCTAGCGGCAATAAGCGCCACTTCGATACCGCGCGGTGTCAAAGTGGAAATGATCTTGGTGATATTTATTGGCCTCTGGTCCCAACACCGTCCCAAAGATACCGCAAGCCCCTCGATGCAAGGGACGCAAAAACTTGCGACCCGACGCGGTGCGCCAGTCTTTGATCAATGTGGTTTTGGTGCCGTCGCTAAAGCGAAATCCCGCAATATCCAGCGCCCGTCCTTTGCCATGTTCCGACAGCTTAGCACCAGGTTGACCATTACGCGTGCGACAGGAAAAATGCCCGATGATTTGTATCTGGGACACAGATTTCCCAATGTTTCGCGCCGTTGGTTTCAGCGATCTATCGGCCCATTTGGCGAAGGCCTTGGCCGTCGTGCAATCCACAACGGCTGGCTGCGTCAGGGCAATGCCAGAGACGGATTTTAGCTGAACCGCATTTGGAACCGTACAGGCCGAAAGATGTCCCCGTTTCGTCCCAATCGCTTTTCCCTGAAGCCGAATATCCCCACAGACCGATCCCGTGCGAAGTTGCTGTTTACGCTTGATCGCCTGTTGTTCAATCGCGGCGGGACGTTCAAGGGGTCGCAAACTTTGTGTTAACGGCAAATGGATCGCGGGCACAGAAAGGGTCAACGGGCGCGACGGCGGAATAAGCGCCTCTTCTACCGCATGTACAGGGAGGGCACATAACACAACACTCACAAAAAAACCGATGCACCCCTGAGACGTCATTTATTCCCTTTTCACGCTTGAACGCCCGAAATCTGGGGCGTCTGTATCCTGACCTGCTTCGATGATACCACGGCGGATAGAGCGTGTACGGGTGAAATATGCGTGCAATTTGTCACCATCGCCCTGACGAATGGCGCGTTGTAGATCAAACAGCTCTTCGGTAAAGCGACCCAATATTTCCAACGTCGCCTCTTTGTTGGTCAAAAACACATCGCGCCACATGGTGGGATCAGAGGCCGCAATCCGCGTGAAATCACGAAATCCAGCGGCGGAATATTTGACAACTTCACTATCTGTCACGCGGCGCAAATCATCCGCGACACCGACCATTGTGTAGGCAATCAAATGCGGCGCGTGGCTTGTCACCGCCAAAACGAGGTCATGGTGATCGGCTTCCATCTCATCGACATTTGCGCCCATCCCTTCCCACAACGACCAAAGCCGTGTCAAAGCATCCCTGTCCGTTCCCTCAACGGGAACAAGGAGGCTCCAGCGATTATCAAATAAGGTCGCAAACCCTGATTCAGGTCCAGAATGCTCTGTCCCCGCCAAAGGGTGCGCTGGAATGAAATGTACGCCCTCGGGAATATGTGGGCCAACCGCATCAATCACAGCCCGCTTAACAGAGCCAACATCGCTGACAGTTGCGCCCTGTTTCAGAAAGGGTCCAACCTCTTGGGCGACGTGTTCCATCGCACCAACAGGCACACAGAGGATCACCAAATCCGCGTCTTTGACCGCCTCAGCCGCGCTGTCATGAATGCTATCACACAATCCAATACGACGGGCCGTATCGCGCGTTTCTTGGGATCGCGCATAACCGCTGACCTCATGCGCCAATCCGCCCCGCTTGATCGCCCAAAAGATAGAGGACGCAATCAAACCCAACCCGATGAGCGCAACTTTGTCGTATATTTTCGTCATTTCTTTTCCGCTTTAAACTGACCCACTGCATGCGCCACACGACGACAAGAGGCCTCATCCCCTACAGTGATCCGCAAACAATGTGGAAGCCCATAGCCCCCAACACGGCGAACCAAAATACCGTTGGCTTGCAGATAGTCATCGCAGGCTTCAGCCTCGGCTTGGGACCCAAACCGTGCCAAAATGAAGTTCGCCATCGATGTATCTGAGCTTACCCCATGTTCCGCCAAAGCACTCGCCAACCATGCCCGCAGCCGCATATTTTCGCTGCGACATTTTTCGGCGTAGTCCGTGTCCAAAACAGAGGCCTCCGCAGCCTCAAGCGCGGTCACGGATAAATTGAACGGACCGCGCAAACGGTTCAGCGTATCAACGATATATTTGGGACCATATCCCCAGCCGACACGCATGCCACCCAGCCCATAGAGCTTGGAAAAAGTGCGTGTGATAAAGATATTGTCATAAGAATGCGTAAGCTTGGCACCCCCATCACAGCCTTCGATGTAATCGGCATAGGCGCCATCCACGACCAACAAGCAATGCGTCGGCAATTTATCCGCCAACCTGCGAATATCGCTTTCGGGGATCATGGTGCCTGTGGGATTACCTGGATTGGTGACAAAGACCAATTTGGTCTTGTCCCCTGCCCGTTCCAATATGGCCTCAATATCAACAACACGGTTTTTTTCCGCAACCACAACTGGGGTTGCCCCAGCCGCCATCGCGGAAATTTTATACATGCTAAAGCCATGTTCCGTATAGAGAACTTCGTCCCCAACACCCGCATAGGCATAACATAGGAACGAAATAATCTCATCGCTCCCAACCCCACAAATGATATTGTCGGACCAAAGATCAAAGGTCTCTGCAATCGCGCGACGCAAGGATTGGTGATCGGTTGAGGGATAGCGATGAAGCGTATGCGCAGATTTCCGAATAGCCTCGACCGCCTTGGGCGACGGACCAAAGGGATTTTCATTTGAGCTAAGCTTTAACACTTCGCTCACCCCATCAACATGGCTTGCCCCACTTTGATAGAGTTTAATATCCGAAATACCGGGCTGTGGTACAATTTTGGCCATGCCGAACTCCCTGCTTTGCCCTTTCATACTCGGGCAATTCCTCTAATGCCAGAGCAAAGAAAAAGCCGCGGCGGTTTCCCGTCGCGGCCCTTTGCACAAATATGTGTGAAACTTAGTTTTGTGCGTAGTATTCGATGACGAGGTTTGGTTCCATGACAACTGGATACGGCACATCGCTCAAACCAGGCGAGCGCACGAATGTCGCTGTCATTTTTGTATGATCTACGTCTAGGTAGTCAGGAACGTCACGTTCGTTGTTTTGAACCGCTTCAAGAAGCACAACCATTTGCTTGGACTTCTCACGCACTTCGATCACGTCGCCTTCTTTGACACGGTAAGACGCGATGTTCACGCGCTTGCCGTTTACCAAAACATGGCCGTGGTTTACGAACTGACGAGCGGCGAACATTGTGACCACGAATTTCGCGCGATACACAACGGCGTCCAAACGACGTTCTAGCAAACCGATCAGATTTTCACCTGTATCGCCTTTAACACGTTCTGCTTCTGTATAGATACGACGGAACTGTTTTTCTGTTAGGTCGCCATAGTAACCCTTTAGCTTCTGCTTGGCGCGCAACTGTAGACCAAAGTCTGACAATTTCGCCTTGCGACGCTGACCGTGCTGGCCTGGGCCATATTCACGACGGTTTACAGGTGACTTTGGGCGACCCCAAATGTTTTCGCCCATACGGCGGTCAATTTTATACTTGGCAGCAGTTCTTTTTGTCATCTGCTGATCTCCTTCTCTAAGACGACGCCCAAAAGGGCGACTATGAAGGGCGTTGTCCTCTTGCACTTATCGCACGACAGGAATCCCCTTGCGGGGGCCACCAACACCAATAGAGGGGGCTGTTAGAGGGTTGTTGGGGGAGAGTCAATTGGGTGTCGCGACATTTACCACCATTTTCGATTGCTTTTTAGAGCATGCGCCAAGTTTAAAAGTACGCTCAAAACCCACCGACGCAATACTGATACAATACCGACGTGATACCGATGCCAAAATTCGGGGCTATTTGACCCCTCGGGCGGGGCAGGTCATGAGGTGGTCGTTCACCAATCCGCAGGCCTGCATCCATGCATAAACGATTGTGGGACCGCAAAATTTGAACCCTCGTTTTTTCAAATCTTTACTAAATTTTTGTGACAGCTCCGTTTGCGCAGGCACCTCATTGAGCGTTGCGAATTTGTTCACAATCGGCGCACCATCGACATAGCCCCAGCAATAATCCGCAAAGCTCTGCTCCTCTTCTAACCGCAGGTAAGCCTGAGCGTTTGTGATCGTTGCTTCGATCTTGCCACGGTGGCGAATGATGCCGGTATTTTGGAGCAACCCTTCGACCTCAGCATCGCCCCACGTCGCAATCACATGGGGGTCAAACCCTTGAAATGCCTCGCGGAAATTGTCTCGCTTTTTCAATATGGTGATCCAAGAGAGCCCCGCTTGAAACCCATCCAATATCAGCTTTTCCCACAAGGCACGGCTGTCATATTCGGGCACGCCCCATTCGGTATCGTGATATTCTGTATATATCGGCTCCTGCCCTGCCCAACCGCATCGTTCCATGAAATGTTCCCACTCTTTATCTTTTGTTAGAAAGTTCGCGTCACTCTGTTCCCGACAATGGAGGCAAAGATGCGTGAGAGCAACATTTTAGACATTCCCCCAGACGAGGAATCCCCTCTTAGCTTTGCTAATGCCATGCAGGGGCGAACGATCATGGGACTTGTGCAGGAGGCCGTAACATCCAATCATGCTCTGCTTGCCTTTCAACCCATTGTCCGCAGCGGTCCTACCCACAACATCGCCTTTTACGAGGGCCTGATCCGCATTCAGGATCCCAATGGGCGCATCATTCCCGCCAAGGAATTCATTACCCAAGTCGAAGAAACCGAAACAGGACGATTGATTGATTGCCTTGCTTTGGAACTAGGTTTGAAAAGCTTGATCCGAGTGCCCAGTCTGCGCCTTGCTATCAACATGTCCGCACGCTCTATCGGATACGGGAAATGGATCGATCTCCTTGGCCGCGCATTACGTCGGGATCCGAGCTTGGGCCAGAGGCTGATTCTCGAAATTACCGAGAGTTCGGCCATGATGGTCCCCGAATTGGTGATCAATTTTATGCGTGATCTCCACAAACGCGGGATTTCATTTGCACTAGATGATTTTGGATCGGGATCAACGTCGTTTCGCTACCTCAGGGATTTCGATTTTGACATCCTTAAAATTGATGGCCAATTCATTCGATCTATTGAGACAAGCGTGGATGATCAGGTTTTGGTCCAAGCCCTTATTTCTATTGGACAACATTTCGGCATGGATACAGTCGCAGAAGCGGTCGAAACCCCGACGGCCAATCAATGGCTGACCAAGGCGGGAATCGACTGTCAGCAGGGGTATTATTTCGCCGCTCCAACTGTGGTTCCCCCTTGGATCAAACCCGCCCAAAAACAACGTCGCGCATAGGCGCTCCTAAGTGTCACACTCAAAAATGTTGCCGCATTGCAGCAAAACAGGTAAGAGAGGCGCAATCATTAGGAGGAATAAATGACAAACGTTGTTATCGCATCCGCAGCCCGGACAGCCGTCGGCAGTTTCGGTGGATCTTTTGCAAACACACCCGCGCATGATTTGGGCGCAGCTATGCTAGAAGAGGTCGTGGCCCGTGCAGGCATCGACAAAAGCGACGTCTCAGAAACAATTTTGGGTCAAGTTTTGACAGCTGGCCAAGGTCAGAACCCTGCACGTCAAGCGCATGTGAACGCGGGCCTTCCCATCGAAAGCTCAGCTTGGAGCATTAACCAAGTGTGTGGCTCTGGACTTCGCGCGGTTGCGCTGGCGGCGCAACACATCCAACTCGGCGATGCGGATATCGTTTGTGCAGGTGGTCAAGAAAACATGACGCTGAGCCCCCATGTTGCGCATCTTCGCGCGGGTTACAAAATGGGCGATGTGTCCTATATTGATAGCATGATCCGTGATGGTCTGTGGGATGCCTTCAACGGATATCACATGGGTCAAACCGCTGAGAATGTTGCCAACAAATGGGGCATCACCCGCGATATGCAGGATGAATTTGCTGTTGCCTCACAAAACAAAGCCGAAGCTGCCTTGAAAGCGGGTCGCTTTGATGACGAAGTCTTCGCCTATACAATCAAGACACGCAAAGGCGAGATTGTTGTGGACAAGGACGAATACATCCGCCACGGCGCAACAATGGACGCGATGCAGAAATTGCGCCCTGCCTTTACCAAGGACGGGTCTGTTACGGCGGCAAATGCCTCTGGATTAAACGATGGCGCGGCTGGCGCCCTTTTGATGACTGCTGAAGAGGCGGAAAAGCGCGGCATTGAGCCCCTCGCGCGGATCGCATCCTATGCGACAGCTGGTCTGGACCCTTCCATCATGGGTGTCGGCCCAATCCACGCCTCTCGCAAAGCTTTGGCAAAAGCAGGTTGGTCTGCAACTGATCTGGATCTTGTCGAAGCCAACGAAGCCTTTGCCGCGCAAGCCTGTGCCGTGAACAAAGACATGGAATGGGATCCTGCAATTGTTAACGTGAATGGCGGCGCAATCGCGATCGGTCACCCAATCGGTGCCTCTGGCGCGCGCATTTTGAATACGTTGTTGTTTGAAATGAAACGTCGCGATGCGAAAAAAGGTCTGGCCACGCTGTGTATCGGTGGCGGAATGGGCGTCGCGATGTGCCTAGAGCGGCCATAAATTCATGAGGGGGCGTTATCGCCCCCTTTTTATTGTGTTGTTTCGCCGCAGGGCAGAAATTCGTCACGAAATAATATTGCGCATTAATTATTATTTGAGTAACAGTATTATCAAGACAACTTACTAACTAGGAGAGAAGCATGGCGCGCGTAGCCCTTGTCACTGGCGGTTCCCGAGGTATCGGTGCTGCAATTTCAAATGCACTAAAAGCAGAAGGATACACTGTTGCAGCAACATATGCTGGCAACGATGAAGCCGCTGCAAAATTCACAGCCGAAACAGGCATCAAGACATACAAATGGAATGTCGCAAGCTATGATGATAGCAAGGCAGGCATCGCGCAAGTCGAAGCGGACCTTGGCCCAATCGACGTTGTCGTTGCCAATGCAGGGATCACCCGCGACGCACCCTTCCACAAAATGACGCCAGAGCAATGGCACGACGTTGTGGATACAAATTTAACAGGCGTTTTCAACACAGTACACCCAATCTGGCCAGGTATGCGCGAACGTAAATTTGGCCGCGTGATCGTGATTTCGTCGATCAATGGTCAGAAAGGCCAATTCGCTCAGGTAAACTATGCCGCGACCAAAGCGGGCGATTTGGGGATTGTTAAATCCTTGGCTCAAGAAGGCGCACGCGCAGGCATCACTGCTAACGCTATTTGCCCGGGCTACATTGCGACCGAAATGGTTATGGCCGTACCAGAAAAAGTGCGCGACAGCATCGTGGCACAAATCCCAACAGGCCGCTTGGGCGAACCCGAAGAAATCGCGCGTTGCGTAGTCTTTTTGGCATCAGAGGATTCTGGCTTTATCAATGGATCAACGATCTCTGCGAATGGCGCACAGTTCTTCGTTTAGGCCACTGGAATTCAACAAAAGGGGCTGCGATTTGCGGCCCCTTTCTGCGTTATAGCATCGCTGGAAAGACCTGATCTGGGGGACGGTGCCCATCGGCGAACGTCTTGATATTAATGATGACTTTTTCACCCATTTCTATGCGCCCCTCCACAGTAGAGGACCCCATATGCGGCAAGAGAACAACGTTCTTAAGCTCGCGCAGACGCGGGTTTACATCCGTTCCATTTTCATAAACATCTAGTCCCGCACCTGCCAATTCACCGGCTCGTAACATTCGCGTCAGCGCGTTTTCATCAATGACCTCGCCGCGTGATGTGTTCACAATCACAGAGGTCGGCTTCATCAATTTGAGGCGACGGGCATTCATCAAATGAAAGGTCGATGGTGTGTGAGGACAGTTGATCGACACGATGTCCATACGTGCAACCATTTGATCCAAGCTTTCCCAATAGGTCGCCTCAAGCCCTTCTTCGATTTCAGGACGAAGCCGTTTGCGGTTGTGATAATGAACCTGCATTCCAAAGGCTTGCGCCCGTCGTGCAACCGCCTGACCAATGCGGCCCATGCCCAATATCCCCAATCGACGCCCCCCGAGGCGTCCACCCAAAAACGCTGTAGGTGCCCAACCGCCCCAGTCGCCAGCTTGCATTTGATGCAACCCCTCAGGCATGCGGCGTGTCACAGCCAACATCAAGGCCATCGCCATATCGGCCGTGTCATCGGTAACCACGCCTGGTGTATTCGCCACCAATATCCCACGTTCACGCGCCGTATTGACGTCAATGTGATCCACACCCGCACCAAAATTCGCAATCAACTTGAGCCGAGGCCCAGCGCCCCCAAGTAGCGTTGCATCAATTTTATCTGTAATTGTTGGGACCAAGACATCCGCGTTTTGCATCGCATCCATAAGCTCATCGCGCGTCATTGGACGGTCAGGATCGCGCAGTTTCACATCAAAGAGTTCGGACAGGCGGGTTTCAACGACCTCAGGCAAGCGCCGCGTTACAACAACAGTCAACTTTTGGGACGGCATGAACAGCTCCTGTCTTTTCTTGTGCATCAATTAATGTCAGAGTGGCCCAAGTTGCAGCGGGGCGCAAGAACCCCTTTTACAATTCGAGTTGTTAGATAGGTTATCCTTATGAAACAGGTTCTCACGGCTTTGGCTTTGGTGATTGCCCTCCCAGTCACGCTCTGGGCACAAGAGCGCGGACCCGTCACCAATTTACCGCTGCCGCGCTATGTCTCGCTCAAATCGGACGAGGTGAACGTGCGGCGTGGCCCGTCCCTCAGTCACCGCATTGATTGGGTCTATAAGAGGCGTAACATGCCTGTTGAAGTTTACGGTGAATACGAAAATTGGCGCCGCATTCGCGATATTGATGGTGCAGGCGGTTGGGTGCATTACACGCTGATTTCTGGGGTGCGCAATGTGATCATTATCAACGATATGCAGCCGCTTTATTCGAAACCTGATCCCAATTCCTTGATCGAGGCGCGCCTTGAGTTGAATGTGGTCGCCCGTCTCGAAGAGTGCTCGATTGATTGGTGTCGCTTGCGCACGGGCGGTTTTAAGGGCTGGGCGCCCAAGACCTCCCTTTGGGGTGTTTATGCTGCTGAGATTAAGGATTAACCTTGTGAGACCTCTTTTTCCAAAATTATGATGATCACCTCAAAACTAGAATATGTTTTGCAACAATAATTCTCGCTCGCCTTAGATCGTTTTCGTTGATATGCGAAGGCATGAGCATGTTCACAATATTTTTAGCGACCCCTCCCGGGTTAGAGCCTCTTTTACAGGCGGAGGCCTCCGAAAAGGGGTTTGCCGACTGTACACTGGTTGCAGGGGGCGTTGAATTCCAAGGAACCTGGCGAGATGTCTGGCGCGCCAATCTAGAACTGCGCGGGGCAAGTCGCGTTCTGGCTCGGGTCGGATCCTTTCGCGCGATGCATCTGGCTCAGCTGGACAAACGTTCGCGTAAATTTCCTTGGGCGGATATTCTGCGCCCTGACGTAGCTGTCCGTGTTGAAGCGACCTGCAAAGCATCTAAAATCTATCACGCCAAGGCTGCAAGCCAACGGGTTGAGCGCGCCCTCGTCGAAGAAATGGGGATCACCATCGCCTCAGACGCGCCCGTTACATTAAAGGTGCGCATAGACGATGATTTATGCACCTTTAGCTTGGACACAACGGGCGAACCCTTGCACAAGCGCGGCCACAAGGAAGCCGTCGGTAAAGCCCCGATGCGCGAAAATCTGGCCGTTTTGTTCTTGCGTGATTGCGGATATGACGGACGCGAACCTGTTGTGGATCCCATGTGTGGCTCTGGCACCTTTTTGATCGAAGCCGCCGAAATCGCCTTGGGTCTTCAGGCGGGACGATCACGCGCCTTTGCTTTTGAACATTTGGCGACCTTTGATCCAACGGCTTGGGCAGAGATGCGCAAGGGGTCTAATGAGTCAATCAGCGAGCCCATGTTCTTTGGCAGCGATAGAGACGCAGGTGCCATCAAGAATTCCAATGCAAACGCAGAACGCGCAGGTGTTAATCATCTCACCCAGTTTAGCTGTCACGCGGTTTCTGACCTCATCCGCCCAGACCACGCCTCTGGCCTTGTGATCGTTAATCCCCCTTACGGTGCGCGGATTGGCGAACGTAAATTGCTATTCTCCGTTTATGGGGCACTTGGGAAAACCTTGCTTGAGCGGTTCAAAGGATGGCGCGTTGGGATCATAACAAGCGATCCGGGCCTTGCTAAATCAACAGGCCTACCGTTTCAGGGGCAACCAACACAGGTCTCGCATGGTGGTTTGAAAATCGGCCTTTATAAATCAGCGCGTCTGTAACACTCTGGCAATGTTTGGACGTCTCGGTTTTATGGGCGTTTGAACCACAGGAGAGTGACCTTGTTGAAGCGAGGCAACTGCTCCCTTCAACAAAACCGATGCAGGTTTATTTTCACGAGCACAGACCCCAACCTGAGGGACATGTGATCCCTCTAGCACCGACTGAAGCCGCACAACGACGCTATCGACGACGCTTTGCCTCCACCGTTTATCCGCACGTAACAGCACGACGAAATACCCGAACCGACTATGCAAAACAGTGTCAGTTCTCGCAATTTTTGATTGCAGCTTATCCAAGGCCTCAAACAAAACAAAGTCATCACCTTCGAATTTAATCACAATGCACAAGCCAAAACGACAATGCCCACCTAAGTTGCGCAAGACGTCATTCAAGCTGAGATATAAGATAGGAATTGCTTTGGGCCGTCGGCGTTTTGAGATTGCTTTCAACGCAACATAGCAAAGCGCCCCTAAAATAGCCCCAAGGTATCCAGCCCAGACAAACCCAGTTACGGCAACCAGACCTGTCATGAGCACTTGAATTTGATCAGCGCGCCGCCGTCCCCACATATACCGTCCCCTTTTCAGAAGAGAGGATGGCGCGAGAATGTTAAAGCTTGATTACTTTAGCACAGGAACATCATTCAATTTTTCACGAGATTTATCAGGGTCCAACATTAAATTGGCGAAATCAAAGAGCTTTGGGTCCAACAAATGCGAGGGGCGCGCATTCATCAACGCGCGGAACATGACCTGACGCCGACCTGGGCTATTCTTTTCCCATTGATCAAGAATTTGTTTCACTTGTTGGCGCTGCAACCCGTCTTGTGACCCGCAAAGATCACAGGGGATAATTGGATAATTCAGAGCACTTGCAAATTTTTCACAGTCTATTTCCGCAACATGGGCCAACGGGCGATAGAGGAACAAATCCCCCTCTTCGTTTACCAATTTAGGCGGCATCGTCGCCAAGCGGCCCCCATGAAACAAATTCATGAAAAAGGTTTCCAAAATATCATCGCGGTGATGCCCAAGAACAACTGCGGAGCAGCCTTCTTCGCGCGCAATCCGATACAGGTTTCCGCGCCTTAGACGTGAGCATAGCGCGCAAAAGGTACGTCCCTCTGGGACTTTGTCCATCACGATCGAATAGGTGTCTTGGTATTCGATCCGATGCGGCACTTGCATTTTTTCGAGGAACTCGGGCAAGACGGTTGCCGGAAACCCAGGTTGTCCCTGATCGAGATTGCAGGCGACTAATTCCACAGGCAACATGCCGCGCCATTTCAGCTCATAGAGCACTGCGAGCAAGGTATAGCTATCTTTGCCCCCAGACAAACACACAAGCCATTTGGCATCGCGTTCAATCATCCCATATTGCTCGATTGCTTCGCGCACATTGCGCACGATGCGTTTGCGCAGCTTCTTGAATTCAGTGGTCGATGGGGCTCCGTGAAACAATGGGTGAATGTCGTCTAATTCATCAAGCATCTTCATTGTTCCTTTTGTTTGCTTTCGGGTCTGGGACGTTGTCAACTCCCATACCACCCCAAGGGTGGCAGCGTCCAATACGCCGCACAATCAACCAGCTCCCATAGAGCCCGCCATGTTTTTCCAAGGCTTCCATCGCATAGGCCGAACAGGTCGGATGATAGCGACAATTAAACCCCACCCAAGGGGAAAACACCATGCGATAGGCGCGAACAGGTAAAGATACAACAAAGGCGAGAGGGGTCATTTGCCCGCCTCATGGATCTTGCCAAGGGCGTATCTCAAATCGTTTTGGAGGTCGGTGAAATCGCGCGAGGCTGTTGCCTCGGCGCGCCCGATGAGGACATAGTCCCAACCAGCGCGTCCTACATCAGGGATCACAGCCTGAGCAATGGCTCTAAGGCGGCGTTTGGCGCGATTTCGGGCAACGGCATTGCCGACCTTTTTAGAACAGGTAAAGCCCACTCTGATTGAGGGGTCTCCGTCATCGCGCAAACGCCCCTGAACCATCATACCCTTCGCCCCTTGCTTTAACGCGCGTGCAGCGGCCAAAAATTCGCTACGATTGCGCATGATAAAATAGGGCTTATAAACAGAAAAAGACATCGCTGAGGTATGGTCCGTGGTATGAAGAGTGTCCATAGTCACGACGTCACCAGCGATGCCTTTAAATTTCGAGTGCTAGAGCGACTTATGCGCTTAGCGACTTGCGACCACGTGCGCGACGTGCGTTCAAGATTTTACGGCCGGCTTTAGTTGCCATGCGTGAACGAAAACCGTGGCGGCGTTTGCGGACCAGGTTAGAAGGTTGATAGGTGCGTTTCATCGCTCCGTCTCCGTATCGGTGGGCGCTAATCGAAATCGCGCCGTTTCATAATTCTGAGTGCTGGCTAATAAGGGCCAAGTCGGGATAAGTCAAACGCAGATATGCAGTTTTGTCACAAAAACCCGTTTCCTGAGTATGTTTATGTCATTTTGCCTGATGATTGAAGGGCAATTCTCACAAATCAGCTCAATTTCATCACCCCTTTGTGAGGGGACTGGGAAAAATCTTCGCGTATGGGCATTGTCAAACCAACCCAAGGGATTCGTCTGATCGGAGACACGCCATGAAACGCTATTTACCTATTCTTGTGATTCTCCTCGGAGCCCTGCTGGGATATTACTTCCTTAAGGATGTTCTCAGCTTTGACACGCTCAGGGACAATCGGGACAGCTTATTAAGCTATCGTGATAATAACTACGTTTTGACCGCTTTAGTGTTTATTGCAATCTATTTCATCATTGTTGCCTTCTCCCTCCCTGGTGCAGCGGTTGCCTCAGTGACAGGCGGGTTCTTGTTTGGATTAGGTATGGGAACCCTGTTCAACGTAACAGCGGCGAGTTTGGGCGCTATAGTCATATTCATGGCGGCAAAATTGGGCTTTGGCGATAAGCTTGCCCAAAAGATGGACACATCAGGGGGGCGGCTTGAAACCTTATCCAATCAGCTAAAACAAAACGAGATCAGCGTTTTGTTTATGCTTCGATTGATCCCTGTCGTGCCGTTTTTTGTCGCAAACTTATTACCAGCAATTGTCGGCGTAAAATTTCGCAACTTTGCCATCACCACGGTTCTGGGGATTATCCCTGGTGCCTTGGTATTCACATGGATTGGCGTCGGGATTGGCGATGTCTTTGACCAAGGTGGTACGCCAGATTTATCCCTCATATGGTCCCCTCACATCTTGGGGCCGCTTCTTGGGCTCGCGGGCCTTGCGGCTTTGCCAATGATCTTTAACGTCATGAAAAAGGAAACATCATGAGCCAGAGCATTCACACCGACATCCTTGTTATTGGCGCAGGCTCTGGGGGGCTGTCTGTTGCTTCGGGTGCCGCGCAAATGGGAGCATCTGTGGTGCTTTTGGAAGGCCACAAGATGGGCGGCGATTGCCTCAATTATGGATGTGTCCCCTCCAAAGCATTGATCGCGGCGAGCAAGCGCGCGCATGTGATGCGGTCCCCGAATTCATTTGGGATTACACCGCATGAGCCAGAGATCAGTTTTGCCAAGGCCATGGACCATGTGCATGATGTCATCGCACAGATCGAACCCCATGATTCAGTTGAACGTTTTGAGGGGCTAGGCGTCCAAGTGATCCAAGACTACGGCTCATTTATCGACGACACCACTGTTCAAGCAGGCGACACGCGTATCACAGCCCGTCGCATCGTTATCGCAACTGGGTCCTCCGCCTTCATTCCCCCAATCGACGGATTGGACAGTGTACCCTATCTCACCAACAAAACTGTGTTTGCACAAACAGAGAGACCTGAGCATTTGATTATTCTCGGCGGTGGACCAATCGGAATTGAAATGGCCCAAGCGCACAGACGGCTGGGATCGCAAGTCACCGTCATTGAGGCCCAGTCCATACTGTCGCGTGAAGACCCCGAAATGGTGTCCTACGTTCGAGACGCATTGATATCAGACGGCGTCACATTGAAAGAAGGTGTCAGCGTTATCGCCGTGAAACCCGGACCAGAGGCGCAGCTCTCCGATGGGTCGATCATCACAGGTAGCCACCTGTTGATTGCCACAGGACGCGCCCCTAATGTGGACCGCCTTAATTTAGAGGCAGCACAGATTAACTATGACCGGCGCGGGATTACTGTTGATGCATCTCTCAAGACCACCAATAAAAAGGTCTATGCCATAGGCGATGTCGCCGGTGGGTTCCAATTCACCCACGTCGCGGGATACCACGCAGGTGTCATCATCAAATCCGCTTTGTTTGGCCTCCCCTCCAAAGCCCGCGACACGCACATCCCCCGTGTCACATTCACCGATCCTGAGCTGGCCCATATCGGATTAAGCGAAGCTGAGTTGATCAAAACCTACCCGTCAAAAACCGACATCATTCGTTTTGATTTTTCTGGAAACGATCGCGCTTTGGCGGAACGCAACGCAAAGGGGTTGATAAAACTGATGCTGCATAAAGGGCGGATCAAAGGGGTCTCAATCGTTGGCCCCCAAGCAGGTGAATTGATCAACTTTTGGTCCTTCATCATCGCAAACAATATCAAACCCTCAAAAATCACCGCAATGATTTCCCCCTACCCGACCTTGAGCGAAGTCAATAAAAGAGTCGTCAGCGCCTATTTCACACCTAAATTATTCGATAACACAGTGGTCAAACGCGTGGTACAAACGGTGCAAAAGTGGCTGCCGTAAATATGGGATCTAATGTTTAAAACCTTATCAGGACGGTTTTTGATTTTAACAATTGCTTTTGTCATGCTGGCAGAGGTCTTGATATTTGTTCCCTCCATCGCCCGTTTTCGTGCAGATTACTTGTTTGCCCGTCTTGAACGCGCACAAATTGCCTCGCTCGCACTGTTGGCAAATGACATGATCTCAGAAGAGCTTGAGACTGAGCTGCTCTCAAATGCAGGCGTTTATAACGTCGTTCTGCGCCGCGATGAAATGCGCGAACTGGTGTTATCCTCGCCCCCGCCTGCCCCTGTCGGGAAAACATTCGACCTTCGGGACACGTCTGCCAGCACGCTCATCCTTGACGCCGTCAATAGCCTGATGGGACAAGACCCAAGCGTTATTCGCGTGATCGGTGTTCCCTTGCTCAAGGCTGGCCTGTTGATCGAGGTCACCATGGACAGTGGCCCCCTCAGGCTGGCCATCATCGACTATGGCCTGCGCATTCTAATGCTTTCGGCGATCATCTCCGTCATAACGGCGGCTTTGTTGTTTTTTGCTGTGAAATGGACCTTGGTCCGCCCTATAAACCGCGTCGTCAATCACATGAAGGCCTATGCAAACGCCCCGCAAGATATCCGCCGCATCATTGAACCCACCGCAAAAATTGTTGAACTCAGAGACGCCGAAGACGCCTTATTTGGCCTGCAATCTGATCTCACAAGCGCATTGCGACAAAAACAACGCTTGGCCCAGATGGGAGAAGCCGTCGCAAAAATCAGCCATGACCTGCGCAATATCCTGACAAGTGTTCAACTTTTCTCTGACCGCATGGAAGGGAGCGCAGATCCAACCGTCCAACGCTTGGCCCCCAAGCTCATTAATTCTGTGTCGCGCGCGGTCTCCCTCACCGAAGGCACCCTCGCTTTCGGCAAAGCCCAAGAGCCCGCCCCGTCCCTCCAGCGCTTTGACCTCAAAGCGTTAGTGGCGGATATCTTTGACGCTGAAACCATCTCAGCCAAGAATGCAGAAATTGACTTGATCAATTCAGTGCCCGACAGCTTTGTCGTTCGCGCTGATCCAGAGCAGTTGCACCGCACCCTCTCAAACCTCGTGAGAAACGCAAGCCAAGCCATGCAAGCAGGGCATCATGGCGGGCAAATCGTGGTATCCGCGACGGAAACAGAAGTGGCTTGGTCAATCAAGGTGTCTGACACTGGACCAGGCTTGCCGCCAAAGGCCAAAGAGCATTTATTCCAACCCTTTCAAGGGGGTGTGCGCAAAGGCGGCATTGGCTTGGGCCTCGCCATAGCCCAAGAACTGATCCGCGGTCACGGCGGTGATATTGACTTGAAACACTCCGATGCCACAGGCACCTGCTTTGAAATCACACTGCCTCAATCAACGGTCTGAAAAATCCAAAAACTTTGAAAAGAGTTGCTTTTCTGACTTGCAAACCCCAACGCAGTCCCTTAAACGCACCTTCACGGACCGATAGCTCAGCTGGATAGAGTACCTGACTACGAATCAGGGGGTCGGGGGTTCGAATCCTCCTCGGTCCGCCACTCCCAAAAAATAAAGATCGGCGACTGCAAACGTAGGCTTCTGATAACGCTCAGTTTTTAACTTTGGCGCTATTGTGCTTTAGCCTTGGACTGACCGTTATGCAGACCCGATTACTGACCAAGCCTGTACCTTACACCTTCGTGCGTGGAGGCTACTATTACTTCACTCGCAGGGTTCCTGCTGATTTAAGGCAGCATTACAAGTACCCTCGTATCGTCCAGGGATTGCGTACATCGTCGCCTCAGGAAGCGAAGCTGCAGGCTAAGATCGAAGCTGCAAAGCTAGATGCCTATTGGACACAAATGCGATTAGCCAAGTCCGACGTTTTGGGCCTTTCGCTTATTAGGGATGGGATGGATATCCCCGCAGTTAAATCGCAAAATATGACGCCAAACAGGGCTTTGGAAGGTCCTACATTGCTTGATGCCCTGGAAGTTTATCTGGAACAGAAAGGTAACGGCAAAGCTAAGTCATTTAGGCAATCTGCAGAAAGAGCCTGTGGTTATGTGATAGAGAATTGTGGGAATAAACCATTGGCGGCTTATACCAGACAAGACGCACTTGTTTTTAGAGATTGGTTAGTCGCTAGAGGTTTAACAGGATCAAGCGTCACCCGTAACTTTTCCTATGTCAAAGCAGTGATCAACTTCGCCCTATCCGAGTTTGCCCTGGACATCCGTAATCCGTTTGTGGGCGTTTACCATGATCGGTCAAAGGGTGTTGTCTCCCGTAAACCAATTCCACTGGATGACCTGCGTCGTGTTCAGCGAGAGTGTATGCGGATTGATGATGATATCCGATGGCTTGTGGCGTTGGTGTCAGACACTGGAATGCGGCTGGCAGAAGCTGCAGGGCTGTCTGTGGACGACTTTAACCTTCAGGCTGACATTCCATTCGTTGAAGTGCGCAAGCACCCTTGGCGCAGCCTGAAGACGTCTGCAAGTGCGAGAGTAATACCTTTATCTGGTATGGCCCTGTGGGCTGCGCAAAGGATACTGCAAGAAGCAGGTACCTCATCTTATGCCTTCCCTAGATACAATCGTGGATCACGTACCAGTGCAAACTCAGCCAGTGCTGCTATTAACAAGTGGCTGAAGAACCACGTCCCTGCGGGCTGCACAATGCATAGCTTTCGACATTCAAATCGGAGGTTGGGCAACTGACGGAGTCGGGCAAGGCTATGGTTCTGGCTACCCAATCAAAGTGCTTATGG